>NZ_JBFRFJ010000009.1:0-236218 GCF_052114765.1 Terriglobus sp. 2YAB30_2
CGGCTCACTGGGAAAACTCAGAACAAAGAGACACCCAACTCGCCCCTTGGACAGACTTCTACAACCAACAAAGACCTCATGCTAGCCTCAACCTACGCCCGCCCATCAGCAGGCTCCAGATGTCAACAACCTCTTGACCTCCTACAGGTATCCCGAAGACAGGGAGGATGCTCTATCGTGACTTCCGTGGGCCTAGTTGGCCAAAGATTACATCCTGGTGATAACCGGGCAGCAATCGCTTGCTAAGGTCATTCGCAAGAGGGACAGAAAGAGTCCCCCGGCACGTGTCAGTTTCCACCTCGCGGAGGGGTTACCCATGCACGACCTGATTGTCGCTTTTGCCCTCGCCACCATGCTGCTTGCTCCCTGCCTTATCACCTTCAACAGCAACGACGAAGACCCTCACGACACCTGTATGAAATAGGCCGCAAGTATCTTGCGCCTGTGGCCCCGCGCCTGTACTCTTTCCCCCAGTGCCACGCATCCTCATCATTGACGATGAAGACGACATCCGGGAGGTCGCCTCGCTTGCCCTCGAAGCTACCGCCGGATGGGAGATTCTTACGGCCTCCAACGGGCAGGAAGGCATCCAGCGCGCCGCGCAGGAGAAGCCCGACGCCATCCTGATGGACGTAATGATGCCCGGCATGGATGGGCCCACAACCTTCAAGGCCATGCAGGAGAATCCTGAAACAGCGGGTATTCCAGTCATCCTGCTTACGGCCAAAGTACAGGGCGTGGATCAGCGCCGCTTTGCCGGCCTCGGTGTCACCGCGGTACTCTTCAAACCCTTTGATCCCATGACCCTCGCCGACCAGATGGCTGAGGCCCTTGGCTGGTAGGTATCGATGTCGACTGCCCAGGAAAAGACCTCTGCTCTCATCGCCGCGCTGTGGCAGAAGAACCGGCCAATTGTGGAAGAGCGTGTCGCCGTGCTCGGAGCAGACAATGCGGACCACACAGCAATGCTCGAGGCCGCACACAAGCTCTCCGGGGCGCTTGGTATGTATGGATTTCCGGAGGCTTCGGCAATCGCGTCGCAGATCGAATCTGCTCTTCGATGCGGTGACGTGGCGCACATCCCGCAGCTTGTAATCGCATTGCGGGCTGCGATTCCGCCAAGCTAGGACTAGCTATACACTGGGTGCCCCATTCACGCGCCAGCGTGAGTGGGATCTTCGAGCGTAGCTCGAACCGCTTTTCCTGCCTCCTGAAGCATTGAACCGAGCCACATCCCACCCATTGCGCTGCAATGGATGGGGCACCCAGTGTGTGGGTCATCAAATTACAAATGCGAATAGCCCGCTAAGCAGGTCCTTCACGAATCACCCCAGCGAACAGGATGACAACGAGAGACGAGACAGGGATAGAGCTACCGGATGCGCTCCATCTCGCTGCCTGCCATCAGGAACGCGCCAATTCCCTTCAGATCGTCGGCTACTGTCCTCTCATGGATGTAGTAGTCGTACGTCCCGTCGCGATACGGTTTGCCCCCCAGCCCTGATACGGCCACGATGCCGGTCAAGCTGATGGTGCCATCAGGCAGCGTCTTCACAAACTCTCTCTGGATACCTGCCCAGCCACGTACCGCGGACGCCTGGTACCTCTTCGGCACCCAACCCATACGCGCGCCCTTCGCCATGCCGTAAACGAACATCGACGAGGCCGAAGCCTCCACGTAGTTTCCGTCCGACGATCCCTTGTCCAGGACATCCCACCAGACACCGGTCTTCCGGTCCTGCACCTTCTCGAGCGCGGCGACACAGTCGTTCAGATCCTTTACCAGAACTGCCTGCTTGGGATGATCCTTCGGGAAGTACTCCAGGACATCGACAAGAGCTACGACGTACCAGCCCATTGCGCGAGCCCAGAACTCTTTCGAGCGCCCTGTCTTCGAATCGGACCAGCGTTCCTTCCGGCTCTCATCCCAGCCGTGATACATCAGCCCCGTCTTGGGATCGCGCAGATGTTCATCCATCAGCAGGAACTGCTTCGCGATGTCGTCCCACGCTGCCTTGTCATCGAAGGTCGCAGCGTACATGGCATAGAAGGGCTCGGCCATGAAGGCGCCGTCCAGCCACATCTGGTTCGGGTAAATCGCCTTGTGCCAGAAACCACCGCTCGGGGTTCTCGGTTGCTCGTCGAGCTGCGCACGGACGAAGCGAGCCACTGTCTCGTACTTCTTGTCCTTGGTCTCGCGATAGAGCATCAGGGCGGCGCGGCCCATCTCCAGATTGTCCAGCGAGTGCGCATCGGACTTGAAGCCTTTGATCGTTCCATCCTCGGTGATCAGTGCATCCACCGTTTGCTTCACGTAATCGAAGTACTTCTCATCGTTGCTAGACCTCCACTCGGCCGTCAGGCCGTCCAGCATCGTGCCCTCTTCATAAACCCAGCGCGGCGTGGGGTTCCGGCGGATCACCGCGTCTGCCATCTGGCGCGAAGGAGATGCCTGTCCAAACGCCACCCCGGCGAGCAAAATCAGCGGTAAAGCGAGCTTCGAACCACATTTCATATGCCTTGCCAGCATACAGGATTGGTCAGACCGATTTACAGGTGCGTCTGCTCCCAGAGAAACCCGTTCAC
This sequence comes from Terriglobus sp. 2YAB30_2, assembly GCF_052114765.1. Classification (NCBI taxonomy): domain Bacteria; kingdom Pseudomonadati; phylum Acidobacteriota; class Terriglobia; order Terriglobales; family Acidobacteriaceae; genus Terriglobus; species Terriglobus sp. 2YAB30_2. Next base: position 2,587 of record NZ_JBFRFJ010000009.1, read on the forward strand.
AGGAAAATGACGCAGATGCAGAAGCGTCTTCCATCCCGGGCGGCAACTCTGTCATCCTTGCTTCTATGACCAACGTGTTAGCTGGCAAGCCTGCTCCGGAATCGATTCTCGTCAATGTCCCACGGCTCATCACGGCCTACTACACACAGAAGCCAGACGTCTCCAATCCTGCTCAGAAGGTCGCCTTCGGAACCAGCGGACATCGCGGTTCCAGCCTGCACTCCAGCTTCAACGAAGACCATATCCTCGCTATTACCCAGGCCATCTGCGAGTTCCGCAAGAATGAAGGCACGACCGGTCCCCTGTTCCTCGCGGCCGACACGCATCCGCTCTCCGATCCCGCATGGGCCTCTGCGCTTGAAGTGCTGGCAGCCAATGGCGTGGAGACGATGATCGACTCCGAACAGGGCTACACTCCCACTCCTGCTCTTTCGCATGCCATCCTGGTCTACAACGCTGGTAAGACCTCCGGCCTCGCAGATGGCATCGTCATCACGCCATCGCATAATCCACCTGAGGATGGCGGCTTCAAATACAACCCACCCAGTGGCGGTCCAGCCGACACTACGGCTACGAAGTGGATCGAGAATCGCGCGAATGAGCTTCTTGCCTCCGGCCTCAAAGGTGTTCAGCGCATCTCACTAACAAAAGCGCTCGCCTCTTCCACGACGCACAAACATGACTTCGTCAGCGAATATGTCGACGACCTCGGTTCAGTACTCGATCTTCGTTCCATCGCGTCCTCGGGTCTCATCTTTGCGGTCGATCCTCTCGGAGGTGCAGGCGTTGCTTACTGGCCTCGCATCGCGGAGAAGTTCAAGCTGCCGCTCACCGTACTCTCGCGGACAGTCGACCCAACCTTCCGCTTCATGACCTGCGACTGGGACGGCAAAATCCGCATGGACTGCTCTTCTCCCTACGCCATGGCCTCACTCATTGCCGGCAAAGACCGCTTCGATGTCACTTTTGCCTGCGACACCGATCATGATCGCCACGGCATCGTGACCCGCAGTTCGAGTCTGCTGAATCCGAACCACTATCTCGCGGTGTCCATCCAATACCTTTTCACGCATCGACCGCAGTGGAGTGAGAAGGTCGGTATCGGCAAGACGCTGGTCTCTTCATCGATGATCGACCGCGTCGCCGCGGGACTCAAGCGCCCCATGCTGGAGGTCCCCGTAGGCTTCAAGTGGTTCGTCGACGGCCTGGTAAACGGCACGCTTGGCTTCGTCGGTGAAGAGTCCGCCGGCGCCAGCTTCCTGCGGCAGAACGGCTCGGTGTGGTCCACCGATAAGGACGGGCTCATCCTTGGCCTGCTCGCCGCGGAGATGACCGTTCGCACAGGAAAGGATCCGGGACAGCTCTATGCCGAACTCACCGCGAAGTACGGCTCGCCGGTGTATCAGCGCATTGATGCTCCCGCAAACCGCGAACAGAAGGCCAAACTGGGTAAGCTGAATCCCTCGCAGGTCACCAGCAAGGAGCTGGCCGGTGAGGCTATCACCGCGGTTCTCACCGAAGCCCCCGGAAACAAGGCGGCCATCGGCGGTCTTAAGGTCACAACGGAGAACGGCTGGTTCGCCGCACGTCCCTCCGGAACGGAAGATGTCTACAAGATCTACGCCGAGAGCTTCAAAGGCGAAGCACATCTGAAGCAGATTCAGCGCGAAGCACAAGAGCTGGTGACGGCCGCGATCAGCTAGCAACTTCTCGACAATCCTCGGCGAAACGGAATTCGCTGAGGATTGTCTTTTAAAAACATGAGTCGTTTCAACTTCGCGCGCAGCGGCACACCAGGCTCTCCTCCCCGCCCGCAACACATATCTTCCACATCCAACTCTTCCTATCGATACGGGAACCATATCCGTCTCACACACGTATGCCCTTGTGAATGCAAAGTTTCGGCACCTCAACGTGAACTTTCGACCGTTCGCTGTGGAAGAGCCTGGACTCCGCAGTGGCTTCAGCTACCATTAAGGTTGAAGCTCGAGGAGAGTTTGTAAGTATGGCTACCGCTACTCCGGAAGCAACCGCCGCCTGTACCCCCGTCGACCAGATCATCGCCGCGCTTCGCCGCGTAGAGGCTCTGGACGGCCTTGCGGAACAAGACTATCTCTGGCTCGCCGAGAACGGCACGGAGCAAAAACTCTCCGCAGGTCAGGAGGTCTTTCAGGAAGGCGATCCCGCTGACCGTATGACCATCCTGCTGAAGGGTGAGGTACACGTTCGCCGTCGCGAACGCGGATCGGTTGCGTTCTTTATCTCACGTGTAGGACAGCTTTCAGGCCTGCTTCCCTACTCCCGTATGAAGACCTACGGCGGCACCGGCTGGGCGGTAGGCGATGTCTGGGGCCTGCACATCTATCGGCACCAGTTCGACGATATGCTTCGCGCTATCCCCGGGATGGGACAGCGCTGCGTCTCCACGCTGCTGAATCGCGTTCGCGATGTCACGCGTATGGAGCAACAATCGGAGAAGATTGCCGCGCTCGGAAAGCTCGCCGCGAACCTTTCGCATGAGCTCAATAACCCAGCCTCTGCGGCGCAGCGAGCGGCTTCGTCACTCCTGGGAGAGCTTCGCACGTACGGCGACTTGAAATACCAGCTCGGCTCACTTTGCCTAACCGAAGATCAGAAGGCGCAGTATCGCGAGTGGGTCACGCGTATGCGGACCAAATCGCCCACGGGCAGCCGGCCGGTGATCGCTCGCGACTCCATTGCCATCGCGGCCCGTGAAGATGACTTTGCGGAGTGGCTGACGGATCACAATGTCAGTGAACCGTGGAAGTATGCCCCCGTGCTGGCGGAGACTACACTCGAAGTCTGCGACCTGGATAATCTGTCGCATATTGGCGACGAGGTATTGCCTATCGCTATAGGCACCATCACCTCCGCTCTCAAGACGGAGCGCATGACTGAGACTGTCATCGACGCGACAGTTCGCATCTTCGACCTGATCTCGGCCATCAAGGACTACTCCTATATGGACCAGGCGCCGATCCAGGAGATTGACCTTGCAGCCGCTCTGGACAACACCCTGGCCATGATGGCGTCTCGGCTTGGCCGCGTAATGGTAGAGCGGGATTACGACCCGATGGTGCCCCACGTGCCCGCCTACGGCAGCGAATTGAATCAGGTCTTTACCGCACTGATCGAAAACGCCCTGGACGCCATGCAGGACAATGGCACGCTACGGCTGCGCACCCGCACCTCCGGCCAGCTTGCCCTGGTTGAGATCTGGGACTCCGGCATCGGCATCCCGCCTGAGATGCAGTCGCGTATCTTTGAGCCCTTCTTCACCACCAAGGCTCCGGGAGAAGGTCTGGGGCTGGGGCTGGACACAGTGCAACGCATCGTCTCCAAACACTCCGGGCACATTTCGGTGGAGTCGCGGCCTGGAGCCACCTGTTTCCAGATTCGCCTTCCGATCGAACAAATGCAGGCATACTAAAGAAATTAAAAGAGATAAGGCCGCCTATCAGGCGGCCTTTCTTTATATTGAAGCCCGACGGTTCAGCCGTGGTGGAGTTGGTGATGATGTTGCACGACCGACCGGGCAAGCGCATACAGAAACGCCCCGAAGACCATCGGCAAACCAGCGATCAGAAATAACAGAGAGTAGACGACAAGCTCTCCCCGTTTCGGTTGCGCCAGGCTGGAGTGGCGGAAAGAAGTATGAAGGGCGATGCCGAGGAGAATATTTACCAGGCAGTACAAAATGATGGTCTCAGACGACATGAAAACTGAGTCCCCCTTTCCATAGGGGATCAACACTAGTACCTCGGTAATGCATTCCGCAAGAAATATTTACGAGGTTGTAGTGTGTCGTTTTACTATTTTGGGACTTTTTGTTTTACTTCGAAACTTCGACGCCGCGCCAGAACGCGACATGATGTTTCACCTGGCGCGCAGCCGGCTTCGGGTCGGGATAGTACCAGGCAGCATCAGGGTTTTCCTGACCGTCGACCACGATGGTGTAGTAGCGAGCCTGGCCCTTCCAGGGGCAACTCGAGGTGGTCGAGCTGGAACGTAGAAACTCACGCTTGACGGTCTCTTCCGGGAAATAGATGTTACCCTCGACCGTTTCGAAATTGTCACTTTCGGCCAGAAGCTGGCCATTCCATACTGCCTTCGCCATGAAAGCGTCCTAATCTTTTCAACAACTTACAGCGTACTTGGACCTTAGTCCCTGCCTATGTTGTATCAGGTTCGGCGCAAAAACGAAAGGCCGGGTAACCCCGGCCTTTCGCATTGGTAAACGTGGATCAGATTCAGGCTTCCACCAGGGGACGCGTCTTCTCAGGATCAGGCCGCTCCAACTCTTTTGGCGCAGGAGCGTCGCCGATTCTCTTCTCGAAGTGGCACTCAGTCGCTGGCTTCGCGGCCTCTTCCCCGGCCTTTACCTTCCGCTTCGGCAGAGCTTCCACATTATTCGGGCAAACCAGGAAGACGCCGTCCTTCCGTTCGACCTCAAGCAGGTAGGTGGAGTTGCACTGGGGGCATGGTCCCGGCACCAGTTTCTGGTTCGAGGTGAAATCGCACTTCGGGTAGTTCGTGCAGCCGTAGAAGGTGGTGTTACGGCGCGTACGCCGTTCGGCGATCTTGCCGCCGCACTTCGGGCAGGGCACGTCGAGCAGGTTCTGCTTGACGTACTTGCACTTCGGATATCCCGAGCAGGAGACGAACTCGCCGTAGGGTCCCTGGCGCTTTACCAGCTCGTTCTTACCGCACTCCGGGCAGATCTCACCTGTCGGCTCCGGTGGCTTCTGCTGGACCTTCTGGTTCAGCTTACGGATGGTCTTACACGGCGGATCGGCGTTATAGTCCGGGCAGCTCATGAACGGACCAAAAGGACCGTTCTTCAACACCATCTGCTTGCCGCAGTTATCGCAGTACTCCTCTTCCAGCTCCGCGTCCTGCGCATCGGGCGACGCGAGATCGGGCTTGTCGGCGAAGTTCTCCTTGGTGAAGTCGCAGGAGAACGGCTCGATGACGATCTTCTTGGCACGCTCAGACGCTTGCGCCAAAGCATCGCGAAGCTGGGCGTTATCCTCGACCTCTTCGGCGAAGGCTTCCGCGTCATCCACCATGCCCTTTACCGTCAGCGGATAGCCGAGCTTGGCAGTGATCTTCTTGATGGCTGCCTTCGGATCCTTCTTCACGCTCGAACCCGCGATGGACATCGGCTTCGCCTTCGAAAAGTTGGAACAGGAGAAGAAGCTGCCGAACTTACCCCACTTCAGGATCAGCGGAGATCCGCACTTTTCGCAGACTTCCGTGGTCGGCTTCTCCCAGCGCTTGATCTCCTCCATGTTCTTCTCGGCGACCGTGAGCTCCTGCTCAAAGTGGTCGTAGAAGCCCTTCAGCAGATCCGTCCACTTCTCCTTGCCGTCCTCAACGTCGTCGAGCTCAGTTTCGAGCTGCGCCGTGTAGTCGTACTTGAAGATGTACGGGAAGTTTTTGACCAGAAGCTCGGTCACGACCATGCCGATTTCAGTGGGCACCAGCTTCGCCTTCATCTTCTTGACGTAGTCGCGCTCCTGGATCGTGTTGATGATCGACGCGTAGGTGGAAGGGCGCCCGATGCCGAGCTCTTCCAGCGTCTTCACCAGCGAAGCCTCATTGAACCGCGGAGGCGGATCGGTGAACTTCTGCTGCGGATCGAGCTTGTTCAGGTTCAGCGCATCGCCCTGGTTCAGCGCCGGCAACCGCGTATCGGTATCGTCGGAGTCATCGTCCTGCTTGCCGGCCTCGTCCTGAGCCTTCTTCGCAACTGCCTGTGGAGCCTCGTAGACCTTCAGGAATCCATCAAACTTCAGCACCGAACCCGAGACGCGGAAGTCGTAGGTCTTATCGCTCTTCGCCGCGATGTCGACCGTGGTCTGATCAAAAACAGCCGGGGTCATCTGACTGGCCACGAAGCGATTCCAGATGAGCTTGTAGAGGCGGTACTGCTCGTCGGTCAGATATTTGCGAATCGAATCCGGCGTGTACTCAACATGCGTCGGACGGATGGCTTCGTGCGCATCCTGCGCATCTTTCTTGCCCTTGAACTGATTCGGCGAAGAGGGCAGATACTGCGTTCCCAGCTTCTTGCCGATGTAGTCACGCGCTTCGGTGATGGCATCCGGCGACACGCGCACCGAGTCAGTACGCATGTAGGTGATGAGACCCACAGTGCCGTCGCTGCCGACATCGATGCCCTCATACAGACGCTGCGCTACACCCATGGTGCGGCGGACATTGAAGCCCAGGCGTCCGGCAGCATCCTGCTGAAGCTTGGAGGTCGTAAATGGTGCCGGCGCGTTACGCCGCCGCTCCTTCTTCTCGACCGCACGAACCGCCCACGTGGCCTTATTCAGAGCCGCGATGGTAGCGTCCGTAATCTTCTGGTCGGGCAAGGCATTCGACAGGAACTGCGCCTTGCCTTCCTTATCTTTGCCATTGGCGACACGTGCCGGTTCTCCATCGATACCGACAAGACGTGCGATAAAGCTCTGCTTGCCGGCCTTCGGCGTCAACTCAGCATCAATGGTCCAGTACTCCACTGGCTGGAACGCATTGATCTCGCGCTCACGTTCCACGATCAGCCGCAGCGCTACGGTCTGCACACGGCCGGCGGAGAGCCCGCGCTTCACCTTGTCCCACAGCAGTGGAGAGATCTGGTATCCCACCAGGCGATCCAAGACGCGGCGCGTCGTCTGCGCATCGACGAGATGTTCATCGATATCACGGGCGTGCTGGAAAGCAGCCTTCACGGCCTTGGGAGTGATTTCGTTGAAGGTAACGCGCTGCACCCGCTTGCCCCGTGCGGCGGGCGAGATCTGCATCTTCAAATGGGCGGCAATCGCCTCGCCTTCGCGGTCAGGGTCAGGCGCGAGGTACACAGCATCAGCCTTGGAGGCGAGCTTTTTCAGGCGGTCAACGACCTTCTCCTTGCCCGGAGAGACGATCAGCGTCGGCTCAAAGGTACGTTTCTTGAGCTCTACCCCGATATCGTTCTTCGGCAGGTCCATGATGTGGCCGATTGAGGCCTCCACCGTGTAGTCGTTGCCAAGATATTTTCCGATTGTCTTTGCCTTCGCCGGGCTTTCGACAATCACCAGTGACTTCGCCATGAGTCTTCCTTCTGCGCTTCCAAACCGCCCGCCGCCGTCGGCGGCCTACTCGCTCTTAATACTGTTGGAGAACCTAACACGCCTCCCGGCCCCGCGGTCAACTGCGGAACATGGCTGCTTCGACGGACTGCAACACAAAACGTAACGAAACCGGGAAAGGTTCACACCATCACACGGACGTAGTTTTTGCCCGGTAACTGCCGCACCAGCCCTGCAAGTTCCAGTTCGAAAAGCGCCGCAAAGATCTCGGCGGGTCCCATCGAACCCTCGAGTTTCTCAATCAACTCATCGAGTTGGACGGCACTATCCATGGCCAGAGCACTGAGCACCTGCCGCTCCTGCTCTCCCAGTGCCGCCAGCCTTCCCTCTCCGTTGGCTGTGTTCTCGGGGAATAGAGATGCGGTTCCACCCGGTGAGGATTCATTCCCGGCCGTAAGCTGGACTCGGACGTCGCTTGGCAGATCCTCCCAAATGTCTTCCCATGTTGCAGTTAGCCGGGCTCCCTGCTTGATCAGCGTATTCGGTCCCCAGGCGTTCTTGTTGGTCACATTTCCGGGAACCGCGTAGATATCTCTCCCCTGCTCCAACGCGCAACGGGCTGTTACCCGGGTGCCGGAATACTCCCCGGCTTCCACTACCAGCACTCCGACGGACATGCCGCTGATAATCCGGTTCCGCACGGGAAAGTTCTGCGGCGCCGGGAAGGTTCCAAGCGGGAATTCGCTTACGATCGCCCCGCCCTTGAGAAGAATTTCTTCCGCAAGTCTCTTGTTTTCTTTGGGATAGATTACGTCAACACCTGTCCCCCAGACGGCTACCGTCTTTCCACCAGCGGTCAGCGCCCCTTTGTGGGCGGCGGTATCGATGCCTCGGGCCATGCCGCTCTGGATGACGAGCCCTCGCGCGGCAAGATCACGCGCTAGCAGCTCCGCCATTCCCTGGCCGTAGGTCGAGGGATGCCGTGTGCCAACCACCGCAATTCCGGGCAGGTTCAGGATTGCAGGATCTCCCCGCAGCCACAGCACTGCGGGCGGGTCATAAATCTGGCGCAGGCGTTCGGGATAGGCCTCATCCTCCGGAGTGAGAAAGGCTACTCCGGCCTCTTCCGCCTTCCGCACCTCGTCCTCCGCCGCAGCAAGCGCCCGCCCGTCGGCGACAAACTGTGCCGCGGCTGCAGGCAGTCCCAGGCCTTCCAGCTCCGTCAGCGGCAGGGTCAACAGGCTCGCGGCGTCTCCCAGGCGCTGCATCGTACGCCAGCTGCGGATCGCCCCCATGCCGGGGGAAAGGATAAGCGCCATCCATGCCAGACGCGCGTCGTTGGTACACGCATTCATTTTTGCTGCTCGGCTCCTGCACTGCAGTTGATGATGTGTAGAAACATTTTCCCTGTTGCTGGGTATCCCGGAAGAGGAGTGTGGCGGCGTTTTCATTGCGGAAAACGCCCCATGGATGAGGAAGCCCTACTCTACACCTACAGAGAAAATGCTCTAGCCACCTTACACCATGCCCAAAGGCAAAACAGAACCGCCGCTGGACAGCGATTGAGTAAACTCGAAAGAGTGGGACGTTTACGTATTTCGGCGATCGGTTTTCTGAACCCTGCACCTCTGCTCTACGACTTTGAGCACTCTGCCAAACGCGAAGCTCTCGCGAAACGGTACGACATTCACTACACGCTGCCGTCGAACTGCGCCCATGAGCTGGCGGAGGGCGAAGCTGATCTGGGACTCATTCCCATTGCCGCGCTTGCGACCATCCCTGATCTTCTGATTGTTCCCGGGTGCACGATCGCCTCGTTGCGCCGCGTCCGCTCCATTCAAATCGTAAGTCGCGTTCCTCTGGATCAGATCCGGACGCTCGCGGCGGACACTTCGTCACGTTCCTCCGTGGCCTACGCAAAGGTGCTCTTCCGGCATTTTCTTGGAACCGATCCGGAGTTCCGGCCGCATGCTCCGCTGGTGGACACCATGCTTGAGCACGCCGATGCTGCCCTGCTGATTGGCGATCCTGCACTCGTCGCCAGCGAATCGCATCCGGTCATCGAGATGCGGGCCGGCCAGCGTCTCTACTGGTACGACGTCGCCGAAGAATGGACGACGCGCACCGGGCTGCCGTGGGTAGCCGCCATCTGGGCTCTACGCGCGGAGGCTTTGGCGCAGACCGATGCCGCACAACTGATCGATGATCTGACCGCCTCTCGCAACGCTGGTCTGGCGCATATCGAGGATCTCGTAACCCATTGGCAGAAACGCATCGCCGTCTCTCCTCAGATCATCCGCACCTACCTCACTGAAAACATCCACTACGTTCTCGATGAGCGGTGTATCGCAGCCATGAAACTCTTCTTCGATCTCGCAGCGGCTACCGAAGCTATTCCGCAGGCTCCGGAACTGCGGTTTGTCGAATAACAACTTTTCATTTGCTCAACCAGAACTTTGCAACACAACTCCGCGTCCTAGCAGGATATGAGGCTCCAGGCCATCCATTCCCGCCGCGGATTAGTGCAACTTGTAACTGGCATGGGCATGGCGGGACTTTTTCTTCTGGCCGTGGTGGACTCATCGTTCATTCCACTGCCCATTCCCGGCGCCACGGACATCCTGCTGGTCATTCTGGCGGCAAGGCAGCATGCATGGCTCTGGATAACCGTCGTGGCGACAGCAGGCTCTCTGGTTGGCGGCAGTATGACTTACCACCTGGGCAAGGTGGGCGGCATGCATACGCTTGAAAAGCGTGTCCCACAGCGTTACCTGAAACGCATCACCAGTTGGACAGCCAAACATGGACTCCTTGCAGTCGCCCTGCCCGCGATTCTTCCTCCTCCTGCGCCGTTGACGCCATTCCTTCTGGCTGCGGGCGTTCTCCAGGTTCCCCGCAAAAAGTTCTACACCGCCTTTGGCATCAGCCGCCTGATACGTCATGGCGCAGCCGCTTGGCTGGGCTACCGCTATGGCCGCTCCATCCTGCGAGGATGGACGCACTTCTCCAGCGAGTGGTCCACGCCGTCGCTGATTGTGCTGTGGGGAGCGCTGATCGCTGTCTGCGCCTGGGGGGTCTATCGTCTGGTAAAGCGAGAACGCAGAGAGGCGCATCAGCACCTCTCTGCGTGAGTGCAGGATTATCGGATCTACTTCCCTTTGAAAGGCTTCTTCAGGTATTTGCGGGCTTCATCGGCCTGACTCTGGTCTCCGACCGGCGCCGAGGCCAACTGGTACTGACGCACGGCATCGTCGCGCCGTCCAAGAAGATCAAGCATCTGGCCCGCATTCAGTTGCGCACGCTTCTTTACCCAGTCGCTTGCGGCAGGAGCCGACGCCGCGGCAAGGTAGTGATCGGCAGCGTCATGGATCAGGTTCTGTCCTCGTTCCGCTTCCGCCAGGCCGTAGTAGGCCATATGCAGCCGAGGCTCGATGAAGTACCCATTCTTGTGCGCGTCGGCAATGACCGCCCGATAGGAATCGACCGCGCGCAAGCCGGTACCGCCGTCCTTCAAAAGATTCGCCTCTTCCAGGCGGAAGAGGTAATCATGCGGATATTGCGCCACCAGAGTCTGCGTTACGCCCAGGGCCTCACCGTATCGTCCATCGTGCCGTAGAAACAGGCTGAGCGCCGTACGAGACTCCACGCTGGTCACGGTCCCGCGGGCAGCACAGTCCCGCAGCAGGACCAGCCCCTTCTCCTTATTGCCGCCTACGCCGAAGATTCCGACCATGATGCGGACCAGCCTGGGAAGGCTGGCGACGGCGAACTGCTGAATTCCCATGGCCATCTTTGCGTCGACATAGTCAGGATCGATCCTTAGCACCTCTTCCGAATCAGTACGGGCGGACAGGCCTTCCTTGGCGGCCTTCGAAAAAGAATGGTCCACGAGTGTGGCGAACGACGCATGCATGCCCTTGGCGTATCCGCGGGCGAACAACGCATCTTTGTCCTTTGGATCGGCCTTCAGGCGGCGCTCCGCAAGATCAACTGCTTTGTTCGTCAGCTCTTCGATCCGCTGGCGCGTCGCAGGACTGACATTCGTCTCGCGCTTGTTGAAGATAAAGCTGTCGTGGGCGTAGTAGGTGGTATCCAGCAGATCCTGCCGGTAGAGTTCGCGATAGAGCGTAACCAGGAGCTGATACCCCACCGCCATCGGATCCTCGGGATGCGCTGCTTCAACCCTGTCAAAGCGCTGGAGCGCGCCGTCGTAATCCAGGTCGTAAAAACGCTCAAACCCTTCCCGGACTATCGGATCCAGGTTCAGGGGATTGGTATGGTGAGCCTGTGCCCACACCGGCTGCGAGATTGTCAGAATCCCCGCCGCCGCTACACTCGCTACAACGCTTCGTACCTTCATCAGACTCCATCTCACCATCAAATACATCTTTTTGTCTTGACCACCTGCCGCAGGCGACCTAGCGTAAGGTCACTGCAGTATTTGTAATTGGACGCTTCTCCTGTCTTTATGACGCGGTACGAACTGTTGACTTTGCTTGTGGGAAAGGCCCATACCAACGGCTTTCCCTTCCGAAAGTGGTACGTTAGCCGCCTTGGTCTGCCCTGGACCAGTGGCGAAGACGCCATTGCTACGCTCTGTGAGCAGCGCCGTTACTACGCCCTGCTTTTCTCTCATGAGTTTGCGTACGCCTTCTGGAAGCCGGGCGAACCCATCACCTTCCAGGTTCCATCGCAGAGCTTTCAACGCCGCATGGCGGACGGCACCATAGGCACCGTCATCCGCAAGCCTTATACGCGCCGTTCTGCACGAACAGATGCGTGGAAGTACCATCTTCGCGAGATGGCTTCAGCAGAGGAACCCCTGCGCTACATGCGGCGCTACCTGCATATTGAAGAAGAGTTCGACGACGCCTAGCTACTTCAGGGAGGCTAATGCCTTCTCTGCCGCTTTTTTTGTCTTTGGCTCGGCATCTGCCTTCAACACAGCCTCAAAGTGCTGCCGTGCTTCGTCCTTTTTGCCAAGCTTCAGCGCCATCTCCGCGGCGCCGAGGTGGGCGTCCGGATCGTCGGCAAACTGATCCAGCGCATCGATGTAGCGGCTATAGGCTCCCTGAATATTGCCGTCTTTGCGATAGAAATCGGCCACCTTCAGGTCTTCATCGAAGCGCTGTTCGGGGGTTTGCTTCTTGGTAATCTCACCTCGGCTGCCCAGATCCTTCAGCTTTACACCTGTGGGCGTCGCCGGACCGGCATCCTCATCCTCAGCCGCCTTCGACTCGTCGCTGGGCTTGCCACCATTCGGCGATGAAGAGGAAGAACCGGAGGAAGACGAAGAGGAAGAATTTCCCACAGGGTCATTCGCTGGGGGTGGATCTTCCCCCGGAAAGGGGAAGCTCTTCTTGGCATCGGCCGGCGTTATCGGCTTCTGCGCAGAAGGCGCATCGGCCTCAGACGTTGGTCTTCGGGGTGCGTCCTTTCCTTCGGCCGCATCGGCCTCAGGCTTTGGCTCCTGCGGCGTGTCTTTTCCTTCGGCTGCTTTACGTGACTCTTCTTCAGGGAACGGAAATGCCTGCTTTACCTGCTTCGGCGTCTGTTGATCGTCTGTCTTTGCTTTGGGGTCGTCGCAGGCCACGGTTTTACCTGCCGCATCCTGGCACGGCTTCGCGGGCTGCTGTGACTGCGACCAGCAGAGACCACTCAACATCACGACCGAACTCAAAACCAGCCAACGCATATGTCGTATTAGACGCCGTGACCGGTGGCGCCGCCAACCCAGGTCACCCCATTTGTTCACAGCCGTTCCGTGCTACTCTCTCCCCACAGGGATACACCCACACAATCTATGCCAGCGACACTCGTCATCCGTTCCAGCGCCATCCACGCAGCCGGTTGTTATACCACTACGCCCATCCGTAAGGGCGCACGCATCGTTGAATATGACGGCCCGCGCATCACTAAGGATGTCGCCGACGAACGTTATGCTGACCGCTTCGTCACCTACCTGTTCGGCGTGGGCGATCGCAATACGGTGATCGATGGCTTCGGTGCGGCGATGTTTATCAATCACTCCTGCGACCCGAACTGCGAGACGCAGGAGATCGATGAACGTGTCTTTGTCGTCGCCCTGCGCAATATCGCCCCCGGCGAAGAGCTGACCTACGAGTACAACCTCTACGACTCTGACGAAGAGGACCAGCCGTGCTACTGCGGCGCTAACGTCTGCCGCGGCACGATGTTCAGCGAAGAGGAGATCCGCCGGCGTAAACGCATCGCCGCACGAACTGCAAAAGTCGGCCGGGCGTAACCAACTGACCCCGATTCAGACAGGATTCATTGTTCAGGAGGGACTGTATCGGCATCGCCGCTGATACAGTCCTTAGGCAGGAGGCCTCACCGAACGATGAAACACCTACTGCCCGCTCTCATCTGCTGCGTACTTACCTCCCAAGCGGTATTTGCGCAGACGATCATTTCCCCCGCCTCAGGCGGCGACATTGCAGCGCCGCTGAATGCTGCGATCGCAACCTGCTCGTCCACCACAGGATGCACTCTCGAGATCGCTCCGTCGACCTCGACCCTCCTACTGAACAGCGTTGTCACGGTGACGAAATCCAACGTCCGTATCCATTGCATCGCCTCGGCGCCGATATATACCAATATCTCGTCCACCCCACTCAGCAGTACGACCGGTGATTATTCGGGGGTGATTGACATTGTCAATGTCGATAACGTCGAACTCAGCGGTTGCACCCTCTACACCGATTCGCTTGGCACGACAGCGGTTCCGACAATCCGTGTGTGGGGATCTTCAAACGTGCGTGTTCACGATATGACGCTGCACTCCTCCGTTTCCCCCGTTTATCCTGCTTTACTCGGAATACGGGCTGAGGGATCCACATCGGCACCAAGCCAGAACATTACCGCTGATCACAATAAAATCACGACGCCATCTATCGGCTTGTCCGTTGGGGACAATGGCCAGCATATCGATTATCACGACAACTCTGTGACAAACAGCTATCAGTGTTTCGATTTCAACGGCCAAAATGGCGGAGCACATCCGGATGCCACGGACATTAACTTCCATGACAACTCCTGCGCAGGCAATACCGCATCCAGCTACGTGGAGTCTGCCAGCAATGTCAGGGTCAAAAATAACTCGTTCTGGAAAGACAGTAGCGGACAAGCCGCCATCGTCATTCACAATACGTTGCCTACTGTCCCCAATCTGCATGTGGATATCAGCGAGAATTCATTCGTCGGCGCCGGGGTCACAGCCTACGCAGCGTGGTTCTACCAGAATGGAAACCATTGGGCCTTCAGCAACAATCGGGTGCAAACGATGAGGATGGATGGAATCCTTGTCGATTCGACCAGTGGAACTCCCGTTTATGGCGAGGTCACAAACAATCAATTCATTGATAATGGGCAGGCTGGCGCATCAGGCGGTTATTGCGGCGTCCGGTTACACCAAAGCGCCGGCAACAACGTCGGCTTCCTCACGATATCGACCAACTTGTTCGTCGATGACCAGGGCAGCAGCCCGACCCAAGCCTATCCTGTGTGCTCCGACGGTGGACAGACACCGTTTTATTTGAAGATCACCAACAATCAAAACTACCTTGCCAACGCGGAATCCCTGCCCGCTGGCTGCAACGATTGCATGGTCTCAGGCAACTTCAAGCCATAAGAGAAACTACGACAGGAGACCCGGCTGCCTTCAGGGAGCCGGGTCTCCTATTTGCGGCTCCCCAATCCACACCCCGCACAGCGATACAATCAACGCCAGTAACAATGGCCTATCAGGTTCTTGCCCGCAAGTATCGCCCTCTCCGTTTTGCCGACGTGGCCGGACAGGATCACGTCACCCGGACGCTTATCAATGCGCTGGAGCAGCAGCGCATCGCGCATGGCTATATCTTTTCGGGCCATCGCGGTATCGGCAAAACGACCATCGCCCGCATTCTTGCGTCGGCCCTGAACTGCCGCAATGCCATCGGCTCGGCTGAGCGGCCCACCGCCGAGCCCTGCCTGAAGTGCGACTCGTGCGTCGAGATCCGTCAGGGTAATGCCGTGGACGTCATCGAGATTGACGCCGCCACCAACCGCGGCATCGATGAGATTCGCGAGCTGCGTGACGCCGCCCGTTACCGCCCGGCACGCGACCGCTACAAAATCTACATCCTGGACGAGGCACATCAGATCACCGATGCCGCCTTCAATGCTCTGTTGAAGACGCTGGAGGAGCCACCCGACCACATCGTCTTCATGATGGCGACCACCGAGCCGGAGAACATTCCGCAGACCATCCGCTCGCGCTGCCAGCACTTCAGCTTTCACGCAGTTCGCCATGATGACATCCTGGCCGAGCTGCGCGGTATTGCCCAACAGGAAGAGGTCGCTGCGGATGACGCCGCACTCGCTCTTCTGGCGGAAGCAGGTGACGGTTCCATGCGCGACGCGCTCTCCATCATGGACCAGGCCATCGCCTCCGCTCCGGTGGTGGACGGCAAGGCACAGCTCGTCGCTACCCAGATTCGCGATCTGATGGGGAGTGTCCCGAACACGGTCTTTGAAGAGATTCTCGAGGCTGTCAGCGCGAACCAGTCGGCTGTTGTCATTCAGACAGCAGCACGGCTACTGGACGCCGGGAATTCCCCGACACAGATCTCCCGTCAGTTCGTGCGCTACCTGCGCAACTGCGTCGTCGCCAAGATCGCGAACCTGACCGAAGAGAACAATCAGAGCGACCTGCTGCAGATCTCGCAGGATGAACGCCGTCGCGCCGCCCGCAGCTCCAAGCTGTTCACCGAAGAAGAGTTGACGCGTTTTCTGCAGGTGATGCTGCGCACCTTCGACGATCTCGGTTTCCGGCAGGAGCCCCGTTTCCATCTGGAGCTCGGCCTGCTGAAGCTGGTTCATCTGCAGCGGCTGCTGCCGGTGGAAGACCTGCTCAGCCAGCTCCCTGTACCGACGGGGGCCAGCCCACGCCCTGCTGCAGCGCCGCCGGTACGATCCGCAACGCCTCCACCGGCACGTCCCTCCGGCGGGCAGCCTGGAAGCACCACCTCGACCACAGCAGCCGCTCCGGCGAAACCAGCGTTCTCTCCCTTTGAGGCAGACCGCTCCCGCAAGACAGAGATGTCTTCGCGGCCAACGCTGAACAACGTCATTCCTATCGATCAAACAGCAGGCAACCTGGCATTGGCTCCTGAACCCGTGCTTCCGGCCCCTGCGCCCCTGCAAGAAGTCGCAGCCCCAGTTGTTGTCGATGACCCAGTAATGGAGGCACCGCAGGCATCGATTCCTGCTGCTACGCCGGAACCGGTAGCACCCTCCATAGCCGTATTTGCTGAGCCGGTTGCTACACCCATTGCTGAACCTGTGATGGCTCCTCCGCCCGCTCCCGTCATGGCGCCACCTTCACCTCCAGTGGAGCTAGTGATTCCAGCTCCCTCTCCTGTCGCTACAGCGGTCGCAACGCCAAGCCCCGCCGCAGTTCAGGCTGCCGGAGGCTACGACATCGCTGCCCTGCAGAACGCCATCGTCAATGAGCTTTCCGCCAGCAAGGGCCACAGTTCCGCTGCCGACCAGATGGATGAGTCCACCTTCACCATCGAAGGCAATGAGCTGCGCATCCAGACGACACTCTCTGCCGGCATGTTGAAGCTGCTGATCAACGCGGAGGCGGAGAAGATCATCAAGACCTCGCTGCGACTGCAGGGCGCCGGAGACCTGAAGCTGATGCTGCTGGCCGGCTCAGCAGCGAACGCCGCCGCGAAAAAGGATAGGCCTGCCGCAGCGGGCTCCATCAAGGCCTCGGCCATGGAGCATCCGATTGTGCAGCAGGCGCAAAAGCTCTTCAACGCAGAGATCCGAACCGTGATCGATCTGCGCGAAAAATAGAATCCTCAACCGAACGACAAACCGTCCAACAAGCGTATGAATTTTTCCGACATCGCGAAGATGAGAGAGATGATGGGCCAGGCCCGTCAGATGCAGGAGCAGATGGAGCAGAAGCTCCGTCAGGCCGAGGTCGAAGCCTCCTCGGGCGGCGGCATGGTTACGGCACGCATGAACGGCAAGAAAGAGCTGCTCTCTCTCAAGATCGACCCCACGGCCTTTTCCTCGGGCATGGGCTCTCCTGCTGATATCGAGCTGCTCGAGGACCTGATCAAGGCCGCCATCAACGAAGCCGGCCGCAAAGCCGACGAGATCATGAAACAGGGCGTTCAGTCGGCCCTCGGCGGTCTCAACATTCCTGGATTAACCTAAGAACATGGCCCGCTTCGCAGAACCCATGGCGCGGCTGATCGAAGAGCTGCGCAAACTTCCCGGCATCGGTACCAAGTCGGCGCAGAGGCTCGCCTTTCACATCCTGCGTTCCAGCACGACCGATGCCGAAGCTCTCTCCAAGGCGATTCTTCAGCTCAAGGCGAGCCTTCGCCTGTGCTCGCGCTGCAACAACATCACTGACGTCGATCCCTGCGCCATCTGCTCCAGCCCCACTCGCAACCAGCGCCTGGTCTGCGTCGTGGAAGAGCCCACCAACATCGGCGCGATCGAGAAGACCCGGACGTGGAACGGAGTTTTCCACGTCCTTCACGGCACTCTTTCTCCAGTAAATGGCATCGGTCCGGAACAGCTTCGAACGGCAAATCTTTTCAATCGTTTAGCAGAGATAGAGGAAGTGATTCTTGCACTTTCTCCAACCGTTGAAGGAGAGGCGACAAGTCACTATTTAGCCCAGGAAATCCACGGGCTCGCTCCCAGCCTTCCGGTCACCCGTATCGCCACAGGCGTTCCTGCCGGAAGCGATATTGAGTACGCCGACGAGATCACATTGAGCCGCGCTCTCGACAATCGCCGTCAGCTGTAAGGCGTGCCCTCAAATCCAATTAAGTTCATGCGCTGGGTTGTCCCCAGCGGGCTTCGCTCGTTGGGAAGCATTTGCTACATGCCGGGCACGCTGGACCATCGCTTTACGTGCAGGAGCGCTGCACGCAAAGCGACGGTCATGACAGCACGCCAGAAAGCTAAGCGTTTGGAGGAAGCACCCGCAGGTCGCCTCCCGTCATCTCCTTGGGCTGCGGGATTCCGAGGAGCCCGAGAATCGTCGGAGAGATATCGCGCAGTGAGCCGCCCTCGCGAACGCCGATCTTCTTGCCCTGATCGGTCACCAGGATGAACGGCACGGGGTTGGTGGTATGCGCCGTGTGCGGACCTCCGCTGACCGGATCGATCAGCATCTCGGCATTGCCGTGGTCGGCCGTTACGATCATCGCGCCTTCACGGGCTCTGATTGCCTTGTACAGGCGGCCCAGGCAGTAATCGACCGTCTCCACACCCTTGACCGTAGGCTCTATCTTGCCCGAGTGGCCCACCATATCCGCATTCGCGAAGTTCACGACAATCACATCGAAGGCTGTATCGTTGACGGCCTTCTCGACGACTTCGGCGATTCCTTCGGCGCTCATCTCGGGAGCCAGATCGTACGTCGCCACCTTCTTCGACGGCACCAGCTCGCGCTCCTCGCCCGCGAAGGGCTTCTCGATACCGCCGTTGAAGAAGTAGGTGACGTGCGCATACTTCTCCGTCTCGGCGACACGAAGGTTGCGAAGCTCTGCGTTACCCATCACATTGGCCAGGAGATTATCCATGCTCTCCGGCAGCAGATACATGGGCAGAGTGAAGTTCTTGTCGTACTGCGTCATCGCGACGATGTGCAGGTTCTTCGGTACGCCGGCACGCGGAATCTCCAGGTCGAGCTCGGCGGACTTGGGCAGCTCGCGCCCGTCGTCTTTGGAGAGGTGCGAGTTACGAGCCAGCACGCGAATGATCTGACGAACGCGGTCGGCGCGGTAGTTGAAGCAGATGACCGCATCCTCATCCTGAATAGTTGCTACCGGCTTGCCATGCTCGGTAACGACAAAGGGGACAATGAACTCATCGGTGACGCCGTTGTTGTAGCCCTCACGCACGCGTGCGATGGCATCCTCATAAGCTCCGCCCTCGGCCTGCCCCTTCACCATGGCGCCGAAGGCCTTGGCCTCGCGCTCCCAGCGCAGATCGCGGTCCATGGCGTAATAACGTCCGCTGACGGAAGCCAGCTTGCCTACGCCATACTCACGGAACTTCTGGGAGAGCGCTTCCAGATAGCCGGCTCCGGAGCTCGGCAGCGTATCGCGGCCGTCCATGAAGGCATGCACATAGACGTTCTTCAGTCCCTGCTCTGCAGCCATCTTCAACAGCGCATAGAGATGCCGCTGGTGCGAGTGCACACCGCCATCTGACACCAGGCCGATCAGATGCAGCGCGCGTCCGTGCGCAGCCGCCTGCATCGCCTTCACCAGCGTGGGATCGGTAAAGAAATCGCCCTTTGAGACCGTCTCATCGATGCGGACGATGTCCATGCGCACAATACGTCCGGCGCCGATGTTCAGGTGACCGACCTCGGAGTTGCCCATCTGTCCATCGGGGAGGCCGACGAAGTGATCGCTGGCGCGGATCGTCGTATTGGGATACTCCGCCAGCAGAAGGTCGTAGTTCGGCTTGCGGGCCAGAGCGATGGCGTTGCCCTTGGTCTCGGTGCGGATACCCCATCCATCAAGGATGGTCAGGACGAGCGGCTTATTCTTTGACATTACTGATTCACTTTCCGCGTTGATGTGCTGCTTCGGCTGCTCGCGGCTCAGCCCCTAGAGCATTTTCACTGTTGCTGGGTATCCCTGAAGAGGAGTGCAGCGGCGTTTTCATTGCGGAAAACGCCCATAGATGTGGAAGCCCTGCACTATACCTACAGCGAAAATTCTCTATTGCAACAATGGGTGCGGCTGCCGGCAGCAGCGCACCCATCGTTGCAAAGGAAGTTTGAAGAGAGCCCCTCACAACGGCTACTCACCGCAGTTGATGGACTCAATACCGAGGAACTCTGCGCCCGGGCCCAGCTCTTCTTCGATGCGGAGAAGCTGGTTGTACTTGGCGATACGATCCGTACGGCTGGCAGAACCGGTCTTGATCTGCCCCGCACCGGTTGCAACCGCCAGATCGGCGATGAAGGTGTCTTCAGTCTCGCCCGAGCGGTGCGAGATGATCGAGGTGTATCCATAGCGGCGGCCGAGAGTGATGGCTTCCAGAGTCTCCGAGACGGTACCGATCTGGTTCACCTTGATCAGGATGGAGTTGGCTACGCCCTGCTCGATGCCCTGCTGCAGACGGCGGGAGTTCGTCACAAAGAGATCGTCGCCGACGAGCTGTACGAAGTTGCCGATCTTATCGGTCAGCAGCTTCCAGCCGGCCCAATCGTCTTCCGCTAGACCATCTTCGATGGAGACGATCGGGTACTGGCGGCACCAGCTCTCCCAGAACGACGCCATCTCTTCGCTGCTCAGCTCGCGCTTGTCGCTCTTCTTGAAGACGTACTTGCCCGTCTCCTTGTTGTAGAACTCAGACGAAGCGGGATCGAGCGCGATGGCGATCTGCTCACCGGCCTTATATCCGGCCAGTTCAATCGCTTCGAGGATCACTTCGATTGCCTCCACGTTCGACTTCAGCGAAGGAGCGAAACCGCCCTCATCACCCACGGCCGTGTTCAGGCCCTTCTTCTTGAGCACGCCCTTCAGCGTGTGGAAGACCTCGGTGCCCCAGCGCAGTGCGTCAGAGAAGCTCTCCGCGCCGACGGGCATAACCATGAACTCCTGGAAGTCCACCGTATTGTCGGCGTGCGCGCCGCCATTGAGGATGTTCATCATCGGCGTGGGCAGAATGCAGGCATTCACGCCACCGAGGTAGCGGTAGAGCGGCAGCTTGAGCTGTGCGGCAGCGGCGCGAGCGGTGGCCATGGAGACGGCCAGAATGGCGTTGGCGCCCAGCTTGCTCTTGTTCTCCGTGCCGTCGATGGCGATCATGGTCGCATCGATCAGGCGCTGGTTGCTGGCGTCCATGCCGGCCAGCTCAGGAGCGAGGATGCTCTCGACGTTCTCGACTGCCTGCAACACGCCCTTACCGAGGTAAACCTCTTTGTCGCCGTCACGCAGTTCAACAGCCTCGTGTTCGCCGGTAGATGCGCCCGAGGGCACAGCGGCACGGCCAAATGCGCCACCGGCGAGCAGGACATCTGCCTCAACGGTCGGATTTCCACGCGAATCCAGAATCTCGCGGGCGTGAATGGAAACAATCTCGGTCATCTCTCTCCTCAAATCTGTAGACAACACGCCCGAGGGGCGCACGATGCGATGGGCAAGGCGGTCGTTGAGTTTCGGTCGGCGATCGACAGCGATAGCGCTGCCACTCACTCCGGCGATCATCTCGACAAGCTCTGCCATACGGAATAACTCTCGTTTCTAGAAAATTTTAGCAGCCGAAAACCACCCAGTGGCCTGACCACGCCAGCTTTAACGGTGCTGTAGCAGTGTTTGCAACCAAGATTCCCGGGGGATCACATCCGCAACCTATGGGGCTACGCTTGGTCTATACAATTGCGCTTCTTGCGCGCCCGAGGTTTTATGTCCGTCAAGCACTCTGTGTCCACCGCTGCCCTGCTTCTGTCCATTGCGCCGCTGTTTGCGCAGCAAAGCGGCGTGTCCGTGCCCCCCAATGAGGACTATACGCAGGACGCCGCCCCGCAGAAGCCCAGCGCAGCCAAGCCCGTCGCCACCGTTCCCCCCGCCCTCGGCGAGGAACCGGCGCCTGTTCCGGCTCCCGTTCAGACCATGCCTGCTCCCGTTGCCGCTCCCAAGCCGGTACCGGCAGCCCCTGCTCCCACCGCAGTCGCCGAGCTGAAAACGCATGCCGACGCGGACCCCGATAGCGGTGTCGTGACCTACGTCCCCTCCCCCAAGGGTGAACTTCCGCAGGGCACGTTGATTCGTGTGCACCTCAACGATGAGATCTCCACAACCGACACCCCGCTCGGCGCTCCCTTCCACGCCCGGATTGCGCAGGATGTCTCGCGCGACGGCCATGTCATCATCCCCGCCGGTTCGGAGATGGTCGGGCGCGTGACAGAAGTACGGGGTGGCAAGCGGATCCGCGGTGCAGCCCTGATTCACCTGGAGCCACAGCAGATCAACCTGCCTGACGGAACGCACTTCGTAGTCCATGCGCAGGTCATCGATACCGACCAGCAAGGAACCGCTCGTATCGGCAGCGAAGGCGATATCGTTCGCCGCGATCACGCCAAGGGAACTCTGGCCGCCATGGGGCTCACCACCGGCGGCGCCACTGCTGCAGGAGCCATGGTGGGCGGCGGTGTGGGAGCTCTGGTAGGCGCGGGTATCGGTGCCGGCGCCTCGACCGTGGTCTGGCTGAAGCAGGACCGCCAGCTCACCATCATGAAGGACTCCACCATCGACTTCGCCCTAAGTGTGCCGATGATGACCACGCCACTGCACAACTAGAGACTGGTGAAAGAGCAAAGCCAAGGGGCCGGAATATCCGGCCCCTTGGCTTTGCGTTGAATGGTTGAATAGTTGTTCGTAGATGGTGATACTTTCAACCTAATCTTCGGACGTTGCTGAGCAGGCGCTTCCAGTTCTTCTGGTTTCTCCGGAAGCTCTTCTTCAGGTCTTCAAGAATTCGCTCGAAGTCTGCGTGGCCGCGCAGCTTGCTCCACGCCGGGTTGATTGAGAACCAGGGATAGTTCTCGTTCCCCAGGTAGATGGCGCGGCGCAGCCAGTGCAATGCTTCGCTCTCATCGCCCTCCACCGCGAAGTACGTAGCCAGGCGATAGGCCATCTCGGAGTCGGCCTCGGCGGCTGCCAACGTCTCATCCAAGATGAAGGTCGAGGCTTTCTGCCGATCTCCAAGCTGCACGTAGCACATCGCAATCGTCGGCGAGATGATGCGCAGCGAGGGATCGCCCGCAACCACCGACTCCAGTGTCTCTACGGCCTTCTGCAGCTCTCCCCGGCGCATCAACTGATATCCCTCGGTGATGCGCAGCAGAGCGTGATCGGGCTGCAGTGTCAGACCCTTCTGAATCTCATCACCGGCCAGCTCCAGCTGGTTCTGGTACTGGTACACGCGGGCGCGATGGTTGTAGATATTCGGGGCTCCCGAGGGATTGAGGCGGAGGGCGGTCGAGAACTGGTCGAGCGCTTCTTCGTACATGCCATCGAGCCGTAACGTAATACCCGCGATGGTATGCACGTTCCACTCATTTTCTGCGGTCTGCAGCAGATTCTCGATCCCGTGACGGACACTCTCTTTCTCACCGCGTGAGAGCAGCATGTAGACACGATAGAGATTCGCCTCAATCGATCCGGGATCCAGTGACAACGCCTTGTCGAAGGCACGGCGTGCCTCCAGCAAATGCATCTGGCCACCCAGGCCATGACGGGCATACTGCAACTGAGCGATGCCCAGACCAGTCCATCCCGGAGCAAAGTTCGGGTTCCGCGTTACCACCGCCTCCAGCAGGGTGCGAGCACGATCAAGATCGTCGCGCGATCCGGTCGTCTGCATGAAGCTGGAAAG
The DNA here is from genome assembly GCF_052114765.1 of Terriglobus sp. 2YAB30_2. NCBI lineage: Bacteria > Pseudomonadati > Acidobacteriota > Terriglobia > Terriglobales > Acidobacteriaceae > Terriglobus > Terriglobus sp. 2YAB30_2. Next base: position 26,121 of record NZ_JBFRFJ010000009.1, read on the forward strand.
AATCGCGCGGCCCTGAAGATAGTCTTCCGAGGTGTCTTCCGTCAGCGGTATGGAGGTACTGGGAACTGCGGCACGCTTGCGTTTCAGACCACCAAAGCCCTGCAGTGAGGCGAAGACCTCGTTACTGATCTCCGTCTGCACGGCAACCAGATCGAACGATGCCACACTGATGGCGCCGCCGGCGAGAATGCTTTGTCCGGCGACGTCCAATAGCTGCCAGTTCAGGTCAAAGCCCTTCTCCGACCGCAGGAAGTTCCCGGCCAGCACAAACTGCACCAGCAGCTTCCGGCCGATAGCCAGCGGATCAAGCTGCTGCACCGGCACATTCATCAGGGAGCTGGTGGGACGCACGACGAGATCCGAGATACGCGCCAACCTGGCCGACATAGCATCGGCAAGTGCATGCCCGTAGAGCGGAGAGACATCGCCTGCCGGAGCGAAGTTCACGAACGGAAGAACAACGATCGAGTTTTCCTTGGTAGGAGTCTCGGTGCTGTCGCGGAAACGCTCGGCAAGCATCGACAGAATGCCGGTGGAGCGCTTCTCTTCCTCCTGCGGCGTCTCCAGACGGGCGAGCGGCGAGCCTCCCGGCACAACGACAGCTTCAAGCTGCATCGTGGTCAGAATGGTCTTCAGGCTTTCGCGCAGCTCTAGTGCTGATCCGAAGCGGGCCGACGGCTGCTTCTCCAGGCAGCGGAGGATGACACTCTCAAGCTCCTGCGGAAGCGAGGGCGCAATCTCGCGCAACGGCGGCGGATCAGAAAACTGAATGGCTCGAATGGACTGGAACTCCGGCGCATCCGGACGATGGAACGGATGRCGCCCGGCAGCGAGCTCATACAGGATGAGTCCCAACGCAAAGATGTCGCTCTGCACACTCGACTGCCCGGTCACGAACTGCTCGGGAGCCATATAGGCCACAGTTCCGCCGCGAGCGGTGTATGTCGGCCCTACAGGCGCGTTGACATCGCGCTTGTCACCGGGCTTCACCGGGTCAAAGTGCATGTCCTCTGCCGAGAGCCGCCGAGCGAGGCCGAAGTCGAGGATCTTGATCAGGCCGCCATCCGTCAGCATGACGTTGGCGGGCTTCAGGTCGCGATGGAAGATGCCGAGCGCATGCGCGGCGGCGAGGCCGTCGGCCATCTGCATACCTGCCGAGAGGATGAGCTGCAGGCTCGCCGGTCCCTCACCGATGACCTTGTCCAGGCTCTTGCCGGGAATGTACTGCATGGCAATGAATGCCTCATCCTCGGTCTCACCCGTGTCATAGATCGCGCAGACGTTGGGATGGTCGATTGCGGAGGCCAATCGCGCCTCACGCAGAACGGTCGAACGGATCTGCTCGACGGTCAGGGCTCCACGCTTGATCAGCTTGAGAACGACTGGACGTTGCAGCAGGGTGTCCGTGGCAAGATAGACGACGCCGGAACCGCCTGCACCCAGCTTCCGGACAATCTCATATTGCTCGACCTGTCGTTGCTTCATATCTTGATTATCGCAAGTCGGCTGTGGAACTTTACTCCAGCACAAGCTCATGCGCTGAGTTGGGCTCGCTAAAGACGACATGGGCGGGCAAATCACTTCGCCCGCCCATGCTGTACCTCTTCAACTTTCAACTTGCAACTTTTAACTCTTACCCTAGTGCGGATACTGCGGACGTTCCCACGGCCGCGGATTTACCGGATCGTTCTTCCAGCTCTGGCGCTTGCCCAGGTACCACATCAGCGCGCCAAACAGGAACATCACGATTCCCCATTCGATGTTCAGATTATCGCCCAGCGACTTCTGATAGATGGCTGAGCCGCGGGTGAAGAATCCATAGACGGTCATCAGACCGCCGGTCACAAGAAACATCAGGCCAAGCGGAAAACGGATATCGAGTCCCATGCATTCCTCCTTACGCGAACACCAGGTTGAGAATCACCAGCAAGACCAGCACGGCGATCGCCAGCGATGCCGGCTTCTGCCACCAGGCGAGGTGCTCCTCCACCGGCTTGGGTGTGAGTGAATAGACCAGGCCGACCAGTTCAGGCTCAGGCCGTGGTTTCGTCATCAAGCTGATAGCGACGGTCACCAGCAGATTGACGGAGAAGGCCACAATTGCGGTCCAGAAGTTCTGGGCCATGTCACTCGGATAGGTGTGGACCAGCTTGATCCAGGCGCCATGGAGACCTGGGGCTGCGTTCTGCGGCAGCGTCAGACCATGATGCAGCAGAGCTGCACTGGTACCCAGGATCAGACCGCTGAAGGCGCCGTGTCCGGTCGTGCGCTTCCAGAACATTCCCAGCAGGAAGGTGGCGAAGAGCGGCGCATTCACAAAACTGAAGACCAGCTGCAACGCGTCCATGATGTTGTTGAAGCTGGTCGCTGCGTACGCCGCGCCGATCGATAGCAGAATGCCACCGACAGTCGCTATGCGTCCCATCATCAGATAGTGGGCGTCGGTAGCACGCTTATTGATGTAGCTCTGATAGATGTCGTAGGTCCACACCGTATTGAAGGCGGTTACATTGCCCGCCATGCCTGACATAAAGCTGGCCAGCAGAGCGGTGAGTCCCAGGCCGAGGATGCCCGAGGGAAAGTAATGGAGCAGCAGAGCCGGAATGGCCAGGTCGTAGTTATAGACCGGCTGGCCCTTCTCGTCCAGCATCGGAGCTCCGCTGACCGGGTTTACCTTCTGCGGAATAATGCCGAGGCTCGTTCCCGCAGTGCTGGCGCCGACGAGATGGTTTTGCGCGGCGTGCTGCGCGACAGGAATGCTGACCGCGATCAGGCCAGGCAGAATGACCAGGAAGGGGAAGAACATCTTGGGGACGGCCGCGATCAGAGGAACGCGGCGGGCGCTCTCCTCAGAGTTAGCCGCCATGGCGCGTTGGACGACGAGGAAATCCGTACACCAGTAGCCAAAGCTGAGTACAAAGCCGAGTCCCATGACCAGGCCGAACCACTCCACGCCAAGCGGGTTGGTGTTGGCATGAGTCATGCCCTGCCAGGAATGGGTCATCGGGCCGGGCAGGCGCTGCTGAATTCCGTGCCATCCACCGACATTCTTCAGGCCGACCCAGACCAGCGGAGCGAAGCCGGCCACAATCAGGAAGAACTGAAGCACTTCGTTGTAGATGGCCGAGGTGAGTCCGCCCAGGAAGATATAGGCCAGCACGATGACAGCGCTGAGCAGGACCGAGACGTGGAAGATGTATTGGTCGGGAATAATGTTGTGGAACAGACCCAGCGTCTGGATCAGCAGCGCCATGGCGTACATGGAGATGCCCGAGCTGAAGACCGTCATGATGGCGAAGCTGAAGGCATTGACCGACCGGGTCTTCTCATCGAAGCGCAGCCGCAGATACTCCGGCACGGAACGGGCCTTGGAGCCGTAGTAGAAGGGCATCATAAAGATGCCGACAAAGACCATGGCAGGTACGGCGCCGATCCAGTAAAAGTGGCTGGTGGCGATGCCGTATTTGGCGCCGGAGGCGCCCATGCCGATGACCTCCTGGGCTCCCAGGTTGGCTGAGATGAAGGCCAGACCACAGATCCAGGCCGGAATGGAGCGGCCGGCAAGGAAGAAATCGTTGCTGGTCCGCATGTAACGCTTCAGCGTAAATCCGATGCCGAGCACGAAAACGAAGTAGACCAGCATGATCAGCCAGTCAATGAAGGTCAGGGTCACGTATGGAATCCAGTCCTGACGATTTTTGCAACATCGTCATCGCGCTCATTCTAACCGGATTACTGATATCTCACGGAAGCCCTTCCTTTGGTGTCGGCAACCTTACCGAGGGGGAGGTGCATCGTACGTCGTTAACCAGGAGAGTTCGGCTGCGCCGCGTGCCCCTCTGGCCCGGGACGACGGTCAGGCTAATATGAAGCTCGGTGTCCCCCCGCTGTTCGGGAACAGGCCCCTGAAAGATTGCGGTACTCATGCTTCATTTCCTGCCGAACAAACGTATGCAATCCACGGTTCTCTTGATTGACGACAACGCGGTACAGGCAGCCACCCGCCAGACGATCCTGAAGCGTGCCGGCTACTTTGTCATTCCCGCCTTAAATCCACAGCGAGCCCTCGAACAGTTTCGAGCGAACGAGTTTCCGGCAGTCATCGACCTCGTGATTACGGACCACATCATGCCCGGCATGACCGGGGCGGAGTTTGTGCGTGAGCTTCGTACTTTTGCCCCTACCCTTCCGGTGCTGGTCATCAGCGGCATGGAGGAGGCGGAGGACGAATACGTGGACCTGAACGTGAACTTTCGCCTGAAACCTCTTCTGCCGGATAACCTTCTGGCCAGCGTTCACAGGTTAATCAACCCTGGCGACGGGGACGAAAAGCGCGATATCGCGTAGCTGGACCAAGCTTGGGACGGGCGATCTCCGGCCAATCAGTCCGCTAACCGCGCAAGCTCATTGCCCAGCATGCCTGTGGCCTGAGAAAATGAGCGGTGGAGCCTCCTCATGCCGCACCCCATGCCTACCTTTGGCAGTTTTTCCCTGCTGCTGGCCCTCGTGCTTGCTGTCTACTCCCTGGCCATGGGCGGAGCATCGCTATGGCAGATGGCAACCGGCCGTTCCGGACGCATCGCCCCTGAGCGCCTGTCGGAGACTGCCCGCCGCGCCGGCATTATGACCTTCGCCGCCGTTTCCTGCGCGGCCTTCGCCCTGGTATGGGCGGCATTCACCAATGATTATTCGGTGGCGTATATCTTCCACCACACCAACCGCGACCTGCATCCGGCGTACAAATTTTCCGCGCTATGGTCCGGTCAAGAAGGTTCGCTGCTGCTGTGGAGCTGGCTGTTGGCCGCCTACGGATTCGTCCTCCGGCTCCGCCATAAGGTCGATGTCCGGCTGACCGCCCACGCCTCCACGATCCTGGCCGGGGTTCAGGTCTTCTTCCTTCTCCTGCTGGTCTTCGCCGCTCCACCGTTTTCCATCCAGCCGGGAGAGGTTCCTCCGGACGGCGCCGGTCTCAATCCCCTGCTGCAGTATCCGGAGATGGTGATCCATCCCCCAATGCTTTACCTGGGTTACGTTGGGTTCGCCGTCCCCTTCGCCTTCGCCCTCGGCGCCCTGATCATGCGCTACCCCGGCGAGAAGTGGATCCACATCACCCGCCGCTGGACGATGGTGACCTGGCTCTTCCTGACCGTCGGCATCTTCCTCGGCGCGCACTGGGCGTACTCAGTGCTCGGATGGGGAGGCTACTGGGGGTGGGATCCGGTTGAGAACGCCAGCCTGATGCCATGGCTAACCGGCACGGCGTTCCTGCACTCCGTGATGATGCAGGAGAAGCGCGGCATGATGAAGAGCTGGAATGTCTGGCTCATCTTCTCCACCTTCATGCTGACGGTGCTGGGAACGCTGCTGACGCGCTCCGGCCTGGTCAGCTCCGTCCATGCCTTCGCGCAGTCCAGCATCGGAAACTGGTTTTACGGCTTCCTGATCCTCATCTTCTGTGTCTGCCTCTTCGTCTTTGTGCGCCAACGCGACCATCTGAAGACGGAGAACAAGCTGGAGTCGATCGTCTCCCGCGAATCCAGCTTCCTCTTTAATAACCTCATCCTGCTGGTTGCCTGCTTTACCGTGCTGTGGGGCACGCTCTTCCCGGTCCTGAGCGAGTATGTACAGGGCTCCAAGGCAACAGTCGGCGCTCCGTTCTATAACCGCGTCGCCCTGCCGATCGGCCTCTTCCTTCTGTTCCTTACAGGTGTGGGTCCATTGCTGGCATGGCGCAGCACCACCCTGCGGACGATTCGCCGGAACTTTATTCTGCCCTCCATTGCGACTGTCGCCACCGCGATCGGCCTGATGATCGCGCATGTCCGGCCTTGGGAAGACCAGTCAGAGCTCTACTCCCTGATGGCCTTTTCCCTCGGCGCCGGGGTCATCACCGCGATCCTTTCGGAGTTTCTGCGCGGCGCCAACGTTGTCGGCACGCAGACCGGCAAGAACCTCTTCACCGCCTCACTGCAACTGATCCAGCGCAATACGCGACGCTATGGCGGGTACATTGTTCACTTTGGCGTTGTTGTGATCATTGTCGGTATCGCCGGAGGAGCGTTCAATCAGTCGACAGAGCAGGAGGTCGGTTTCGGCGACAAGATCAACATCGGTCCGTATGAACTGCGCTGTCAGTCCTACACACAGGACTCGAACGCCAATTACGACACCGAGTACGCCTTGCTGGATGTTTATCGCCATGGCAAATACGTGACACAGCTTGCGCCAGAGCACCGTTTTTACGCTGCCAGCCAGACGAACTCCACCATCGTTGCGAACCGTTCAACCCTGCAGCACGATCTGTACGTCATCTATGAGGGCAAGAATCCGGAGACAGGCAAACCCATTATCAAGGCCTTCCTGAATCCGTTGATCGCCTGGATCTGGATTGGCGTACTGATCATCATCCTAGGAACCTTCGTGGCACTCGCGCCGGCCATCAAACCAGCGCTGGCAGCTTCTCGTGTCATCCACACGGAAGCCGTTGCAGTCGGGAGTGGTGACTAATGCAGATCCGTTCTTTTATGCATCGCTTCACCACACGTATGCTTCGCCATCGCATGATGCAACTCTGCGTGGTTTTATTTGGAGCGGTCCTTTTGATGGCTGCCGCAGATGATAGCGGTACACGCTTCAATAAGATTGGCCACGCCATGATGTGCGCCTGCGGTTGCGGCCAGATTTTGCTGGAATGCAACCACGTGGGTTGCCCAGACTCTGACCGCATGATCGGCGAGTTGCGGACACAAGTTGCAAGCGGCGGCGACGATACCTCGATCTTCAACTGGTTCGCCGCGAAGTACGGTCCAACGATTCTTGCTGCCCCGATCCGCGGCGGCTTCGATACCGTAGCCTGGATCACCCCGGTGGTTGTGTTCCTCCTGGCCACCGTCGGAACGGCGTTGCTGGTACGCACCTGGGTACGCCGCCGGAGAAACACTGTGACCACACCCGAGGGCATTCCGGTTCAGTTGCCGGAGAACGATGCCGTACGCGAACGAATTCGCCGGGAGACGGAGTACTGATGGGACTGGTTGCCGCTGCTGTTCTGACCCTTGCCTCACTGGCCTACATCTTTTGGCCGGCCGAGAATCCCTTTTCGCAACGTGCCAAGTCGCAGCTCGACTATCTCCGTGAGCGCAAAGAAGCCGTGTACGAGAATCTGCGTGACCTGAACTTCGAGTACAAGGCCGGCAAATACCCGGAAGAGGACTATGTCACTCAGCGGTCACTGCTGGAGAATGAAGCGGCAGAGATCATGGGCGAGATGGATCGGCTGGAACGCGCGTAACAGGAACCTCGTCAATAGTGCCAATACTCTAGTTGCCCCACCCTTCGCGATAAAACCGCGAAGAATCGGGCAACGAGGATATGGGCTCTCTTTTAGAGGGTTGGTTCCACAGACCTTCCGCGCTACGATAGTGGCATTCGCGGAGGCCGTATGACCCAGTCGATCTTCCCGATGATCCATGTGCCGGACGTTCGAGCGACAGTGGAGTGGTACGTCTCCGTCCTCGGCTTCACCAAAACAGGCGAAAACATTGAGTGCGGCGAGATGAACTGGGCCCGTCTGCGTTACGGCGCCAGCGAGATCATGCTGAATATCGAAGGCCGCCCCAGCGACGCCTTCCGCCGAGAATTCGACCTCTATCTCTACGCCTCAGACGTGGATGCGCTCTACGATCGTCTCCATAAACGCGTCGACATCGTCGAACCGCCCCATGACACACACTACGGCATGCGTGAGTTCATCCTGCGCGACTGCAATCGCTTCTGGATCACCTTCGGTCAGCCGGTGGCGAATTGAAGAATTGAATGATTGAAGAATTGAATAAGGGTCAAGCTCTCGCTTGAATGGGCGAGTCAACGAGCGTTCGAATACCGATGCCCTACCTATTTAACTTTTAACTTGCAACTTTTAACGCCGACCAATGGGGCTATCCAGAAGCCACATTCCTCTCATTGGCACTGGCCGCAAATGTTACATTCCTTTTAAAGCTGAACAATCCATCCAGGAGTCCTGCTGTGAGTCTGCGCCGCACTGCTTTGCTGGTCGTGTCTTCGCTTCTCTCCTCTCCCCTGCTGGCGGCCGGCCATGAGCCGCCGAAGTACACCCCCCAGAAGGGCACCGAGATCCTGTGGGATACGTGGGGTGTTCCGCACATCTACGCGAAGTCCGTCGAAGACATGTTCTACGCCTATGGATGGGCGCAGACAGCGGCTCACGGCAACCTGCTTCTCACCGTCTACGGGAACTCACGCGGCAGAGCCGCGGAGTACTGGGGGACGAAAGGAAATCCCATCAGCCCCGCGGCTAATAACCTCAACAACGATAGCTGGGTGTGGACCAATGGGATTCCCCAGCGCGGCGAAGAGTGGCTGTCGGCGCAGACGCCTGAGTTCCGTAAATACCTGGACGCCTTTGCCGCCGGTATCAATGCCTACGCCACGGCTCATGGAGACATGCTGAGCGGAGAGGCCAAGCGTGTCCTGCCCGTGACGACACTGGACATCATCACGCATGAAGAGAAGTTCGTGAACTTTACCTTCGTGGCGGGTTCGCGCCTCATGTTCCCGACGCGCAATGCAGGCACATCCGATGCCGCGTTGGATCTTCGCATGGCTCCGTTTGCGGATGATGATCCCTCCGTTCCGAATATGGACATGGAAGATGGCTCCAACGGCTGGGCTATCGGACCGTCACATTCCGCAAGCGGAAAGGCCATGCTGCTGATGAATCCGCATCTGGCCTGGGCCGGCGAACAGAGCTACTTCCAGGTGCAGCTTACAGCGCCGGGCATCGACCTCTCCGGCGCTACACAGATCGGACTGCCCGTCTTGCGCTTCAGCTTCTCGCCGTACAACGCCATCACCAACACGGTGAATACCAACGACGGCGCCGACCTCTACAAAATTGTCCTCAAAGACGATGGTTATCTCTTCGATGGCAAGGTGCTTCCCTTCAAGGTAGAGACACATACGTTGAAGGTCCTGCAGGCGGATGGCAGCACCAAAGAGCAGGAACTCACGATCAAGTCCACCGTTCACGGCCCTATCGTCCGCACCGATAATAGCTCGCCTATTGCTCTCCGCGTCGCCGGCCTGGACAAGCCGCAGATGTTGGATCAGTACTGGCACATGGACACTGCCCATACCTTTGCCGAGTACGAAGCACAACTCAAGCGCCTGCAACTGCCGATGTACAACGTGATGTACGCCGACCGCGATGGGCACATCATGTACTTTTTTGCCTCCACCCTGCCGAAGCGCAGCGAGGGTGACTATGCCTTCTGGGGCGGTGTGGTTCCGGGCGACGAATCGAAGTATCTGTGGAACGAATACCTACCCTATGAGAAGCTGCCAAAGCTGATCGATCCGCCGACCGGCTATGTACAGAACTCCAACCAGCCACCGTGGGATGCGGGGTGGCCGACGATGATCGACCCGGCGGAGTATCCCGCCTACGTCGCTCCGAAGTTCCCGCACTTCCGTTCTGACCGCGGCCTGCGCATGCTTTCGGAGGACAAGAAGATCAACTTCGACGCGCTGATCGCCAAGAAGCTCTCGACCCACATGGAGCTTGCCGACCGCATGCTGCCCGAGCTTTTGGAGGCGGTCAACCAGTACGGAAGTGACAGCACGAAGAAGGCTGCCGATCTGCTGAAGAGCTGGGACCGCAACGCCGAAGCGAATTCGCGGGGAGCCTTGCTGTTCTACGTCTGGGCGCAGAAGTTCACCAACGCGCAGTTGACCATCTCCACGGCTTCCGGCTCACGCAACTTTGCCGTTCCCTACAAGGTGGAAGAACCGTTGACTACGCCGCGCGGCCTGAAGGACCCGAAGTACGCCGTGCAGTTGCTGGACGAGGCCATCGGCGAGACCGTCAAGACCTATGGCGCAATCGATCGCCCCTGGGGCGAGGTCATGCGCTTCCAGATCAATGGACAGTCCGACGGCAACACCACTGCGGAACGCGGCGCGCCGATCGACGGAGTGGACCTGCCGGGCAACGGAGGTTACGGCAACCTGGGCATCTTCCGCGTTGTCACCTTCGGGCCGATTGCCAACGGAATCAAAACACCGGTCCACGGTGACACCATCACCATGGCGGTAGAGTTCACCAAAGTACCGCATGCCAAGGTGCTGGTCAGCTATGGCAACTGCTCGCAGCCGGGCTGCAAACACCACACTGACCAGCTTCCCCTGATGCGCGACAAGCAGTGGCGCGATCTGTGGCTGAGCCGCAAGGATGTGGAAGGCAACCTCGAAAAGCGCGACCCGCTGAACTAGCTCTACGACTCCGGCTGTACGAATACCGTGCAGCCGGGACCGTCCGTTTTATCCTGAAGAGGTGACTTCCTCTAAGTTTCAGCGCCTGTGCGCTTCCCTTCTCTTCGCGATTCCTGCCATTGCCGCCGCGCAGGGCACCATCACCGGCACCGTCATGAACTCGACGCGCAATAAGCCTTCCGCCGGCGACGAGGTAACGCTGATCCGCCTGCAGCAGGGCATGCAGGAGTCCACCAAGACCACCACCGACGCCAAAGGCAAATTCACCTTACAGGTACCGGACGCAGGTATTCACCTGGTGCGCGTCACGCACGACAAGACGCCGTACTTCCGTCCTGCCCCTCCGGGAACCGAGTCCGTTGAGGTTGAGGTCTTCGACAGCGCGCCCAAGGTAAACGGCATCGAGTGGGAGGCGGACGTGATGCGTCTGCAGACCGACGAGAGCGGCAAGCGGATGCGCGTCGTCGAGAACTTCTTTGTGAAGAATGACTCCAACCCAAAGAAGACGCAGTACTCTGATCGCCCCTTTGACTTCTGGCTGCCGGCCGACGCCACCATCTCGGGCTCAGCCGCGCTTGGACCGGGCGGTATGCCGGTGCAGTCTCCGCCGATGCCTCTGGAAGAAAAGGGCCACTACGCCTTCGTCTTCCCCATCCGTCCCGGTGAGACGCGCTTCCAGGTCTCCTATGAACTTCCGTACAGCGGAACGCTGACGCTCGGGCCGCGTCCGACGATGAAGACCGGCACCATCGCCCTGATGATGCCCAAGACCTTCAAGTTCGCGGCAACCGGGGGAGCGCAGTACAACCTTGTCGAAGAGCTGAATGCCCAGACCTATGTGGCGCGTGATATCGCTCCCGGCGCCAAGCTCGGATTTACCGTCTCCGGTACCGGCCAACTGCCGCGCGATGCGGCGCAGACGAGCGCTGATGGTCAGCCAGCAGCGGGTGGCGGCGACAGCCAGGCAGCAGCACCAGGCGGATCGGCAGCGACCGATACTAAGCCGGGCGGTGGACTCGGAACGCCAATCGACACTCCCGATCCATTGACCAAGTACAAGTGGTGGATTCTGAGCGGTCTGGCGCTGCTGCTCGCAGTCGCCGCAGGGTTCTTCCTCAGCGGAAAACCCGCGCAGCCTGCTGGCGCAGCGGCAGGAGCTTCGGCAACCGCACCGGCGGCGCCTTCCGCTCCTCCCCTGTTGCAGACCCTCAAGGACGAGCTCTTCTCCCTGGAAACGGATCGCGCAACCGGAAAGCTGACCGAGGCGGAATACACGGAACAGAAGGCGGCGTTAGAAGTCGTACTCAAACGCGCTATCAACCGCACATAGAAATACTTGAGGCTGCCCACGGGCAGCCTCAAGTATTTTGCGGCTCTTTCTCTTAGCTCAGAACCGTAAGCTTTCCTTCCGGTGACTTCTCGATGGCGTGCAGAAGACGGCCGTCGCCGTCCAGGTGCTGCAGCGTCAGCTTCTTCGGTGTGACCGAGAGACGGCTGAAACCATAGACCTTGTGTGCATACGGTCCACGCACCGTGGGATCGACCTTGAGCTCGTACAGATCCGCGCCGCCGCCTCCCGAGAGGAAGTAGGTCGTCGGATGCCCTTCGAACTCCAGATGCTGCAGGTCGTGGTCATGCCCGGCCAAATACGCATGGACACCGTACTTGCGGAAGAGCGGATCCCAGTCACGAATCAGTACCTTGTGGTCGCCGTGAGGCCCGTCGGAGAAGACGGGATGGTGCGCGATCACCACCGTAAAAGGGGTCTTGCGAGGCTTCTGCAGCTCCGCCTCAAGCCATGCGAGCTGGGCGATGCGTTCCTCTTCCGTCAAGGTGAAGTCGATCGTCGGCTTGCCGTCCTTCCGCGGACCAATCGGATGCGGCATGTTGCTGTCGAGCGCGATGAAGGTGATCAGCGGATTCTTCTTCGGGAACTCGAAGGTGTACCACTTTGCCGGCATGGTCCAGCGGCTGTGACCACGCCGGGCGTACTCCAGCTCTGCCTCGACCTTGCTGTTCGGAAAGTACTGGTAGTCATGGTTGCCCAGCACAGCGTATGCGGTGCAATCAAAGACGCTCTTCGGATACATCTCCTCGAAGCCGGTCTTCCAGCGGTCGGAGTCTACACCACCCTCCAGCGCTTCATACCAGTTATCTCCCAGCATTAGCAGCGCTTGCGGCTTCAGCTTCTGGCTGAGCGTGTAGTCTGCCATCCCTTTGGCAACAACCTGCTGCGCAGCGGGATTCAGATATCCCCAGTCGCCCAGCATCAACAGCTCGGCGGCCGCCGGATCCTTCGGCATCATCTTAGCCAGGCCATGGCGCGAAGCCCACAATGCTGTAGCGCTGAATGCAAAACTCTGCCGGAGGAAGCGGCGCCGATCGAGGTGCAGGTTTTCCATACGCCTGGTATATCACCGGCGTATGAACGCCGGATGACTGCCCAGCATCGTCCGCCGATCCCGCCACGTCTAATAGGAAGAAGGACGAGAACCGCCATGAACACGCYAAAAACTGCCCTGCTGCTGACATCCCTGACCCTGCTGATGATGTTCGTGGGAGGGTACTTCGGCGGGCAAAACGGCATGGTGTTGGCATTTCTGCTGGCCGCCGTCATGAACTTCGTCAGCTATTTCTTCTCGGACAAGATTGCCCTGGCGATGTACCGCGCGCAGCCGGCGACCCAGGAGCAGCTGCCACGCGTGTATTCCATCGTGGAGCAGCTTGCTTCCAAGCAAGGCCTGCCTGTGCCGAAGATCTATCTGCTCCCTACCGAATCTCCCAATGCCTTCGCAACGGGCCGCAATCCGAAGCATGCCTCCGTCGCTGTGACCGCGGGCATTCTGGATCTGCTGGACGATGAAGAGTTGGAGGGCGTCCTCGCGCACGAACTCGGGCATGTACGCAACCGTGACATCCTGACCAGCTCGATTGCCGCCACCATCGCGGGAGCTATTACCTTGCTGGCGCATATGGGCCGCTTTGCCATGATGTTTGGCGGATATGGAGGCCGGGACGATCGTGAGCGCGGTGGCGGTGGCATCGGTGCGCTCCTGATGCTGATTCTTGCACCCATCGCAGCCACGCTGATCCAACTCGCGGTCTCGCGCTCGCGGGAGTACGCCGCCGATGCCTCCGGAGCGGAGATGACCGGTAACCCGCATGCCCTGGCGCGCGCACTGCAGAAGATTGACGCCTACTCCCGCCGCCTCCCGATGGATGCGACGCCGTCGACGGCACATCTGTTCATCTCTGCGCCGCGCCTGCGCGCCAGCGATCTGGCAGGCCTGTTCAGCACGCATCCTCCGATGGAAAAGCGCGTGGAGCGCCTCATCGGCCGCGAGCGGATTTAGGAACAGAGCTGGCAGCCAACTTGCTCCAATAGCCTGCTGCGATGAAACTTGAAGCATGGTCGCCTTTCTTCGTGCCCTCCGGCTGCTCTCGCTCGTCACCTGGATGGGCGGCATCGTCTTCTTCGGCGCCATCGCCGCACCTGCGATCTTCTCTCCGCAGGTGTTGGAGATGACACAAGGCAACACACGGATTCCCGGCATCATCGTCGGCCTATGCCTGACGCGGCTGCACTGGGTCGGTCTTGGTTGCGGCATTGCTCTTCTGCTGACCACGGTCCTGCTCTATCAGCGCAGCCACCGCAACCGGCTGCAGATGCTGACCATCGTCAGTCTTACAGGACTCATGCTGTGCCTGACGATGTATATCGGCTTTCACATCATGCCCCTGATGGAACATGACCGCCAGCTCGTGGGCGGCGATTTCACCAACCTGCCCCTCACCAACCCGGAGAGAGCCGACTTCGACCGTCTACACCAGGTCTCCACGCGCCTGGAGCAGATCGTCCTCCTCTGCGCGCTGGGTGTCACCCTGGCCATGGCGAGCGAAGATCTGCCACAAGACCGGACCGTCTAGGGCGTGTCATCAAACTCGTGCCCGTCAGCGCCGGGAGCAGATTTTTTCTCGATCGAGGAGCGAGGAGAGAACTGTGGCCGGTCCACTGGAACGACGAGTGACAAAGAGATCGGGAATCGGGGTCCCCAGTCAGCCTTGCTGGCTGGGGTGAAGAAAATCTGCCCCGGCCCTCCGGGTTGCGGCGCAAATTCGCCCGTAATTCGTTGTCGGCCTCGTATGGACTAATTTGCGCTCGCAACGCTGACGGCAGGAGTTTGATGACACACCCTGGCTGCACCCTTTCCGCAGCTGTCCCATCCAATGAGAGACTATTGAATGGAAAGAAGTTAACTGAACTCTCCTGATGTCTGCCTTTGCCCTAAGCCTTGCTCTCGGTACTATCGCCGGTCTCGCCGACTTCCTCGGTGGCCTGCTGCTCGTGCGCCGTTCGCCAACGACGCGCTCGCTGCGCTATTTCGTCGCCCTGGGTTCGGGCTTCATGCTGGCTGCCGCCGTTCTGGAGATGCTTCCCGAAAGCCTGAAACTCGCCCCGACCTGGGCTCCTCTCATGGTTCTGGTGGGCTACTGCGGTGTCCACCTGATTGAGCACACCATCACGCCACACTTTCACTTCGGTGAAGAGACCCATCACGACGAGTTCATCGCTCGCTACAAGTCGTACTCCGTGCTCCTGGGTCTAGGTGTTCACACGCTCTTCGACGGCGTGGCGATTGCCTCAGGCTTCCTGATCTCGAACTGGCTGGGTTACATCGTCTTTCTGGCAGTCTTCCTGCACAAGCTACCCGAAGGGTTCACCGTGGCCTCGGTCATGCTGGCCAGCGGGCAGTCCCGTAAAACGGCCCTGAATGCTGCTCTTTCGTTGGGGCTGGCTACTCTGGCCGGGGTCTTTCTTATCAACATCTTCCCCTCATGGGTCCACATTGGTCTGCCGGTCTCTGCGGGTGTCACCATCTATGTGGCCGCCACAGACTTGGTCCCGGAGGTGAACCGTGAGCCCGGTATTCGCATGGCGCTTGTCTTCTTTGCCGGCGTCGCGATTTTCTTTTTACTTCGTCTCCTCGCCGGTTAAAAGCTAAAAGCTTTCTTAAGCGACGTTTCCCCCGAAATTCGGTAGGCTTAAGCAAGTGTTCGTCCGCGTCCTAACTCTCTGTCTGCTCAGCGCGACCGCCTTCGCCGCCGAGCACATCACGCTGCGCACAGGCTTTACGCTGGACTGCGTACGCCGTGAAGCAGCGGCAGAGCCCGGCCGGGTACGGCTTTACACCAGCGAACAGAGTTACCTCGAAGTTCCACAGGAAGCCATCGCTCAGGCTGAATTCTTCGAGGCGCCGGCGCCGTCTATTCGACCGGAGCCGAAAGAACCAGTGGCAAAAGACGAGACATCGCTGACGCCCGCCGAGTTGCAACAGTTGCTAGCTTCAGCCGAGGCAGCACATCGCGTCGACGCCGACCTGCTGGCCGCGGTCGTTCGTGCCGAAAGCAACAACCGGCCTGCCGCAGTATCCCGCGCCGGGGCGCAGGGACTCATGCAGCTCATGCCCGGCACTGCCCGCGAACTCGGTGTTCACAACAGCTTCCACCCTGGCGAAAACGTCAATGGAGGCTCGGCCTACCTGGACACACTGCTGACCCGTTATCACGACAATATGGCCATGGCGCTGGCGGCCTACAATGCAGGTCCTGGAGCGGTAGATCGCTATCATGGCATCCCTCCCTACCGGGAAACTCGTGCCTACGTAGCACGCGTCATTCACGAATTCAACCGGCGTAAACTCGAGGCGCAGACCCGCAACGCAACGGCACAGGCCCAGGCTCAATGAAGGACAAGAAAACTCCGGTCTCTTTGGCGGTACTCGCAGTTCTTGCCATCCTGATCTATTTCTTCCGGTCGAAGATCCACTTCGATTTCGGGCTGTTTGTGCGCCAGCTTCGGTTGATCGACTATAGGCACGTCACTGCCGGCATTGGCTTGATCTGGGGAACTTATCTTTTCCGCTCCTGGCGCTGGACCATCCTGCTGGGGAAGCTCCGCAAGGTTTCGCCGCTCTCGCTGACGGGGTCGCACTTCATCGGCTTTACCGCAGTCGCCATCTTCGGACGTCTGGCGGACCTGTCACGCCCATACATCATCGCTAAACGCACCAGGACCTCGATCGCGCCTCAGATCGCGATCTATACCCTGGAGCGCATGTTTGACCTGGGATCAGCGGCCCTGGTCTTTTCGACGGCACTGCTCTTTCTGCCCAAGAACATGCCACACCACGAGACCTTTGTCCGGGTTGGCGCGTTCTCGCTGGCGGCAACCATCGCAATCGCTATCTTCGCAATCGCCATTCGGATCGCCGGTTCTGCACTGGCAGCCATGGCCAAAGCAGTTCTGGGCCGGCTCTCGGAGGGGCTCGGTGAAGCCGTTGCCGAAAAGATCCTTGGCTTCCGCGAAGGATTGGGCGCCATTCCCAGCGTTGGCTCGCTGGTCGTCACCATCATCCTTTCCATCGTCATGTGGGCGATGATCGCCGGAGCGTACCTGCAGACGACCCACGCCTTCGTACATACCCCGCAGCTTGGAACACTCACCTTTGCCAGTGTGATGCTGCTGATGGCCGCGTCGCTCGGCGGATCGCTCCTGCAGCTTCCTGTCATTGGCTGGTTCACCCAGATTGCTGCCACCGCCGCCTCCATGCAGGCGTTTTACAGCGCGCCGATCGAGGCTTCTACAGCCTGTGGAGCGCTGCTTCTGATTGTGACCTCACTCAGCATCATTCCCGTCGGCCTGGTCTTCTCACGCATCGAAAGCATCTCTATCGGTAAAGTTGCTGAGGCCAGTGAGCACGCAGCCGAGACATCGGCTTGATAAAATGAAGTTATCCCAATGAAGTGTCCCTACTGCGGATTTACGCAAGACAAGGTCGTTGACTCTCGCGAAAGCAAAGAAGCCGACTCCATACGTCGACGGCGCGAATGTGAGCGCTGCAATAAGCGCTTTACCACCTATGAGCGCATCGACGAGATTCCCTACATGGTCGTAAAGAAAGACGGCCGCCGCGAGAAGTTCGACCGGCAGAAGGTTCTTTCCGGCATTCTGCGCGCTTGCGAAAAGCGTCCGGTCTCGGCGGCAAAGCTGGAACGTGTGGTCGACGAGACCGAAGCCTATGTGGTGGACTCGCCGGAACGCGAGCGCTCCACCTCCGAGGTTGGCGAACTCATCATGTCCCGCCTCAAAGAGCTGGATACGGTGGCCTATATCCGCTTCGCCAGCGTCTATCGCGATTTCAAGGACGTTCGCGAGTTCAAAGAAGAGCTGGAAGAGCTTCTCCATCGTGAGAAGCGATCGATCTAAGTTCCCATCCAAAAAAAGGGCACGGCAAGCGCCGTGCCCTTTTCCGTTTAGAACTCCGGAGTTACCGGCAATGCAACGGCATTGACACTCTCAGGATCATCCAACAGTTTGACGAAGAGCACGGTGCCGTACGGGCGCGGCACTTCAAGCTGGCTATCGCCGAAACCCGGCGGGACATCCTTGGCGTTGTCGAACTTGCTGGTCGCTGCGACTGCTTTCAGTAAGTACAAATTGCTGCCGATCAGGTGGCAGGGCTTGGTGTCGTCCACCGGGCAGCGAATCTCTTTCAACATCGGCGCCCGCACCAGCGTTGCCAGCGGCTGCCAGTCTCCCTGAGAACCATCTGCTCCGACAGCACGGAACTGCAGTTTGCCAAAGCCCGAGGCTCCCAGCGCTTTCGACGGATCAAGGTTCGCGATAGCGGTAGATGCATCCTGCAACACCAGCGTGCCATCGTCAAAGCTGAGCATCGTCTTCAAGGAGCCGTCTTTGGTCGCAACCTCGATCTTCTGGCTGCGAGGAAAGGCGCCATTGGCTTTCAAAAAGAACGTGAGCTTATCTGAAAGAGGAAGGTCATCCTTATTCGATAACCGAATGGAAGGAACACCGCCATTAGGCGCTGTAATATGCCGGTTCACCAGTGTAACCGTCGGACGTGCTTCCAGAATCGAGGCTTGAACATCGACCGTCCGTCCATCTTTCAGATGGGCGTGTGCTGTCGCTGTCTCACCGGGCTTGACCTTCAGTACCGGAGCGTCCTTGGAAAGGCTCAGATTCAGGATGCTGCCAGGCTCTCCGGATGGCGTGAAGGTCGCGCCGTTCAACTCTACGGATTGCACCTGATCGAGCGAGTTGCCCTCTAACACTCCGGCCGTATCACCGGCGTGCAGTTTGAATGAGGTCAGCTTCGCAGCCTCGTTGTAGGCCTTGGTCTCGACCTGTTGCGGCTGCTGATCTCCATACTGCTCTAATTCAACACGCAGATCACCTGGGTTCACATCTTTGAGCATCGCCTTGGCAATAAGCTGATGCGATTGTTCTCCGGGATGAAAGTCCGCATTGATCTTCTTCGGACCGCTGACGACCTCTACCTTTTCGACGCAGCCAATGCCGGTAGAAGCGAGCGTAAAGGCGTGTTCGCGTCCGACGATGACACCATCTTCCGAGGTCAGCTTCCAATCCTTGCCTGGCTCGTTCTGCAGCGGCAATGTCGGTCCATCAAAGGAGTCGAAACCCCACTGGCCGTGAACGGTGCCGGTCAGCCCACCTCCTGCAGACGACGCGGGTTTAGAAGCAATCGACGTATCATCCGCCGTCATGGAACGCCTGCTATCCTCTGCCGCGGAGGTCAGCACAAGCCCGCCCTTGGAGGCGTCGGCAACCAGCGGAATATCCTTCCCTTCCGGCGTATTCACATGCAGCACCAGATCGTGCGCGATGCCGGTCGAGAAGACCAGAGGGGCATTCTGCAGATGCAACACAACCTCCGGCTTCAGCAGGCAGGTCACTTCCTTGGGATTGCCCGGCTGTAGCGGAGGCAGCTTCGTCGGTTGGATGCCCGGCAGTGCAATCACAATCACCGACTTTGGATTGTGGAACGAAGGAGCGGCATTGAGGCGGAGATTGAAGTGATCGGTATCAGGAAACGCCACCGCCGGAATGTACTGGTACTGGGCGGTATGCATGTTGGTCAGCAGCTTGGTCAGATCCACCACTGCACCGACATACGCGCTATAAGCGCCACCACCGAATGGAGCGGTCGAAGCCGCAGCGCCAGCGAGGTCGGCGCCGCCATTGTTGGCCAGCTCCGTTACGATGCTGGCGCCATGGCCATCATCGAGCAGGGTCTGATTCCCGCTCTGCGTCAGGCAGACGATCTGCTGCTCCGCGGGCTGGTTGAAGCAGTCGGAGTTGGGCTTCAGAGCGAGCGTCCGAGCCAGAGCCTCAGAGCGGTCCGAGAGCAGTTTGGCATCGTTCGTCGCCGGAATCTGGCGCATTCCTGCCAGATAACGCTCGATGCGGGCCTGCTCGAAGCCAAGCTCCGTCAGGTCCTGCGAGGCGCGGACAAAGATGCCGGGACGGCCGCGCACAGCCGACTTCAACGTTCCGAAGTCTCCGCCCGTCTCAGGAGCGAGAAAGAGCAGCGCCTGCTGCGCGTCTTTCGGCACAGTGACGAAGACTCCCTCTTCCTTTACCTTTTTGTTCCAGCTCTCGATCTTGGTAAACCACTCATCCGGTGGAGGGTTGGTGGTGCCCCGCAGAAAGGCCGCAATCAGCAGCAGATGCACCGACTGGGATTCCGGCAGCTCCGGACGCAGCCAGAGCCGGTCCCCGGGCTGCAGGTTTGCAACCTGCGCAATCGGGAGCGTACGGCTGCCGCGCGTGACGCGGATATCGACTTTGGGGCCGGTCAGATCGAAGCGGGCAGGGTCCGCCTGGACCGCCGTAGCAGCACAGAGTGCGGCAAGAGAGAGGAGTCGAACAAACTGGCTCATCGTTCTAGGTTAGATTGACCAGACCCTCGGATGGTTATCCGCCTAGAAGTTGTACAAAATAGATCGGTTAGCTCGCTACGGAACCTTTGTGCCGAACGTCGGCGCCCCGCACCCAGAAGATCACGTCTTCGGCAACGTTGGTTGCATGGTCTCCGACCCGCTCCAGATTGCGCGAGATGATCAAGGCATTCAGGGCCTGCGGCGTCAGTTCCGGCTGACGCTTGATGAGCGCGCTCAATGCGGTGAAAGCCGCATCATTCATCGCATCCACCTCATCGTCCATCGCGAGTACCGAGCGCGCCAGTTCAGCATCGCCTTCGATAAACGCCTGCAGAGCCTTGCGGACCATCGCCGAAGCGAGGGACGCGGCACGTGGAATGTCTACCGGGAGATCGACATTCGAATAGGCTCCCATCTCCCGCACGCGGACGGCGATGTTTACAGCCTGGTCACCGACGCGCTCAAGGTCAGCGTTAATGCGAATGACAGAAAGAATGAACCGCAGATCAATGGCCATGGGCTGTTCCATCGCCAGCAGATCGAGCGCTGCCTGGTCGATCTCACGCTCCAGCCGATTGATGGCCGGCTCCGATTTGAAGACCAGTTCGCAGATCTCTAAATCACGCGTGCGATATGCCTCAATGGCACGCTGAATCGCCTGCTCGGCCATACCCGCCATGACCAGCAGCTTTTCTTTTAACTCATCGAGACTCTGATGAAACCGGATACGCATTAGAGCACTTCTCCTAATACTGTAACTTTGGATAAACCTGCGAATGCCGTTTTCTTCGCCGGAAAACGGCGCAGACAGCCAAGACTTCACCCCAGCGAACGAGTTCGCTGGGGACCCCGAGCCTCCGCTCTGCAACTTTTAGGAGAAATGCTCTAGCCGAACCTGCCCGTGATGTAATCTTCGGTCCGTTTGTCGCTCGGGTTTGTGAAGATTTTGTGAGTCGAATCGAACTCGACAAGATGTCCGCTTAAAAAGAACCCTGTCTTCTCGGCCACACGCGCCGCCTGTTGCATATTGTGGGTCACGATGACGATGGTGTACTCGTCTTTAAGCTGAAAGATCAAGTCTTCAATCTTCGCGGTCGAGACCGGATCAAGCGCCGACGCGGGTTCATCCATCAGCAACACTTCAGGATCAACGGCAATCGCTCGGGCAATGCAGAGACGCTGCTGCTGGCCACCGGAGAGCGAGGCTCCGCTCTTGGACTTCAGATGATCCTTTACTTCGTCCCACAGCGCCGCCTGCCGCAGCGAACGCTCGACAACCTCATCGAGTACACGCTTATTGCGGAATCCGTTCAGCTTCAGGCCGCTGGCTACGTTGTCGTAGATCGACATCGTCGGGAAAGGGTTCGGCCGCTGGAAGACCATGCCAATGCGTCGGCGAACCTCAACTGGAGAAGCATCTTTGTAAACATCAACATTACCGACGCGGACCGTTCCTTCTGCCCGAGCGACAGGGTTAGTCTCATGCATGCGGTTCAGGCAGCGCACAAAGGTGGACTTGCCGCAGCCGGACGGGCCGATCAGCGCCGTCGCCGAGTTGGCGGGAATCTGCAGATTGATGCCCTTCAGCGTGTGAGTCTGGCCGTACCACGCATTCAGGTCTTCGACTTCAATACCGACGCCCACTCAGTGCCCTCCATTGAGCATGCCACGCCCGGTCACCACCCGGACCAGCGTGACGGAGACCATAATCAGCACAATCAGCACCAGAGCGCCAGCCCAGGCCAAACGATGCCACTCGTCATATGGTGAGACCGCATAGACAAAGATCTGTAGCGGCAGTGCTGCTATCGGCTCATTCGGGCTGGTCGGCCAGAACTGGTTGCCGAAGGCAGTAAAGAGCAGCGGCGCCGTCTCTCCGGCAACACGCGCAAACGCCAGCATGCAACCGGTGATAATGCCCGGCGAAGCGGTCTTCAAACTTACCGTCATCACCGTGCGCCACTTTGGAATGCCGAGACCCAACGCCGCCTCGCGCACTGCATTGGGCACCGTTGCCAGCATCTCTTCCGTAGTACGTGTCACCGTCGGCACCATCATGATGGCCAGGGCCACACCCGCGGCAAACGCCGAAAAGTGCTTCTGGGGAACAACAATCAGAGAATACGCCGCAATGCCCATCACGATGGATGGCACCCCGTTCAGCACATCAGCGGTAAAGCGGATAGCATTTGCCAAAGTCTTGCCGCCACCAAACTCGTGCAGGTAGATACCTGCACCGATGCCAACCGGAATTCCAAGAAGGCTGGCGAGCGAGAGAATGATGCCCGATCCGACAATCGAGTTGGCCATACCGCCCCCGGGTTCTCCCACGGGCCGCGGCAGATGTGTAAAGAAGGCCACGTTGAGCGAGCGGACGCCTTGAAACAGCAGATACACCAGGATCGCGAACAATGGAGCAATCACCAGCACAGTGCTCAATATCGCCAGCACGCTAAATAGGTGATTGGCCGCCTGGCGGCGGCCAACATTCGCACGCGATGGACGATGAGGCACTCTACACCGCCCTCGCTGTGTTGCCGCGCGTCACCATGAAGACCAGCAGGCGAGCGACGGCATTCACGACAATGGTGACGAGAAAGAGCGCGAGGCCGATCTCAATCAAAGCACTCAGATAGAGGTCGCCGGTCGCTTCAGTAAATTCATTCGCGATGACGGAAGCCAGCGTATAGGCCGGTGCGAAGAGACTCTTCGGAATCGCCGCGTGATTGCCAATCACCATGGTGACCGCCATCGTCTCGCCAAGAGCACGGCCAAGTCCAAGGATCACGGCTCCGACAATACCGATGCGCGCATTGCGCAACACACCGATACGCACCATCTCCCACCGGGTGGCCCCCAGCGCCAGCACACCCTCACGCTGTGTATTGGGCACCGCCTTCATGACATCGCGCGCGATGGAGGAGATGACCGGCAACACCATGATTGCCAGAATCATGCTGGCCGTCAGCAGACCGATGCCGAAGTTCGGGCCATGAAAGAGGCCTGTCCAGCCGAAAAACTTCTTCAGAAAGGGCCCGACACTACTCCGCATGATCGGCACCAGGACGAAGATCGCCCACAAGCCATAGACCACTGAAGGAATCGCAGCCAGGAGCTCCGTAAGAAACGAAATCGGCGTGCGCAGAGCACGGGGACACATCTCGTTGATAAAGACTGCCACGCCAAGCGCCAGCGGCACCGCAATCAAAAGAGCCAGGAAGGCGGAGGCCAGCGTTCCCCAGATGAACGGAACCGCACCGAAGCTGCCGCGCACCGGATCCCAGTCTGAACGCAGAAAAAAGCTGAGGCCGAACTCATGCAGGCTGAGCCTGGAGCGTAGGATCAGAATTCCCAGGATGAGGGCGACGATAGCAAAGATGCTCAGGGCACACCCCAGCATCAGGGCTGCAAAGGTGCGGTCAGCCGCACCACCACTGCCGCGCTGCATCAAAAAGCGGCGTACCTCAGAGGCAGTCTGTGCCCCCTCCATCTCTGAGTGCTGTGTCGTCACCCGGCTCTTCCCGATCCCCTTCCTAGAGTATCTGGAATATGTGTGAACGCGGAATGAACAGCTTGATTAATAAGGCTTTGCGTGTGTTACCGGATACTGGCCACGGTATTTTTTAAACGCTCTGCTACAGGGCGAGGCAAAGGAGCGTAACCCATGGCGGCAGCCTCCGGCTCTCCTTCAGAGATCATCCAGAGCAGGAAGTCGTGCAGTTGTCTGCCCTTAGTGGAGTCAGCCGATTGCTGCGGAACGAGCAGCCAGGTAAAGGAACAGATCGGATAGCTGGCTGTCCCGCCGGCATTTGCCAGGGAGACCCGGAAATCGGCGGGAATCGTATCTGCCTGCGCCTCGGCTGCAGCCGTGACAGCCGCGGGACTGGCCTTGATCCACTGGCCTGCACCATTCCGTACCAGACCGAAGGTCATGTGGTTCTGTAAGGCGTAAACCAGCTCCACATAACCGAAGGCGTAGGGAGCCTGACGCACCATGCCGGCAACGCCCTCATTGCCCTTTTGTCCAATGCCGGCCGGCCACTTCACCGAAGTGGAGTTACCCACCTGCTGCGCCCAGACTGGACTCACCTTGGTGAGATAGTCGGTGAAGATGAAGGTGGTGCCGGAACCATCGGAGCGATACACCGGCAGAATCTCTTCATGCGGAAACTTTATGCCGGGGTTATCGGCAATGATCTTCTGGTCGTCCCAGAAGGTAATCGTACCGAGATAGATCCCCGCGAGTACCTCCGGAGAAAACCGTATCTCCGCAGAGATACCAGGCAGGTTGTAGACCGGAACCACTGCGCCGAGCACCGTCGGGATATGCAGCAGTGGATGGGACGACTGCTGCAACTGCGTATCGGTCATGGGATCATCAGACGCACCGAAATCGACGATGCCCTGCGAGACCTGTCGAATGCCGCCTCCGGAGCCAATGGGCTGGTAGTTGATGTGCACGCCAGGATGCAACCGGCCATACTCGGCAAACCACTTGGAGTAGATGGGATTCGGAAAGCTGGCTCCGGCGCCGTTGATCGTCAGTATGCCTGGGTCTGCAGTAGGAGTGCCCGTCTTCTGGGGCGATTTGCAGCCGGTCAGCAGGGCAAACGAGAGCAGGATGGGCACAACGGAGCGCACATCCCTCACCATATCAGCCCTGCACCACAGGCAAGGTGAACGCGAAGGTGCTTCCCTGGGTAAGGCGGCTCTCCACCCAGATATTTCCGCCATGCTGCATCACGATATGGCGCGCGATGGCGAGCCCGAGGCCTGTACCGCCGGTCTCCCGGGAACGTGCTTTGTCCACACGGTAGAAGCGCTCGAAGATGCGGTCGTGATGCTCCGAGGCGATACCCGCACCCCAGTCCCGGATGCGGAACTCCGCATGGCCCCCCTTTTGTTCGACAGAGACCTCGATCCGGGCGGGCTCCCCGGTCGTAGCGCGGCCATACTTCGTCGCGTTCTCAATCAGGTTGGAGAGCACCTGGGTCGTGGCATCGGCATCCGCCATCACATTGATCGCGTCCATGGTGCCGATGTCGAGCTTGGCCCCTGCGTCCCGCACAATCCCGCGGACAGCAGCGACTGCATCGCGTACCAGCTTCTCTGCGGGGACGACCGTCGGATGGATGGGATTCTCACCGCTTTCAACTCTGGCCAGAACCAGAAGATCCTCGGTCAGGCGAGTCATACGGGTGGCGTTTTTCAGGATCGTTTCAAGAAACTCCCTGGACTGAGGAGACAGCGACCGCTCAAAGTCCAGAAGGGTCTCGACGTAACCGGAGATGGAGGTCAGCGGAGTGCGCAGCTCGTGAGAGACGTTAGCAATGAACTCCCGCTGGGTACGCTCCACCTGCTCGATGCGGGTCAGGTCGTGTAATACGGCAACAGCGCCGCCACCGGGGATAGGACCGGCGTTCACTTCAAAGATGCGGCCGGGCTTGAGCGAAGTAGACCGGCGCTGTGTCACCAGACCATCGTCAAGAGCCACCTGCAAGCAAAGCAGCACCTCTGGATCACGGATGGTATGCACGATCGCCTGTCCGTGGCGGACTGCACCTTCGAGCTCGCGACGCATGGGTTCATTCGCCCACTGGATGCGTCCCGCCGAATCCACAGCGACGACAAGGTCTTGCATGGAATCCAGAACGGCTGCAAGCTTGGCCCGTTCTTCTTCAATCGCTGCGATCTGGGAACGAACCTTCTGCCGCGCTGCGTCAAACGCAGGCCAAAGATCCTGAAAATCACCCAGATCGGGCCGATTGGCCTGCTGTTCCGGCGTAGATGCCACGATAGCCAGACGAAGGCTGGAGGCATCTCTCCGCAGCGCACCGCTGATAATCGCGATGGCAAGCAAAGAGATGCCCAGCATGATGGCCGCAAGCGTGATGAAGCGCAGCCACACAGGCGAGTCGGACAAAGCCCAACCAGCGCCAAATGCGGCCAGAGCCGTAACCACGCACAGCAGTACCGCAATTCCAGTGATGGTCCGCTTCAAGGCGTTCCCTCAGACGGTCTTCGGCATTTCGAAACGATAACCGGCGCCGCGCATGGTTTTAAGGTAACGCGGGTTTTCCGGATCGGCTTCAATCTTCTCGCGAATTCGCCGTACATAGACGTCGACCGAACGCGGAGTGACGAAGCGAGCGTCGCCCCAGACGGCGTCAAGCAACTGATCGCGGGTAAAGACACGGCCTGGATGGCGGGCAAGATAATCCAGCAGACGGAACTCGGTAGCCGTCGTCGTCTGCAGGTGACCACCTACTTTCAACTGCATGGCAGCCTGATCAATCTCAATATTGTCGAAGCTAACAATGCTTGGCGCAGTAGGACGTTCAAAGCGGCGCAACACGGCCTTCACACGAGCCAACAGCTCCCGGGTGCCGAAAGGCTTGGTGATGTAGTCATCGGCTCCCAATTCCAGACCGAGCACACGATCGTTCTCGCTGGCGCGCGCGGTGAGGAAGATGATGGGGATCGTCGACAGCGCGGGGTTGGAGCGCAGACGACGGCAAAGATCCAGACCGTCACCGCCGGGCACCATGATGTCCAGCAGGAAGAGGGCCGGGGGTTGCCGCTCAGCGTCAGAGGCTACGTTAGTAGCCGCGTTGAAAGCCCGGACGATGAAGCCCGCAGCCTCCAGATGGTACTGCACCAGCCGCTGGATATCGAGGTCGTCTTCCAGCAGAAAGATGGTCTGGCTCACAGAGTATTTTTCTCCTGTGTTCGGCCTTAGGCTATCGCACCCGAAGGTCTGGAATGCAAAAATAATGTGAATCTGCTCATCTGATCTGTTGATTCGCAACGGATTTACGAGCCATCTACGAAGGTGATGGTGTAGTGTGGGCACACAGGCCCACGGATGCAGAACTCACCTTTAATCCTATGTGTCGATGATGAAGCCGTCGGGCTTCGGATTCGGAGCATGCTGCTGGAGCGTGCCGGCTACCGTGTACTCTCCGCTCCTGACGGCGCCTCCGGTCTGTCCCTGCTGGCGGCTCATCCGGTAGAGGCCGTGATTCTGGATTACTCCATGCCGGGCATGGATGGGGATGAGGTAGCACGGCAGATGCGGGCTATGCGTCCAGGCCTTCCTATTTTGCTACTCTCTGCCTATGTTGGTCTGCCGGCAGACGCAACCGCAAATGTCTCGCTTTACATGACCAAGGGAGAGGGCGCGCCCGCATTGCTGGCGAATTTGAAGCGCCTGTTCTCGGACCGCAGTCCGCAATAAGGTGCCGCTCATTGGACATTCGTGAATTTCGACGGATCCTTCTG
Organism: Terriglobus sp. 2YAB30_2; assembly: GCF_052114765.1. Taxonomy (NCBI): domain Bacteria; kingdom Pseudomonadati; phylum Acidobacteriota; class Terriglobia; order Terriglobales; family Acidobacteriaceae; genus Terriglobus; species Terriglobus sp. 2YAB30_2. The sequence continues at coordinate 53,454 of NZ_JBFRFJ010000009.1, forward strand.
CTGACATTTCTGCTGCCGATTGCCGCATTGCTGATCGTCAGTGGAGTCCTGTCGTGGCAGATCCGTTCCGCCAATCTGGCGGTGAACCAGCTACAACTGATCGACCGGAACCTGCAACGGCTGGGGCAGGCACAAAAGCTCATCCTCGACCAGGAGACTGGACTCCGGGGCTACCAGCTCACGCATGACGAACAATTTCTCGATCTGTATCGCGGCCATGAAGGCGAGATTGTCCAGAGATTGAATGACGTTGAACAGACACCCGGCCTGAGCTTGTCCCAAACCACCCGCATCCGTAATCTCCGGGCATCCTATCTGCAATGGAAACATGGCTTCGCCGATCTCCAGATAGAGGCTCTACGCACAGGTAAAGCCGAGAACCCGGTTGAGGTAAATCTGCAGGGCAAAGCGCAGATGGATACCATCCGCAGTCAGTTTTCAGAGACGATGCAGGCGACCAGCGTTCTGCGGCAGCAGAGCGTAGGGGTCTGGCAAGAGCGGGCACGCATCACCAGGGTCTACCTGCTTGTTCTTTCCCTTCTGACCGGGACTTTGATCGCAATCTACATGAACCATCAGCTCAACCGTGTCTCTCTCAGCTTCCAGACATCGGTGACGTCACTGCAGGAGCGAGCCGATCAGCTCTTTGCGTCAGAGCAGCGGCTGCGGACGACACTGGTTTCGATTGGCGACGGCGTGATCGTCACCGATGGACATGGGCTGGTGACCATGCTGAATCCGATTGCGTCGGAGCTGACTGGCTGGACGATTGATGAAGCCTTCGGTCAGCCCATCGAAGATGTCTTCGATATCGTCAACGAAGAGACCCGGTTGCCGATCGAAAGCCCGATCGCCCGGGTAAAACGTATGGACCGCGTTATGGGGCTTGCCAACCACACCATTCTGCGGCGCCGCGACGGGACCGAGGTTCACATCGACGACTCAGGAGCTCCTATTCGCGACGCAGAGGGGCTGATGGTGGGCGTTGTGATTGTCTTCCGCGATATCACCCATGAGAAGCAGACACAGCGGATTCTTATCTCCAATGAGCGGCTTGCTGTTACCGGGAGGTTGGCAGCCACCATCGCGCATGAGATTCATAACCCGCTGGACTCGGTGGCCAACATTCTTTACCTGCTTCGCACCGACTCCTACGAGGAAGAGGAGCGCCGTCAACTGCTGGCGATGGCTGATCAGGAGCTATTGCGGGTGACGCAGATCAGCCGCGCCATGCTCTCCCTTTACCGTGAGTCCCGTACGCCTGTGCCGGTCGAGCTACGGGAACTGCTCCAAGACCTCATCTCGCTCATCTCCTATAAGATTCAGCGAGCCCAGGTAACGCTGGAGCCGATTCTGCCGGAGACCGCAATGGTCGAGGGATATCCGGCGGAGCTCCGCCAGGTCTTCACCAATCTGATCACCAACGCCTACGAAGCCGCTGACCCCGGGGGATCCGTCCGAGTAGAACTAATCAAGCTGGGCGATGGGGCACGGGTCATACTGACCAACAGCGGACCGGCGATCGACGAGCAAACCCAGCAGAACCTCTTTCAACCCTTCTTCTCGACGAAGGGAGAAAGAGGCACAGGCCTTGGTCTGTGGGTCAGCCGCGGCATTCTAAGCAAGCATGGAGGCCGGATCGAGCTCGAAAGTCCCGCCTTCCCCGATGGTACGGGAGTCAAAGTGACGGTGACCCTGCCGCGGAAATTCGTCGTACACGCACCGGCAGAGACTGCCTAGGGTGTATCGGCAAATTCGAGATAGCCCATACATCGGGTGCCCCATGTCCCTCGGGGACATGGCCCGGCTCTCACCATCCCAAGTACTTATCTAACCTTTTCTGCATCATCGTCTGAAAGATCAAAAATACGGTCGCGCGAAGCGCGATACCCCACGCTAAACCCCAACGAACAAGTTCGCTAGTTGCCCCATCCTTCGCGATAAGACTGCGCAGAATGGGGCAACTAGAGCATTTCTCCTGTTGCGGGGTAGTCCGGAAGGGGAGTGCAGCGGCGTTTTCATTGCGGAAAACGCCCATAGATAACGAATCCCTACACTACACCTACAGGAGAAATGCTCTAGCGCCTTCTGTTTCCGAATTTTTCGATACAACCCTAGGCGTTCAGCTCTTCCACAATCAGCTTCGCTGCGGTTTCGCATTGCGCGTGCGAAACGTCGTTATGCGTTACCAGCCGCACTGCATGCGGACCGATGGCGCTGCAACGAATGCCCTTTGCTTCCAGGCGGCGAACAAGCCCTACCGCATCCCCCTGGCCGGCCAGACGGAAGATCACGATATTGGTCTGTACGCTTGAAAGATCGATCTCCGCGGCTGGAGAGGTGGCAATCGCTTCCGCCAGCAGACGGGCATTCGCATGATCTTCCGCGAGCCGTTTGGACATCTCCTCCAGGGCAATCAAGCCAGGCGCGGCCAGTACACCTGCCTGCCGCATGCCACCACCCAGGGTCTTGCGAATGACACGTGCACGGTCGATGGATGCGCGGCTGCCGACAATCATCGAGCCGACGGGCGCAGCCAGGCCTTTGGAGAGGCAGAACATGACCGTGTCGAAGCCACTGGTCAGCCGTGAGACGGAAACACCAAGCGCGATGGCGGCGTTGAAGACGCGGGCTCCATCCAGATGCGTCGGAATGCCACACTCCTTGGCACCAGCCCAGATCTCCTCAAAGACATCGAGCGGCGTGACCGTTCCTCCTGCCATGTTGTGCGAGTTCTCGAGCTCGATCAGCCCCGTACGCGCGCGGTAATACGCTGCGGTATTGAGGACAATCTTTTCGCGGATCTGAGCCCAGGTAAGCACGCCCCGGTCTCCAAAGATAGTGCGAGGCACAGTTCCCGCGACGGAGACCATCGATCCCATCTCCCAGTCGAGAATATGGGCGCGTGATTCGCAGATAACCTCCTGCCCCGGCCGTGTATGAACCATGATGGAGGTGAGGTTGCCCATCGACCCGGTGGGAACAAAGATCGCAGCTTCTTTACCGAAGACTTGTGCGGCTCGCGCTTCCAGCCGGTTGACCGTTGGGTCTTCCCCGTAGACATCGTCGCCGACCTCGGCGGTAGCCATAGCCTGGCGCATAGCGGCGGTGGGTTTGGTCAACGTATCGCTGCGAAGCTCGATAATCTCCATGCCTGTATTGTCTCAGGCAGTAGAGCATTTTCCCTGTTGCTGGCTATCCCGAAAGAGGAGTGCAGCGGCGTTTTCGTTGCGGAAACGCCCATAGATGCGGAAGCCCCACTCTGCACCTACAGGGAAAATGCTCCAGCACCCAGAAGCTCGGTGAAGACGTCGTTCGAGAGAAGACGCCCCTTCGGGGTCAAAGCGACCCGGTCTCCCTGAAGCTGCATCAGACCCTCTCGAACCAACTGCTGCATCACAGGAACGACGGGACCTTCTTCAGGAAGAAGAATTCCCTCATTCAGCCGCAGGCCGAGGAAGACCTCTTCCTCCGATGCCTCATGCGGCGAGACAGCAACCGGATCCGGCGATGCATTGCCTTTCAGATAGGCGTTCAGATCGTCTGTGTTCTGGAAGCGCCGATCGCCTAGCATAGAATGTGCGTCCAACCCCAGACCGAGGTATGGAAAGCGCTTCCAATACTTAAGGTTGTGGCGGGAGGCGTGGCCAGGACGGGCGAAGTTCGAGATCTCGTATTGAGGAATGCTGTTGTTCCCCAGGAACTCACAGGCCTCCAGATACATCTCTGCCACCAGGCCATCGTCGGGCACATGGTGGGCGTGGTAACGGACGCCACCGGCGATGAGTTCCCTTCCGAGCCGGGACTCTTCATCGACCTCCAGCATGTAAATACTGGCATGAGGCACACCTGCGGCAGCGGCCTGCTCCAGGGAGATGCGCCAGCTCTCGGGAGTCTGGTGCGGCAGGCCTGCGATCAGATCGACATTGATCTCCTGCACACCTGCGGAGCGGAGACGGGCGATCTCGGCCAGGCAGACATCCTTTGTGTGGAAGCGGCCGACGGCGCGTGATTCCTGGTCGACGAAGGACTGCACTCCCAGGCTGACCCGGTTGAGCCCGTGACCAAGCAGCTCCGCGAGGGTATCGTCCGCGAGCTGCCCGGGAGCGCATTCGAGCGTGAACTCCACATCGGTTTGCAGCGAGAAAACAGTCCGCAGGGCTTCAAAGATGCGCTGAAAGTGCGCGGCGGAGAGCAGGCTCGGCGTCCCTCCCCCGAAATACACCGAATCCACATCGCGGGGCAGCGTCGCCCCCATATCGGAGGCCTTTGCCGGCGCCAGGGCGATCTCCTCACACAGGCGGTCCACGTAGGCATCCATCCGGGCGGGGCCGAAGGCATCGGACGCGAAGTTGCAGTAACTGCACTTGGCGCGGCAGAACGGAACCGAAAGATAGAGACCGACGGGGGGCATCTTCTCTATTGTTTCACTGGAAAGGGTGAACCGGAGACGGGTGGCTCCGCATCTACAATCTATCCAGATGGCGGCCAAGGCAGAAGACAAGAAGAAAAAGTCGGCACATGACGACGATCCGGCGGGTAAAGCATTCGATTCACGCCTGATGCGGCGTTTGCTGACCTATCTGCGGCCATACACCGGTCACGCCCTGATCTCCGCTTTGGCGATCCTGTTGAAGGCGGGGGCGGACGTGGCAGGACCGTTCCTGGTCAAGGTAGGCGTCGATGCCTATATGACTCCCGAACCGGGGCACAAACCGGCCTGGATCGTCCGCTATCTGAGCCACGACCCGATTACCGGTATCTCCCAGCTTGCGGCGCTGTATCTCATAGCTCTGCTGGTGAGCTATGGCCTGGAGTTCATGCAGACCTACCTGATGCAGTGGACCGGGCAGCGCGTGATGTTCGATATGCGCAGCCAGATCTTCCGGCATCTGCAGCGCATGGACGTCAGCTTTTACGACCACAACCCCGTGGGCCGGCTGGTGACGCGCGTCACCGGCGATGTCGACGCCCTGAACGAGATGTTCACCTCGGGCGTGCTGGCCATCTTCGAGGACGTCTTCGTCCTGCTGTTCATCGTGATTGTGATGGTGCAGATGAATCCCCTGCTGGCGCTGATGACGCTCTCGGTGATTCCGGCCATCATCTACTGTACAAAGTTGTTCCGCGACCATGTGCGGAACAGCTACAGGCGCCAGCGCGGCGCGACAGCGCGCATCAACTCCTTCACGCAGGAGTATGTCTCGGGCATGGCGGTTGTACAGATGTTCAACCGCGAGAAGCGCGCCTTCCGTGACTTCTCCGCCGTCAACGATGAAAACAAACAGGCGTGGACCGATGCAATCTTCGCCTATGCGCTGTATTACCCGGCCGTCGAACTGCTTTCAGCGACAGCCATCGCACTGGTGATCTGGCGCGGCGGAGCCGGCGTCCTCTCCGGGTATGTCACTCTCGGCGTGCTGATCGCTTTCATGCAGTATGCACAGCGGTTCTTCCGCCCCATCCAGGACCTCAGCGAAAAGTACAACATCCTGCAGGCAGCGATGGCAGCCGCGGAGCGCATCTTCAAGCTGCTGGATACCGCTCCCACGATCCAGTCACCTGCACAACCGATTGCCGGCGATAACTCCGGCGCGGTCGAATTCCGCAACGTCTGGTTCACCTATCAGCGCCTGACCGAGGCCCAGCAAGTCTTCGTCTCCTCCGCTACGGATGAAGAGTTGGCTGCCGACACCCAGATTGAATGGATTCTGAAGGGGGTCTCATTCATCATCGCCCCCGATGAGACCGCCGCCATTGTGGGCCACACCGGCGCGGGCAAGACGACCATCACCAGCCTGATGATGCGCTTCTACGACGTGCAGCGGGGCGAGGTCCTCGTGGATAGCGTGGACGTCCGATTACAGGATCTGAATCGCCTGCGCAGACGCTTTGGCGTCGTACTGCAGGACCCATTCCTGTTCACCGGCACCATTGCCCAGAACATCCGCCTGGGAAGCGAGTGGATTACTGAAGAACAACTGCAGCAAGCGGTCGAAGACGTCAATCTGGGAGCTTTCATCCGCAGCCTGTCAAAAGGTCTTCTAGAACCGGTCGTCGAGCGCGGAGCCACCTTCTCCACCGGGCAGAAGCAACTGATCTCTTTTGCACGTGCTCTGGCCCATCGACCGGGCATCCTGATCCTGGATGAAGCGACCAGCTCCGTCGATACCGAGACAGAACTGCTGGTTCGCTCGGCTGTAGACCGCATGATCACGGGACGCACTTCGGTGATGATTGCTCACCGGCTCTCCACCATCCAGAAGGCCGACACCATCCTGGTGATGCACAAGGGACACCTGCACGAACAGGGCACGCACCAGCAACTGCTGGCGCATCGCGGCCTGTACTGGAAGCTCTACCAGTTGCAGTACAAGGATCAGGAGCTGGGGGACAGTGCTCCCTCTTCTATCCCAACCCCAGCCATTGGCTGATGACGTCGGTGTACTTGTTCCCCGAACCAGTATTGAAGAGCACCACCTCATCCTCCGGCTTCAGGAAGCCGGTCTCAATCAGGTAGTCGTAGGCAGCCATCGACGAAGCGCCTTCCGGCGAGAGCAGCAGGCCTTCGTGCTTGCCCCAATCGGAGAGCGCGTCAAAGATCTGATCGTCAGTTCGCGAGACCACAGTGCCGCCGCTGGCGCGGACGATATCGAGAATCAGATAGTCACCATATGGCTTTGGCACCCGCAGGCCCGACGCGAAGGTCTGCGCATTGGGATACATGACCGATGCCTTTTCGCCAGCCTCATAGGCGACCGTGATCGGCGCACAACCTGCGGCTTGCACTGCAATCATCTTCGGACGAGGACCGGAGACCCAACCGAGCTCTTCCATCTCCTCAAAGGCCTTCCACATGCCGATCATCCCCACACCACCGCCGGTGGGATAAAAGACCGCCGCGGGATAGCGCCATCCGAGCTGCTCTACCAGCTCGTAGCCCATCGTCTTTTTGCCTTCGATACGATAGGGCTCCTTGAGCGTGGACATATCGAACCAGCCTTCGGCATCTTTGCGTTCGGCAACGATGCGGCCGCAGTCGGAGATCAGGCCATCCACCAGCGTGAGATGCGCGCCGTGAATGTGGCACTCCACCTGGTTCGACAGGGGGACATCCTTCGGCATGAAGATGTGAGCTTCCATCCCGGCAGCGGCAGCATAGGCAGCCATCGCTCCGCCGGCGTTACCCGCAGAAGGTGCCGCGACCTTGCGGATGCCCAGATGCTTTGCCATTGAGATGGCCATGGCCATGCCGCGCGCCTTGAAGGTTCCGGTAGGATTGGCTCCCTCTTCCTTAACCCATACCTTGCCGTAGCGGCGGCTGGGCAACATAGGCGTCCAGCCTTCACCGAGGGAAACCGGCGTCACCTCCGGCAAGACCTCGCGATAGCGCCACATTCCCGTGGAGCGAGGGTAGTCCGCTGTCACGCGATCACGGGCAGCAAGCCCTTTCGCCGCGGAGAGATCGTAGCGGACATAGTAGGAGCCTGCGCACTGTGGACAGACATTCTGCGGGACGGATGCGCTGGCCGTGTGGCCACAGCGCGAACATTCAAGATGCTTGATCGACGGCATACTTCCTTTATTCCGGACGCGGGTTATGCTCACGCCAGACTTTGTAGGCGCCCCACGCAGCGAGAGTGCAGTTGTCCTGGATCTCGCTGCGAAGGATCATCTGTTCGAATTCGGCGACGGAGACACGAAAGATCTCGAGGTCGTGCTCTTCCGGATCCCGCTCCGTTGCGCCCTGTTTCAAGTCCTCCGCGAGATAGAGATAGTGCCGCTGACGCATCACGCCATAAGCAATCCACATCTCGTTGAGAAGAGTCATGCGGCCCGCAACCAGGCCGGTTTCTTCACCCAATTCCCCATGAGCAAGCTCCTCGGGAACGATATCTTCAGTCTCCCAGCCACCCTGGGGGAATTCTTTGAACCGCTTACCGATGGTGTAACGATACTGTTCCACCAGGTAGACGAACTCTCCCTCGGATGTGCGCTCCAGAGGAATGATGATGCAGGCCGGGTCTTTCTCGATAACGCCATAGACACCCCGCACGCCGCCCGGGCGCTCGATGATGTCTTCCCGCACGCGTGTCCAGGGATTGCGGTAGACCTCGCGTGAGGAGATGGTCTTGATCGACATGAGTCTCCTACTCGGCGGGGACCAGCACTTCGAGGTGCGAAGGATGGGCTGCCGAGAAATAGATGCTCTGCGTCTGCGGCTTATACGCATCCGCGGGAGCGGTCATGATGTTTTCCACGAAGGTCTGCGGATTGCGATCGTAGAGCGGGAACCACGAGGATTGCACCTGCACCATGATGCGGTGCCCTTTTTTGAAGGTGTGGTCCGCTCCGTGAAGACTCCACTTGAACTCAGCGACATGGTTCGGAGCAATGGCTTCAGGCTTCTCGAAGCTCTTGTTATAACGGCCGCGGAAGATCTCATCGACGATCATGAGCTGATAACCAGCCATGGGCGCGGGAGCATCGTCCGGATAGACATCGATCAGCTTCACAACCCAGTCAGCATCGCTGCCTGTCGTGGAAGCGAAAAGGTCCGCGACGATGTCGCCGGTGATGGTGGTGTCTTTATCGAGCGCGAGCGACTGGAAGACAGCCGTATCGTTACGGCTGGTCACGAAGCGCTGATCTTCCACCAGCCACTGCCGCCACTTCGATCCATTGCCATAGGTGGACTGGATCGGCCGGGGGCGATAGGGAACAGGATTCGCGGGATCAGCGACGTAGGTGACCACCGAAGATTTGTCGTCCCCCTTTGGCGCTGCGAAGCTGACACTCTTCTGCGGAGCCAGATAGAGCTTCGCCGTCTTGAAGCCGGTCTTCGGCGGCCAGACATCGTAACGATGCCACTGATCTTCACCGGTGCGGAAGCTGGCAGTGTCCCTGAGATCGAAGCCGGGTTTGTCCTTCAGGTAGAACTCGAAGAACGGAGCTTCAATGGTCTTGCGGTATTGATCGCCCGCGGGAGCTCCGAAATCAACCGCTCCTAAATGGCGTGAAGTGGCTCCCCAGCCGCCGTGGTTCCATGGCCCGAGAACCATGAAGACGGCATGCTGCTTGTCCTTCTTACCGTCGTGCGGACGAAGCGCAGCGTACTCTGCCTGTGTGCCCCACATATCTTCCTGATCCCACCAGCCGCCGACTTCAAGAGTCGGCACTTCGATCTGAGTCAGGCGGGCCTGTACAGCCATTTCCTGCCAGAACTTCGTATAGCTTGGCTGCGTTAAGAACGCTTTGGCTGTCGGCAGGTGATCCATGCCGGCTGCCTTGGCTGCGCCCTCAAAGTTCCGGTTTTTCAGGAACCACTCAAAGAGATCGTCATTCATGGAAACGCGCTGATCGTCTTTGGCGCGCTCCAACTGCTGCACATAATCGAAGCCATAGGTCTCGCGGAAGGCTCCGTTATGGAAGAAGTCGTCACCCATCCAGACATCCGTCATCGGAGCCTGGGGGGAGATCGCCTTCACCGCCGGGTGGTGATCGACGCCGGCCATCATGGCAAGAAAGCCGGGATACGAGACACCCAGAACACCTACGCGACCATTATTGTTCGGCAGGTTCTTTACCAGCCATTCGACCGTGTCGTAAGTATCGGAGCTCTCATCCACCAGCTTGGCATCGGTACGATCGCCGTACTTATGGACGACCGGGCGATTCATGACGAACTGGCCTTCGGAGCCATAACGGCCGCGAATATCGGCGTAGACAAAGATGTAGCCGCTGGTGGCCAGCTCCGGCTTGGAGCCGTTCACCATGTCCGAACTTCCGCCCGCGCCGTAGGGCGTGCGCGACATCAGGACAGGCAACGGCTCCCCGGATTTCTCAGAGCCTTCCGGCCGCAGGATGACCACGTGCAACTTAACGCCGTCGCGCGCAGGAATCATCGCCTCGGTGCGGATGTATGGACGATAGTGGCTGACAGTGACGGGAGCGTCACCGATCTTGTCGTACGCCACATGCATGTTGCCGCGCGCAACGGTAAGACCTGTGACCTTTCCGCTGGCGTCACGCGTAAAGTCTACGGCCTGGTTGCCGCCCTCCGTGGTGAAACCACTTCCCTCAGGCTTAAGGGCAACGCGGCGGGCGCGCTCACTTTCCAGGGTGAGCGCGCTGCCGGAGAGGCGAACCGCCACCAGGACATCGGGCTCAGAATGCTGCGCGTACTCGCCCACCGCAGTCTTCAACAAAGCCTCATCGGCGCTTTGAGCAAATACAGGGGCAGATACGGCAAGCAGGGCAAGGCTACGAAGAGCGTACGAACGCAGCAGCATCATCGGCAGACTCCAAAAGGAACTAGGTCAGATTTCCGGCGGGGCTGGCCGCACACTGGAAGCCCACGCGGTTATGCGAGCCATCACAAAAGGGGCGCTTCTCACTGGCGCCGCAGCGGCAGAGCGAGACGGCGGGCTTCCCGGTCAGATCCCACTCTTTGCCGTCGGCATCCGTGAGAACGATGGGGCCTTCCACACGCAGGGGGCCGTTGGGGCGAACGGTGATTTTGACGGGCGATACTTCGGACATTCTGGATAGCTCTCCTTAGATTGATGGAAAGCTCAGCATACCAGTTGGCGAGCACCAACAAGTTGGAGCGTCCTTCCCCACCCAAGAGCGTTTTGCCTGTTGCTGGGTATCCCTGATGGGTGTTCAGCGGCGTTTTCATTTCGGAAAACGCCCACAGGATGCGGAAGCCCCACACTGCCTCCACAGGGAAAATGCTCAGCGTTGCGAAGGCGGGGCATCCGAAGAAAGGTCGAGCAATTTGCGAATAGCAGCTAGCTGGAGGGCTCCGGACGCAGGCGGTCGCGCAATGAGATGGCTAGCTCTGTCAGGTGGCGCAAACGGCGTTCCAGAACCGGAGAAAGTCCGGGTTCGCGCAGGGCGAGCTCCGATTCCAGCAGAATCCCCGTCACCGACGACTTCAGCTCAGCCTCGAGGGATGCAGTGACGGCGCGCCGCGCGAGCTGCTGCTCTCGTTCGCGGCGTGCCAGCCCGGCACGAACCTCGCGGAGCAGCACAGAGCAGTCTTCCGCCGGCATACGGAACAGGATCGGCAGGGCCAGGCCGGAGTGCTGCCAGAAGAGATCAGCGCCGTCTGGATACTGCATCGCCAGATCAGCATCGACCATCACAACCTGGAACTCATTGCGGCGCAGCGTCGCCAAAGCCGACCGGCGGTTGGCGACAATCTCAATCGACGCGTTGAGGCGTTTTGACAGGAACGACGCGCAGCCTTCCGCCTTTGCCGAAGCACTGACCAGCAGAATCGTTGCTTCCATCGGTCTCTCCCTTAGATGTGCTCGATGCCGTACTCTTTCAACTTGCGATAGAGCGTCGTCTTGCCGATACCGAGCAAGCGCGCCGCCATCAATTTGTCGCCGTTGAGTTGTTGAATCGTGTTGAGAATGGCTTGCTTTTCAAGCTCCGCGATAGAGACGATGCCCGGCGACTGATAGGTCGCAACACTTACATGCTCGGCCGGTGGCGCCGCCGCAATGACCGAACCGCCGCGCGCTGTCTGGGCCCGGTACTCCTGTAACTGCGTTGGCAGCTCCGCCATGGTGAGGACGGGCCCGGAAGAGATAGCGCAGGCACGCTCAATCGCGTGCTCCAGCTCCCGCACATTACCTGGCCAGTCGTATTCGTGCATCACACGAAGCGCCTCGTCGGAGACGACATAGTCGACTCCATCTTCACGGCGCATGCGCTCCAGGAAGTGGGCAGCGAGCAGCGGGATATCGTCGCGGCGCTGACGCAGCGGAGGAACCCGCAGATTGACGACGTTCAGCCGGAAATACAGATCCTTGCGGAAGGTTCCCTGTTCAACCATCGCCGGCAGGTCGCGGTTGGTGGCAGCCAGGATACGGGCGTGCACGGCAACGGGCTCGGATGCACCGATCGGACGGACTTCCTTTTCCTGAAGGGCACGCAGAAGCCGGGTCTGCATGTCGAGAGGAAGGTCACCGATCTCATCCAGAAAGACTGTGCCATCGTCCGCAGCTACCAGCAAGCCATCCTTGGCCTTGTCGGCACCGGTAAAGGCGCCTTTCACGTATCCAAAGAGCTCACTCTCAATCAGGCTCGGCACCAGGGCGCCGCAGTCCACGGCAAGAAAGGGGCGGTCAGCGTGAGCGCCGCCCTCATGGACGGCGCGCGCAACCAGCTCCTTGCCGGTTCCGGTCTCACCCAAGATAAGTACCGGGTGCGACGATTGCGCCACCTTGGTGATCATGCGCGAAAGCTGCTGCATCGCGGCGGTATTGCCGATCAGCAGGCTCGACAGAGAACGAGACTCTCCGGTCCCCTCCCGCAGGCGGCGGGCTTCCAGCTCAAAGGTCCGGCGGCGCCTTGCGCGGTCCAGAACCTGCATCAGTTCTTCCAGCGCAAAAGGCTTAGTGAGGTAGTCCGAGGCGCCGTTGCGCATCGCCTCTACTGCGGAAGCGACCGTGGCAAATGCCGTCATCAGGATGACGACCAGCTCCGGATGCGCCGAGCGGGCACGTTCCAGGAGATCGAGACTGCTGCCGCCGGGCACGCGAAGGTCGAGCAGGACAATATCGATCGCCTGTTCATTAAGAATCGCTTCGCTCTCGGCGATGGTTCCCGAGGCAAAGATCTGGAAGCCGGCACTCTTACCGATTTCACAGCAGGCGTGGCGAACGGCGGAGTCATCATCGACGACTAGCAGATTCATGCCATTTGGCGGTGCAACGACAGAGCGGGCGGGCTGAGCTGTTTTCCAGCGGGGAGCAGGAGTTTGCATAGACGCTTGACCTCTCATCTCAGCCCTCCATGAGAGGAAAAAAGACGGAGGATTTGGATAGGGTTGGCGGAACAGCTCAACAAGATCGCCCGCATTGGCAGACACCTCCAGAGAGCTTGCTTATACCACGACAATATGGATATTTTCACATTCCTTGTACCAATTTGGTAAGTGATTCAAAACAAAATAAAAAAAGTGTGCAAAAGAAAGCACCGGGGCTGATATGGCCCGAATCTTTTGCAGGCTTACCCGGAAACTGTCCGGAGACGCTCCCAAAATGGTCCTGCCTGAGCTTCTCGACGGGAATCGATCAACGCTCTTTACAATCGCTGCATGGCAACTCCGTTTCTTCGTCCTGGCGATCGTAAGGCTGATCAGCTTCGTGTCACCTCCCTTACCCCCGGTTTTGTCGGCATGGCGGAGGGGTCGGTTCTGATTGAGGCCGGCTATACGCGCGTGCTGTGCAACGCCACCATCGAGAATGGTGTTCCCGGCTGGCTGCGCAACTCCGGGCGTGGATGGGTAACGGCCGAGTATGGCATGCTGCCCCGGGCGACCCTCACACGCACCCCGCGCGAGGCAGAAAGAGGCAAGATCGGCGGACGCACCCATGAGATCCAGCGTCTGATCGGACGGTCGCTGCGCTCTGTGGTCGATATGACGGCGCTCGGCGAACGGACTGTGATTCTGGACTGCGACGTCCTGCAAGCTGACGGCGGAACCAGAACGGCGGCAATCACGGGCGCGTGCGCAGCACTTGCCATGGCGCTGAACAAGCTGGTGGAGGCAGGCACACTGCCACGGAACCCCATGCGCGAACTGGTCGCGGCCACCAGCGTCGGCATCGTCGAAGGCAATGTGCTGCTCGATCTCTGCTATGAAGAGGACTCGCAGGCCGAAGTGGATATGAATGTCGTCATGACCGAAAGCGGCGGCCTGGTGGAGACTCAGGCGACAGCAGAGCGCCATCCTTATACCCGGGAACAGTTAGGTACGATGCTGGACTTTGCGGAGATCGGCATTCGGCATCTTTTTGAGCTGCAGCGGGACGCTGTCCGATAATCGCATCTTCCCGCGATTATCGAACGCTTGTTGTACAGTGGTAAGCACGAATTCGACAGGAGTCTTCGGGCTCGTTTAATGTCTACACCGCAGGTACGAAGATTCCCATTCGAACATCAACCGATCACAAAAGGAACAGACAAGCAGGAGACCTTATGACCAAGCCCACACCCGGCAAATTGGCAGGTTTGAAGGCGGTATCGGATAAACGCGGTGTCATTGCAGCCGCGGCTATGGATCAGCGTGGATCGCTGCAGAAGTCCATCGCCAAAGAGCGCGGCGGAGCCGCCACTGCCCACGATCTGGAGGAGTTCAAGGTTCACGTCACCTCGGTGCTGACGAAGCATGCCTCGGCCATCCTTCTGGATCCGGAGTTCGGGCTTCCGGCAGCCAAGCAGCGCAATAATGCGGGCCTCCTGCTGGCCTATGAGAAGACCGGGTATGACGCCAATACTCCAGGCAGACTGCCGGACCTGCTGGATGTGTGGAGCGTCCGCCGCCTGAAGGAGGCCGGAGCAGACTGCATCAAGATCCTGCTCTACTACACTCCCTTCGAAGACAGCACCGTCAATGACCTGAAGCACGCCTGGGTGGAGCGTATTGGTGACGAGTGCCGTTATCACGACATCCCCTTCTTCCTGGAGACGGTCGGCTACGACGAGAACGGCGGCGGCGAGAAGACGCTGGGGTACGCGAAGAAGAAGCCCGAGGTCGTCTCCGGATCGATGGCAGAATTCGGCAAGGAACGCTACGGAGTCGATGTGCTGAAGGTCGAGGTTCCGGTCGAGATGGCCTTCGTGGAAGGCACACGGGCGTTCAAGGGCGAGAAGGCATACTCACGCGCTGAGGCGCTGCAGCATTTCCGTGATGCGGAATCGATGACGCACAAGCCCTTCATCTATCTGTCGGCTGGTGTGACCAATCCGGTGTTCATCGAGACGCTGGAACTTTCGGCCGAGTCAGGCACGAAGTTCAACGGTGTACTCTGTGGCCGCGCCACCTGGTACGACGGCATCTCCATCTTCGCCAAGCAGGGCGCCAAGGCCTTTGAGGATTGGTTGAACACGACCGGTGTGGAGAACATTAACAACGTGAACAAGGCGCTGCAGGCAGCAACACCGTGGTATGTGAAGTTCGGCGTTAATAGCCTGGAAGAGCTCGGCTAGAGCAATTCTCCTAATACTGTAGCGTTGGATAAATCTGTGAATGCCGTTTTCTTCGAAGGAAAACGGCGCAAACTGCCAACACTCCGCTCTACACCTTTAGGAGAAATGCTCTAGCTCAAGCAAGGAAAAGA
The DNA here is from genome assembly GCF_052114765.1 of Terriglobus sp. 2YAB30_2. Classification (NCBI taxonomy): domain Bacteria; kingdom Pseudomonadati; phylum Acidobacteriota; class Terriglobia; order Terriglobales; family Acidobacteriaceae; genus Terriglobus; species Terriglobus sp. 2YAB30_2. Next base: position 68,594 of record NZ_JBFRFJ010000009.1, read on the forward strand.
AAGAGGGCCCGCCAAGTTGGCGGGCCCTGCTCTTTGCTTTGAATGGCGCCAGTCCTCTGGCAGAACCGGCACACAGCAAAGAGCAAACTTTACGCGATGCTGCGGCTGACCGGTGTATGGTAGCGGCGATGCAGCATCTCAACCTCTAAGTGGACGATACTCCCGCGTTCCTGGCGGCGCTCGGCCCAGCTTTCGATCACCTCGATGCACGCGTGATCGACATACCGCAGAGAGTGTGTATGGACAACCACAGGTTTGTCTATAGATACCTGATCGAGCGCGGCGGTAATCTTCGGAATCGCCAGGAAGGTACCGACACCAGAGAAGTGGACCTCCGTCATGTCGTCCTTCTCCTCCACGTGGGTCTCAAGGTGCGTCACCTTCCAGAGTACGCGCAGCAGTGAAAGACCGATGCCAACCAGAACGCCTGTCAGCAGGTTGGTAGCCACAATGGTGCCCATGGAGAGCAGGTAGATGCCAACGGGGGCCCAGCCGAAGCGGCGAAGGTGCAACACATCCTTCGGCTTCACCAGCTTGATGCCCGTAAGCACCAGCACAGCGGCAAGGCTGGCGGTAGGAATCATCCGCAGGACGAAGGGCATTGCCAGCACGAAGAGCAGCAGCCAAAGACCATGCAGGATAGTGGACTTGCGGGTCTCTGCGCCGGCCTGCACATTGGCGGAGCTGCGCACGATGACGCCGGTCATCGGCAGAGCGCCGAGGAAACCGCAGAGCATGTTGCCGACACCCTGGGCAGCAAGCTCTTTGTCATAGTTCGCCCGTACACGCGTCTGCATCTGATCGACGGCAGCGGCTGAAAGCAGCGTCTCCGCGGAAGCGATAAACGCGAGCGCGGCGGCCGTGCCGATGAGGCTGAACCAGTTGACCGACGCCATGGTCGACGGGCCGGTGATGCTGACCATATCGCTCAGGTTTGAGGGAACGTTGACGCGGTTCACACCGAGATGGAAGACCTGGGCTGCGGTGGTTCCAGCGGCGATACCAAGCAGGGCTCCGGGAAGCAGCCGCAGCTTCGCGGGACGGAAGCGCTCCCATAGCAGCATGACACCGAGCGTGATGATGCCGACCAGAGCCGCCGCTTCTTCCTTGCTGCCATTCAGCGGGAAGAGACCGCCGAAGACGGCCTCGCCCATAGCGAGAATATTTGCCGGGCCATTGGACTTTGGGGTGCGGTCCAGAACAACATGGAACTGTTGAATCACGATGAGGACGCCGATGCCGGCGAGCATGCCGTGAATCACTTCAGGGGAGATGGCGCGGAACCAGCGGCCCATCTTGAGCAGACCCGCGGTAAGCTGCATGGCTCCAGCGAGAATAAGAATGGGGCCGAGCGCGGAGATACCGTGCTCATGGATGAGCTCAAAGACGATAACGGCCAGTCCCGCAGCCGGGCCGCTGACCTGCAGCGGTGAACCGGAGAACAGGCCGACGATGATGCCGCCGATAATGCCGGTAACAAGACCGCGGGCTGGCGGAACGCCGGATGCCAGAGCGATGCCCATACACAACGGCAGGGCTACGAGAAATACGACCAACGACGCTGAAAGGTCTTTCACCAGAGCGCCGTTTGCCGGCTGCGAGACTGTGTTCTTCATGATGATTTCCTTTATGCGATACGACGGTTTTCGTCACCGGCGCCGACCGTAAGTGGAAGGAAAGCGCCGGATTCATTGTCGAGAGCGATAATCTCGCCGGTTGCGATGTCATAGACCCATCCATGCAGGCGCACCGTACCGTTCGCCAGACCTTCTGCGACCGCCGGTTGCTGAGCCAGATGGTTGAGCTGCGTCATGACGTTGGCCTGGATGAGGAGCTCGGTCTGCTTCTCAAGCGAGATCGCACCCGCCTCTTCAAAGAGGCTGCGCAGCCACTTCGCGGATGGTCCGGCATGACGAAGCCACGCATGTACGAGAGGCAGTTCCTCAACGTGCTTGCGCTCCAGAAACTCCTTCATTGCGCCGCAGCCGGTATGGCCGCAGACCACGATATCGGCCACCTTCAGCGCCTTGACCGCGTATTCCACTGTCGCAGTGACGCCGCTGTGCGACTCTCCCGGAGGCGGCACCAGGTTACCGGCATTGCGGATGGGGAAGATCTGGCCGGGCTCGCACTGCAGAATCATCTCCGGCATGACGCGCGAGTCGGAGCAGGTGATGAGGCAGACCTCCGGCTTTTGCCCACGGGCAAGCTGCGAAAAGAGCGAGGAATGATTCGGAAAAACTTCGTTTCTAAAACGGGCATACCCGTCGAGAAGGCGTTGCATCGTTTGCAATCTCCTAAATGGTGCACATCGAATAAGCGGGTGCGTCTGCGGGAACGCCAACGTGCAGATACACGACGGCGCTCACAAACACAGGGGCTTTGCGAGCGGAGAACTAAACGATGGGAGGTGCGCGGGAGCCGCCCGGCGCGCGGGGAGCAGAACCGGCGGCAATCTCATTGACCTGAGCCAGGGGCTCGGAGATCATCTCGGGCTGAAGGATCGGGCCCTGATACGGCAGAGCGACGGCCGGCGTTACAACCACCGGATCGATCGGCTTCATCTTCGGGATTACGGTTGCCTCGGCGACTTCCGGCGCGTGATTGTCGGCGGCGGCAAGGCGCAGCGTGCGTCCACTGCGACCGGTAGGCCGGTGCGATCCATGCGGCGGAACGTGCGAATAGCTGATGCGCGAACGGTGAGGCGCGCGACGGCCATGCGCGATATCCCCGTACGAAAGCAGGTTCATGCCGAGGGCGAGAGCCATCAGCAAGGCCGTTCGTACGAGGTAGTGAGTTTTGCGCATAGCTTTGGTGTATTGTCCCACAGAATGTACGCCTGCCAACCCAGAAGGTGAGCAAGTTTTATTGCCTCCTATTCCGGAGCGGGATAGCATCGCCGTATCCATGCGCTCGCTTATCCGCATAACTGCTTTGCTTTTTGCCGTTTCTGCCGCCGCCAACGCACAGTACACCATCAAGAAAATCGTCTTCGATGGTCAAAATCCTTACACCCAGACGGAACTCGAAGCCGCTTCCGGTCTGAAACCGGGACAGACGCTGAACAACCAGACCTTGCAAGCTGCAGCTCAGCGGCTGGTCGACACGGGCGCCTTCGACGATATGCAAGCCACCCTGGATGGCCCTATGAAGGCTATCTCGGTGATTTTCAAGGTCAAGCCGGTGGACACCGCCAAGCTGTTGCATATCTCGTACGCCAACTTTGCATGGTGGTCTCCGGAAGAGTTGAAGGCAGAGATCAGCCGCCGTGTTCCACTCGGCGGAGAAACCATTCCCGAGGCCGGTTCTCTACAGGCTTCAGTGCAAACGGCATTGGAGGCGATGCTGCAGGAAAAAGGTCTGACTGGAGCCAAGGTAAGCGAGGAAGTCCTTGAGCCTCGTCCCGGAGTTCCCTTCCGTGTAGCTGCGTTCCGCATCGTGTCACCGGCGGTGGTGATAAGCAGCGTGCGGGTGGATGGTGTCTCACCTGCGATGCAGACCAATGTGCAAAAGATGACCACGGCTCTGGCAGGACGTCCGTACAACGAGGGAGTCGGTGGGCAGGATATCTCCGCTACCCTGCTGGCGATCTTTCGCGATGCCGGATATCTAACGGCGAAGCTCACTCCGCTGCAGCGAACGATCAGCGGGACAGGACCAGTGCAGGTCTCGCTGTCGACAACGGTACAGGAGGGAGAGGCGTACAAGCTCGGAGTAGTCTCGTGGACCGGAGCACCGTGGATGACGGAGCAACAGTTCGTGGCCGGTGCGAAGTTGCAGCACGGTTCGGTGGCTTCGCAGCGTGCGCTGCAAAGCGCGCTGGCAGTGATTCAAAACAGTTATCGCCAGCACGGCTATCTCGATATCACTGTCGATGCACCTCCGGTGTTGGACGATGCAACCCACACAGCGAACTTTACGGTGCAGGTAACACCGGGCGAGATCTATCGATTGCAGGAGGTCCGCGTCACTGGGCTCACACCCGCACAGAGAAATGTGTGGGATCAGGATTGGAAGCTGAAGCCGGGTGATGTCTATGACGCTGGAGCTTTAGGCGAGTTCCTGAAGTGGCATATCGCCAACGAACTGTTTCAAGGCGCAAGCAGTGCGTTCAAGCAGACGGTCGATCCAACGTCGAAGACCGTGGTACTTGAAGTGAGCTTCAAAAAGATGGGAGCGTAATCCTACGGAAACGGATTTCCTCGCTTGCGCTCGATACTCCCACATAAGCTTCGCGTATCTTCACCCCAACGATCGTTCTATTCGTTGACCACAACTACTCCCACTCAATGGTGCCCGGTGGCTTCGAGGTGATGTCGTAGACTACGCGGTTGATACCGCGCACCTCGTTCACGATACGGCTAGAGATAGTCTTCAGCACTTCGTACGGCAGTGGAGCCCAGTCAGCGGTCATGCCGTCTTCGCTGGTCACCGCGCGGATGGCGCATGTGTAAGCGTAGGTGCGCTGGTCACCCATTACGCCCACGGTCTTTACCGGGAGCAGCACCGCGAAGCTCTGCCAGAGCTGGCGGTAGAGTCCCGCGGCTTTGATTTCCTCGACGACGACAGCGTCTGCCTCCTGCAGGATGGCGACACGGTCCGGCGTGATCTCGCCCAGGATGCGGACAGCCAGGCCAGGGCCCGGGAAGGGCTGGCGCTCCAGGATCTCTTCCGGCATGCCGAGGTCGCGGCCGATGCGGCGGACTTCATCCTTGAAGAGATCGCGCAGCGGCTCAATCAGCTTGAGCTTCATATTCTCCGGCAGGCCGCCGACGTTGTGATGGCTCTTGATGGTCTGCGACGGGCCTTTCACCGATGACGACTCAATGACGTCCGGATACAGCGTTCCTTGCACCAGCCAGGCGACTTCGTTGCCTTCGGCATCGTGCTCAGCGACGCCCTTGGTTTCGAGGTCCTTCAGGATCGTCTCTGCCTCATCGTCGAAGACCGCGATGAACTCGTTGCCGATGATCTTGCGCTTGGCTTCGGGATCGGTAATGCCGGAGAGGCGCGAGAGGAAGCGTTCGCCCGCATCGACCGCGATGACCTTCAGACCGAGCTTCTCGCGCATGGTGGCCTGCACCTTGGCGAACTCATCCTTACGCAGGACGCCGTTGTTGACGAAGATGCAGGTGAGGCGATCGCCGATGGCCTTGTGGACCAGAACGGCCGCGACTGATGAGTCCACGCCACCGGAGAGACCGCAGATGGCGTGTCCTCTGGGACCAACCTGTGCGCGTACGCGCTCGATGGTGGACTGAATGAAGTGTTCCGGAGTCCAGTCAGGCTTGGCGCCACAGATCTCGATGACAAAGTTGCGTAGCAGCTCGCTGCCCTTTTCCGAGTGATTGACCTCGGGATGGAACTGCACTGCCCAGATACGCTTCTCTTCGTTGGCAATGCTGGCCAGCGCGCTGGAAGTCTGCGCGGTCTGGGTAAAGCCTTCGGGAAGCTTCACAGCGGAGTCGCCATGAGACATCCACACGTTGATCTCCTGCGGCAGGCCGGCGAAGAGCCGGTTGTGGCTGGCGATCTGGACGCGCGCATGGCCGTACTCACGTTTATCCGCAGGATGCACCTTGCCGCCGAGATGATGGGTGATGAACTGCAGACCGTAGCAGATGCCGAGGATGGGCATGCCGGTGGTCAACACCTTCGGGTCAGCGGCAGGAGCGTCGGCGTCATAGACCGAGCTGGGGCCACCGGAAAGGATGATGCCCTTCGGATTCAGGGCAAGCACGTCGCTCAGCGGAGCGGTGCAGGGCAACACCACGGAGAAGACATTGAACTCGCGGATGCGGCGAGCAATGAGCTGGGTGTACTGCGATCCGAAGTCGAGAATAACGATGGTGGAAGTCGATGCGGCGTCAGCGGCGATTTGGGAGTCCACGAACCTATTTTACGATGTGCCCAATCGCCGCCCTAGGCCGGGTCTTTGTGCCTCGTATTCTTGACGCCCGTCAGCACCCCGGCTCCGGCCAAAACCAGAATCAGCGCGAAGATCCAATGCTGCGGGACATGCGCCAGATGAGCCGCATAGGCGACACCGGCGATGAAAAGGATATAGCCAACTAGATACAGGCCAAAGGACATGCTGTCCCTCCTTGCTGCGGGAGTAGGATGCAGCAGCAAAGAGCGGCGTTGTGCTCCGGCATCACCCTGTCGCGCGGCGATAGAGCTGAAGGTATGCCACCGTACGCGCCACGTGGAAGAAGTCTGACGCGATCAGATAAGCGACGGTGACACCGGCCCACCATGTGTGCAGGAAGCTCTCTGTCGTTACTCCCTGGAAGGGTAGGGGCGTCGCGGAGAAGACCATCGCGAGCACGATCAGCGCGATCTTGACGATGCCCATTACCAGGTTGATCTCAACCAGCTTCTGCCGCAGTGCGCCCAGGCGGAAGGACTCACGGATGGCCTGCGCTGCGGTCAGTTGACGGACAACCGCGAGCAAGGGAGCAAGGGAGAAGACCCAGCTCAACACACCCCACAGGACGAAGACACCCATGGAAAAGATGATGAGCAGCGCGCAGTAGCCGACGAGGTTCGGTTCCCTGCCCTGTGCGATGGGATTGGCGATGGTGATAGTGGACGACCAGAGCAGCGAACGCCACCACACGGCGAACGCGAGCGCGAGGGCTGTAAGACGCAGCAGCGTAAGCAACAGGAAGGTAGCCGGGCGAGGGACTAGCTCCCCGTCGATACGGTGCAGCACAATGGTGCGGCCGATGGTATGCGCCGCCACCCAGGTGAGCATCAGCAGAGGGAGCAGCCAGGTGAGCGCTTCCGTGACTGGTGCCGCGAGTACCGCGATGATTGCGCCGGCGACCTCAGCAGCGTGCATGGGATCGAGCAGCGAAGCGTGTTGCAGCGCGGCCCAGTCGACAGGGTGCTGATCGAGGATTCGTTTTGTGGTGCGCACCGTGAGCCATAACGCGGGAATACCCCAGAGCCAGCGCCACAGGATCTCCAGACCTACCAGGAGAGGATGTTTCCATACCCAGGACATCGTGCCGACAAAGCTCTGGGTACCGCGAATGGTCTTACTGGACTGGCTCTGGTAGGTGGACAAGGGTTTGCTTCGCCTTCCTTGATTCCAGTTTAAGGCCTGAGTCCAATTCGGTTTTGTTTGTCAGGCATCTCGGGTATTCCTTACCACCCGAACCAACGTAGAAAAGCAGATTTCTCCGCTACGCTCCAAAATGACAAAGCAAAAAGGGTGTCACGGTTCTAAGCGCTGAAGGCGCGCTCTATACCAGCCTGGGGCATCGCCCCAGGTCTGATGTCCCGTAGAGAAAAAGGGCTGAAGGCCCGCCCTATAACTCTGCAGTGAAATCGAGTTTCTCGATACGCCTCAGACGCGACAGCAAAACAGTCGCGCAAAGTGCGATACCCCCCTTTCGCTTCGCGAAAGAATGGGGCAACGGGTGCAGTGGTGCTATTGAATCCTGACTACTTCACGACGATGTTCAGCAGCTTGATGGGCACGTAGATGATCTTCACCACCGTCTTGCCGGCAATACGTGCGGCCACCTTTTCATCGGCGAGCGCCGTCTCCTTGATGACATCTTCGCCGGAACCGGCAGGCACCTTGACGACATTTGCGAGCTTGCCGTTGATCTGTACGGGGATCTCCAGCTCGTCTTCCTTGGCGAGTTCTTCGTCAGCTTCGGGCCACGCATGGCGGAAGACAACTCCGGAGTGCCCCAGAACCTCCCACAGCTCCGCCGACAGAAACGGAGCAAAGGGAGCGAGCAGAAGCACGAGGGCGGTAAAGACCTCTTTCTGCGTAGCGGTCGAGACCTCGCCGGAGTCCATCGCGGGCTCTGCGTCGACGATCGCGTTCACGAGTTCCATAACGGCAGCAATGCAGGTGTTGAAGGTCCAGCGGCCGGAGAAGTTCTGCGAGATCTTGGCGATGGTCTGATGCAGCTTGCGCAACAGTTTCAGGCCGGCGGGTGTGAGCGCCTGGTTCCCTGCCGTGTCTTCGATCGTCGCAATTCCAGGAGCGTACTTGGTGGTAAGGCGATAGACGCGCGAGAGAAAGCGGCTGATACCGGCGACGCCTTCTTCCTGCCACTCCAGGTCGCGATCAGGAGGCGCAGCGAAGAGAGCATACATACGGGTAGCATCGGCGCCGTACTGCGCGATCATGTCGTCGGGAGAGACGACATTGCCCTTCGACTTGGACATCTTCGCGCCGTTTTTGATGACCATCCCCTGCGTAAAGAGGCGGGTCGCCGGCTCGTCGTTGTCGATGAGACCGAGATCGCGCATCACCTTCGTCCAGTAGCGCGAGTAGATCAGGTGCAGAATGGCGTGTTCCACGCCGCCGATGTACTGGTCGATCGGAAACCAATAGTTCGTCGTGGCAGAGTCAAATGGCGCGCCGTCGTTCTTCGCATCGGTGTAGCGATAGAAGTACCAGGACGAGTCGACAAAGGTGTCCATCGTGTCGGTCTCGCGGCGTGCCGGGCCGCCGCACTTCGGACAGGTCGTGTGGACAAACTCCGCGACCTTGCCGAGCGGTGAACCGCCCTGCTGCGTGATCTCGATATTGTCGGGAAGCAGGACCGGAAGCTGATCGTCGGGAACCGCAACTATACCATCGTTCTCGCAGTAGACAACCGGAATCGGCGTGCCCCAGTACCGTTGACGGCTGACGCCCCAATCCTTCAAGCGCCAGGTAACCGTGGCCTTGCCGAAGCCGTGCGACTCGGCATGCTTCGCCATCTTCTGCTGGGCTTCGAGCGCGGCTTCGCCGGTGAACTCACCGGAGTCGATGAGCACGGCATCGTCTTCCGCCGTATATGGAAGCTCGGGCTGCTCGGCCACATCAACATTGGGAGCGAGCACTCTCCGGATCGGCAGGCCATACTTCGTCGCAAACTCGAAGTCGCGCTCATCGTGCGCTGGGACGCTCATGATGGCGCCGGTGCCATAGTCAGCCAGGATGTAGTTCGCGATCCAGATAGGCACGCGCTCGCCGTTATAGGGATTTACGGCGAAGCGGTCGGTGGGATAACCGTGCTTCTCGATGTTGCCGATATCGCCGGTCTCGCGTGCTGCCTGCTGCTGGGCGAGCAATTCATCGATCTTCTTCGCCAGTTCCGCGTCTTCAGCGGCAAATGCCTTAGCAGCGGCGTGCTCTGGTGCTACCTGAACGCTGGTGGCGCCGAAGATGGTGTCCACACGCGTGGTGAAGACGGTGATCGGGCAGTCGTGACCTTCCACAGCGAAGTCGACGAGGGTGCCGTCGCTGCGGCCGATCCAGTTGCGCTGCATGGTGCGCACCTTCTCGGGCCAGCCCGGCATGCTGTCCAGACCTTCGAGCAACTGGTCGGCATAGCGCGTAATACGGAAGAACCACTGGTCCATCTCGCGCAGCTCGACAATTTGATCTTCGTGCCGCCAGCAGCGGCCATCGATCACCTGTTCGTTGGCCAGCACGGTGGCGCACTGCGGGCACCAGTTCAGCTTGCTGCTCTTCTTGTAAGCCAGGTCCTTCTCGAACATGCGGAGGAAGAACCACTGGTTCCACTTGTAGTAGTCAGGCAGGCAAGTGGTGACCTCACGCTCCCAGTCGTAGCTGAGTCCCATGCGCTTCATCTGCTTGCGCATCTCGGCGATGTTCGAGAGTGTCCACTCGCGCGGCGGGGTGTTGTTCTTCAGAGCGGCGTTTTCGGCGGGCAGGCCGAAGGAGTCCCATCCCATGGGGTGCAGGACGTTGTACCCGCGCATCCACATGAAGCGCGCCAGGGCGTCGCCGATGGAGTAGTTGCGAACGTGGCCCATGTGCAGCTTGCCACTGGGATACGGCAGCATCTCCAGCACGTAATACTTGGGCTTGCCGCTGCCTGCGGGCTCGGCGGCGTAGAGGTTGGGATCCGCGTCCCAGCGCTGCTGCCAGCGTGGTTCAATCTCAGCGGGGTTATAACGCTGCTGCTTTTCTTCCATGGACATACATCATCGATTGTAAAGAAAAGGGTGAGTCTAGGGCGTGTCATCAAACTCCTGCCGCCAGCGTTGCGAGCGCAAATTGGTCCAGACAAGGCGGAGGCCGAAGGCTGTGGCGGGTGTCCACAGTCGAGGCCGACAACGAAGTATGGGCGAATTTGCGCCGCAACCCGAAGGGCCGGGGCAGATTTTCTTCACCCAGCCAGCAAGGCTGACTGGGGACCCCGATTCCCGATCTCTTTGTCACTCGTCGTTCCAGTGGACCGGCAGTTCTCTCCTCGCTCCTCGATCTCGAAAAAATCTGCTCCCGGCGCTGACGGGCACGAGTTTGATGACACGCCCTAGCACTTTTGGCACAAAAGAGAAGGCCCGCCAATGGACCGGCGGGCTTCGAGGAGAAACGAATCGGACGGGCTTATTCTCCGGCCGGAGGCAGCTGGCCGCCCTGCTGGGGACCCATCGGTCCCTGCTGGGGACCCATCGGTCCCTGCTGGGGACCCATCGGTCCCTGCTGGGGACCCATCGGTCCCTGCTCACCGCCGGGTCCGCGGCGCGGGCCGAAGTTACGGCCGTCGCCCTTGCCGAAGCGGGGCTGATCCTGCTGCACCGTGTAGCCTTCAGGCGCCTTGAACAGGGTTGCCGCGGGCTCATTGCGGGAGAGATTTGAGGTTACCAAGGTGTGGCTGCCGGCAAACGGGTCGGTATCCGTCTCGGAGATCACCACCTTCAGGTCGTTCGAGAACCAGCTCTCGTGAGAGACGACGATCTCTTTATCGTTGCCCATGACGCCGGGAGCAATAGTACGGGTGACTCTACGGCCGCTGAGCGACAGGCCATCCATCGTCTTGAAGCCCAGGTCTGTGGAGGCAAAGCTCACGCCCTCGCGCTCGCGTCCGGGACGCTCGAAGCCGGCCGGACGGGGACCAGCCTCGGGTCCGCCCTGGTGGGCGGCTCCAGCGGGCCCGAAACCAGGACCGCGGTGACCACCCTGCGGAAGAGACATCACATGGGCGATCTTGTTCTCGTTGTTCCAGCGGGTAACGGTCTGGGCGACCGGATCAAAGACAACAACCTCGGTCTTCTTGGTTGCAGCGGCAACCTTCGCTCCACGGCGCGGCTCGAAAGTGATCTCCTCACGCAGGCGGCCCTGGGTGTCGCGGGCGACGGTGCGGGTGGAGGTGTGGGTCAGGACGGAGCCGTCCTGCAGCTTCTCAGTACGGGTGTCGGTGAAGGTAGCGCTGTATGGAGCGTTGCTGACCACCTCATGGCGCATTCCCATGCCGCGTCCCATAGGGCCCATCGGGCCATGTCCGGCGCGCATTCCCGGTCCCTGCGGACCTGCCTCAGGACCCGGCTGCTGTGCGATCGCAACGCTCGCCAGAGCGAGCGCACCTGTCAAGGTAATGTAATGAAGCTTCATGTGCTCTTCCCCCAGTTGCTTCTACCCCATCTAGACGGGCGAAGTCGCGCGAAGACGACGGGGGCGACAACTTTATTTACCCAGCGGCAAGCGTCCAGAGTGCCGAGACGTTGCGCAGAGTGTCTCCCGGATCGTCCACCGGGGTCTCCGCCAGGAAAGCGCAGTGGGCAAAGCGGGCATCGCGCAGCAGGCGGCGAAAGGCTGGAGCGCCGATCGTGCCCTCGCCGATATGCTCATGGCGGTCCAGTTTCGAACCGCGCCCGGCCTTGGCGTCGTTGCAGTGCCAGACCTTGACGGTCTCGAAGCCGATGGTGGTCTCGATCTGCCGCGTCGTCTCGGCGTAGCCCTCTTCGCTGACGATGTCATAGCCGGCGACGTGAACGTGGCAGGTGTCCAGGCAGACGGCGACCGGAGCGCAGGGACGCAACGTCTCGACGAGTTCTGCGACCTGCTCCAGTGAACCGCCGAGGGAGAACTCGGCTCCGGCGGTATTTTCAATCAGGATCCGGAAGTCAGCTCCCTGCCAGGGCAGACCATCGATCGCCTTCTCAATCGACTGCGCGGCCAGCCGCAGACCCTCGTCCCGGGTCAACCCTTTCCAGCTTCCCGGGTGGAGAACAAGAAACTCTGCTCCCAGGGCGAGGGCACGCTCTACCTCACCACGGAAGGCTGCGATGGAGTTGGATCGAACACTCTCAGTCTGCGAACACATGTTGATCAGATAGCTGGCGTGAATCGCCACGGGGCCGACATCGTGCTGCTTGCGCAGTTCCTTGAGCTTGGCGGCATCGGCCGGCTTCACCGGGCCGGCCTTCCACATGCGCGGGCTGGCAGAGAAGATCTGGAAGGCATTGGCGCCGCATTCGACAGCGCGGGTAACGGCTGTGTACACACCGCCGGTGGTGGAGAGGTGAATGCCGATACGCTTCTTTGGAGTTGCCATCTCTTCAGCATAACGGCGATGGTGTAGTGTGAAAGTCGTCTTCCCTTCCACAATTCCGTAAAGGAGCCTGAACGACGATGGCTGCACCACAGACGTACAAGAACCATGGGCGGCTGGATGCCCCGTTCCACCTCTTTCTCTTTCCTCTGCTGGCGATCCTCTCGATCGTTGCCATCGTGCATGCGTTCCTCTGGCCAAACGATCTGCACATCTTCCTGGCAGTATTGACTCCTCTGCTTGCGTTCCTCACCCTCAAGACGCGGATGTACTCACTCAAAGTGCAGGACCGCGTCATCCGGCTGGAAGAAAAGCTTCGCCTGACGGCCCTGTTGCCCGAGAGTGAGCGAGGAAACATCGCCAAATTGAACGAGCGCCAACTAATCGCGCTGCGGTTCGCCTCCGATGAGGAGCTGCCGGTGCTGGCTGCACGGACATGGAATGAAGACCTGTCGGCTAAGCAGATCAAGCAGGCCATTGAGCAGTGGCGGTCAGACCACTTCCGCGTCTGACCCATGATTTCGACCAAAACAACAAGGCCCGGAGAGCATCCTCTCCGGGCCTTGTTGTCGTTTCGAACAGCATGTTCTAAGAGTGTATCGACGAATTTGATCGATCTGAGACGCTTAGAGCATTTTCCCTGTAGGTGTAGCGCAGGGCTTCCGCATCTATGGGCGTTTTCCGCAATGAAAACGCCGCTGTACTCCTCTTCCGGGATACCCAGCTACAGGGAAAATGCTCTAGAGCACAGCTAAAACGGCTGGGTGCCTCGCGAATATCCCACCCATTGCGATGCAATGGATGGGGCACCCAGAGTATGGGTTTCCGACATTGTCGATATACCCCTAGTAGACGTCGCGCTGGTAGCGCTTCTGCTTCTTCAGCTCGGCCAGGTAGGCGTTGGCATCATCAAGAGTGCCGTGCTTGCCCATGGCAATGGCATCCAGCAGAGCGTTCTCGACGTCCTTGGCCATACGGCTGGCGTCGCCGCAGACGTAGAAGTACGCGCCCTCTTCCAGCCACTTGTACAGTTCGGCGGCATGCTCCCTCATGCGATCCTGCACGTAGACCTTCTGCTTCTGATCGCGGGAGAAGGCCGTGTGGAAATGGTTCAGCAGGCCGTCCTTGTGCCAGGCTTCCAGATCGCTCTGGTACAGGAAGTCCGAGGCCTGACGCTGTTCGCCGAAGAAGAGCCAGTTCTTGCCCTTGTGGCCAAGCGCCTGGCGATGCTGCAGGAACGCGCGGAAGGGCGCGATTCCGGTGCCGGGGCCGATCATGATGATCGGTGCGTTGGAGTCTTCGGGAAGACGGAAGTTCTTATTTTCGTGCAGGAAGACGGGCATCTTGTGTCCGTGGGGAGCGCGCTCGGCGAGGTGGCCGCTGCAGAGCCCCTGACGCTCGCGACCATGGGTGTCATAGCGAATGACGCGCACGATGGTATGCACTGCGTTCGGGTTCATCTCCTGGCTGGAGGCGATGGAGTACATGCGCGGCGTCAGGCGCTGCAGCACGGTAAAGAGATCCTGCGGATTCTTGATAATGCCCGGGAATTCAGTAATCAGGTCGATGAACTCACGGCCCCAGACATACTCTTCGGCGAGGGAGCGGTTCTCCGGAAGGGTGTACTTGCGAAGCTCTTCCGCCTTGGGATGACCGTCGGCCATCTTGGCCAGGGCGGTCACGCTACCGCGGGACAGCTTGCCGATGCCGAGGCGAGTACGCACGGCCTCGTGCAGGGAGATCTCAACCTTGTAGTGGTCCAGAACGCGCTCTTCTCCGGTATATCCGAGGGCTTCCAGCACGTCGTGCACCGCGTGAGGGCGGTTCTCGGGAAGAATGCCGATGGCATCGCCCGGGGTGTAGTGCATGCCGGGCTCAAGCTCCAGCTCGTAGTGCCGTGTCTCCTTCTCGGAGTCGGCAAGCGTCATACGCTGATTGACAAGGACGCGCGACTGGTAAGGGTTATTGCGGGTGTATTTGCTGTCTGTGCTCATGGGTCCGCCCTCTATTTTAGCGGAACGGACCCAGCAGCCTTAAAAACGGAGCGCCAGACCGGTGCTGAGGTTGACCGGATGGTAAGTGGTCGAACCCGTGGAAAGGTTCTGATACCCGAACTCGATCACACGCCAGTCGATATGTGGAAGCAGCGTTGTCTCCAGCCCGGCGTCGAGCTGATATCCAAAACCCGTGTGATCGATCTGGGCAGAGTTGACCGAGTAATTGGTAAACCCTATCTCCGCCTGACCATAGATCTTGAAGGGCACGACGTGTGGAACGAACGAGACCCGTGGGCCGATCATGAAGTTCCTGACACTGGTCGAACCTTTGGAGAGAAACTGGCCGCGCGCATCCAAACCGATGTGAGCCGGAAGAGCGCCGCCACGATCGAAGTAGACGCCAACTGTCGGCCCAAAGACCCAGTTGTCACTCGCAGAATTGCTGATGCGGGACGCGGTTCCTTCGACGTACACCGCCTGCGCGTGCGATGACTTTCCAGAAACGAAAAAAGTTAAAACAAGAGCTGCAAAAACGAGCAGACGGGGTTTCATCAGGTATCCCATCCTCCGGGGAGGTATTTATACAAACTACGTCCGGTTAGATGCGGAAAGAGCGATCCACAGGACCTGTGTACCGCAACGGTAAACGGTGGACTTGGGTGTGTAACCCGGAAGAGGAGTGCAGCGGCGTTTTCATTGCGGAAAACGCCCATAGATGCACAAACCCGGCACTACCCCTTACAGGGAAATGTTCTACTGCACCTCGTCAAGCGCCCGCTGGCCCCGGCGATGCTGCCGCATGCGCTCAATCTGCTGCTCTTCGAGTTGGGCATATTGCTTCTTCTGCTCTTCGCTCAGGATGGTGTTGATCTTTTTGTCTTCGTCATCGCGAATCTGCTTCACCTGATGGAGGCGTTGCCCTCCCCGCACCGAGTTGTCGTTGCGCAGCGCGGTCAGCTTTTGCTGCCGCTCTTCCAGAAGCGGCTTCATCTGCGCCTGCTGATCAGGAGTGAGATTCAGTTTCCTGGTATAGAGAGCCAGCATACGATCCGCAGGCGGCTCAGGGCCGGGAACCTGCTTATTGATGACCTGCTCTTCCTGCTGCTGGGCAGCCACAGCCATTACGACTGGTGTTACGACCATAATGGCGAGGAGGATAGCGAGATAAACGCGGGTGGTCTTCATGGAAGATGACCTCCTTCAAGAAATTCGCGGTCGGGACGCGGCGTTTATCCTACTCAGAGCCAGACGGCATCGGATAGTTGCGGAATCCAGACCATAAATCAGCCAACATCAACCCAGAGCAACCAACTCCGGCTCCTCCAGCGTCCGCTTCAGCTGCCCGCAGGCGGCATAGATATCGCGGCCGCGGGGGCGTCGGGTAAAGGTCGGCATACCGTTATCGACGAGAATGCGGTGGAAACGGGTGACATCGGCGGGCTCAGGCTGGCGGTAGGCGATCCCAGGGCCCGGGTTCCAGACGATGAGGTTGACCTTCGCCTGGACGTCTCGCAGTAGCTCCAGCACCTGCAAGGCGTGCTCGGGCTGATCGTTGATGCCCCCAAGAAGGACGTACTCAACGTTGATCCAGCCGCGTTTGCCGAGCGGGATCGTCTTCACCGCTTCGAGCAGCTCAGCGATCTTCCACTTGCGGTTGATGGGCATCACCTGCTCGCGGATGGCGTCGTTCGGAGCGTTCAGGCTGAGGGCGAGATTCGGCCGGATGGCTTCGGCTGCAAAACGGCGAATTGCCGGCTCAATGCCGCTGGTAGAAACGGTAATGCGCGACGCAGGAATGCCGATTCCCTGCACGATCAGGCCGATCGCCTTCATTACTGCGTCGTAGTTCAGGAAGGGCTCGCCCATGCCCATCAGGACAAGGTTGATGCGGTCGACGCCGACACGAATCTGGCGCCGGTTGAGTACAGCAGCCACCTGCCCGGCGATCTCTCCGGCGGTGAGATTGCGTTTTACCCCCAGCTTCGCCGTAAGACAGAACTGGCAGTTGACGGCGCATCCCACCTGGCTCGAAATACAGATGGTGGCGCGCTGATATCCCTGGTCGGCAAGGCGGCCTCGGTTGCGAAGGTCGCGTCCATCAAAACCGTCGGCCTCTCCTTCGGGCATCCAGACGGTTTCAATGGTTTCGCCGTCCGCCAGGTGCACCAGGTAGCGTTCCGTGCCGTCGACAGAGATGGCCGTCTGCGCAATGACAGGTAAACCCACCTCAGCGTCGCCTGCCAGCAGTACTCGCAGACGGGCGGCAAGCGGATCAAGGGTGGCGATACGGTCTCGGTAGAGAGCCCGCCACAGTTGCCGCGCACGACGGGTGTCGCCACCCACTATGGTGGTCAACTCGTCCAGATTCTTCCCGAAAAGCGGCTCCGCCTGCATACCACCTTTAAGGATAGAGCATTTTTCCTGTTGCTCGGTATCCCGGGAGGAGCGTGCAGTGGCGTTTCATTTGCGGAAAACGCCCATAGATGCACTAGCCCTGCACTACACCTACAGGGAAAATGCTCTAGCCGGTTAAGCGCCACAAGGTTGGTTCAGCCATTCCGTAACCGCCTAACCTTTTTTTCCTTTTCCGGCTCTGGGTCGTCAGGGGCAGTTCCGACGCAGTCCAGGGCAAGGTTACGCAGGGCTTCGGCCACAGCCTCATGGACCTCCTGCCGGACAGCGTCGCGGACGGTCTGGACCACTTCATCCGGCTCGAACGGGGCGTCCTCGCGGATATCCATCACCCGGTCCAGCACCTTTTCGATGACCGGTTTAACAGAAATCTTCTTGGCCAGCTCCTTGGCGACCTTCTTCGCCGGGACGTCAAAGGCGGCCTCCATGGCATTTTCGGGAACAATCGGCTCAGACTTCTTCCAGTCACGGTCGAAGACGGCTTCGATTTGATTCACCACCTTCGTGTCTTTGAAGATCACGCCGACCTCGCGCCGGACCTCCAGTTCGAGCTTGCGCAGACTCTGGCTGCCGATAAAGGCGGATTCCGAATCGCGCAGGATAACCCGCGCATGCAGACGCATGGCAATCTTCCGGACCGGAAGGATATCGCTCTTGGCAGAGGCCCGGGATAGCACGCGGACTTCTACCCCTTCCGCAATCTTCTTCTGCAAGAGGCGAAGGAAGTCAGCATCACTGATCTTCATTTCGTAGATGGAGAGCCGCTTCTTCGCCTTGCGAATGAAGTCGGTCAGCCGTTCGCGCGCGTTAACCGGGCTGATGACCAGGCCTGAGTTCTTTGACTTTGCCTTGAAGGCAACGCGATGGGCATCCGCCTCAAAGAGCTCGACCGCCTCTTTCACCGTGGACACCGTCCTGATGGCAACACCGAACGACCGGCTAAGGTCGATATCCAGGTGGGTGTAGTTGTAGGCGAAAAGATAGAGTTCCTTGTCGTCAACGATCATCATCTTGCCGTGATACCGCACAAGATCATTGGCAGTGCGGCTGACCGTGATGCCTCTTTCCAGAAGTTGCATTTCCAGCTTGCGCAGGTTCTTCTCTTCCCCACGATTTGTGTAGGCAATGAGCGCCTGGACGGTAACGCCACGCTCGACGGCCGCGACCAGAGCCTTCTGGATCTCAAACCGGTCAAAACGAAAGATAAGGATTCGTATGGTTTTCTTTGCCTTGTTGATGGCGGCTAGAAGAGGCTTGATGCCATCGTCGGGCTGGACAAGGAGCTTCACGTGAGTGCTCACATAAGACAGATGCTTTTCCTGACTGCTTGGATGTTTTCTAAGCACCATAACAACGGTGGCGCCAGATTCTGCTTCCAATCTTTAAAGATCGAAAGCAGTCAGTACGGAGATCGTCATGCCTCGCCTTGCCAGCCTTGTACTAAGCCTTAGCCTGTCGCTTCTCTCTTTCACAGCTATTTCACAGCAGCAGCCTGCAACATCGCCGGCAGCAGCGAATCCACCACAGGCAGCGGTCGAGAAATCGTCTAAGAAAGCACCGCTCCCCGTCTCGGCGATCCACAATCCGACGTTGTGGCACGAGCCTGGAAAGATTGAGTCGCTGGACTTGTATGCCGGTCAGGGAGGAAATGACAAGGCTCCGGCCGAGCCATTTACATTTCTGGAGGAAGATACCGACGGGACCAACCCGAAGTTCGACGTGCGCGACGCCATGGCTAAGAAATGGCGCGTGAAACTGGGCGAGGAGGCACGGCCGGAGGTGGTGGCGTCGCGCCTCCTCTGGTCTATGGGCTATTACGTCAACGACGACTATGTCCTGGAGGCTGCTGAGATCCCCGGTATCAAGCTCTCGAGGGGTGATAACGATGCGAAGAAGGGGCACATCCGGCAGGCCCGATTCTCGCGCAGACCGGGCGGGCAGGACAAGATCGGCATCTGGCTGTGGGGCGACAATCCCTTCAAAGGAACACGCGAGTTCAACGGCCTGCGAGTGATGATGGCCGTGATGAACAACTGGGACCTGAAAGACGAGAACAACGCGGTTTATTCCGACAAGAAGTCCGGCGAACAGATCTTCCTGGTCAATGACGTCGGAGCAACCTTCGGCACCAACGGTCTGAGCTGGACCAAGGCGCAGTCAAAGGGCAATATCGGCAGCTTCCGGGAATCGAAGTTCATCACCCGTCTCGGCGATACCGACGTGGATTTCGCGACGCCGAAACCACCGAACTTCCTGATTGGCGTCGCCAATCCCATACGGTACGCGATCCGTATCGATCTCGACTGGATCGGCAACAAGATTCCCCGGAATGATGCGCGTTGGATGGGAGAGATGCTGGGCCGGTTAAGCCACAAGCAACTGGTGGATGCCTTCCGTGCGGGCCACTTCCCCGCCGATCAGATCGACCCATATGTGGAGATTGTCGAAAGCCGCATCCGCGAACTGAAGGAGTTGTAGGGCATGGGTCCCGTCATCAACCTGCTTGCGTCAGGAGTTTGATGACAGGCCTTGAGGTGTGTCCTGAGAAAGGCCGGCGCCCTCTGCTTCTTCGGAGAACTGAATGTCGTGCAGCTTGCGGAAGACTCCGTCTTCGCGCGCCATGAGCTCTTCCTGCGAGCCTGATTCGACAATGCGGCCGTCGTCGACCACATAGATGCAGTGCGCCCTGCGGATAGTCGAGAGCCGGTGAGCAATCACGATAGAGGTCTTGCCTTCCATCAAACGGTCTAGCGCCTCAAAGACCAGCTCCTCCGACTCAGCATCGAGACCCGAGGTCGGCTCGTCGAGAATCAGGATTGGAGCATTGCGAATGATTGCCCGGGCAATCGCGATGCGTTGCCGCTGGCCTCCACTCAGAGTCATGCCACGTTCGCCGACGACGGTATTGAACTTATTCGGCATCTTCTGAATAAACTCCATGGCATTGGCGGCTTCGGCAGCACGGACAATCTCTGCCTCGGTTGCATCCGGCCGCCCGTAGGCAATGTTGTCCCAGATCGTTCCACTGAATAGGACCGTATCCTGCAACACGAAGCTGATCTGGCTACGCAGCGACTTCTGCTTGAACGTACGGATATCGGCGCCGTCAATCTTAACCACACCGTGTTCCGGTTCATAAAAACGCGCGATCAGATTGACGATCGTCGTCTTGCCGGAACCTGTGTGGCCAACCAGCGCCACCATGGTCCCGGGCTCCACGTGCATGTTCACGCCGCACAGGATCTTCTTCTCGTCGTTATAGGAGAAGTCGATGTTCTCTAGATCGATCTCGCCGTGAAACGATGGAGCAACTTTGGCGCCAGGGATATCTAAAATCTCCTCATGGCTGGTAAGGATCTCCTGGACACGCTCGTACCCGACCTCTGCCTTGGAATAGGCGTCCATTGTCTTGGAGATCTCCTGCATGGGCTTGTACATCTTGCCCAGGTAGAAGATGAAAACGACCATCGAGCCGGCGCTAAGATCTCCGGCCAGAACCATCCGGGCGCCAAACCACAGTACCGCGCACGTCCCGACCGCGGTGATGATGTCCACCATCGGCACCAGTCTTGCCTTCAGGGTTCGAGCCGTGAGCGCCGCCTGTACCGTTTCCAGGCTTTCCCCTTCAAAGCGCCTGATCTCGTAGTCTTCCCGAGAGAATGCCTTCACCACGCGCACCGAGTTCACCACCTCGGAAACGATCGAGATGAGACGGCCCTCTTTCTTACGGACCTCGCGGGAGGCCTTCTTCACCTTGCGGGTATAGGTGTAGACGATACTGAAGAGCACTGGCACAACAGCCAGAGCGATGAGCGTGAATTCCCAGTTGATGTAAAACATCACGCCGATCATGCCCACCAGGGTGGCAACATTCACCAGGATGCCGAGCAGGCCGGATACGATGAATGTCTGGATGGCATCGATATCACTGGTGACGCGGCTGATAAGGTCGCCGGTGGGCTGCTGGTCATGATACGAAAGCGAGAGCCGCTGCACCTGGGTATAGATCATGCGACGCAGGTCATGCGTTACCCACTGGCCTACGCTGGTAGTGAGGTATTTTTCCGCATAGCTGCAGCCCGCATCCATGACGGCGATAACCAGAACCGCAACACAGGCAAACATCAGCATACCCTGTGTGGACTGACCCGCGACGAAGTGGACGAAACGGTTGAGCCAGCCGCTCATATCCTTGCCCTTGAAGATATTGTCGAGAACGATCTTCAGAGGCCAGGGCTCGAGCAACCCGGCAATGCTTTCGCCGGCGATTGCGAGCAAACCGAGCCAGAGCTGCCTTTTGTAGGGCGAAAGCAGCCCAAGAATGGTCAGCTCGCGGCGCGTCTCGGATGCGGCGTTCGGCATATGAGTTCCATGCGAGAGTACTCTAGCGCGGTCCCTATTTTCTACCTCTTGCGACGAATCATAGCGATAGCATCGGCCACAAATTCGCGCAGCTCATTCGACGCCGCACCGGTAACAAAAGAATCCCCAAAGCTACGTGCGGTCGGGGTAAACCCGGTATCGCGTTCGGGCTCATAGAGGTTCGTAATAGCGGCAGAACCGGCCATACCGCAGATCTGCGCCCAGTTGATGCTCGGCTGGCCGGAGTCGGTGCGGGTAATGAGGACACGCGACGCGGCATAGACGGCGCGCTTCATGAATGAGTGGCTGCGGCCTTGTCTGTAGTAGCGAGGATCTTCGTGGAACGCGCCGGCGAAGACACCAAGTACCAGAACCGACTGCGTGCTCTGCTTCAGAGCTGCGGCCCCTAAACGCTCACCAAAGGCTCCGCTGTCAGTTCCATAGTGCGGACGCCCATCCCTGAGATGACTCAAGCCCGCTGAAACGAGCCAGCTTACAGGGGACATTGGCCGAGTCTGGCTGCGGATACCAAGGATCAGCTTGTCGCCTGGCGTAAGGGGCTGGGCCTGCTGGCCCGGCTGAATGATACGCGTATATTTCCTGGCCACATTGGTTTTGATGGCTGGGGCAACCTCTGCCGCTTCGATCGTGCTTGTATTCTGTGCCTCAGCGTTCAGGGCAGCAGAACGCACGAAACCAGGGCTGTCGGGCAGCAGTTGCACCGCACTCTCAGCTAGTAAAAACTCAGCGGAAGCCGGCTGGATAGCGGGTTGCGCGGCGGATGCAAGCGGCAACAGGCAGAAAAGTGAGCCCGTCAGCAAAAATCGGCTAATTCCATTCATTGTCATGAGTGTGTGAGAGTCGGATGAAGCTGGTCAGCAACCAGTTGCTTTTCCTGAGCTACGTGACTTGAGGAGCAGCCAGAGGAATGGTGAAGGCAAAGACCGATCCCTCACCTGGCCGGCTGACGACATCGATAGAACCTCCATGTGCCTCTACGATGGAGCGGCTGATCGAAAGCCCCATCCCTGTACCGGAGATTCGCTGGTTGTGAATCGGAGCGCGATAGAAGCGATCAAAGATCAGGCTCTGTTCATGCGGATCGATGCCGATTCCCTTGTCGGCCACACTGATAGCCAGCTTGTTCCCCTGCACCTCGGCCGTAAGAACGATGGGGCTTCCTTCTGCGGAGTATTTCGCAGCGTTCTCGAGGAGATTTCCCAGCACTTTCTTTAGAAATTCGAAGTCAGCGCGTACAGGTTCCTTTTGCCGGATACGTACATCGATGGGATTTCTTTCCTCCACCCAGCTCACGTCCTTGATGGCGCCGGAGATGACATCGTCGATATCCACAGATTCAAAGGTCATATGGACCTGGCGCGCGTCGAGCTGCGCCATCTCTACTGCCTGGGAGACCAGACGATTGATGCGATCACTCTCCTGATCGATGATGGTCAACAGCTCATGCCTGTCCTCGTCTTTTTGGATTTCATCGGAGAGCAGCGCGCTCGCCGCTCCCTTGATCGATGTAAGCGGTGTACGCAATTCATGAGTGATGGAATCGATCATCAGGCTGCGAAGCCGCTCGCTTTCTTTGGTGGCCTCACTATGAGCCACGTTCTCGAGCGCCTTGGCGCGATCGAGCGAAACGGAGATGATGGTGCCGATCGCTTCCAGGGCGCCGTCGGAGAGATCGGCTCCTCGCAGCATGAGGATGCCTCGAGGCTTCACGCCGACCTTCAATACGACCCTGACTTCATCTCCGGTACGAATTATCCCGCTGCCATCCTGCGCCTCCTGTCGAAGATAGAGCCGCTGATGCTCAGAGGTCGCTTCCGTTCCTGCCTGGAACATGATGTCCTCATCCAGCAGATACAGGACGGCGGAACGCGCCTTGGTGGTCGCCACGACTGCCCGCGGAACTCCGTCAATGAGGGCGGCAACGTTATCGGTGGCCAGCATCTCGCGGCTGAGAGCGAAGAGCGTTTCGAGCTCTCGCTGGCGGGAGCGCGCGTCTTCCGCCTCGTCCCGGGCTTTTTGAGAGAGCCGGCTACCGATCAACGCCGTACTTAGAAAGGAAAATAGCGCAAGCCAGTTCTGCGGATCCGCGATCGTAAGCGTATCGACCGGCGGAAGGAAATAGAAGTTGTAACCCAGCGTGGCCAGCACCGAAGTGACGACAGCGAGCCGCAGGCTCCAGGTGGAGGCAAGCACAAGGATGTATAACAACAGCGTGAGCGCGACCGTGGTCGGATTGACGTGGAGCCAGTGCCGGTAGACAAAGATGATTCCCGCCAGTGCGACAATGGAGAACGTCCAACGCGTAATGGCGACGATCCTGCGCGAGTTCATGAGGAGCATTCTAAGCCTTGTCTGACTATCGCAAGTCTCCTGAAGAGTGGTTGAAGACCAGTGACACGGAGAAAACACGCGGGCGCTTCAAGGTCTTTCTTGGATATGCTCCCGGAGTTGGCAAGACCTACGCCATGCTGAGTGAAGGCGTGCGCCGGCGCAGCCGTGGCGAAGACGTTGTCATCGGCGTCGTGGAGACCCACGGCCGTGCCGGCACCCTGGAGATGGCCGAGAAACTCGAGCAGATTCCCCGCAAAGAGATCGAATACAAAGGCACGGTCTTCACCGAGATGGACGTCGATGCCATCTTGGCGCGCATGCCCCAGGTCGTGCTGGTAGACGAGTTAGCGCATACCAATATTGAAGGAAGCCGCACTAAGAAACGCTACGAAGACGTTCTGCTGCTTCTGGAAAACAAGATCGATGTACTTTCGACCATCAACATCCAGCATGTCGAGAGCCTGAGCATGCGGGTGCAGGCACTGACCGGGATCAAAGTTCATGAGCAGGTCCCTGACTGGGTTCTGGACAAGGCGGATGAGATCGTAATCAGCGATCTGACGCCGGAGGCCCTGATCACGCGCATGCGCCGCGGCGATATCTATCCTTCAGAACGAGTCGAGCGGGCGCTCTCGAATTTTTTTCGCCAGGGGAATCTGATCGCCCTGCGCGAGATGGCGCTGCAGCGGGTAACCCGCGCTGTGGACCGAACGCTGGACGACTATGTCAAACGCAAGCGTCTCGGCCCCCAATGGACCGTAGCGGAACGAATTGCAGTGTGCATCAGCGCAAACCCGGAGGCTCGGGACCTGATCGGGCGCGGCGCACGGCTTGCCGAAGCTCTGGACGGAGAGCTCTACGTCCTGCACGTCGACAGCGAACGGGACAAAGAGCCTGAGCGCAAAAAGACGCTGGAATCTCACATCCAGTTCGCCACGAATCTGGGCGCCACGGTGGTTCATCTAACTGGTAGTAGTGTTGCCTCTGCCACGGCGGCCTTCGTCAAGGAACAGCGCATTACCCAGGCGCTGTTCGGACGCTCGGCCCTGCACGGCCTGAAAAAGTATCTATATTATCTGGCTATTCAGAAGTTCATGTCGGAAGCGCCGCATGTGGACCTGCACATCATCACCCAGGAGTCTCGATGAGCGCCAACATTCTGATCGTGGACGACGATCCCCAGATCCTGCGCATGCTGCGTACTTCGCTGCAGGCCAGCGGGTACGCCGTCAATACGGCTTTGAGCGGAGGCTCCGCGTTATCAACGATCGCGCAGGCGGTACCCGACCTGCTGATCACCGATATCGCCATGCCGGGCATGGATGGTATTGAACTGACAAAGCGGGTTCGCGAGACCCATACGTTACCGATCATTGTGTTGAGCGTGCGGGACAATGACGAGGCCAAGGTGCAGGCACTGGACGAGGGGGCAGACGATTACGTCACAAAGCCCTTCCGAACACCGGAGCTGTTAGCCCGGGTACGGGCTCATCTGCGCCGCAGCCA
This sequence comes from Terriglobus sp. 2YAB30_2, assembly GCF_052114765.1. Classification (NCBI taxonomy): domain Bacteria; kingdom Pseudomonadati; phylum Acidobacteriota; class Terriglobia; order Terriglobales; family Acidobacteriaceae; genus Terriglobus; species Terriglobus sp. 2YAB30_2. The sequence goes on from NZ_JBFRFJ010000009.1 coordinate 93,540, forward strand.
ACGGACGGAAGACACACCACACCCCGTGCTGCATGTCGGTCACTTCGAGATCGACCAGGACAGCCATACCGTTACGATGCGCGGTGAGCACATCCATCTCTCGCCGAAGGAGTTCGATCTGCTGCTCCTGTTTGCGAAGGCTCCGCAAAAGGTGCTTACCCACAAGACCCTGTTGCGGGCGATCTGGGGCGTCGCGGGAGCCAATCAGCCGGAATACCTGCGCGTGCTGGTGGCCCAGCTTCGTAAGAAGATCGAGACGGACGACTCCAAGTACATCCAGAGCGAACCCTGGGTCGGTTACCGGTTCAATCCTGAGGGCCGGGATGAACTCTTATGACTTTTTAACGCTTTTCCTATGAATTTCATACGGACCCTGGCCGTTGAATCTATATCAGGGTTCGTATGAAGATTCTGGCCAGCACTGTAGCGTTTCTCCTTCTCGCAGCCTTCCCGCTGACGGCACAATCAGCGCCGGATCCGTCAGCCGCCCGACGGGCAGAGATCGCAGAGCTGCGGGCAGAGCTTGCTCGCCTGGCAGCCAGGCTCGATGCCCTGGAGAAGGCAGAAGCTACCTCGGCGACCGTACCTGCCGCACCAACAACCGGCGTTCCGGCCCCTGTTTCCTCCGCGCCTTCTGTTTCGAGCTCGGCTCCAGCACCGGCTGTACCGACGGCAACTACGGTCGCATCCACACCCGCTGCGGCCCCGGCTACGGTGGACGACCTCCTGCACGGAACAACGCTCGGCTTTGGTCTTGACGGCTACTACGGCTACAACTTCAACCAGCCCATCGGACGCGCCAACTTGTTGCGTGTCTACGATGTCACCAGCAATAGCTTCAGCATCAACCAGGCTTCCCTGGTCGTGGAGCGTATTCCCACCATCGACAGCCGTTTTGGCGGACGCCTCGACCTGCAGTTTGGCCAGGCGACAGAGACACTGCAGGGCTCTTATGCGAACGAGCAGCGGACACAGGTCTGGCGCAATCTGTTCCAGGCTTACGGCAGCTATCTTGCCCCGGTCGGGAGTGGACTGCAGATCGACTTCGGTAAGTTCGCCAGCGCCCTGGGAGTAGAGGGGAACTACACCAAGGATCAGATCGCCTATTCTCGCTCGTTCACCTTCAACTATCTGCCCTATTACCACATGGGTGTCCGCGCAAACTACAACGTCACTCCGAAACTCAACGTCACGTACTGGCTGGTGAACGGCGCGCAGCAGACTGAGGACTTCAACGGCTTCAAATCCCAGGCCTTCATCCTTAACTTCAAGCCCGCTTCCACCGTGTCATGGAACGTGAACTACTACTTTGGCCAGGAGCAGCGCGACGTCCTGCCGACAGATAACCCGGGGGCTCCGACCTACCCCACGCAGCCCGGCCTTCCAACGACGAACATCACGCCGGCTCCGAACGGACGGAACCACATCTTCGACACCTATGCGACCTGGAACGTAACCCCCAGGCTCACGCTGGTAGGCGAAGCAGATTACGTGATTAGCCGTGTGCAGCAGGAGTCGAACCCCGCGCATGTGGCGATTGTGGCGGCCTATATACGCTATGCGCTTCCGAAGGACTGGGGTATCGGCAGCCGCTTTGAGTACTTCGACGACCGCGGAGCTCTATTCAGTGGAAAGACACAGGCTCTGAAGGAGTTCACTTTCGTCGCCGATCGTAAGCTTGCGCCGGGCATGCTGGCCCGTGCTGAGTACCGCAGAGATTTTTCCAACCAAAACTTCTTCACCACAGACAGGGTGGGCGTGCTGGTTAAACAACAGCCGACTGCAACGCTCGGGCTTGTCTTCTGGTGGGGTAACAAACAGGGCCAGTGGTAATTGGCCCGAGGGGGACACCGTGCCCGATGTCATCGCAGGCATTACGCTCATCCTTCTTTTTCCGCTCAGCCTTCTGTATGTCCATGGCTGTGCGCGGCTGAAAGGAAAGAACCAATGATTCTCAACTGCGTTCTTCTCGCCATTGTGCTTTCACTGATGGCGTATCTCGTCTACGCATTGCTTCGCCCGGAGAAGTTCTAAATGTCTCTCAATGGCTGGCTTCAGATTGTGGTCTTCTTTGCCGCTGTCCTGCTATTCACAAAACCACTCGGCGCTTACATGGCGCGCGTCTTCCAAAGACAACGTACACCACTCGATTTTATCTTCGGCCCATGTGAGCGTTTACTTTACCGCCTGACCGGAGTTAATCCTGAACAAGAGATGAGCTGGGGCGTTTACGCCACGGCCATGCTGGTCTTCAGCGCCGCAACGCTGGTACTGACCTACCTCGTAGAACGGTTACAGCAGGTGCTACCGCTAAATCCGCAGCACCTGCCAGGCGTAGCCTCGGATCTTGCCCTGAACACCGCAATCTCGTTTACTACGAATACGAACTGGCAATCGTATGTGCCTGAGTCCACGATGAGCTATCTGACCCAGATGCTTGGCCTGGCCACGCATAACTTCTGGTCGGCAGCGGTTGGACTTGCACTCGCAATCGCTTTCATTCGTGGCATCGCGCGGCGCGAGATGAAGACACTTGGCAACTTCTGGGTTGACCTCACGCGCGGAACCCTCTGGGTCCTGCTGCCGCTGTCAGCGATCTTCGCTCTGGTCCTGGTCTCGCAGGGAGTGGTCCAGAACCTGAAACCGTACGACACGGTCAAGCTCGTCGAGCCGCAGACCGTCACCGGAACAGATGGAAAACAGACCACGGTCACAACACAGACCATCGCTCAGGGCCCGGTTGCATCGCAGGAAGCGATCAAGATGCTGGGCACCAACGGCGGAGGGTTCTTCAATGCGAACAGCGCTCATCCGTTTGAGAATCCGACTCCGCTGAGCAACTTCCTGCAGATTCTGGCGATCTTCCTGATTCCAGCGGCACTGACGGCAACGCTTGGCCAAATGGTTGGCTCTCCGAAACATGGATGGGCTGTCTTTGCCGCCATGGCGTTGTTGTGTTTTGTTGCTGTGCTGACGTGTTACTGGGCCGAGGCACATGGCAATCCCTTGATGCACGGCGTTGATCAGCATGTCTCCGCGTTGCACTCCGGCGGCAACATGGAAGGCAAAGAGGTACGCTTCGGCATCGCCAACAGCGCGCTGTTTGCCACCGTCACTACCGACGCGAGCTGCGGCGCGGTGAACTCCATGCATGATAGCTTTACGCCTCTTGGCGGCATGGTGCCCATGGTGAACATCCTGCTTGGCGAGGTCGTCTTCGGCGGAGTCGGAGCAGGCATGTACGGCATGCTCGTCTTCGTGATTGTCGCGGTCTTCATCGCAGGCTTGATGGTAGGCCGGACTCCGGAGTATCTCGGCAAAAAGATCGAAGCCTACGATGTGCAGCTGTCGATGCTGTACGTCCTGATCTTCCCGTTATTGATTCTTGGCTTTGCCGCGGTCACGGTGCTGATGCCGCATCTTGGCCTAAGCAGTCTTGCGAATCACGGGCCTCACGGTCTGTCAGAGATCCTCTATGCCTATACCTCGGCAACCGGCAACAACGGATCCGCCTTCGCGGGCTTGAATGCTAACACCCACTGGTACAACTACACGCTGGGCATTGCGATGTTCTTCGGGCGCTTCATGATGATCATCCCGATGCTGGCGATTGCGGGCAACCTTGCCGGCAAGAAGATTGTCCCGGCGTCCTCCGGCACATTTCCGGTCACCACGCCGCTGTTCACGATTCTGCTAACCGCAGTCATTGTGATTGTCGGTGCTTTGACCTTCTTCCCTGCACTTTCACTGGGTCCGATTCTTGAGCACCTGCTGCTCGGCGCCGGACAGACTTTCTAAGGAGACCGGAGATGTCGCACGCAAAACGCCGCTCCATGTTTGATCGCAAGATCGTCCGCCGCGCCACGGTGGATGCACTGCTGAAGCTTTCACCAAAGGTCATGATGAAGAACCCTGTCATGTTCGTGGTGGAGATCGGCAGCGTTCTCACCACAGTGCTGCTCATTCTCAATCTCATTACCAAGCGTGGGCACTTCCAGTTCGATCTGCAGATCACGCTCTGGCTGTGGTTCACGGTTCTGTTCGCAAACTTCGCGGAAGCCATGGCCGAAGGCCGCGGCAAAGCCCAGGCCGACGCTCTGCGCCAGGCTAAATCAGAAACAACAGCATTCCGTGTTGGCAAGAACGGCATCGAGCAGATTGCCAGCTCGCAACTGCGGGCGGGTGACGTCGTACAGGTCAGCGCCGGGCACATGATTCCGGGCGATGGCGAAGTCATTGAAGGTATCGCTTCCGTCGATGAATCAGCAATTACCGGCGAGTCTGCTCCCGTGATCCGCGAGGCGGGTGGTGATCGTTCTGCTGTTACCGGTGGAACGCGGGTTCTCAGCGACGTGATCACGATCCGCATCACCTCCAACCCCGGTGAAACCTTCCTCGATCGCATGATCGCCCTGGTGGAAGGTGCAGAACGGCAGAAGACGCCGAACGAGATCGCGCTGAATATTCTGCTGGCCGGATTGACGATCATCTTTCTGCTGGCAGTGGTCACACTGCAGCCCTTCGCGATCTATTCCGCCGCGCCGCAGACGGTCTTTGTTCTGGTCTCGCTTCTGGTATGCCTGATTCCAACGACCATCGGAGGCTTGCTCTCAGCCATCGGCATCGCCGGTATGGATCGCCTGGTACAACACAATGTACTGGCCACCTCCGGGCGCGCTGTAGAAGCAGCCGGTGACGTCAACACGCTGCTGCTGGACAAGACCGGGACCATCACCATCGGCAATCGTCAGGCGTCGGAGTTCGTACCAGCTCCTGGCGTAAAGGCCGAAGTGCTTGCGGACGCCGCTCAACTCTCATCGCTGGCGGATGAGACTCCGGAAGGACGTTCCATCGTTGTTCTGGCGAAGGAGAAGTACAACCTTCGCGGACGCGAGCTGGGACAGATGCATGCGGAGTTCGTTCCTTTCTCCGCAACGACACGTATGAGTGGCATCGAGGTGGAAGGCAGAACTATCCGTAAGGGAGCCGTCGACGCCATCGCCCGCTACCTGCAGGAGCATGGTTCGCCGATGCCCGCCGAGGTACGCGAGGCCGTGGAGACGATCGCGCGCAGCGGCGGCACCCCGCTGGTCGTCGCTGAGAACGGTGCGGCTCTCGGCGTCATTCATCTGAAGGACGTTGTAAAAGGCGGCATGCGCGAACGCTTCGATCAGCTTCGCGCTATGGGCATTCGCACGGTCATGATCACGGGCGACAATCCGTTGACCGCGGCAGCCATTGCGCGGGAGGCGGGTGTTGACGACTTCCTGGCGGAAGCGAAACCGAAGGACAAGATGGACCTGATCAAGCGCGAGCAGGCGGAGGGCAAGCTGGTGGCCATGACTGGCGACGGCACCAACGACGCTCCCGCACTTGCACAGGCCGATGTGGGCGTGGCCATGAACAGCGGCACGCAGGCGGCAAAAGAGGCGGGCAACATGGTCGATCTCGACAGCAACCCTACGAAGCTGATCGAGATTGTGGCCATCGGCAAACAGTTGCTGATGACCCGGGGCGCCCTGACCACCTTCTCCATCGCCAACGATGTGGCCAAGTACTTCGCCATCATCCCGGCGATGTTCGCGGGCTTCTTTCCTGTGCTGAATGCATTGAACATCATGCACCTGCACAACGCGGAGTCCGCCATACTTTCGGCCATCATCTTCAACGCACTGATCATCATTGCCCTGATTCCGCTGGCACTGCGCGGTGTCAGCTACCGACCGATGTCCGCAGCCGCGCTGCTGCAGCGCAACCTGCTGGTGTATGGACTGGGCGGGATCATAGTACCGTTTGTCGGCATCAAGGTGATCGATATCGTCATCGTCGCCATGCATCTTGCATAGAGGAACTCACCATGAAGAAACATCTCATTACCGCAACCCTCTATACCCTGGTTACCGCAGTGCTGTTGGGGATTATTTATCCGCTGGCAATCACTGCGATCTCACAGCTTCTCTTTAGGGATAAGGCCAATGGACAACTTGTGACCCAGAAGGGTGAGCTGATCGGCTCGAAGCTGATCGGCCAGCCCTTCACCGGGCCAACCTACTTTCATAGCCGGCCTTCGGCTGCCGGCGCCGGCTATGACGCATCGGCATCCAGCGGATCAAACCTTGCCTCAACCAACAAGGCATTGATCGATCGCGTCACAGCAAGTGTTGCCGCGGAGAAGGTGAGCAACGTCCCGGTGGATCTGGTCACTGCATCTGGATCGGGTCTCGATCCAGACATCTCTCCTGCTGCTGCACTGGCACAGGTATCGCGGGTCGCGGCGGAACGCCATCTGGACGAAGCCAAACTGCGGACGTTCGTGGAAGGTCACATCACCGATCGTCAGTTTGGTCTGCTGGGAGAGCCACGCGTGAATGTGCTGGCCTTGAATCTGGCGCTTGATGCTGGGATCTAGTGTGGTGTCTGAATCTAGGGCAGGTTCACATTGCCCTCAGCGGCTGAAGCCGCTTTCCCTGTGAAGCTTCATACGGGACGGCTAAAAGCCGTCCCCTTAGGCAAGGCATTCGCGCTGCAGCGCGAACTGAAATGGCCAGACGTCTGTAAGACGTCTGGCCATTTTCAAAGGGATCTGACTACTTAGTGGCAACGCCGAAGGTGAAGACCGTCGACGAGGTGCGTATTTCGCCGGGCTTCAGCAGCGTGGTCGGGAAGCCTGGCTTGTTGGGTGAATCGGGATAGTGCTGTGTCTCCAGGCAGAGGCCCATGCGCTTGGTGTACTTCACACCGCCGCGCCCTGTTAGTGAACCGTCCAGGAAGTTACCGGAGTAAAACTGTACGCCCGGCTCCGTCGTGGTAACCGTAAGTGTACGTCCGCTCTTCGGCTCGACCACTTCTGCCGCGAGCTTCATTACGCCGTTCGGCCCGTTCAGGATCCAGTTATGGTCATAGCCACCGGCAACGGTGAGCTGCTCGAAGTTGGCGCCGATACGCTCGCCGATCGCATGCGCCGACCGGAAGTCCATCGGTGTGCCCTCGACAACATCCATATTGCCCGTCGGGATCAAGGTCTTTGAGGTGGGCGTGTAGTGGTCCGCATTGATGTGGATCTGATGTCCGAGGACATCTTCCGTTCCACCCGTGAGATTGAAGTAAGTGTGATTGGTGAGATTGACGACGGTAGCTTTATCGGTCGTCATCCGGTAGTCGATGCGGAGGGCGTTGCCCTTCAACGTATAGGTCACCTGCGCCGTCAACTTGCCAGGGAAGCCCATGTCGCCGTCAGGAGAGATGAGCGTCAGCTCCACGCCGTTAGGCACCTGTTTCGCCGTCCAGAGCTTCTTATCGAAGCCGACCGGGCCGCCATGCAGGGCGTTCGGGCCATCGTTCGTGGGCACCTGATAGGTCTGGCCATCGATTTTGAATTGGCCGAGAGCGATGCGGTTGCCGTAACGGCCGACCACAGCACCGTTGTAGGTTTTGTCCTTCAGCCACTCGGGCAGCGTATCGAAGCCCAGCATCACGTCGGCAACCTTGCCGGTGCGATCAGCCGTCTTGATGCTGATGAGCTTCGCTCCGTAGGTCATGACCTTCGCTTCGACCTGCGGGCTCTTGAGGGTGTAGACGTCTACTCCCTGTCCATCCGGCATCTTGCCGAAAGCCGCCTTCGTTACCTGGCCCATGGCATGCAACGCCATTCCAGTCATCATCACAGTCGCCAACCACCGCTTGAACATCTGTTTCTCCTCGTGTGCTTCAGGCGTTGCCTGTTGTGTCCATCGCCAGAGCATTCTCCTAAAGGTGTAGAGCGAAGCTTTGACTGTTTGCGCCGTTTTCCTACGAAGAAAACGGCTTTCGCAGATTTATCCAACACTACAGTATTAGGAGAATTGCTCCAGACTCTCCCGGGCGATCTCGCGAAGTTGGGGAAGAACGTCTCCCAAAACCACCGCAGATGCATCCGGTCGTCCAAAAGCAAAGTACACCTTACGGTAAAGCGCGTACAGGCGCTCATAGACAGCCGCCGCCTTCGCCTCTGGCATATAGGTCTTGAACGGCAAGCAGAGCGCAGCCTGTGCGGCCTCGATCGACGGGTAAACCCCGGCAGCAACCAGCGCGATGATGCCGGAACCGAGGCTGGTAGGCACACCATCGGGCACAAGCACCGGCTTGTTGAGAACATTCGCATAGATCTGGTTCAGAGTTGCGTTGTTCTGCGGGATACCGCCTCCGTTGATGACGCGTTCCACCGGTACGCCATACTCTTCCATGCGCTCCAGGATGATGCGCGTGTGGAAGGCCGTTCCTTCAATGGCAGCATGCAGCTCGTCCTGTGCCGTATGAATGAGGTTCCATCCGAGGGTGATACCTCCCAGCTCCGGATTCACCAGCACAGTGCGGTCACCGTTGTCCCAGCTCAGGCGCAGCAGACCGGTCTGACCGGCACGGTAGCTCTCCAGCCCCTGGGCCAGTTCCTTCACATTCTTCCCGGCACGGCGGGCAATCGCTTCAAAGATGTCGCCGACGGCAGAGAGGCCCGCTTCAATACCGGTGAGCTGCGGGTCAACGCTGCCTGGAACCACGCCACAGACTCCGGGGACGAGCTGTGTCTTCTCCGCCATGGCGATGATGCAGGTCGAGGTGCCGACGACGTTGACGACATCGCCCTCTTTACAGCCCGCTCCTAGTGCATCCCAATGCGCGTCGAAGGCGCCTACCGGAATAGGAATGCCCGCCTTCAGGCCCATACGGTCGGCCCAATGTGCGTGCAGCCCTCCATAAATATGATCGGAGGTCAGATATTCTCCCCCGATCTTTTCCCGAATGCCTGCCAGAAGCGGATCGACCCTGATCAGGAACTCTTCCGAAGGCATGCCTCCCCACTTCGGATTCCACATCCATTTGTGGCCCATGGCGCAGACGGATCGCTTGATGCCGGCGGGATCGGTAACACCGGTAAGCGTTGCCGCCACCATGTCACAGTTCTCGATCGCGGTTCCGAACCGGCCGCGCTCCTCCGCGGTTGCATTACGGAGCCAGTGCAGCAGCTTCGCCCATCCCCATTCGTGGGAATAGACGCCGCCGCACCACTCGATTGCTTCCAGTCCCGTCGTATGGGCCAGCTCGGTGATCTCACGGGCCTCTCGGTGTGCGCGGTGATCGCACCAAAGATAGTACGGCCCAATGGGCTGCATCGCGTCGTCCACCATCAGTACGCTGGAACCGGTGGTATCCAGGGCCATCGCGGCGACATCTTCACCTCTTGTGCCGGTCTGCTCCAGTACTTGCCGCGTGGCTCGCACCAGGGCTTCCATCTGGTCGTCGTGCGACTGCGTGGCATAGTCCGGATCTTCACGGCGGCGATGCAGCGGATACTCGGCGACCGCCGTGCCAAGTCTTCCCTTTTCCGAATCCAATAAGGTCACACGAACGCTGAGCGTTCCAAAGTCTGCGCCTGCAACGATAGCCATCTTTTCCTTACCTCTGTCCGTAGGTGGCGTTGGCGCCATGTTTGCGGAAGTAATGCCGGTCCAGCAATGCCTGCGACACGCCTGCAGCGGAATTTAACAGCACGGTCATAAAAGCCATCTTCGCCACAGCCTCCAGGACGACCGCATTGTGTGCGGCATCCATCGGATCACGACCCCAGGCAAAGGGTGCATGCCCGGCCACCAGGACTGCAGGAACAGCCAGCGGATCGATACCCTTGAACCGCTCGGCAATCGCATACCCGGTGTTCAGAACGTAATCACCGTTGATCTCTTCGTCCGTCAGCTCGCGTGTGCATGGGACGGGGCCGTGGAAGTAGTCCGCATGGGTGGTTCCCAGCGCGGGAATCTCGCGGCCGGACTGAGCCCATGCCGTAGCGTTCTCCGAATGGGTGTGCACGACTCCACCGATAGTGGGAAAAGCGCGGTACAGCTCCAAGTGGGTCTTCAGGTCGCTGGAGGGCCGCAAATCACCTTCCCTGATATTGCCGTCGAGATCGCAGACCACCATGTGTTCCGGGCGAAGCGCGTCATAGTCCACGCCGCTCGGCTTGATGACTACCAGACCGCTCTCGCGGTCGATACCGCTGGCGTTGCCAAAGGTGTAGAGCACGAGGCCGCGGCGTACGAGGTCAAGGTTGGCTTCGAGCGTTTTCTCTTTCAGTTCCTGCAGCATGTCGCACCTTATGTGGAATTGCGGTGAGTATACGTTTTCTGAAGAACCGGGAACAAGTAGAGACAAGTAGGTTATCTGGGCTCTCTTGCAACTCTTTGGGTAAACGATTACCGTGAAGGGGGCAATACGAAAGGAAAACGTATCGATGGCATCGACAGCTTCTCTGGAAATCTGGTTTGTGACCGGCAGCCAGCACCTCTATGGTCCTGAAACCCTGGCAACGGTCGCGGAGAATTCTTCGAAGATTGCCGCATCGCTCGACAGCAACACAGCTATTCCCGCAAAGGTAGTCTGGAAGCCGACGCTCACCTCTCCTGAAGCGATTCGAGACCTCTGCCAGGAGGCCAATTCCAGCAAGAACTGCATTGGCCTGGTGCTGTGGATGCATACGTTTTCTCCGGCCAAGATGTGGATCGCCGGCCTGTCACTGCTGCGTAAGCCGATCCTGCAGCTCCACACCCAGTTCAACCGCGAGCTGCCATGGGCGACCATCGACATGGACTTCATGAACCTGAACCAGGCCGCTCATGGCGACCGTGAGTTCGGACACATTACCGCCAGGCTCCGTCTACCCAGAAAGGTCGTTGTCGGCTACTTCGCCGATCCCGAGACCGTTACCGAAATCGGCGTCTGGAGCCGCGCGGCGCTCGGCTGGCACGAATCTCAGAACCTGAAGGTTGCCCGCTTTGGCGATAACATGCGCCATGTCGCCGTCACCGAAGGCGATAAGGTGGAGGCCCAGCGCGTGTTTGGGTATACCGTCTCCGGCTATGGCATCGGCGATCTTACAGATCGCATGGCGCAGTTCAGCGACCAGGAGGTTGCCAGGCTGGTCAGCGAATATCGCGAAAGCTATTCGATTGCGAGCCAGCATGACCGCGCCGACTCACTGACTGTAGCCGCCCGCATTGAACTGGGTTTGCGCGCATTTCTGACAGAGGGAGGTTTCGGTGCGTTTACCGACACCTTTGAAGACCTGCACGGCATGGGTCAGCTTCCCGGCATCGCGACACAGCGCCTGATGGCTGACGGCTATGGATTCGGCGGAGAGGGCGACTGGAAGACGGCAGCCCTGGTCCGCGTGATGAAGGTGATGGCTCAGGGTCTGGAGGGTGGAACTTCGTTCATGGAGGACTACACCTATGACTTCTCCGGGACGCCCAAGGTCCTGGGGTCGCACATGCTGGAGATCTGCCCTTCCATCGCCGACGCCAAACCCTCGCTTGAGGTTCATCCTCTTGGCATTGGCGGCAAGGAAGATCCCGTTCGTTTGGTCTTTAATACACCCGCGGGTCCGGCCATTGTTGCCAGCGTTGTCGATATGGGCGACCGTTTCCGTATGATTGTCAACGATGTGGATGTTATTCCTGCGGAGCACGATCTGCCCCGTCTGCCGGTAGCACGGGCCGTTTGGATTCCGCGGCCAAGTCTGAAGACGGCGGCAGCCGCGTGGATCTATGCCGGAGGAGCACACCACACAGGTTTCAGCCAGGCGCTTACGATGGAGCACATGGAAGACTTTGCAGCGATTGCCGGCATCGAGCTGATCCGCATCGATGCCGAGACCAGGCTGCGCGATATCCGTCAGGCATTAACGCGCGGCTAGAGCATTTTTCCTGAAGGTGTAGTGTAGAGCTTACGAATTATAATGGCGTTTTCCTTAATGAAAACGCCATTGCACACGCCTTCCGGGACACCCAGCAACAGGAAAAATGCGCTAAAAGGCGCCGGGGCAGAGATGAGGATCGATCGGTTTGAAAAAACGCAAGCGGTCAGACGCCAGGAACGCTAAAAGCCGTCTGGATATTCGCACTGTGGCACACGCGGCCGGAGTTTCGGTGGCAACCGTATCGCGGGTCATCAATAAGGTCCCGTCCGTCGATCCTGCCCTGGCAAAGAAGGTCTGGGAATCAATTCAGAAGCTTGGGTATGTTCCCAATACCCAGGCTCGCGCCCTGGTATCAGGCCGCAGCAAGCTGCTCGGAGTCATCATCTCCGACATCACCAACCCCTTCTTCCCGGAGCTGATCCAGGGCTTCGAGGACAAGGCCGTCGAGGTCGGCTACGAGACCCTCATCGGCTCAACCAACTATGACCTGCAGCGCATGGAGCAGTGCGTGCAGCGCATGCTGGAGCGCAAAGTCGAAGGCGTTGCGGTGATGACCTTCGGCATTGAAGAGCCGCTGCTGGACCGGCTGGCATCGCAGGGTATCCCCATGGTCTTTATCGACCTGGCGCCGAAGAAGAAAGGGATCTCGACGATCCGGGTGGATTATCAGAAAGGTATCCACGAGGCCGTACAGCATCTGGCCGTACTCGGGCATCGGAGACTTGCATTCATCTCCGGACCGGAACGGCTTCACTCTGCTGTTGCCCGGCTGCAGGCCTTTCGCAGCGCCGTCGACGAGATCGGATTGCGTGTGCCGGAGAGCTATATCTTCCACGGAGACCATACCGTGGATGGCGGCGAACGCGGCGTTGAGCACCTGCTTGCGCTCAGCAAGCCACCTACCGCCATCATGTGCTCGAACGACATGACCGCCATTGGCGCTATGCACGCGCTCTCACGGGCAGGATTGTCGATCCCCAAAGACATCTCCCTGATCGGATTCGATGACATTCGTATCAGCGAGTACATGTTGCCGCCGCTGACCACGATCCGGATGTCCGGACGAGACATTGCCGCCAGTGCCGTGACGTCGCTGCTCGATTCTTCCTCTCCTCCGCGGGAGGTGGAAACGAAGCTGGTGGTGCGTCAGACAACTTCGGTACCGGCCGGCACACTCGCCGACTTGCGCAAGAAATCTGGGAAGGCGCAACGCGGCCGTTAGGAACGGCCTGTTCCTCGCTCAAGTTGGCCGTTCGACACAGGAAGCTTTACCGTGACGATGGCGCCCCCGGCTCGATGGTTGTCGATCTCGATGCTTCCGCCGGCACGATCGCAGATCGCCTTACAGATCGAGAGACCGAGACCGGTGCCACCGCTCTTCCGGCTGCGTGACGGATCACCTCGATAGAACGGTTCAAACAGGTGAGGACGATCTTCCTCTGTGATGCCTTCGCCATGGTCGCGAACGGTTAATGTTGCCGTAGTTCCATCAGACCGCAGGGCAATCTCGACCGTCCCATGATCAGGGCTATGTTGCAGAGCGTTCACGATCAGGTTGGAACAAAGAAGCGCCGCATCTCGCGCGTCCACAGGCACGGAGACTGTTGCCACCGGAGAGGCCTTCAAGGTGACTCTATTCAGCGAAGCAAACGAGGCGCTCTGGGTCACGTTGTCCTGCAGAACCTGGTGAAGCGCACTCGTTGGCGAGACAGCATCGGCCGGCTGCTCCAGGCGTGCAAGCGTCAACATCTGCTGCACCGTCTCTTCCAGCCGCGTGAAATCTTCAAGTGCGATACCGAGACCCTTTCCATATTCCTCGACGCTCCGCTCCTTCATGGTGAGTAACTGCAGCGACGATTTAACGATGGCGAGGTCTGTCTTCAGTTCGTGCGCCGCATCGCGGGTGAAGCGCTTTTGCTGCTCGAACGAACTCTGAAGCCGGTTGACGGTTCGCTCAATAGCAGACGCGAGCGGCCGCAATTCCGTAAGGTGCATCGCTACCTCCGGAGCCGTAAAGCTCCAATGCACGGAGTTCACCTTGTCTGCCTCGGATGCCAGTACATGAATCGGAGCCAGCAGCTTGCGAATCATCCAGACGAGCAGAATTGCTGTGACTCCCAATAAGATCGCTGTCGCGACCATGAAAAAGCGTGTCGCCTCCCAGATCTCGTGCCACACACGGCCATCCGGCTGTCCATAGAGGATGTGCACCTGATGGACCACAGCACTGGCGGTTCCGGGATCGACGACCCGTTCTCCATCAAGAGCAAAGAAGCGGTAGGAGTGACCCTGGATCTTGACTCGCCGAAAAGAATCGGGCTCGATGGAGAGCTCAGGTACCGGCCCCTCGGTACCGAGAACGTGTCCCTCACCGTCAGTTACGCGATACACCGCGTGCGGCGTTCGCGGAATTCTGCGCACGTCGAGGCCAATGTTGGGGGAGGAGTCTTCCGCTTCCTGCACCGCCCCTAGAAACGCGTTTGCGGAAGCCCTGAGGTTGGCATCGAAGGCACGGTACTCATCCTGATGCTCATTGACGATGACAGCGACGATCAGCAGAACTGCGGCGAGCCCTTCCAGAAGCAACACAGCGGTAATAAGCCGCCGCGTAATAGAACTCCCTTGGTTCACGACGAAGCTTCCTCGCTCAACCGGTATCCGCGATGCCGCAGGGTTTCGATCAAAGGCTCTGTTCCTTGAAGGTTCAGCTTGCGGCGGAGATTGGAGATGTGGGCCTCAATGACATTGGAATGATGTTCCCACTCGAAGTCGTAGAGATGCTCCAGCAACTCCTGCTTTGAAACGATCGCGCGTGGACGATATGACAGGTACTGCAGGATGCGGTATTCCATCGGAGAAAGGTCGATCTCCTGACCGCGCCTCTTTACCGTTTGGCGAACAGTATCAATCTCCATGTCGGCGACCTGGATGATGGTAGAGGAGACACCCTTCGCGCGGCGGATAAGCGCCTTGACGCGGGCCAGCAGCTCGCCCAGGTCAAATGGCTTGGCAAGGTAGTCATCTGCCCCACTATTGAGGAGGTCGACGATCGTCTCTTTGCCATCGAGCGCTGTCAGCACCAGGACAGGAGTACGGGACTTCGTCTGCCGAAGCTCGGTCAGGACTCGCTTGCCGCTCTTCCCAGGCAGCATCAGGTCCAGGATGATGGCGTCGAAGATATCCTGCACCGCCATGTGAGACCCGGTAATGCCATCGGCCGCATGGTCGACCGCAAAACCCGCCTCGCGAAGTGCCTGGGCAATATTCTCCGCGAGCCGTTTTTCATCCTCAATGATGAGAAGACGCACCCTTATACCTCATCCATATTTTCTCTGCCATGGCTTAATACCGGCTGAATAGCACACCGTATCAGATTTCTCGTCTCGCACGGGCGCGCTTTATCCCCCTCCTTACAACCGCACACCCAAGGGGAAAGCGAAGATAGCGGTAACAAGGGATATATCGGTATATCCCAATGAAAACAGATACCTCCACCGAGGCTCACACTAGGACATTTGACTGATGTTCATCTGTGGCCAAGGGAAATAAGCTTGCCCCCAAGCAAAAAACTGAGCTTTTACGCCATAAACGCGCAAAAAGCCTGTAAAAATCTGTCCGCTTTGTTTGGCTTCTCCGTTTTCCTAGTTCCCCTATGGAGTGTGGCAAGTGAAACTAAGCCAGCGCATCGCTATTTTTCTGTTCTGTTGTCTTGCCGCTTCGGCGACTCATTCCATCTTTGCCCAGATGGCTGCCGGAGGTCTGCGCGAAACGGTTGCTGACGCTGCAGGAGGGCGAGCAGCTGAAGCCGCTCCCGCGCTAATCCTCGCCAGAACCGGCATTGCCCAGGGATTTGCCTCACACCCCCTCGGGCCTTCCACGCTGACAGCAGAAACCGACGCCGGCTTCGCTCCACAACAAAGTTTCGATTCATCGACCTCGGGATTTCACACGTGGTCGATTCGCCACGGTCTCGCCCAAAACTTACATTCACTTCGATCTTCCGTCGGGCAAGAGGCAGTACCGGAAGATCCGCTACAGGTACTTGCTCCCACAACAAAGAAGTAGAGAAAGCAGCACCTTCACGCAGCACCAACACTTTTAGGAGACACCGATGCGGCAACGAATTCGATTCTTTCGCTTCATGACGATGTTGCTCCTGGCTGTCTGTAGCAGCTTTGCTATGGCCCAGACGATCACCGGCAGCATCAACGGTACCGTGACCGACGCCTCCGGCGCCGTTATTCCAAACGCCAGTGTCGTCGCAACGAACGTGGACACCGGAGTTGAAACTCCGACCACAACCAACAGCGACGGTATCTACAGCCTTCGCTTCCTGCAGATCGGTAAGTATAAAGTAACGATCACCTCTTCCGGGTTCGCCACAACAACCTATGGCCCATTCGCCCTGGAGACAGGTCAAACTGCAAAGATTGACGGCAAGCTGGGGGTTGCGAATCAATCGCAGAAGGTCACCGTCGAAGCTGAGATTGCTCCGCTAATCAATACTGAGAGTCCAACCCTTGCCACTACGTTGGATACTCGCGCCATTGAGAATCTTCCTCTGGTCAGCCGCAATCTCAATGCCCTGACGATGTTCCTTCCCGGCGCGATCAGCACCTCGCCGAACAGCTTCGTCAGCAATGCCTCGATCTCCGGACCGCTCAGCGGCAACAATCCGGCCGGCGCCAGCAGCAATAGCTCCGTCTCCGTCAACGGTAACCGTCAACAGACCAACCAGTACCTGCTGGATGGCATGAACATCAATCAGACGTTGGATGACACTCCGGGCTATAACCCAAGCGTCGACGCAATCGGTCAGGTGCAGGTCATCTCTGCCAACGCTCCCGCGGAATACGGGAATGTGCTTGGCGGCGACATCATCTATCAGACCAAGAGCGGCACAAACCAGTTCCACGGCAGCGCCTTCTACTTCCTTGGCAATCACCTTCTGAATGCCAACTCATGGCTCAACAAACACGGATCGACCATTGTTCCCAGAACCAGCTTCACGCGTAGCATCTTCGGTGCGACATTTGGTGGTCCGATCTTCAAGGACAGGCTCTTCTTCTTCGGCGACTACCAGGGTGGCCGTTATCACTCCGGTGGTAGCGGACTCGCGACCGTGCTCACCGACAAGATGCGTAGTGGCGATTTTTCTGAACTGCTCAACCCCGCTCTGATGTGCTCTGGTGATCCGGGTGGAGTCTGCGCGAATAACGCTCGTCTAATTGAGTTGTACGACGCGACGACCGCGGGTAATCCCAGATACGCCAATAACCAGATCACTATCTCCAACCCCGCGGCGCAGTATCTATTGGCTCATCCTGAGCTCTATCCGCGTGCAAACCGTGCGCCGGATGCCAGCAATACTCCGGCTCGCAACAACTATGTTGGTCCCACCAAACAGCGTAACTATGGCAACCAGTTCGATATCAAGGTTGACTGGAAGGCGACGCAAAAGGACAACCTGTCTGTCCGCTTCTCCTATGCAAATCAGGGACAGACGACCCAGAATGTTCTTCCTACCAGCTTTGCCAGTGCTCCCACCTTCCCGGTACGCGGCGTGGCTATCAATGAGATCCATAGCCTCAACTCAGCAATGGTCAATGAGTTTCGCGCCGGCTACACCCGCATTCAGAACAACGGCGCAGTTTTGCTTGATCCTACCGGCGCCTTTGGCTTGAGGGGAGACAGCGTGCTCGGTATCGGAAGCAGCAATCCGGTCAATCAGCAGTTTGCCGGATTTTCCGCACTCGGCTTCACAAACTCCGCCAGCCCTCAGGGTTTTACCGTAACAAACGGGAACGAGTACACCACTCTCGGCAACCAGAACACCGGAACGAACTACACCATCAATACCTTCCTGTATGGTGACAACTTCACCTGGCTCAAGAACCGCCACACCTTCAAATTTGGTGTGCAGTTCCTGCGTCAGCAACAGAACAACTTTTACCCAGGTAATGATGGCTCACTCGGCGGTTTCTTCTATCTAGGCCCTGGAACCTCGAGCGCCACCGCTCCTGCCAACGGACATAGCACCGGCTACACGGCTGCTGACTTCCTTCTGAACCGCGCCGGTTTCAAGAGCATCGGCGGCGTCGCCGGTCCAGTCGGTATGCGTCAGTGGCGCGATGCCTACTTCATCCAGGACGACTGGAAGGTTCTTCCCACCCTCACCCTCAACCTCGGTGTCCGCTACGAGTACTCGCAGCCGATCTATGAGGTCAACCATAAAATGTCGACCATCGACCCCGCGAACCCGAGCAGGATCATCATCGACGGCAATAACACCTCCGTTTGCCAGCCCTTCGGTCTGCCCTGCATCACGGCTAGTGCTGCCGGATATGGTCGCGGCTTGGTTGATCCGTACTATGGCAGCATCATGCCCCGCGTCGGTTTTGCCTTATCAGTTAATCCCAAGTTTGTCGTTCGCGGCGGATACGGGCTGCAGAACTACATGGAAGGCACCGGTGCGAATCTCCGTATGACCACCAATCTTCCTTTCCAGTCGGCTTCCCAACTCAGCGGCAATCTCCCTGGCTCGGGCAATACCGCCGGTTCTTTCTATAACGTGCAGGGTGGCTTTGGAGCAGCCTCTGCGTTGTCGAATGTCTATAACGTCTGGAATAAGAAGATCAAACCGGCATACATCAGCATCTACAACATGACCGTGGAGTATCAGTTCAGCAGCACCGCTTCCCTTCAAGTCGGTTATGCCGGCGAGTCGGGCCAGCACCTGGTCACCGCAAACCAGCGCAACCAACTGCATAATCCTTGCGTCATCAACGGAGCTCCGGTACCGGTCAACACGGCCACTCCTAACGCAGCTTGTCTCACCTTGGCTCCGGCACCTTTCTATACGACTCCAGGAGTGGGTTATAACGGCGTCATTCGTTACACGGACTCGAACGCCTCCATGAACTATAACTCTTTGCAGGTCAGCTTCCGCCAGCGCGTATGGCATGGTCTGCAGTACACCGCTAACTACACCTACAGCAAGGGCCTCACCAACAGCACCGGCTTCTATGGCGTACCAAGCGTTTCCGTCGCCAGCGCCTATGCAGAAAATGTCTACGATCTCCATTCAGAGTGGGGCCCTGTTGGACAGGATATTCGTCACGCTCTTAACTACAACCTGGTGTATGACCTGCCGGTCGGCCGCGGCCGGATGTTGGGCAGAAACATGCCGCGGATTCTCGACGAGGTAATCGGCGGATGGAAAACGGGCATGACAGGCATTGTCTATACCGGATTCCCTGTCAACATCGGCGCAACTAACAACTCTATGGTCAATGGCAACTCTCAGCGCGCAAATCACTATCGCCCATTGAAGGTTGTCAATCGTTCCATCAACAACTGGTTTGGAACTGACCCGTCGGCTATCCCATGTGCTGCCGGCGTAGACAATGGTGTCTGCGCTTACGGTCAGCCCGCACCTGGAACCTTCGGCACCGCTCGTCCAACCTCGGAACGGGCTCCAGGATTCCAGACCTACGGAGCTTCCGTTACCAAGGACTTCACCATCTGGAATGAGCATCAGATCAATTTCCGCGCTGATGCCGATAACCTCTTCAACACTGCCTATTGGTCTAACCCAGCCAGCAGCGTAGGCGCTCCCGCAACCTTCGGTTCGATCTCGGCTCAGAGCTCGCCCATTCGCAACAATCCCCGTGCCATGCAGTTGTCAGTCAAATACCACTTCTAGGCGGCTGCAACTTCCGCTTAGCATTCCAGCAACAAAGAGAAGGCCCGGCTTATGCCGGGCCTTTCTTATTAGCCTACTGATCGTTGGATGTGGATCGGAATCCTATCTTCCGTCCGCTCTGCGCGGGACCGTTCAATGCATTTCCTGTACTCCGCTAGCCCACATAATCCCGCGCCGGATGAGATTAAGGATCATCGGATCCTCATAGTCTTCCTTGTTATGCCCAAGTGCCAAGTAGAACTCACGTCCTCCATCGAAGGTGTGATACCAGGCGACCGGCAACATCTCCGGATAGCTATTCAGATCCAGCTTCATCTTCTCCGTGTTGATGAGCGTCGAGCGTCGCACGCCAAGCAGAGGATGGATATCGGGATTCATCAGCGTAAAGAAGTAGCACTCGTCCTTGTGCTGTAGCTTGGCAGGCAGCTCTTTGGTGAAGGGACTGGTGTGATCCAACACCTCCACCGTCAACACCTGCTGCGGGGGATGCTCAACAAATCTTCCTCCGAGGACGGAAGCAAAGTATGGCCACGAACGTTCCGAGCCGGAAGCTGAGTGAAGGCCGACAAATCCGCCGCCGTGTTCAATGTAGTCTTTGAAGGCGTCACGCTGCTTGTCCGTGAGGAAGGCTTCGTTGTTGGTATTGGCGAAGACTAAAACAGCGTAACGGCTGAGACGTGATGGCTCAAAATACTCCGGATCGTCGGTGACATCGACCTCAAACCCTGCCTCGGCGCCAAGCTTCTTAACGGCGGCGACACTTGAGGCGATATTTTCATGAACATACCCCTTGCCGTTACGGGTATAGATCAACATCCCGGGCCGGGTATTCTGGGCGTTCGCTGCACTGGATATCAACGACGCGGCAACGAGGGCAACCGCCGACAGATAGAAGCGGATTTTCTTTTGTTTCTCCATCGCAACACTCCAACATTCATCGCAAAGTCTACAGCTCAAATACCGTACGCGCTAACGGAGGCACTCTACGCATTCGCACGCATGAGTTCTCTGCCTCGTTGTTCTTTACGGACAGCAAGCGCGGCCGCAAGCAGTGCAAAGGTAATAAGCTCAAAGACCGCCAGCGCTCTTGCATATCCCAATGAGTCGCGGAGCCCATACTCCACCATCACGCATGGAGCTCCGAGCAGAACACCAAACTGGTAGACAAGTCCGGGAAAGAGGCCGCGTGCGCCTTCCGGAGCAAGCTCATTGAGATGAGCCGGAATCACGCCGAAGGCTCCCTGCACACCAAACTGCATAAGAAACGCGCCTGCGGCGAGCCATGCGACCGACCCTCCAAATGCCCATGCGGGTACGGCCAACAGGCAGATCAGCAATGCCATATAGATGCTGTTGCGCCGGCCTAGCCAATCCGAGATACGGCCAAAGACAACGGCCCCCAGAACAGCACCCACGTTATAGAAGATCGCCATATTGGCTGCGGATCGCAGGCTGAATCCGTGCACCACGCGGAGGAAGTCGGGATAGAGGTCCTGCGTTCCGTGAGAGAGACAGGTGATCAGCATCATCAGAACCGTCAGCAGGACGAAGTTGCCCCAATGAGCGCCGATCGTACGCAGGAGATTCGGACGAGCTTCCGTGGCTGCCTGCCGATAAGTATCGGGAGAGAACAGAATCAGCACGACGATCCACACCGCCAGGCAGAGTCCGCTCCAGAAGAGCCACTGCCATCCAACAGCAGGAGCGAGTGTACGCGCCATCGCTGCCGCCAGAAGGTATCCCAGTGAGTAGCCCGCCTGCAGAATTCCAGAGAAGAGACCGCGCAATGATACGGGACAGCTCTCCATCACCAGCGCCGCACCGACGCCCCAGTAACCTCCCATGCCGATGCCATAGAGCGCGCGCAACACGAGGAAGACTGAAGAGCTTGGAGCCAACGGGGTCAGCGCCGTAATGAGGGAGAAATAAAGCACGCAGCAGAGGAGCGGAATGCGACGTCCCCAACGATCGGCACAGTAGCCGAAGAGAAACGCGCCCACAGGCCGCATGACCAGCGTTGCAGTAATGGTGGCTACGATCGATCCTTTGCTGACACCGAAGTGTGCTGCAAGCGAATCCATGACGAAGACGAGGATGAAGAAGTCATACGCATCGAGCACCCAGCCAAGGATGCCGCTGGCCACTGCAAAACCCCACCGCCTGTTTCCTGTTGCGATCATCCACACGCTCCTATAACCGCGGTACAGTCAATCCACCATCAAGATGCAGCACAGACCCAGTTGCATAGGGGATCTCGCCGCGGGCCAGCACACTCACAGCTCGTCCGATGTCTTCCGGAGTTCCCCACCGCGCCTCAAGCAGCAGGCCTTCCTGGATGAGACGGTCGTATTTCTCTTTTACGGCACTGGTCATATCGGTAGCGATAATGCCGGGCCGGACCTCGTAGACTGAGATGCCATGCTCAGCAAGGCGAACAGCCCACAGATGGCTCGCCATCGCAATGCCGGCCTTCGAGATGCAGTAGTCACCGCGGTTGACGCTGGCAACCTCCGCTGAGACAGAACCCACATGGATGATGGCGCGGTGTCGTCTGCTCACAGCCTGCTGGCGGATCATCCATTGCGCGGCGGATTGCGTAAGAAAGTATGGGCCCTGCAGATTGGTGCGGATCAGCTCCTCAAAGCTTGCCTCATCGGCTTCGAGGATATCGGCACGGCGGCGCGGCGCCATGCCCGCGTTATTCACCAGAACATCCAGACGGCCAAATGCCTCTTGTGTGGCTTGAAGCAGCGCCTCGCGATCATCGCGGGACGAGACATCCGCGCGAAGATAGCGCACGGTTGCACCCCGCTGCTCCAGCGCTGTCAGGAATGAGTCAACCTCTTCCTCACTCCGAAGGCCTGCCAGCATCAGATCAAAGCCATCGATGGCGAGGCGCTCCGCGATGCCTGCGCCGATACCCCGTGTTCCCCCGGTGATGAGTGCAACGTTCCGTGTCGTCATGGTTACTCGAAGAAGGTGTAGTAGCTTCCGTCAGCAATGCGTGTAATCAGAAGGGCCAGCTCCAGCAGGTGATAGTCTCCCCACATACTGGACTCCCCATGCGGAGCCAACCCAGGCACGGGTACATGATCCCAGCCATTGGGCCGGTGATAGATGGTATGCAGCAGTAATCCTTCATGTTCCGCGGCGTTGGAAAGATAGCGCGGCTCAAAAAGCGTCTGAGCAACGGTCAGTCCGGCAGAGGTGTAATGGATTCCTGGATCTCCAAGAAGATGACCAAGGCGCAACAGGCCCTGTGCGGCGATAGCACTCGCCGAGGCATCAACCGGCTCAAACCGGTTTTGCGGCTCGGCGTCGCGGTCCCTCCACTCAAGAAAGGACGCAAGTCCGGGAGCACCGGTGTCCCAATAGCAGATTCCGTTACGCGCCGTAGCACAGCCTATGTAGAAGTCGCAGGTAGCGTGCGCCGCCTTGTAGAGCGCATCGAGCGTTTCCTGATAAGCGCCGTGATTCCTCCGCTGGTCTTCAGGCAACGATTCCAGAAACTCAACCTGCTCCGTAGTCCCAAGCACGGCCCAGGCGAGGCCGCGCGTCCATGTTGTGAACGGAGAATATCCCTGCTGCGTCGAAGGACACCGAAATGCCCCGCTGGCCGGATTGAAGATCGCTTCGTGCACCGTCCGGCCGCGATCTTCGGAAAGGTCATAGGAATCGCGCTGTTCGCCGTAATAGATGTTGTAGCGAGCCGATGTCCGGGCGTGCGTCATCATGCGATCGAGGAGATCGATGCGCCTGTCCTGTTCCCCTGACAGCAAGTGACCGAGCACATGAGAGAGTCCGCAAATGCGCAATGTACGGAACGTATCGACAAAGAGTGAATGACTTCCGTTGAAGGAATAGATGTAGCCGGTATCATTCGAAAGCTGCGTCCAACGGCTCGCCTGCACTGCACCGCTGACCTTCAACGCAATCTCGCAAGCCGCAAGATCACCACCGTCATCGGCAATGCGGCCGGAGCGTATCAGGCGGCGAAGGTTTCCGTAGGTAGAGACGCAGTTGAAACCGTGATCATGCACACCAGTGTGAGTGAGATGAACCGGCATCTCACGCCGGATGTGCTCGCGGGCTAGGTCGACGAGACGCGCGTCTCCACCGATCTCGAAAGCGAGCAATGCATTTCCAAAGAGAAATCCGTGTGTCCAGTTTGTCCAACTGCGCGAGGTGTACTTCCCATTGACGGTAATAACAGGCGCACCATCCTCGCTCTTCCAGCGGCGCAGCAGCGCCTGTGTCTTGTTGGCCGCAAGCTCTGCCGTGGTGAGAGCCTTTGCCTTAAGGTCTGTCGCGCGAATGGATGAGTGGATCTGCATGTTGTGCCTCTACACCAACTCCAGAAATCGCTGTTTTGTCCTTGTCAGAACGGCATCCGGATCTTCATCCCAGATCGCCTGATTGAAGATCTCGACCTCGATCGGTCCGCTGTAGCCAGCGGCTTCAACCGCGGCACGCAGCGTGCGGAGATCAATGATGCCGTCGCCCATCATGCATCGTCCCAGCAGGTTATCCGGTAACGGCACAGGCCAGTCCGAAACGTGAAAACCCATAGTCCTGCGGGAAGCTGCGGCAATCTGCTGCAGTACATTGGGGTGCCACCAGATGTGAAAGACATCGAGCACCACGCCGACACGATCTTCGGCATACGGAGCCGCCAGTTCCAGCGCCTCATCTACGGTGGTCAGTACAGAACGGTCACCCGCAAACATGGGATGCAATGGCTCCAGCCCGAGCTTTACACCCGCCTGCTCCGCATACGGAACAAGCGCGGCGATACCATCTCGAACCATCTCTCTTGCCGCAGCGATACCTACTGGAACTGCACCACCTACAACGAAGACCAGGACATCAGCATTGAGCGCGGCAGCTTCATCAATGGCGCGGAAGTTATCGTCGATCTTTGCGCGGCGCTCGATTGCATCGGGGGCAGGAAACATGCCGCCACGGCAAACACTCGATACATGAAGCCCGGCATCTCGAACGGCCTGCACGCTTTGCTTCAGCCCAAACGCGCTGATCTTATGCCGCCACAGAGAAATGCAGGGAACGCTATGCCGCACGCAGGCCTCCGCCGCTTCACCAACGCTCCACGCGGGAGTCGTGATCTGGTTCAGCGACAATCGCGAGAGCTGTGCCACTAGCACACCGCCTTTACGGGAACGATCGGCGGCACCTGCATCCACCGTCCCTCTTCCCATGACTGTAACGCCAGTTCCGCCAGTTGGACGCCGCGAGCTCCATCCCAGAAATCATGCGGAAAAGGCTTACCTTCGGCAACGGCTTTTAGATAGATCTCCCACTGCACTTTGAAAGCGTTGCCGAACTCCATATTGTCGGGCACGTCCGTCCAACTGTCGCGGAAGGGAATGGGATTGGCGATATCAGGATTCCATACCGGACGCGGCGTATTCACACGATGCTGTACGCGGCATTCGCGCAGACCGGCAATCGCGCTGGCTTCAGTGCCGTCGACCTGCATGGTGAGCAGTTCGTCCCGATAGACGCGGGTTGTCCATGAAGAGTTGAACTGCGCGATGATACCCCCCTTCAAAAGAAAGGTCCCGTAGGCGGCGTCATCCGCAGTGCAACCGTAGGTCTTCCCCGCCTCATCCACACGCGTGGGAATATGTGTTGCGCCTAGGCAGGAGACCGCTTCTACCGGCGCAAAGGTATGGTCCAATACGTATCGCCAGTGCGCAAACATATCGAGGATGATGCCTCCATCCTCTTCCTTGCGGTAGTTCCAGGAAGGCCGCTGTGCCGGAAGCCCCCAATCACCCTCGAAGACCCAATAACCAAACTCTCCTCGGATAGACAGGATGCGGCCGAAATAGCCCGAGTTCACCAGGCGGCGTAGCTTCCGGATGCCGGGAAGGAAGAGCTTATCCTGCACAACGCCATGACGGACACCGGCGGCATCGGCAGCCGCGGCAAGACGTGCGGCGCTGTCAGCGGTCGTCGATAACGGCTTTTCACAGTAGACATGTTTTCCGTGCTCAATGGCGCGCATGACGCTCACCTCGCGCATTCCTGTCAGACCGGAGTCGAAGTAGATCGTGTCCTCCGGATTCGCCAGGCAGGCATCAAGATCCGTGCTCCAGCGGAGACCGCCGTGCTGCCTGCTGATCGCTTCTAGCTTCTGCGGGTTGCGCCCCACGAGAATCGGATCTGGCATAAGCCGTCTGCCGTCAGAGAGCAGAACTCCGCCCTCAGCACGGAGCTGGAGAATCGACCGAACCAGGTGCTGGTTCAACCCCATACGCCCAGTCACACCGTTCATGATGATTCCAATTCGTTCCGCCATCGTCCCCCTCATTGAGTCAGCTAACGCATCCAGGTGTAGACGCACCGCGCGCACAATTCTCCCTTATTGGGAGCGCTAACAATCTAGTTACCGCTTCTCCGGCTTGTCAACGTTGGACTCATAAAAAGATGCCCATCTTCCCCGGTCGGCGGCTATGATGGAGGCTCTGTGTCTGTCTCTCGCCCCATGGGTCGCGTGACCCTCGCCGACGTCGCCAAAGCAGCAGGTGTTGCCACCATGACGGTGTCACGCTATCTGCATGGCAATCCGAATATTTCAGCGGCCACCGCACGTAAGGTGAAGGCTGCGATCGATCGCCTTGGGTATCGGCCGAACTATGCCGCACGCGTGCTGATGGGCCAACCATCCAAGGTGATCGGGCTGATCCTTCCCAACCTTGCCAATCCATTCTTCTCACTGATCGCACATTGCGTGCAACAGGCGGCTCACGCGCGAGGCTATCTTGTGTGGATTGCTGCAACCAACGACGATCCCAGCAGCGACCTGGAACTGATTGAGCGGATGCACGATCATCATGTCGATGGCCTGCTTCTCGCATCCTCGCCAGGCAGCACGATTCCGCTGGAGAAGATGGGAGGGATTCCGACGGTTGCGATCGACCGGCCTTTGCGAGGCGCCGGTGTAGACTTTGTCACCGTCGACGATCGGGCAGCTGCCCGCGAAGCGGTCTCACACCTGCTGCAACATGGGTACAAGCGGATTGCGATCGCCGGAATCGATGCCCGGATCAGACCAATCCAGGAGCGCATCCTCGGTTATCAGGATGCCATGCACGCTGCCGGCCTGCCGGCCCTTCCCTACATTCGCTGCGACGATGCTGCCTCTGCGATACAGATCTGCAAGACGCTGAGAGCCGGTAAGCGCCCTATCGAAGCGCTCTTTCCACTTAACGGAGATAGCTCGGTACTCTTTCTGGAGGCCTTCGAAGAGTTGCGTATCTCCATACCGCGCGACCTGGCATTTTTCTCGTATGGCGATATCCCGCTCTCGCGGGCCATCCGCCCGCGCCTGAGTGCGGTACAACAGCCAATCGAAGCCATGGCCGAGCAGGCGGCTCTCCGGCTGTTGGAGCAGATCGAACAGAAGACAAAGCCATCTCGTGCCCGTATCAAGATCCCGGCCTCGCTTGTCATTCGGGAATCTTGCGGATGCAAACGAAAAGGCGAAATAAAGACGATACCCTCGATGTGAAGGCATCGTCTTTAGAGCATTTTCCTGTTGCTGCGTAGCCCGGAAGGGGAGTGCAGCGGCGTTTTCATTGCGGAAAACGCCCATAGATACGGAATTCCTACTCTACACCCACAGGAAAAACGCTCGAGTGCCTCATCAGAACGTAAGAGCTATCCCTAGATTGAACTGCCGCATTCCCGGAGCCTGCGCATTCGCCAGGCCGAAGGAAGCGTTCTGTGCGAATGTTCCATCGGATCGAATCGTAGAGAACGCTCCGTGGATAGCCGGACTGTTATTCAGAAGGTAGTAGTTGGTGTGATTCATGATGTTGATCACATCTGTCCAGAGCTCAAGCTTCACACGCGATTCAGAGAGGTCGAACCGCTTCCTAAGCGTGGCATTGGAGATAATGCTGCGGGGATTCCGCGCATCTCCCATGGTGCGGGGAATGTTTCCTAGCGCCGGATTATCTAACGATCCCGGCATAGAGAACGCGTTCGGATTCAGGACGCCTCCGCCAATCGTGGTTCCGAGAGGATCCCGTTTCCAATCCGGCTTGATGAGTGGTACCCCAGGAACACGGTTAGGGCGCAGTGAGACATCGGTGAGAGCGTTGCCATAATCGCATGGCGTGGCATTGTTGGAAGCGCCCGGAACAAAAGGCCGAGAGGTGGAGCAGAAAAACCCGGCGCTTCTGCCATTGACGCCGGCAACGATCGACAAAGGGTATCCGGACTGCATCGAAGTGGTGGTTGAGAGATTCCATCCACCAATCGCCGCATCCAGCCAGCGGGAAGAGTTGCTAAAGAATGTCTTCCCTTTCCCGAAAGGGAGATTCCAAACTTCACCGATAGAGAGATGCACCGGCACATCGAAAGCCGAGAGCGAGTAATCTCCCGTGGTGGTGTAGCCCCGCGGATAGAGGTATCCGTAAGCATCAATCTGTGTATCCCCCGGGCCGCCCTGGCCGCTGGAGGCATCGTCCAGTGATTTCGACCAGGAGAAGCTGGCAAAGAGACTGAGACCGAATTTCATCTGCTGGCGACCGGAAAGATAGAGTGCGTTATAGTTCGATCCGGCATTTCGGTCGTATGCCGTGTAAATCGAGTTCTGAAAGAACTGAGGGTAAGGCTTCATTCGTTGTAACGCAGTCGAGGTGTTGCCGTACTGGTCTTTGCCGGCGGTAATGAGATTCGTCCGGCTTTTGATTGCAGCTGTAATTGCGTTAATGCTCGGGACATTCACAGGAACGGGAGTCGAGTAGAGATGCGTCCCCTTTTGCCCGACGTAGTCCGCCTCTACTAGAGTTCCCTTCCCCAGTTGAAACTGCAACGATGCCGACCAGAGCTGTACATAAGGAACGGCACTGGACTGATTCACAGCTGGCAGATAGCTTGTCCCATTCCACGACTCAAGCAACGTATTACTCACGACAGGAGCCGCCGGCGGAGCGCCATTGGCAATGGGATTGGTGATGAGATTGACCCAGCCCGAACCAACACCGCCTACTCCGTTGGTCCCAGTCGTGGCAGCACCGCTCGTGAGGTTAGGAACGATATTGTTGCCAAGTCCTGTAAGCGGCGTATGCATCATGGCATAGGAGGCGCGCATCGTCATAAAGTGCGCCGGTTGATAGGCCAGGCCGAGACGCGGTTCGAAGCCTTTGTAATTGATCGGCCACAGAGTCGTGGGCAAGCCGTTGGTTCCGGAGAAGGCAAAACCGCCCATAGTGGCCACGCCATTCAATGTTCCAGTTCCATTGGAAATAAAACTTCCCTGGTAATTGAACTTCTCCATGCGCGGTGTTTCGAGGTTGTAGCGCAGCCCGACATTGATCGTAAGCCTGGGCAGAATACGCCAGTCATCCTGAACATAAGCAGCGCCATACTTCCAGCGGTAGTAATAGGCATGCGGCGTATTCACCGTAAATGTATTGAAGAGCCCCAGCATGTATCCCGCTACGCAGGACGAACCGGTAAACCCGGCTCCGTTCGTCAGCCCTGTATTGCAGGTAAAGCTGCCACCATAAAGATTGGTTTCGTCGTACCGATTTAGCTGCAGCGCCCGATAGTCCACACCGAACTTGATGGAGTGACGCCCCATCAGCATCGAATAGTCGTCACCGAAGCCATAGGTCTCATTGAGAATCTTTCCGAATCCAACGCTCTGTCCCAGCGTCGTAAGACTATTGCTGAAGATGAAGCCCGCCAGCCCTGCGCCTCTGATGGAAGGCGGTAGTCCAAGCCCCGTGTTGAAATCCTTGGTGAGCGACGCCGGCGCTGGGGTAAGCGAATCGTCGGAGCGCAGATAGGTGGCGCGAAACTCATTCACCATCGTTGGCTTCACGGTACGTACGTAGTTCGCCGAGATATTCCATCCATTCACCGACTCAGAGGGCTGATTGAGGACCGGCGTCGAAGGTCCGTTATAGTCGTAGCGAATGCCCGAGACCGGCACATTGGTATAGCGGACAAAGATGCGGTCTTTCGCTGTGAGGTTCTCATCGATGCGAAGGGAGTAGCGGTCATCATTCGTCGTCACACCGCGCACGCCGTAACCATTCATACCGTCAGGGTCGTAATGCCCGTCCGGATAGAAGAAGCGGGCATATGAGGTCGGTTGATCCGGCGTTGGCTGCGATGCCAGCAAAAACTTCGTAATTGGGTTCGCAGCCGCCTGCTGTGAGATATCGTTATTCGCAGCCCGCTGGTACTGAGCCACAGGAAGACGATTGCCTACAGGAAAGCCCTGCGCGTTCCGTGCAAACTGATAGACCACGGCGCCGGTTCGCGGAGCGTTCACCGCTGCGGCATATCCCTGGTTGCGAAGAACTGTCTGATCGAGCAGATCGAAGCTGTCGTTGAAGCGACCTGCAGTCTCATCCGGCGTCAGGAACCGCTTGCGGGTGTACGTGGCGCTCGTATTCCGTAGCGGCTCGTAGGCAAAGAAGAAGAAGGTTTTGTTCTTGTGGAATGGCAGCGGAACCGGTCCACCGACCGCAACGGTGAACAGATTCAGATGCTCATTCGGAGGCGCTCCGCCGGATCCACGATTCGGGATCATAAAGGCAGGGTCGCGATGACGCCAACGCAACGCGCCATGATACTTCGAGGTACCGGCCCGGGAGCCCTGGTTGATTACGCCTCCACCGGATCGCCCATACTGTGCCGGAAGACCGATGCTTTGCACAGAGACCGACTGGATCGCATCTCCCGAAAACGTCACACCTGTGCGTGGGAAGCCGGCAAGCGTGAGGTCAGAGCCATCGACAAGCTGAGGATTCATCCCCTGGCGGCTACCACCAATAGTGAGACCTGCTCCGGGAGCAATGGGACCGTTATAAGCGTTCGGGAGCTCCGAACCCACTCCGTCATTCGTCTGCGGATCGCCGGTTACGCCAGGAGCAAACAGAACAGCAGCGAGGACATTTCGCTCCGGAAAAGGAAGATCCGTCAGCACCTCTTTCTCGATCGTAGTTTGGAGGGCTGCCGAGGAGGTATTCAGGAGCTCGCCTTCGGCGGTGACGGTGACCACCTCCGTCGTCGTTCCCAGGTCCAGCTTTGCATCGACCTGGG
Organism: Terriglobus sp. 2YAB30_2; assembly: GCF_052114765.1. NCBI lineage: Bacteria > Pseudomonadati > Acidobacteriota > Terriglobia > Terriglobales > Acidobacteriaceae > Terriglobus > Terriglobus sp. 2YAB30_2. The sequence goes on from NZ_JBFRFJ010000009.1 coordinate 124,058, forward strand.
TGATGCCTCCCACGCTCACATTGATCCCTGAGACGTTTTTTGTATTGAAACCCGGCGAGTGAATCTTCAGGAGGTAAGAACCGGGAGGTACAGCGGGCACCTCATACACACCCTCATTGCTGGTTTTCGTCTGGGTGGTGAAGTTGCCGCCTGACGAGGTAACCGTGATCTGAGCGCCCGGGATAACGTCGCCTTTAGGATCCGTGACTAGCCCCGTGATGGTTCCGCTGCTCGCCTGCGCCCAAGCCCATTTTCCTCCGAAGATGGCTACGAGACCCCAAAGAAGCAATAGCGCCGTTCTTACACAAGTCGCCCTTGAAATTCTGCGTGCTGGATCGATTTCCCTCATCTCTGCCCCTCCAAAGATTCGTTCCGTTATCCAGGCGTTCCTTATTTCAGCTCAGCTTTGCGGGACACCTTTAAAGCGACGGCAACAATAGCGAGGGATGTAGAGAGGTGTCCGGGGTAGAAGCTGATACTTTGCCGATGCTCGCCGATGTTTTCCCGATGCCGCATCTAGCCATTTTTCAGCCACTTATAGGAATCTCTAACAGGAAGGTGGAGAGACTAAGGGAGTAGACCCCGATCCATCAGCAGCTTCCTTTCGTCGGCCGAGAGAGTCCCACCAGCAAACTGGGTGAGCAAGAAGAACGGCACCTTCGGACGACCGAGGTCGTACATCAGTCCGAAATGGTTCTCCGGAGGCGCCTTCGCGGGTTCGTCGAGAAGCTCATAGATGTCGAGAGCTTCGATCTTCAGATCCGTCTGCTCCACAAAATACTTCAATGTGGTGTAGAGGCTTTTGAAACCGGTCTCCGTCTTTGGCTTCCCGGCTTCGTTCTCGTAATCGCTGTCGTAGATCTCGGCGCAGTTCAATTCATTCACGACAACGGCCTTCTTATAGGAGGCCAGCTTCTTGAAGAGGTCGAATCCACCCTCGTCCCGATGGCCGAAGAAATGGTGAGGATTAACCCGAAGGTGCGCATAGTAGTGGTATGAGATGATCTCAAACTTCACCCCCCTTGACGCCATGAAGTCCAGAAAGCCGAACATGGTGGATGTCGTATTGAGCGCGCGGCGAAGATGGAGGCCGTATTCGGTATTCACTTTTTCGATGGCATCGGACATACCGCGCAGTACTGCTGCCCAGTCGTTCATGACGGGCGTATCGAACTCGGCAGCCGTCTGCCCCTTGCCGAAGAGGCGTTTCCCGTCAGCATCCTTGATCTGGAGATTGACCTCATTCCCCAGCTCCCAGTCAGGCAGATCGTTTCTGAACTCGGAGACGAACTTGTAGGTCCGGTTATAGGCCGATGTGTAGAGAGCCGCGGCATCCCCTTTCGGATACTTGCCGTGGTCAGTACGATCCCCCTCTTGGAAGGGAGTGAAGAGGATCGGCTTGAGACTGATGTGGTACTCCTTCGCAAGCTGAATCATCTCGCGATAGGTCTGCACCTGGAAGCCATCCGTCCCATCGGCAAGGTAGGCATTGATGCGATATTGGGTGATGCCCCTGGCTTGAAGCAAAGCGAAGATAGGCCTTACATCCGCCTTCCTGGACGTGGGGCCATCGACGCCCCACGCCATGACCTGTGCAACTGCGTTCGTGCCTGGAGCCGATAACAGAGTAAGAAGGAGGGCGAGTCCGGCCGCACGGGTTATTTTCTTCGCTTTCATTCCATACACCGCTCACCCCCTTCAGGATTAGTTGTCAATTCGAGATGAAACCCCGATTGATGAGCTCCTGCCGTTCGGCAGATGTAAGCGTTCCACCCGCGAAGTAGGTGAGGATGTACAACGAAATCTTCGGAGTATTGAGGTCATAGAGCAGGCCGAACCGGTTCTCGGGAGGAGCTTTGGCCGGTTCGTCAAGAAGCTCATAGATGCCGACGCTTTCGATGTTTGCGCTGGTCTGCGTATTCATGTAATTCAGGATGACATCCAGGCTTTTGAAGCAGTTCTCCGTTACCGGCTGCCCCGCCTGGTTTTCAAAGTCAGAATGATAGATTTCGGCGCAATTCACCTCGTTGAAGACCACCGGCCGGTTGTAGGTGGCGAGCTGCTGGAACAGATCGAAGTTCGGCCGCACCCCTCCCCAGTAATTATGAGGATTCGTTCCGTACGTTTCGTAGTAGTGATACGAGATCACATCGAAGGCAACACCCTTCGAGGCCATAAAGTCCAGAAAACCGAACATGGTCGATGTCGTATTCAGGGTTCGCCGAAGGCTCGTACCGTTTTCGAGATTAATCTGGCCGATCGCATCGGAGATGCCTTTCAGAACAGACGCCCATTGATTCATGAGAGGTGTATCGAATTCGGCGGCGGTCCATCCCTTGCCAAACAAACGGTTACCGCTCGAATCCGTAACCTTCAGGTTGATCTCGTTGCCCATCTCCCATTCCTGAATATCGTTCCGGAACTGACTCACAAAGCCGTACGTGCGGTTGTATCCCTGCGCGTAGAGGGCAGCGGCGTCCCCGGCTGGATACTTGCCGGCGTCGGTTGGGTCTCCATATTGAAAGGCAGTGAAAATGATCGGCTTAAGGGTGATGCCGTATTGACTGGCCGCCGTCACCATATCGTGCACCATCGGAGCCAGGGTGGATTCAGTGTCCGTGGTGATATTCACATTAAACCGGTAATCTTTGACCCCTCTCGCCTGCAGGAGTTGGAACACCGTATTGATACTGATGGACCTGCTGTTGGGGCCGTTGACTCCCCACGAAGGAACAGCAGCCATCGCGTGAACAGGCATGGTGATCTCGATCAAGCTGAAGCAGAGAAGTACGGTCATGATGCGTTTGAGGCCTGCCATAGGTACTCCTTTTGAAGGGTTAGCTTGCATTGCCCCTGAGGGGGATGTGAGGCTGAATAAGTTCTGCTATGACGTCGAGGACTGTTCCATCAAGCTCCTCGTAGCAGAAAAAAGCTAGCAATCCATCTCTCACGAACGCGTGACGGAGCGCCGATATTTCTCCGAGGTTTCTCTTCAGCAGGAAAACCTCAGGCAATTGCCGGCTGGCGGCAGAGTTTTGGTACACTTCCGCTGTCTCCGGCCCCAGGCTTCCCCCGTCCTATAACGTTGCCGGTACGGTAGACGCTGAAAACAGGGTCTCAATAGTGGATGGCGATTTCTTCATCAATGACTGGCTTGTCCAGCCGCAGATCAACACCATCGAGAAGGAAGGCCAGAGCTGGCACCTCGAACCTAAGGTGATGCAAGTCCTGGTGTATCTTGCCTTCAATCGCGATAAAGTCTGCTCGAAAGACAAGCTGATTGAAGCCGTCTGGCGCGACACTTTTGTCGGTGATGACGCGCTGATCCGTTGCATCTCCGAGATTCGTTACGTCTTCGGAGACGATGCCCGCTCCCCGCAGATTATCCAGACCATCCCCAAGGCGGGATATCGCCTGATCGCCTCCGTTAATATGGATATGAATCCGGCGCCCCTCATCCCTCCCCATCAGAACGGAGGTCGCTCGCCCCTCGCTGAAGCAGCTCTTCCTTTTCCCAACGGAAAAGGATCGATCGCTGTTCTCGAAGAAGTCTCTGCGCCTCCCTTCCCCGAAGCAGCGGATGAGGAGATGCTCCCTTCCCCCGCCTCCGAACGGGAGGGAAAAAATGCCTCCGTGGCTTCGATTCCGCGGCGTTTCTGGGCTGTTCTTGTAGCGACCATTGTTATGGGATTTGCCATCGGATTTTTCTTATCACGCCCTTTACGGGCATCGGCTGTGCAGCGTTTCTGGAGTTCTGTTCTCAACACGCCGGAGAGCGCCATCCTCTGCGTCGCAGATCAGAACAAATACACCTTTATTACGCTGAGAGATGCTGCTGATCCCAGCCGCCAGGTGGTTCTGAATGACACGCTCTCGACGGTCGTGATCGACGATCTCGATGCGATTGTGCGCGTCGCCTCAGCCGTTCAAGCCCAGGGGAAGAACTACATTCTAAAAGGCCATGAGGCCACAAATCTAAGTGAACTTCGGAGCGGACCGGGAATCTATGTCGGCGCATTCGACAATGCGTGGACACTCCGGCTGACGAAGCCCTTGCGATACCACTTTGCAAACGATGCTCAAATGACGCAGTTCCAGATCGTCGACAGCGCCACCCCATCCGCAAGACCATGGACCATCGATCGCACCCAACAGCTCGAGACGAATAACTACAAAGATTACGCCATCGCCGCGCGGTTCACTGACGGCATGACGGGAAGACCAGCCGTCATTGTCGCCGGAATCGGACGAGGCGGAACCATCGCTGCAGGCGAGTTTCTTACCAAATCAGAACACCTGGCGCCGCTGCTGGATGCGATGCGATCCGCCGGCAACAAGACGAACTTTGAAGTCGTGCTCAGCACCCAGATTATCGACGGTCATCCGGGGACACCGAAGGTCGAAGCCTCCTACTTCTGGTAATCGAGCAACGCCGAATCTCTATTTTCCGCTTCCCTTCACCGGCCAGGTCGTCATACCGCCTTTGCGGTACGCGAGATTGCCGATATGCCCGGCGTTGGCGGCCGCGATACCGGCCTCGACGGGTGCGTTCGGCTCCTGGCGACTCACGATGCAATCGAAGAAGTTACGCATATGCGTGACCGTGCCGTCCACAAAGCTGTCTTCCTTCAGCACGGGATTCTCATTCGACTTCACACTCTCTCGCCACAAGCTCATGCCGGAACGCTTGAGCTTCAGGGTGGCTTCCGTTCCTCGGAACTCGAGCCCGCCGTCATCGATCGACGAGCTCATCATGCCCTCATAGACAACATCGAAGCCGGGATAGCGAAAGGCTGCCTGGATGGTATCGGGGCAGTCCCACTGGGTGAAGACGTGCTTATCGCCAAGCATCGTCGCCATGGATGGCTCATTGGCCTTCATGGCCCAATGGACAACATCAATCCAGTGACTAAAGAGATCGGTCATCGCGCCGCCGCCAAAGTCCCAGAACCAGCGCCAGCGGCTGAACTTCTCCAGGTCAAATGGCTGATCCTTCGCTCCGCCGAGCCATTGTTTCCAATCGAGTTGGGCAATATCGACCGGTTTAGGAACCCAACTTACGTCGTAGTTCTGCCACCAGTAGGTTCGCACCTGAGTGACTCGGCCCAGAGCCCCTCCCTGAATCAGGCTGACGGCGTTGCGGAAATGCGACCAACTCCGCTGCTGGGTACCGCACTGCAAGATCTGCTTGCAGGAGCGAACAGCTTTCACCAGTACAGCGCCTTCTTCCAGCGTGTGTGTCACCGGCTTTTCAAGATACACATCCTTCCCGCCGGCGAGAGCAGCCTCTGCGATACGGACATGCCAGTGGTCAGGAGTCGCAATGATGACGGCGTCGATGGTCTTGTCATCGAGCAGGCTGTGAAAGTCATGATGCACGGTGGCGTCGGCAGCTCTTGACCTCTGCTTTACTTCTTCGCACCGGGGTGCATACACATCACAAACCGCCACTATCTCGAAGGGGACTCCGGTTCTTTCAGCCGCATCGAGCAGGCCGCGCATACGGCCACCGGCTCCAATCACCCCAAGCCGCAATGTTTTGTTCGCTCCCAGAACGCGAGTTGCGCTTAAAGCGGTCATTCCCCCGGCGATAAGAAAATTGCGACGGCTGATTCCAGTCTCCACGGATGCTCCTTTTCTCTTGCGCAACCGTTTTACCATCATCCCGGCGGCAGGGCATCTCCACATGACAAATTCCCCGGAAAGGCGTCCAATAAGACTGGAATAGAAAAATATGCCCATGAACGATTACCGTTTGAGCAATAGCTACCCCACCGTCATCGATGTCCCGCGCGAGAGTGCCTCCGCGCTGCTGGCCAAAGTGCTTGGCATTACAGCGCTTGGCTTCCTGATCACGGCCTTCGGCGTGGCCACGGCTCCGGCCGGCGGAAGCTTTATCGGCTTCATCGCCGTCTTTGGATTGATCTTCGCCATTAACTTTGCTCGCCGCGGGAATCCGGCGCTGGCGCTCGGCCTATTCCTTTGCCTGGCCTACTTTATGGGCTGGGAGATCGGCCCGCTGATCCATCGCTACATCCGCGCTTTCGGCTCGACGATCGTCTTCAATGCCGCCGGCACCACCGGTTGCGGCATGGCGGTGATGGGCTGCGTTGCGTATCTCTTCAATATCAACTATCGCCGCGTCGCCGGCATCGGCCTCGCCGCCCTGCTACTTCTGGTGATCGCCGGCATCGCGAGCATGTTCTTCCACTTCATGACGCCGGATACCTATAGCTGGTTGACCCTCGGTGTCTTCTCACTGCTCACGGTCGCAGACTTTGCACGCATCCGTGCCGGCGGCGACGGAGCTTCCGCGGTCTCACTTGCGCTCTCCATCTACCTCGACGGCATCAACATCTTCATGGCGGTCCTGCAGTTGATGGGCGGCCGCCGCAGCCGTGACTAGAGCATTTTCCCTGTAGGTGAAGGGTAGGGCTTCTGTATCTATGGGGCGTTTTCCGCAATGAAAACGCCTCTGCACACCCCTTCCGAGATACCCAGCAACAGGGAAAATGCTCTAGTATTTGACGTTCAAGCAAACGAGGCCTCTCGCTAAGAGAGGCTTCTCTCTTTAAGGTGAGCATTCAGCTCATGCGCTTTGAGGGCTGGGCCGTAACGTGCTCTGAATACGCCCAGATCGCTCTAGCTGGACATTCAATTCAAAAGACTTATGCGCGTATCGTAAGACTGAACTGTTCTGAACGTTGCCAGGTCAACCTTCTCCGCCTCAGACTTTGCCCGTATGTATTCTCGAGGATGCTTCCAAGCGATCTCAAACGCTGTGCGGGCCAAGAAAACGATGACTGTCATTCAGAACGAAGCTCTTCTCCTTGTCCCTCCAGATAGCAGGTACCAGTATTGACGCGGCGAGAGTTCCACCAAGTCCTGCTCAGCGCAGCGACAACCTTCCTGGGCCCCCGAATCGGCAGCGCAAAGCAACCCGCTTTCAAAACCTTCGTCCATCCTGGAATTCTTCATACGGCCGCGGATTTTGAACGGATGCGGCACGGTGTCGGGAACGCTGTCGAGCCGCTGGTTCAGGGCTTTGAGAAGCTTCGGGAGCATCCGTCCTCCCAAGCCGGCTACAAACCGCATCCTTTTGGCGACGAGATCGGGCGGAATCCATCGGTCAACTTTACCGAGTTCGACTCCGATGCAAACGCCGCCTATCAATGCGCCCTGATGGCCGCGATCACCGGCGAGTCCCCCTACGCGGCATTGGCCGGCGAGATCGTGCGCGGGTGGTCCAATTCGCTGCAACGCGTCTCCGGGGCAGATGCCGTATTAATGGCCAGCCTCGGTCCGTTCAAATTTGTGAATGCCGCTGAGATTCTCCGCTGGCTGGGTGAGTTGGGCCCCTCTGACACGGCAGCGTGTACCGCGATGCTACGGCGAGCCATCGTTCCCGCCATCCTTGATTTTGCTCCGTTCGCGAACGGCAACTGGGATACCGCAGCCGTCAAGACTATGCTGGCGATCGCCGTCTTTTGCGATGATCCGGTCCTGTTTGAGCGAGCAACCTCCTATTACCTTCACGGCGATGGTGACGGCCGGCTCACCCACTATATCTATGAGAATGGCCAGTGCCAGGAGAGCGGTCGCGACCAGCAACACACGCAGCTGGGTTTGGCGCACATGGGCGATGCCTGCCAGATCGCCTGGAACCAGGGATGGGACCTCTATGGGGCGCACGACAACCTGCTCCTGCGAGGCTTCGAGTACACGGCCTCCTACAATCTTGGCGGACAAGTGGATTTTCGGCCTGACCTGGACCGCACCGGCAAATACAGACATAAGGTCATCTCAGAACCCAGTATGCTGCGCCCGATCTACGAACAGATCTTTGCGCACTACCATCTGGTTCGCGGGCTTCCCACACCAAATCTCGCCAAGGCAGTGGAACAGATAAGACCGGAGGGACCAAGCCAGGGAGCGGACCATACGGGGTTTGGCACCCTGCTCTATACGCGCCCCGCACGAGACTCAGATTCACCGCCTCCGGACGTCATTCCAATCTCGCTTCATGCCCAACACACCACTCACGGTATTCAGCTCGACTGGCTCACGCCTCGGACAAAGAGGTCCTTCACTCTCCAACGAGCCGGAATGCGCTGGCCTGTTCCCTCCGGTACAACGCACTACACCGACGCGCACGTCAACGAGGGGCAACTATATACCTACCGCTTCTCCGCGCCCGCGAGTGATTCCTTTTCGCCGCTTCCTGTGACGATCACAGCAGGGCTTCCTCCCGGATGGAGAAACCAGCCTCTTGGCTCCTCATCAGGTACGGCGGATACTCAGTTCGACGGCAAGGTCTTCACCCTGATCACCGCAGGCAAAGGTCTGCTGCAACCCGAAGATGAAGGCCTGTTTGTGGCTGCACCAGCTTCCGCGACGCAGCTCTCGGTCCGTTTCATTCCCCAGGTTGCCTCTCAAGCCGCCGCGGTCGGACTCACTTACCGCACTGGGTTTGAGCAAAACGCACCCTGCGCCGTTTTGCTTCTAGGGCCGACGCAGGGTGATTTGGAAAGGCATGGCTGGGTATTGCGATTCTCCATGCGGGACTTCTCCGGGGAGATCACATCCATCTCGCAGATGGAATTGCCCGCGCCTGTCGTCCAATACGGACGGCTGATGAAACCCGTCTGGCTTCGTATGACGCGTAGAGATTCCTCCGTAATTGCCGCTTATTCGCTCGATGGCCACACATGGGCACAGGCCGGCGAAAGCCGGATGGTGCTTCGCGGCCGGTTGGGATTGATCGGAGCTTCGGGCGTCACCGAAGTCTCCACCGCTCTACGATTTGAACTCGTCGAAGATTCGTCGAACGAATCATTGCAATCTGCTTCCCCTGTAAGGACCACGTGAAGATGCTCATGGAAAAACCAGGAACTCTCGCTCTCATCTTCGTTATCGCGCTATCGAGTCTCGCAGGTCCTTTTGCGAAAGGACAATTGACTGAAAATGAAAAGAAGGCTGTCGTAGGCGACTCTCCGGCCGATCCTGGTCAAGTTGCCTCTGATCTCTCACCTGCCTTGCGGCGTTCGGAGATTCAAAAAGCCATGAGGATGGTCGCGGACTGGCAGAACGCGCGCATCGCTGACTCGCCCAGCCAGGACTGGACCTTCGCCACCTTGTATATGGGGATGCTTGCTGCGTCGAAGACCCTGCATGAACCGCGATATGAGAACACGGTTCTGAAGGTTGCAGAACACTATCAGTGGACTCTCGGACCACGCCAGACTCATGCGGATGATCAGGCAATTGGCCAGGCCTATCTGCAGCTCTATCGAGAGAGGTCTGATCCTGCCCGGATCGCACCGCTGCGCTCTCAGTTCGATCGCATCATGCAGACCCCCGACGATCCGGCCAAGCCCGTCTGGTGGTGGTGCGATGCTTTATTCATGGCCCCGCCGGTCTGGGCGGGCCTTTCCACGACGACTCACGATAGTAAGTACGTCGAGTATATGGACCGCGAGTGGCACGTCACCGCCGATCTGCTGTGGGATCCTCACGAGAAACTCTTCTCCCGCGATGCCAGCTATCTCGCAAAACACGAAGCCAATGGGCGAAAGGTCTTCTGGTCGCGTGGCAACGGATGGGTGATGGGCGGACTGGTTGAAGTACTGCAAGCTCTCCCTGAACGAGATAGCAGGCGTGCGTTCTATATTCAGAAGCTCAAGGAGTGTCAGAAGCAGTCGCTGCCATTCAAGGCGATGATGGGCTATGGCGCGCCGGACTGCTCGATGCCGGCGCCTATCCGCGTCCGGAGATCTCGGGATCCGCATTCTTTGTCTATGCCATGACGTGGGGCGTGAGGAACGGCATTCTCGACCGGAAACGCTATGAACCGGTTATTAGGCGAGCATGGGCAGGCGTCCTTAAACATATCTACGCTGACGGCCGGCTCGGTGATATTCAACCTGTCGGCGAAGCTCCCGGAGCATATGGCCCTGGAGCCAGCTATGTGTTTGGAGTCGGCGCCTTTCTGCTGGCCGGAACGGAACTGGACCACTGGGTCGCTGATCGGGCGCCAAGCAGCAAAGCCAGTGGACGCAGATAAAAGAGACCTCTTATGGAGCCGCCTTAAAGGTAAGGCCGCTGAAATGCCCTTCTGTCCCCGGACCGATCCAAAGAGCGATGCCGCCGGAGGAGTCACCTAACTTGAGATCATTCACAATCAGACAAGGCTGACTTGCGCCGTTCACATAGAGTCGAGCCTTCGTTCCGTCGATCGTGATGCGGTAGTGAATCCATACCCCCGGTTCAATATCCACGTAGCTCTCGTACTTCTCGGGAGCCTGTTTGCGAGATTCCGCAAAACTGAAATCCGGGTATTCGCTGTACTGCGTCGAATGGTTACGACGCACCTGGTCATCCGCACGACCGTTGGTGGGGCGTAGATAGATGTACTCGAATCGATCGTTTTGGAGATGGAACGCGATTCCGATAAAACCGCGCGCGCCCTCGGGAACTCCGGCGGCTGGTGCACCGGCAAGGTCCACCTCGATCGAACCATTGTGCAAGGCGGCGTCTTTTACAACGGCGTACGCCTCACCATTGGCGACCTGGCCGTCCTCTGTGACCTTGATCGCGTGCTTGCCACGATATTCCACGGCCGCCAGTTTCACCCTGTGAGGAACCAACTGACCGATCGCTTGGGAGGATGCAAAGGGTGTGCATGCAAACGGTACGGCGACGGAAGCCCACAAAACAGCTTTAGAGACGGTCATCATCTGTGTTTTTTTCATAGGTCTCCCCCCTCTCTGCCTTTCGACTCTAACTGATCCTTACGAAGGAGCTTCCGGAATTGTTCCACATGAGTACTCCCTCGCTTGGAAGCACGTCCAATACTTCAAAAATCCAGCACGCGGAAATAAAACCAGAGGGACAAGACCACCACGTCTCGATCATTTCGGAACCCAGAAAGGCTCTTCCGACCGAACAAGCTGAATTGGGACCTCAGGCGTAAACGACTTGATCCACTGGGCCATCTCAAGCATTCCCTGTTCTTCTGAGATGTTGTGCCCGAGCATAATCCATCCCTTTGGAATACCCAGAGTGGTCGCGTCAAGCACATATGCCGGGCTGTCCAGAAAGCCATCGCTCTCCTGCTGTTCTCCACTTACAACCACATCCACATCAGCACTGTTGATGGTGGGTGTTGCATAGCCCACACCGAGCTGCACACGGCTCACCTTCGCCTTCGGGTCACCCACGACTCTCAACGCTCGATCCCCGAGCTTCTTTTGAAATCCGGCTGCCAGTTCGCCGAGCGTTGTCTCCGGTAAAGTGAAATGGTGCGATTGAGGCGCCGTTTCATATTTGCTCTCCAGACCGAGAGCACGTGCGGCCCCAACGTAGATAAAGTCAGGCTTCTGCGCATGCATGTGATCGTGCATGCGAAAGACAACGATATCGTGTTCCCGCATAAACTCTGTCTTCAGTTTGTAGGTGGAGTCCCCCTCCACAAGATCAGTCTTATCCGGATCATTCCAATACGTATCTTCGTGCGGGATGATCATGTTGCATCCCTGCTCTGCAGCACGGCGGATCATGTCGTAGGAACAGAACATCGTCGCTGCGATTCCTTTGACGATGGTGTCTGGCCCTCCGAACTTGAAGGTGTCGCGATACGTGGCTGTTCGCCATGGAAAGCCGAGATTGGTCTTGATACGGGCAACGACATCACCCGCGGTCAATGTGCTCATAGCGTCGGTCTCCAGTAGGGATCTCCGGCGGAGATCCATGTTGATGAAATCTCAGGAACAATCGTCTTCAGCCACTGCGCGCAGGACTGCATGCCAGGACCTTCGGAGACGATGCGGCCGACAAGAATCAGCGATTTCTTTCCGCCGAGCGCTACCGCGTCGCGCACATATTCGACGGTTTCCCACTCGCGGACTTCGCCGGCAATGATGGTGTCTACTTCAGGGAGTATCTGGACTGCGGCCTGGAGAGGCGTCGATCCGGAAAGAAAAGCGACCTTTCGAATGCGCAAGCTCTGATTCCCTACAATGCGCATGCCTCCACGAGACTTAAGCGATCTCTTCACGTGGGAGGCGAGGGCATCGAGCGATGTCTCCGGGATGGTCAGATGAGCCGGATCTCCTGCGCCGATGAACTTCGACCATCCAAGCTCACTTGCGAGCCCCTGCGCAAATGGATCGGGTCTGCGTAGACGCCAATGATCGCTAAGTCGCAACACAACCAGATTGTGCTTTTTCGCGAACTCCGCCTTGGCCGTGAACACAGGATCGGCAGGTGGCGGAGCATTGGGGGCCTCGTTCTGAGGTATTCCCGGAATGCGGCGAACCGGAGGAGTCGGAGAATCCGCCTTTGCAAAAAAAGTGGGTTCACAGGTGACGATCATGTTCGCTCCTGCTTTGACTGCGGCGTTGAGCACATTCAACGATGCAAGCGCTGTGGTGGCGATTCCCGTAACGACCGTTGTAGCATCGCCTGTCTTGATGGTGTCGACCGTATCCGGCTTCCATTCGACGCCGACATTCTTCCGTATACGCTCGAAGATTTCCTGCGCAGTGACGCTACCGCTGATCGTACGCGCCACGGATGTCAGCGGTGCAGAAGCAACGCTGCTTGCTGTCAGGGCGACAAACTTTCGTCTTGAAATAAGGTGCATAGAGTTTCGTCTCTTGGTAAAACTCCGATTGTGGCTCTTTGAGAGGCGAACAACATCATAGCCTTACCCATGCCTCAAGCGGCGGACGATCTGCGATAAGGCATATTTGTCACGAAAGCTTTTCTAAATGCTTGCAAGAAGTTCACGGCTCTGGTGTATTTAAGCCAGTTCAAAAACCAGCGTGTCCCCCTTTCGGTCTTCTCCCCCCGACGTTTTAGTTCCACCCGATTGACACGCAAAATCACAACTGAATAGCGAACAAACAATACTTCCAATACCTTCGGAGGCAGTACTGATGAGACCTTCCAAGTTCTGGCTGGTGGTAGTGTACGTATGCTTGCTCTCGACCCGGGCCTGGTCGCAGGGAGCGACAACGCAATTGCGAGGGACGGTACTCGACCCGTCCGGAGCAACCGTGAAAGGTGCGGCCGTGCACCTGGTCAACCAGGCGAACTCACTCGCTTTTGATACGGTGACCAGTGACGCCGGCGAATATACCTTTCTCCAAATTCCGCCAGGGGACTATCAGGTCACGTTCTCGGCTCCAGGCTTTGGCCGGCGAGCTATAACGACGAAGCTCCTGGTAGCTCAACCTGCTACCGTCAATGCGACACTCACCGTCAGCTCGGATTCGGTAACGATTGAAATCGCCAGCAGCAGTCAGGTGATCAATACTATCGATGCAACGATCGGCAACTCGATTGCCGCTGAGACTATCACGGCGCTCCCCAGCGAAGGCCGTCACGTGGAAGCGCTGATGAGCTTGCAGCCGGGAGTGAGCTATATCTCCGACCAGTCGAACTCTACGGAGAGTCGCAATGGCACGGTCTCGGGCGCGCGCTCAGACCAGACGAATCTCACGCTGGACGGTGTCGATAATAACGATCAGATCCTTCCGGCAGCATTCTCCGGGGCTCTACGCACGCCAATCGACTCGGTCGCCGAGTTCCGCGTCGTCACCTCGAACGCAAACGCGGACACTGGCCGCAGCTCTGGCGGACAGGCTAATGTTGTCACCAAGTCCGGCGGTAACTCACTGCACGGCACGTTGTATGAGTACAACCGCAACAGTTTCGGACAGGCCAATGAGTGGCTGGTGAAGCAAGCACAGTTGGGCTCGGGTGAGCCCAACCGGCCAGGCAAGCTGATCCGCAACACCTACGGAGCGTCACTTGGCGGCCCAGTGAAGAAGGACAAGGTCTTCTACTTCGGCAACTACGAGGGGCAGCGCACCAACGAAGGTGTCCCCGTGATACGGACCGTTCCCAGCATGAGCCTACGCGCCGGTCAGTTGAAGTACGAGGATATAAACGGAGGGGTAACGACTCTTTCGGCCAGCCAGATCGCGGGCATGGATAGTTGCACGTCCACCTGCCCCTGGGGAGCAGGCCCAAACCCGAATGTCCTGTCGACCTTCACGCGCTACCCTGCACCCAACTCAAACACATCGAGCGATGCCTACAACCTGGGAACCCTGACGTTCTCTTCCCCGCAGCCTATTATCCTCAACACCTATGTCGCGCGTATCGACTTCAATCTGAACGATCACAATCAGATCTTTGCACGCGGGACCATGATGAATGACCGGAACTCAAGCCTGCAGTACTACCCGGGCAAGCCGGTCGGTAATTCAACCAACAACTCCAAGGGATTGGCGGTTGGCTACACCTGGACGCCGTTACCCTCCGTTGTCAACAACGTTCGCTTTGGTTTTACCCGGCAGAGCTATGCGACCATCGGTATCGGTCAGGGTGCATATGCCTCACTTCGTAATATCGATCTTCCTGAGTCGAACTCCCGCAGCACAAAGACGAACGTGCCGGTCTTCAACGTCATTGATGATTACAGCTATGCGAAGGGCCGCAACACGATTCAGGTTGGAGCAAACTGGCGGCATTTCAACTACAACAATCTGACCGATGCCAACTCGTGGGACGACTCCCTGGCGAATGCATCCTATCTGACGGGCTCCAGCATTTCGAACACCGGCGGCCCGCTCGATCCCGGCGCGTATGGATATTCTCCGGTAAGTGACGATTTCTCCACCAACTACGACTACGCGGCAACGGCGCTGATGGGCCTGATGTCGCAGACCACCAATCGTTATAACTACAAGGTCTCAGCAGATGGAAAGATAGGAACAGCGCTCGGACAGGGCGCCCCGGTAGCACGCGACTACCGCACGAACGAGTTCGAGTGGTACATCCAGGACACGTTCAAGCCCATCCCCAACCTCACCATCACCGCCGGCCTCCGCCACACCATTTTGCAGACTCCCTATGAAGCGAACGGCCAGCAGGTACAACCGACGATCGATTTGCATCAATGGTTCGTCAACCGCGGCACCGGCGCGCTTACAGGCCAGAGCATCCAACCGGACTTCGGCTTTGCTGCATCCGGAAAAGCGCATAACGGCAAGCCCTTCTACCCGATGAGCTGGAAGAACTTCGCTCCCCGCTTCTCACTCTCATACTCGCCTGCGACAGAAGAAGGCACCTGGATCCATAAGCTGCTGGGCGGCGCAGGCAAGAGCGCGATTCGTGCCGGCTTCGGCATGTACTATGACCACTTTGGCCAGGGCATCGTATCGAACTTCAGCCGCTATGGTTCGTTCAGCTTGAGCACGGCGCTCACCAATCCGGCAAGCCAGTTTGGCGTCTCCGACTCTCCGCGTTACACCGGCCTCCACAGCATCCCCGCAGGGGTTAACCCGGTTCCGGCGTCGACCTTCAGCTATCCGCAAGGACTCGCTCCAGGCAGCTTCGCCATCACCTATGGCCTGGACGATCACCTCAAAGCACCCTACTCGGAGGTGGTGGACTTTTCTCTGCAACGTGAATTGAACGGAGGATTCACGGTGGAAGCAGCGTATGTCGGCCGCTTCGGCCGGCACATGCTACAGCAGATGGACCTGGCTCAGCCTCTGAATCTTGTCGATCCCAAGTCGGGCATGGACTATTACACCGCCGCCACGCAGTTGGCGATGTACTCCGACCAGGGACGAGTTTCCGTACCTGCCATCGCCTACTGGGAAAATATGTTTCCGGATGCGAAAGGAGTCGGCACCTATGGCGACGGTGTTCCAGGCGCCAGTGCGACACAGAATATCTACAACGACTTCTTCACGGACGACGGTGGAACCAACAGCGCGTCGAATCTTTATTTCGGTCCGCTGCAGTCCCGGGGCAATGAAACCAACATGCTCTACTTCTTTGACCTGGGCTGCTATCCAGGATGCGGAAATTCGGCTACACCTCGCTTCTGGCCGACTCAGTATTCGTCGCTGTATGCGTGGTCATCGATCGGTTCCGCCTCATACAACGCTGCGCAATTTACGCTGCGCCATCCCATGTCCCATGGTATTGCCGTGGACTTCAGTTACACGATCTCGCGCTCGATTGACATGGGCTCCGACACGGAGAGTAACGCATCTTCGGGTCTGTTCAACTACGGCGTGATCTACGATGCCTTCAATCCAAGCAAGAATCGCTCTGTTGCTGACTTCGATGCAACCCACATCATGAATGCTGACTGGGTGCTCGCGTTGCCCTACGGACGAGGACGCAAATTTGGCAATCAGATCTCCCACCCCCTGGATCTTGCATTCGGCGGATGGCAGCTCACGGGAATCACCCGTTACTCCAGCGGTCTTCCCTTCACCATCTACGATGGCAAGGGTTGGACCACGAACTGGGAGTGGGAGTCGGGGATGGTTCAGACCGGTCCGATCAAGATGCGGAAGCACATCGATAAAAACGGAAACATGCAGGCCTTCGATGACCCGCTAAGCGCTCTCAGCAATATGCGGCTTCCCTATCCGGGCGAGGCCGGCGAGCGAAACAAGTTCCGAGGCGACGGCTTCTGGGGCATGGATGCAGGTCTACACAAGACCTTTTCCATCAAGGAGTCGGCGCGCTTTGAGCTGGCCTGGGAGACTTTCAATGTCACGAATTCGGCCCGCTTTGACCCACACAGCATCTCTACCGAATCGACGGATGGCTCTCAGACAGGAGTCTACGGAGCAACCTATTCAGCGCAGCAGGCACGCCGCATGCAGTTCTCCGGTCGATTCTCCTTCTAGCAACCACCACTACAGGAAAGGCCCGGCTTCTTCGCCGGGCCTTCTTGTTGCGGAACAGATCGAAGTCAGGATCGGATAAAGCGGACCAGTCCTCCCGTTGCAGCGTGCGCGTATCGTTGGAGTGCAGCATTTCCAACTGTATAGAATTCAATCCACCTAAGAGGACGGCATTGAACTTACCGCTCGCAGCCCTCGGCACCTCTGATTCCGCCTTGAACCGCGCGACCTCGCGAACGGTGAAACGGCTGGCGCCCTTCCTCATGCTGATGTATGTTGTGTCATTTCTCGACCGCTCGAATATTGGTTTTGTGAAGCAGGTTCTGGAGAGGTCGGAAGGCATCTCCGAGGGTGTCTATGCTTTGGGCGCAGGTCTGTTTTTTGTCGGCTATTCGTTATGCGGATTTCCCAGCAACCTGATCCTTCACAAGGTAGGCGCGAAAAAATGGCTTGCCATCCTTATGGTGGGTTGGGGAGCCGTATCGATGGCTACCATGTTCGTGACGGGACCCGCATCGTTTTACTTTTTACGGTTCCTGCTGGGCGTGCTAGAGGCAGGTTTCTTCCCAGGCGCGATCCTCTATCTGACCTATTGGTTTCCTAATAGTATTCGTGGCCGGATCCTTGGATTGTTCTACCTGGGTGTTCCACTTGCGCTCATCTTTGGAGGACCGCTCTCGGGTTTGCTGCTTGAGATGCCTCCATTCCTCGGACTTCAAAGCTGGCAGTGGATGTTTCTCGTGGAAGGCTTCATGGCAGTCGTTCTCGGTCTGTTTGCTTTCTGGTATCTGGATGACAGGCCGTCCAATGCCTCCTGGCTGCCGGCCGAAGAAAGGCACGCGTTGGAGAATACGTTGACGCTTGAAGAAGAGGAACGGAGTTCTGCCGGGCCAACGAAGCTCCTGCCCATGTTTCGCGATCTTCGAGTCATGCACTTCCTATTGATCTATGCCCTCATCCAAACCAGTACGTATGGCGCAGTCTTTTATCTCCCAGCCGAAATATCGGCACTTATGCATAGACCCGTGGGGATCGAGGTCGGCCTGGTGTCGGCGATCCCGTGGATCTTCACGCTGGCTGCCGTCTATCTCCTGCCGCACCTCGCCGACAAGTTCCACAGGCATCGGCAACTCGCATCGCTGACCTTACTGATCTCGGGCTGCGCAAGTTTCGCATTTCCTGCCTGCGGGGCGGGCATGGGCCTGGTAATGCTTTCGCTTGCGGTGGGCGGCTTTATTGCCGTACAACCGCTTTTCTGGACGTTTCCAACGGGATACCTGGCTGACCGTGCAGCGGCGGGCGGAATCGCTGTAATAGGAATGGGCAATCTGGGGGGATTCCTTGCACCCAACCTCAAGGTCTGGGCTGATCAACACTTCGGATCGCAACACGCAGGCTTGTACCTTCTGGCAGCGCTTACGGTTCTAAACGCGGGTTTGATTGCCCTTGTAAGAGGTCGTCCTGCCCAAAGCACGACTTGAAACCCCGCTTGATGACAGAATATTTTCGCGGGACGGTGAGGATCTCGAGCCCGCTGCAGGAGCACTGGAATGTTTGAACTCAAAGGACAGACAGCCATCGTCACGGGAGCAGCCACGGGTATTGGCGAAGCCATTGCGACGCGTCTCGGCGCGGCCGGTGCGACCGTAGTCGTTGCGGATCTGAATCTCGAAGGGGCGACGAGCGTTGCCACACGCATCGATAACGGAGCCTTCGCCCTCAAGGTTGACGTCAGCGACAAATCCTCGATTGAGGCATGTGCCGCCGAGGTGCTTAAGCGCACAGGGCAAATCGACATCCTCGTAAATAATGCGGGCATCGCCGGCCCAGCAGGTCCCATCTGGGAACAGACCCCGGAGACCTGGGACAAAGTCGTCGCCGTCAACCTGAGCAGCATCTTCTACTTCTGCCGCGCCGTGTTGCCACATATGCGCGAGCGCAGGTATGGCCGCATTGTGAACATCGCTTCGATCGCCGGCAAGGAAGGCAACCCTGGAATGGTTCCCTACTCGGCGACGAAGGCGGGTGTGATCGGGCTCACGAAGGCCGTTGGCAAAGAGGTAGCAACCGAGGGCATTTGCGTTAATGCCATCAGCCCCGCGGTCGTACGAACGAAGGTTCTGGAGCAGCTCACGCCTCAACAAGTGAGTTATATGACAGATAAGATTCCGATGAAACGTACCGGCACGCCAGAGGAGATTGCTGCCGTGGCACACTTCCTCGCCAGTCCGGATTGTTCTTTCGTGACGGCACAGTGCTACGACGTAAGCGGTGGACGCGCCACCTACTAGGGTGTCATCGACCTGAAAACAGAGAGGCAAAGATATTGAAGCAGGCAGCACACAAGCTTGAGATTTCGACGCGTGGCCAGGGGCTATACGAATTTACGTCAACTATCAACGAATGGGTGGGGCGCCAGAAGATGCAAAC
This sequence comes from Terriglobus sp. 2YAB30_2, assembly GCF_052114765.1. Classification (NCBI taxonomy): domain Bacteria; kingdom Pseudomonadati; phylum Acidobacteriota; class Terriglobia; order Terriglobales; family Acidobacteriaceae; genus Terriglobus; species Terriglobus sp. 2YAB30_2. The sequence continues at coordinate 143,209 of NZ_JBFRFJ010000009.1, forward strand.
CGGCCTTCTAACGGTGTTTTGCCGGCACACGTCAGCTTCGCTTCTGATTCAGGAGAATGCCGATCCAACTGTGCGCCGGGACATCAAAGCCTATTTCGACCGTCTCGCGCCGGAGGATGGACCGTACGATCACAACTACGAAGGGCCCGACGACATGCCCGCTCATCTGAAAACAGCACTTACTCAAGTGCAGCTTTCGATCCCCGTAATGAATGACAGGCTCGTATTAGGCACCTGGCAAGGTATCTACCTTTTCGAACACCGGATACATCCTCACCGACGGGAGATAGTGCTGCACCTGATCGGAGATTAGACGAGAGCATTTCCCTGGGCTTTCAGGCCAAATTCAGTTCTTTCAAGCCTTCACCAACGGCGCGAAGATTTTCTAATTTCATTTCGGAGTATTTGCGTGAAACGATGATGCCATCTGCTCCGCCTCGGAACGCTGCAGTTACAGCACCTTTGGTTCCAGCAGGAGTGCACCTAGCGTGTCCCTTGGCGGTAGGAATGTCCACGTCAATTCCAGGCCAGAGCTTAGTCTGTGTACCGGCGAGCCCTTCGCGCGCCCGCCTGGTTTCACGATAGACATAATCGGAAGAGTAGCCGGCGGCAGGAAGCGTCGTGAGATCTTTCTCGTTACCGTAATCGAGAACACGATAATGGAAGTCGAGCAACTCCTGCTTCGGCACATCGGCAAAGTAGGAGGTTCCCACACTGTCGATGTAATCCACCATGCGCTCTCCTGCACAATTCTGATAGATCACCACTTTGAGGAAGTCTGAGTACGGCGCCATCTCCGCGAGATCCTGCTCCGCGCGGTAGATCGGGTTAAACGAATTGTTATGCCATATATGCCAACCGACCCCGAGCTTCGAGTTTACGGACTTCACCCGATCGTAGATTGCTTTCTGCACCTCGCGGAGGCTCGATGTCCAGAGCGTCTCCCAGGCGAGAAGCTCCGGGTAACGAAGCATCAGGCGCCAGAGCTGAACGTAGTATCCATCCACGGGACGCGTGCCCTTACGCGCAGCAAGAACAAACTTCTCTAACTCAAGAAAACCCTGCTTCGCGCGGTCTGGGTTGATCCCCTGCTTCCGCGCCTTTGCATAGCAGTACTCACAGAAGCATGTCACCATAGATGGGTGCGGATGAGCATGGCTCGCGCCGAGTGCGTTGGAGAATGCACCCTGCCGCTCCGATCCCCACATCAGGCCGTCGATATCATAGGAGCGCGACCAATCTTCCGCTATGTCCGTGAGCCAGTGGTGATACTCAGGGTTATTGAAGCAGAGCGTCGAAGCCTTCTCACCCGAGAGTGTCACTTCCTGCAATCTCTCGATATTGGGAATATCCTTGCGGAAGACATCTTCGTACCAGCAGATCGTCTTCATCCCACGCTTCTTCGCTTCAGGAATCACGTGTTCGAGCACGTCATAATCGCCAAGATCTGGTGCGCGAAAACTCTTAAAGACTGTGTCAGAGTAGTATTTCGGATTGACTTTTGTATAGGAGCCGCCGAAGAAGGTGTCGGTATCGTACTTTTGGCTTCCGTGATCCGGTAGAGGTTGCCCCGGAACCTGGCGTCCGGCGATGCCGCGACCGTAAGTAAAGGTCGCAACGAAGAGCGTATTAATCGCGGCAGCGCGCTCGCATTCATCGAGAACCTTCTCGACCCCCTCGTCCGCAAACGAGACGGCACCAATCTGTATGCCAATCATCTTTGTTGACTCAAGCGGCGCGGCGATGGCATTGCGGGGATGTACCGTCGCGGAGATAGCCGCGCCCGCTGCGCTCTGAAGAAACTGTCTGCGATCCATAGTGGTTTGACCTTCATTCGTGAATGCAGTGCTTCAGTTGATGGTGGGTGCAGAGGATAGACTGCTCCCACCATCTCTTGGTTTATGGCGGCTCTATTCTTCCTCTTCTTCGGCTGGCCGCTTGGCTGTTGCGACGATCTTCTCCGCCACCGGTTGCGGAACGATGTCGTAGTGATCCATCTCCATACGGAAGCTGCCCCGCCCCTGAGTCAGAGAGGTAAGGATAGTGCCGTAGCTTAGCATCTCGGCCATAGGAACCTCGGCTCTGATCAAAGTCTGTTTTCCGTGGCTCTCCATGCCCTGGACGCGTCCTCTGCGTCCATTCAAGTCGCCCATTAACGCTCCGGCAAATTCCTCCGGAGCCTCAATTTCTACGTGCATGATTGGTTCCAATAAAGCAGGCTTAGCTTGTTCCATGCATTTGCGGAAGGCTAGTCGCCCTGCCATCTTGAAGGACATTTCGTTGGAGTCGACATCATGGTAGCTGCCGTCGTACAGAATGACCTTGAAGTCGACAACAGGATAGCCGGCCAGGTAGCCGCGGGCTGCCGATTCCAGAATGCCTTTCTCCACGGCAGGGACAAATTGCCTAGGGATTGAGCCACCAAAGATGTCGTTGACGAATTCGAACCCGGCTCCACGGGTCAGGGGCTCCATCTTGATCTTGCAATCGCCGAACTGTCCGTGCCCGCCAGTCTGCTTTTTGTGGCGCCCCTGAGCATCTGCCCGTCCTCGAATGGTCTCGCGATAGGGGACTTTGGGAGCCTTCAGGGTAACCTCCGTGTGGTAGCGCCGTTTGAGCTTGGAGACGATGGCCTCGATATGCGGCTGCCCGGAGCCGGCCAACAGAAACTCATTGGTCTGTGGGTCACGGAAGAAGCGAATCAGCAGATCTTCTTCCATGAGCTTGTGGATAGCCGGAGCCAGCTTATCTTCGTCGGCACGCGTTTTGGGTTCAATGGCATAGGTCATCGCCGGTTCGGGCATGGCGAGGGATTGGAGGAAGATGTCCTGCCCTTTAGCCCCCAGTGTGTCTCCGGTAAGGGTGACGCGCAGCTTCGCCACCGCGCCAATGTCTCCGGCATGGAGTTCGCTGACCTCGACCGCCTTTCGTCCCTGCATGACACTCAAGTGGGCAAGGCGCTCCTGCTCCTTGCGGGAGTAGTTTTCAACGGTGGCGTCATTTTTGACCATCCCGCTGATCACCTTGAAGAAGGAGATTCTGCCCGAAAAAGGGTCAGTCATGGTCTTGAAGACGTAGAGTGCCAATGGCTGCTGGTCATCGACGTGGCGCATGACCATCTCATCCGTGGCTCCGTCGCCGTTGCCATTGCTGTGTCCGTTGGTGTGAACAGCGACTGCCTGTTTCAGGGCACGGGCTGCGACCGGCTCGCGCTCGATCGGGGCAGGGGCGTAGACCTTCAGGAAGTCGAGCAGGTGGTCTGTGGCGACGTTGCGACCCCCACTGGTGTAGAGCACCGGGAAGATGCGGTCTTCGCGAATAGCTTCATGGAGTGCAGTGATCAGGTGCTGCTCCGGGATGGTGCCTTCGCGGAAGAACTCTTCCATGAGTTCGTCTTTGCCTTCGGCGACCAGCTCGACCAAGGCCTCGTGGGCTGCCTGCGCCCGGGTATGCAAGGGGCCGGGAATCTCGCCGATCTTCCCTCGTCCATCACCATCAGGCGTGTAGTAGAAGGCCTCCATGGTGACCAGATCGACGACGCCATGGAAACCCGATTCATCGACGATGGGAAGTTGGACGGGAACGAGGTGCCGCCCCCAGCGCTCGCGCATGTCTTCCAGCATGGCCTCGCGTCCGCTGTAGCTGTCGGCTTTGGGATGATCGACTTGATTGATAACGACAACCCGGGGAAGATCGAACTCTTCCGCGAACTTCCAAACTCGTTCCGTGACAGTTTCTATGCCATTCGGCGCATTAATCACCACGACGGCTGATTCAACCGACAGCATGGCGGCACGGGCTTCGTGACAGAACATGTGGAAGCCGGGAGTATCGAGAAAATTGATCTTGACGCCCTGCCATTCTGCGAAGGCAACGGCATTTTGCATGGTAGTTCGCTTGGCAACTTCTTCTTCGTCATAGGCTGTAACGGCCGTTCCGTCATCAACTCTTCCGGGCTTATCGGTCATTTTTGCGGCATGCAGCAACGCGGAAATCAAGGTTGTCTTTCCACTGTGCGCATGCCCTACTACAGCTACGTTGCGGATCTCACTTCCCTGGTACGTTTTCATGGATGTTCTCCTTTTGCCGTGGATGGACATCGGGGCCGGGAGAGTATTACGGCAATGTCCCGGCTAACACGAAGAGGATCGTTATCGATCCCGGCAGCGAGCGATTCTTCGCGTCCGGTCTTCGCGTCCCGATCCGAGCCGATCATCCCGGCTTTGTGCCGACCAGCCGCTCTCATGTCTCGGTAGCGGATGGCCTATCGTCATTGGCGATAGAGCATTTTTCCAGTAGGTGTAGTGCAGGGCTTGTGCATCTATGGGCGTTTTCCTCAACGAAAACGCCGCTGCACCCTCCTCCCGGGATACCCAGCAACAGGAAAAATGCTCTAAAACCTTACATCGTTCGCCTCATGGCACAGCCGCCCATCGCGGGCGAACAATGCTTACACAAAAACTGGATGATTGACAGACAAGCTTTCAGATTTGGGGTGCCTTTGCCACGGAGGTTCCCCCGGTCTCTCCGGCGGAGCGAGGATCAGACCTTTCCCAAGCGGCCTACCAGCCTGCTTTCACCAGCGACCCGGTGGCTGTATGGACAGCACCGCAGAATGGCACCGCAATGAAGATTTCGCATGAGGAAGCAAATTCTTGAAGAAAATACCTTGGAATGTCTTCAATGCCGGGCACTGGACTTCATTCGAGCACGCAGGCGATCTTCGGCATCGGCGCTGACATATTTGCAATCAAGACGGATGAAGACCGAGGAATAAGGTACGGTGAGGCGCGTCTTGAGGACGAGAATCTTGAACTCCTTGCCGGCGTTGGAGACCTGCGCGATGAGCTGCTCGTGCAGCGCGTCCTGGACGGTGTAGTCGTGGAGTGCTGCGGATATCTGCTGACGGTAGGCGTTCGCTCCGCGTGAGTCTTCTTCGGTGAGAAAGGGCAGCTCCGCGTCCATGAAGATGACTGGACGGACGTGGATGGAGTCTTTGATCTGAGCGAGGACTGCTCTTGTGACCTCGATCTGGCCAGCGTTGGTCTCGATCACTTCAAGGCCGGGTGAGGTCTGCAGTGGGTAGGCAGAGTCGACGACGAGGATCCAGTTGCGGTGGCCGAGCAGGGGTAGGCGTTTGGTGAGTGCCTGCTTCCAGGCGTTTGCCTCGCGGGGCTGCTGTGCGAGTAGGCTGGGTGCGAGGAATCCAGGGAATAGCAGGCTGAGGAATAGAACGGATCTGATCACGAATCATCTCCTTAGAAGATGCCTCTTTCTTGACGCGATTAGTCTAGTACCCGCTTGGGCTGTGAGCTTTATTTCGCCGCGCTGTGTTGTCAGTTTTTTTGGCAGGGTGGCCGCTCGGAAGGCCTATTCTGGTTCCGAGAAGACAAGCCGGTTCCGTCCAGCCTCTTTTGCTCGATAGAGCGCCTTGTCGGCGGCATCGACAAGGCGCAGGAACGCTTCCCCTTCCTGCGGTATCGTCGAGGCTCCACCGAGACTAACGGTGACGAATGGGCTTGTTTCCGATCCTCCGTGAGGAATCTGGAGGGCTTCAACATTGCGGCGCAGTTGTTCTCCTACCCGCTCGCTTCCACTCATATCCGTCGCCGTCAAGACCAGGGCAAACTCCTCGCCGCCGAAACGTGCCGCGGTCCCCGAAGAACGCAGGCAGGTCTGTTGGATCGTGGTCGCGATTGTCTTCAGCACCTCATCGCCCGCCAGATGCCCATTGGTGTCGTTATAGCTCTTGAAGTGGTCGACATCGAGCATCAGGATCGAGATGGAGGTTTGTGACCGTATCGCACGTTTCCACTCCGCCTCCATGTGTTGATCGAAGTGTCTGCGATTGCTCAGGCCAGTCAGGCCATCGAGGTTCGTTAGCCGCTGCAGTTGGAAGTTCATCTCCAGCAACTGACGCTGGCTTTCGCGCAGGGCACGGTATGCATCGTCACGCTGAAGCTGGTTTAAGTACGATTTCGAGTGATAGTTGATGCGGGCGATCAGTTCTACCTCGTGCGGCAACTTGACCAGGTAATCGTTTGCCCCTGCCTTAAACGCCTCATTCTTAACCGAGGCTTCTTCCTTGCTGGAAAGCACGATGATCGGGATGCTGCTTGTAGCCGGATCCGCACGATACTGACGAACCAGATCCAATCCATTCACACCCGGCATGACGAGGTCCTGCAAGATGACGGTAGGTCTTACTTCCTTGGCTGTCCTCAGCGCATCGACAGCATCGGGGCAGTAATGGAATTCCATATGAGGCTGACTGCCCAACATGATTCTTACTGACTCGCCGACCAGAAGCTGATCATCCACCAACAGAACCATGGCGAGGTAATCATCGGGTGGGTCACCATGAGCAAACGGATGTATGTTGGAGGCATCGAAACTCAAAATCGCACCTCTTTCTGTTCGGCAAAGATATTGATCAGCCGATGGGAGATCTTGTCGAGAGGCAGAATGTCGACTGCGGCGCCTAGAGAGGCCGCCGCCTTCGGCATGCCATACACTGCACTGCTCTTCTGATCCTGCGTTATGGTGTAATGCCCTTTTTGCCGCATTGCCTGCAGACCGAGGGCTCCGTCACGCCCCATGCCGGTTAGTAGAATACCGATGGCCTTTCCTGCCCATAGACTGCAGATACTTTTGAAGAAAACATCGACCGAAGGCCGATAGACATAATCGCTCGGTTGGTGACTATATCCCATCGAGTTTGTTGTTTTGAAAGTGAGATGATCGCTGCGGCCCGCGATAAGGACAACGCCGGCTTTTGGAGGATCGCCCTCCGCTGCAAGGCGTACGGGAAGCTCCGACTGCTGCCCAAGCCACTTTGCCATCTGGGGAATGAACTTCTCGTCAATATGTTGAATGATGACGATGGCTCCGGGAAAATCCTTCGGCAGCTGGCCCAGGATCGACGCCAATGCCGCCGGACCGCCCGCCGAGGAGCCAATAGCAACCAGGCTCGGCTGCCGTGCAGGCAACACGCTGTGGACAGAAACGGCCTTGTCCGCCCTATGGCGCTTATCGAGCAGCCCTTCCATGCTTTCAAGCTTTGTCAGCAGTGCCGTCGTTCCGATATCGGAGGCGTCGGCAAACAGGGCAGGCATATCCAGAGCATCCAAAGCGCCATGCCCCAGAGCTTCAAACACCATGCTGCTGTTTTCCTGCACGCTGGCGGTGACCAGCAGAATCATGCAGGGTGTCGACGCCATGATGCGGCGCGTGGCCTCTACCCCGTTCATGACCGGCATCAGCAGATCCATCAGGATCAGGTCGGGCGTCTCCTGGGCGCAGAGAGCTACGGCGTCGGCTCCGTTCTCCGCGATCCAGATCACGCTATGCTCCGGAGAATTCAACAACGTCCGCCGCAGCGCTTCCACGGCGATTGGCATATCGTTCACGATGCCTATCCTCATGCACCCGCCTCGCCGATCAGATCGATAACAGCCTGCAACATCGTCTCGTCGTGGAAACTCCCCTTCGTCAGATAGTAGTCCGCACCGGCTTCCAGACCACGCTGACGGTCTTCTTCGCGATCCTTATACGAGACGATCATGACCGGCCGCGATTTCAGGTTCGGGTTCTGCCGGATAAGCTTGATCAGCTCAACACCGTCCAGCCGCGGCATATCGATGTCCGTAATGATCAGGTCGAAATGGGCCGCGCGGACGGCGTTCCAGCCATCCATACCGTCTACCGCTACCTCCACCTCATAACCGTACTGCGTTAGAAGCTTTCGCTCCAGCTCTCGCACTGTGAGCGAATCATCAACAATCAACACGCGCTTGCTCTGCTTCCGGGCTTCATGCGCGCCTGCCCGCACGTTGCTCAGGCGTCCCGTTGCGGTAATTTTTTCAAGCGAGCGCAACATGTCATCGACATCCAGAATCAATACCGGCGCCCCATCATCCATCAGAGCAGCGGCGCTGATGTTCCTGATCTTGCCCAGCCGGGCATCGAGCGCCTGAATGACCAGCTCCCGCTGACCGACGAAACGATCTACGACCAGGCCATAGGTGCTCTCCTGATCGCCGGCAACAATGACGGATAGATCTTCGGCATCGATCTCAGCGTCCTTACCCTCAAGGATCTGGTGCGCCGTCGCCAGGCCAATCTGCCTGCCTTTGAAATGGAAGTGCTGACGCCCTTCGATCGAAGCGACCTCTTCTTTTTTCACCTTCACCGTGGCAAGAATGTGCGCGAGCGGAAAAGCATATAGCTCGTTGTCGATGGTCACGACAAGCGTGTGAATCACCGAGAGGGTGAGTGGCAACTGAAGCTGGAACTGCATGCCCTTACCGGGCTGCGATGACGCGGTGATGACGCCGCGCACCTGCTTGATCATGGTTTGCACGACATCAAGCCCCACGCCTCGCCCTGAGAGCTCCGTGACCGCCTCTTTCATGGTGAAGCCAGGCAGAAAGAGGAACTCCAGCAGCTCGCTTTCGCTCATCTTGCCGGCGGTGCCCTCTGTGCTCAACTGGCGCTTTACGATCGTAGAACGAAGATTCTCAAGATCAATACCGCGGCCATCGTCCGATACCGTGAGCTGCAGCGTTCCTGCCCTGTGATGCGCCGCGAGTGTAATAACAGCCTCAGGCGGCTTACCCAAAGCGGCACGTTCTTCCAGTGGTTCAATGCCATGGTCAGCGGCATTGTTCAGGAGGTGATTCAGCGGGCCGTCCAGTTTCTCCAGAATCTCGCGATCTACCTGCGTGGACGCGCCAATAATCTCCAGCCTGATTCGCTTACCGAGGGAATGCCCGAGATCGCGCACAAGACGAGGGAAACGATGGACGCCATCCATGAAGGGGCGCATGCGACAGGCCAGCGCCTGGTCGTAGAGCCGATGCGTCAATCCCGTGGAGCGGCGGTCAAGCATCTCCAGCTCCGCCAACCGCTGCGACAGCATCTGCTGACTCTCCAGCATGAGTCGTCGAAGCTCCGCAGTGTCGGTATCGACCCACGCGTATCTCTCATCGTTGACATGCTGCGCCAGAGATTCGCGCAGGTTGTCCATGGTCCGGAGCGAAGCATCCTGCAGACGCTTGATCTTCAGAAGCGATTCCACAAACGGCTTAAGCTGACGCGAAGCCACAAGCGATTCACTGGCCAGGCCGAGCAACCGGTTTAAGTTGCCGGCGGTAATGCGAAGTACGCCACTCGTCGAATCGAAGTCGGCGGCAGGACGGATATTTCCATTCGAGGACACAAGGCCGTTCGCAGCCGTCTGCATCTCCGGAGAGAAGCCGGCCTGCATGTCTTCCGTGGCCGGTGGAAGATCTTCTGCGGTTGCATGCCCATCAGGGTTTTCAAGGGCTTCCCTTAGTCTCATCAAAAAAGATGAGACCTCGGGATTCTTCTCTTCGGGCGGCCTGCTGCGCTCCCCTTCCAGGTTCTTTGCGATCGACAGCATCAAATCCGCGCCTTTAAGCAGCAGATCAATCTGCGCATGGTGAAGCGACAGCCTTCCCTCCTGTGCGGCGACAAAGAGATCTTCCATCGCATGAGCCAGTTCGACGCCCGCGGGAAGATTGACGATGCGGGCTGCCCCTTTTATGGAGTGTGCGGCTCGCATGCAAGCCTCAAGTGGTTCCGGAGCAGCGGTATTGCTTTCAAGCGCAAGCAGGCCCTGGACCAGCACCTTGGCCTGGTTCTCTGTTTCGATGCGAAACAGGTCGGAGATGGAAAGCGGGCTGCGGTCTTTGCTCACGACAAGCTCCGGTTTAGCGCGTGGAACAGCAGGCCAGCATCAAGAAGAGCGACGCTCTTGTCCCGCCAGGGCAGGACGGACTTCGTATAAGTCCCTGCGGAATGTGCGACTGTCGCCGGAACCGGTTGCTGCTGATGAACCGTATAACGCTGCACGCCGTGGACTTCGTCTACTGGAAAGGTCACACGCCAACCTTCCTTTTCAGCAATCAGAAAACGTTGGCTGATGAGCTTCTCTTTCTTTTGCGCCAACGCATGACTCTCCTCCAGGCCGAGAACCCGGGCCAGCGAAACACAAACAATCAACTCGCCATTAATGGGTGTAAGGCCCAGCAGCGTATTGCTGCGAAACCCAGGGAGCGTGTGGATTGCTTTTGTCCCGGCAACCTCCTGAATGATCGATGTGGGCAGCGCCAGCCACTCCACGCCGATGCGGAAGATGACAGCCGATTCAGTCTCCGACTCCTCGTCCTGTTTTTTTTGCGCGTAGTGAAGGCTCCACTCCGCCAGATATCCGGAAGGAAGATCTCGATCCAGCAGGACGATCGCGGCTGCGGCATACGTCGGACAGTTACGGCAATGGACATGCTGCCGCAACTCCGGGCAGCTGGCGTCTCCGGCAACTCCTATCTTGTTCCAGCAGTCGTTGAGGGCCGGGAGCGCGGCGTCGAGAGTTGTTGGCTGATGGTTCATTGCGCCGTCCTTTGTAACAGGCGCCGGGCACGCGCGTTCAAGGCTTGAGCGCCTGATACATCTTTCTGGCTCTCAAGCAGCAGAGCCAGGTGAACTAGAGCTTCGTAGTGATTCGGGTTGAGGTAGAGCGCTTTGCGGTATGCATCCGTCGCCTCGGAGCGCTTTCCGGTTGCATCCTGGATCAGCCCCAACAGGTAATATGCCTGGTCTGAAGGCCCCTCGCGGCGCAAATGATCTTCGCAATGCTTGATGGCGTCACGAAGCAGACCTCTGTCCGCCAGCCGCTGTGCTTCTTCCAGAGACGAAGGCTGTGGAGCGGGCCGCGGTTTGGCTGCAGCGACGAGTGGGCGAGAAGTGCTGAACTCAGGCGGCCTGGTGGCAACTGCGACCCTCCGACCGCCGCTGTAAGCGGGCTTTTTCGGCGGAGAAATGTGCTTGCTTTTTTGCGGCTGCGGCAGATCAACCACCCTGCGAAAACCAAAGGCCATCGGGATCCGCAACGAAACGAAGTCATCCGGCGGAGCCAGAGAAGTTTCCGAAGGACCCAGGAACAGAACACCTTTGGTTGTAAGAAGGCGGGTCAATATCTGGATGGCGCGCTTCTGTGTGGGGCTGTCGAAATAGATAAGGAGATTGCGGCAGTAGATGATGTCGTAGATTGCGGAACCGGGCAGAAAGTCAGCATGAAAGAGATTGCCGTGCTGGAAACGGACCTGCTGCCGAACTACCTTCGAAAGCCGGTATTCATTTGCCTGTGCCTCGAAGTGGCGGTCGCGAAAATGGAGATCCTTTCCGCGGAAAGAATTCCTGCCATAGAGGGCACGTTGCGCGAGCTGCAGGACACGTTCGCTGATGTCGACCGCATCGACCAGAAAGCGCTTCGCTGGAACTCCGGCATCCAGAAGCTCCATCGCGATGGAATAAGGCTCTTCTCCTGTGGAGCACGGAAGACTCAGCACACGGAGCACCCCCTCTGGATGCGAAGGCGCCCATTCCTCCCGCACCAGGCGGATCATCGCGGCAAAGGCCTCTCGATCGCGGAAGAACCAGGTCTCCGGCACGACCACGGCCTCAATCAACTCCTGCAGCTCACTGTCCCGTACAAACAGAAGTTCGACGTACTCCTGCTCATGCTGCAACTTACAGGCAGACATTCGTACCTGCAGCGCCCTCTCAATCGCAGCAGGGCCGATCGAGGAGCTATCGAGGCCTATCTTCTGTTTCAGCAGCTCTATGAGCTCGATGCTTGCCATTGCGCCTCTGCGGACTGCTTGAAGATCTCGTCATATAACGGCGCCGGTAACAGGGCAGCCGGTTTCACCCACTGAATCATGCCACGCTTATCGATGACGACAGGGCCAAGGTACGGTGTCCTGCTGCTCTCAATTCCGGAAAAGACAAAGTCCCCGGGATCTCGTCGCAAGGTCTCCGTCACGTTTTCAGCAATCAGCCCCACCAGCCGCGCTTCATCCTGACCGTCTGCAAGATTCACCACGATGATGCGCGTGCTGAGTTTGGGGTATGACGGACGCTGTGTAGCCAACTCGCTCAGGTCCAGGACCGGAACTGGCGAGTTCCGATAGTCCATCACCCCGGCAACTCCCGTAGGCGATTGAGGGAGCTTCTTAAGCTGCAACAGAGGCAGCACTTCAACGATCTGGCTCGCCTTCAATGCATATCTGTCATCGCCAAGTTGAAGAAGAAGAAACAGCATGCACACAGCCCCTAAACTCTGCTTACAACACGGACCTGGAATCTCTGACTATTCCTGCAACCTGAACCGGGAGACACTGCTTCGCAACGTACTGGACGCGATGTTCAGCTCATCGATGGTCAGGCTGGACTGCCGCAGCGACTCAACCGTCTGCTGGGCCGCCTCTCCCAACTGTCCTAGAGCTTCGCTGATCTGTCCTGCGCCAATTGCCTGCGCCTGCATTCCATCATTCACGGTCTCGAAACGCGGAACAAGAGTCTGCACGTCTTTAATGATCTGGGACAGCTGGTTACCGACCTGATGCATCTCCTGCATGCCGCGGCGGACCTCTTCCGAAAACTTGTCCATGCCCATAACGCCGGCAGAGACCGCCGACTGGATCTCTTTGACCATCAACTCAATGTCGTATGTCGCGACCGCTGTCTGGTCGGCGAGCCGCCGGATCTCGCTTGCCACCACGGCAAAGCCGCGGCCGTACTCTCCGGCCTTCTCCGCTTCAATAGCAGCATTAAGCGAGAGCAGATTGGTCTGGTCTGCCACCTTCGTGATGGTGATAACTACCTGGTTAATGTTGCCTGCCTTTACATTCAGCACCGCGAGCTTAGAGTTGATCGAGGTGGCAGCCTCCACAACATGGTTCATGGTTTCTTCCATGCGTGAGAGGCCGACCTGGCCGCTTCCGGCCAGGACCGCAGTCTGCTCGGCAACGGCTGAGACCTCCGCCATGGTCTTGCCAAGTTCGCGGGAGGTGGCCGAAATCTCTTTCGAGGTTGCGGAGATCTCCGTTGTCGTAGCGGCGATCTCATTCGCAGTCGCCTGCTGTTGCTTGGACGTCGCGGCAATCTCTGTAATGGACGTGCTGACTTGAAGACCTGATTTCTGCACCTGGCTGATAAGCAACTTCAGGTCGTCGATCATATTGTCGAAGCCCGCTCCCAGCAGCCCGAACTCGTCCTGCCGCTGCAGATTGATCTTTCGGCTGAAATCGCCCTTACGGATGACGTCCATGCCGACGACGAGAGTGCTGAGCGGCCGCGTGATGATCTGCCACAATAAGTAGCCGACGAACGCGGAGACCAGGACTGCAGCCAGGAAGCCGCTCAGAATTCCTGCCCGCGCGGCCCCAATAGCCTTCAAAATGCTTTGCGTCGCCTGATCGACATCGGTCCGGTTGAAGTCGATCAGCGTCTGAATTGCGGACACAACATTACTATTTGCCGCAATGATCGCATGGTTGCTTAAGGACTGATTTCCCGCGCCTGCCTTCAGGTATTGCTGTTGCGCATTCAGATAGGCTGGAATCTGGGACTTGAAATGGGCGAAGTTCTCACGATCCTTTTGCTGATGAATGGCGCCTTCGTAATTCTTTATCGAGGTATTCAGATTCGCCCAGTTGGTGGCAATCTGCAGATCAAGATTACGGATGGTCCCAGGGTCTGTCTCAATAGCGCGAGCTTGAATGAGCGAGTAGTTTGTCAGCCACTCATTCATAATGTCACCGCCAAAATACACACCGGGCAAGGTATCGGTCTGCATCTTGAACGTTTCCTGCTCAATGTGGCTTAGCTTGAGATAGGCGACACTACCCATCGCAACGATGATGGCCAGTACGACGGTAAAGCTCACAAGGATCCACTGGCGGATACTCAAATTTTTCATCGAGACAGTTCCTTCGTCGATCAACAAGTCCGTGCTGCGAAGAATAGGATGATTGGCCACACAACCTTAGCACAACTACTGATGACACATACATATAGGCGCGGTTTCGAAACGAATGTCTTATGCCCCCTGCGCTTAACGCTTCGTAGGTCTCGCATGTGGCGTATCCACATATTCCCGCCGGCAGCGGAAACGGGTTGAACAAGGTTTAGGATTCTGGCAGCAACAACATCAACTGAGTCGCTATGCGGGTCGCCCCAGGCGCCATTGCGCGGGCCAAGTTCATCATTATTTTCAACAACTTATGCAGCATGCCGTCTACCACGGCAAAGAAGTTAATATTCCTTTTGCAATTGTTGCAAGGCGGGCGTATATTTCCACGCCGGGTGACGGCTTTCTTCGTTTGGCAGTATGAGCGTAGCCGTAAGGTTTGTCTTTCTTGCAGCGATCGCCGCGTTCCAGCTCCCGACACGCAGCTACTGGGGTTCGGCGGTCTAGCTTGTCTCTCCTTTTTGAAGCGCCACTTCGAGTCTTGAATTGCGTGTAAGGAGCTAGCTATGAGAGTGCTTGACCCCGTTTTGTTCATTCTTCGCAAGAAGGGTTCTGACATATGTTCTCTCCCCCCCGACGCGACCGTTTATTCCGCCATGCAGATGATGGCCGATAAGGATATAGGCGCGCTGTTGGTGATCGATCATGACCAACTCGTGGGCCTCGTTTCGGAGAGAGACTACGCGCGAAAGGTCATCCTTCTGGGACGAGGTTCGAAGGAAACGCTGGTGAGCGAGATCATGGTTTCAGCGCCGCCGACCATTGGCCCAGACAGTTCCGTTGACGAAGCCATGCGGCTGATGACAACCAACCGAATCCGTCATCTTCCTGTGGTTTGCGACGGAAAGATTCTTGGAATCGTCTCCATCGGAGATCTCGTGAACTGGATCGCTTTCGCGCAGGATCAAACGATCGAACAACTCGAGCACTACATCGAAGGCAAATACCCTTGCTAGGGTGGCTTATAGGTCATCCTAGATCGCGAGTGACGGCTGTGATGACATTCCAGAGCGGCGTGGGATAGACGCCCAGTAGAAAGATGAGGCCGGTAAGAGCTGTGAGCGCCAGGATAGCCGGGAGGGACAGTGGCTGTGTGGATGACTCTCCATCATGGCCAGGCTCCCTTGGTTGAGAGTACATGGCGACGATGATGCGCAAATAATAGAACAAACCGATGGTGCTGCTGGCGACGAGGGTAAAGAGAAGTATCCATCGGGATTGTGAAGCGCCGGCCGTAATGACGTAGAACTTACCGAGAAACCCTGCTGTAAGCGGAATCCCGGCAAGTGAAAGAAGTGCTGTAGCGAATGCACCTGCGACGAGGGGTCTCTTCCACAAGAGCCCGCGGTAGTCGTCGATTGAGGCAGCTTCGTATCGCGAGCTGGACAGCGCGCTCATAAGGCCAAAGGCTCCGAGGATTGTCGCGGCGTAAGCGATGAGGTAGTAGGTGGCTGCAGGCGCGCCGAGTGGTCCTCCAGCTAGCAATGCGACCAGCAGATACCCCATATGAGCAATGGATGAGAATGCAAGAACCCTCTTGACGTTGTTCTGCAAGAGCGCCAGAAGATTTCCCATCAGCATGGAAGCGATTGCAATGATCGTGAGTACAAGTCCAGGCGCTCCCGCCACCCCGCCATCATGAACGTGGAACCAGCGCAATAGAAATGCAAACATTCCGGCCTTGGATACGGTGGCGATGAATGCCGTTACCGGCAGGGGTGCGCCCTCGTAGACATCCGGCGTCCAGAGTTGAAATGGAACGACTGCCAGCTTGAAACCCACGCCTGTTAGAACGAGCATCAGGCCAGTCAGAAGAGAAACGGCGTTCGTAGATCCAGCTGGGCGGACCATCACTGCAGCGAACTGGGAGAGATCCATCGATCCCGAATCCGCATAAATCAGCGCGAGACCAAACAGAAGAATGGATGATGATGACGCGGCAAGAACCAGGTACTTGATCCCTGCCTCGATAGAGATGCTCTCTGTTCGTACGTATGCGATCAGGCTGTAAAGCGCTATGCTCAGCAGCTCCAATCCGAGGAAGAACGATACAAACGTGAGGCTGACCACGAGCGTCATCGCGCCTGTTGTTGCCAGCAGTACAAGGAGATAGAACTCTTCCGGACGTTCCTGGCGGCGCTTCAGGTAGTCATAGCCGAACAGGAAAACAAAGGCCGTGGCGCCAAGGAGAATCGCCATATAGAGACGCGAATAGGAGTCGAGAACTAAAAGGCTGGTGATCTGCCGCGGTTTTTCTGACGCGGCAAGTAAAAGGCTCGCCGCGGCCACGGCCACGCCGATCAGCGAAATCATGAGGGCAACTTTGTGATTGCGCCGGATTGCGATCACAATCATCAAGACGACTGCGGTCGCCGAAATCGTAATCAGGGGCAGCAACGCAACAAAATCAGCGGCATTCATCTCTTCATCTCCTGACGATCTCTTGTGGGAATGCACTTTGCTGCATGGCAGCCAGGCTTGGACGTAATGTGTTCAAGACTGATTGTGGATAGAGGCCGATCCAAAGAAGACAAAGGATCATCGAACCCAGGATCGTCCATTCGCGAAGACGCATGTCCGGCAGACTCCAATGATGCACGTTCGGACCATGGAATGCTCCCTGAGCGAACCTCAAACCATAGAGAGTGGCCGCGAGAAGACCCAGGGTCGCCACGGCGGTGAGACCGATGCTAGCTCGATACGTCCCAAGCAGGACGAGAAATTCACCCACGAAATCGCCGAGTCCTGGAAGTCCGAGCGAGGCCATGGCAAACAGAAGCCCCGCCCCGCTGAGCGTAGGCATGGTCTCCCAAAGACCACCCATCTGTGATATCTCGCGGGTGTGCATCCTCTCCTGAAGCAGGCCGGCAAGAACGAACAATGCGCCCGTACTAATTCCATGGCTGATCATCTGGATCACAGCCCCTTCGAGCGCAATCTCATTTCCCGCGAAGACTCCGAGCAGCACGAATCCCATGTGGCTGACGCTGGTGTAGGCTACGAGACGTTTGATATCGGTTTGAGCGACCGCAAGTACTGCTCCGTACAGAATTCCGATTACGCCGATCGTCATCATGAGAGGAGCCAATTCGCGCGACGGTCCCGGAAAGAGAGGCAGCACGAAACGGATCAGCCCATACGCGCCTGTCTTCAGCAGAAGCCCAGCCAGAATGACGCTGCCGGCGGTGGGAGCTTCGGTATGTGCATCCGGGAGCCAGGTGTGGAATGGGAACGCGGGCAGCTTCACCGCAAACCCAACGAAGAATCCAAGCATCAGTAGACGTGCTGAACGGGGCGACAACGGTGTGTTGAGCAGATGTTCGTAATCGAAGGTGAAAACGCCAGTCGCGTGCTGGTGGAGAACCGCCAGCGAAATAATCGCTATCAGCATCAGCAGACCGCTAAGCTGCGTGAAAAGAAAGAACTTCGTTGCAGCATATATCCGCCGTTCGTGACCCCATATGGCGATCAGCAGGTACATTGGCACCAGCATCAGCTCCCAGAACAGGTAGAAGACGAACAGGTCCGCAGCCAGGAACACACCGGTTATGCCTGCCAGCACCCAAAGCAGATTGAAATGGAAGAAACCAACTCGCTGCCGGATCTCCGTCCAGGACGAAAGAATGGCCATGATGCCTAGAAAGTAGGTCAGGACCAACAACGCCAGGCTAAGACCATCAAGGGCCAGATGGAAACGGATACCAAACTGCGAAATCCAATTTAAATTGCATTCTTCCAACCAGCGGCGCGTCGCCGGCTGCGACTGCCCAGTGCGGGTAATCCACAAACCGATGGTGACCGCCAGATTTGCTCCCACGCTTGCCACGGCGACCCAACGCGCTGCTGTTATATGTCGACGGGCGACGATCCCCGATGAGATACCGCCGACGAGAAGAATCAAAATCAGGCTGAGCAGGATCATCACGACACCTCATCGAGCAAAGAATGCGATCGCAAGGATCGCGGCAGTTCCCATAGCAAGTCCCATTGCATACCGGCGCACACGCCCAGTCTGCATCTGCCGCGAAGCACGATAGCCAAGTACGGCAATCTGCCCCAAGCCACGGACCGGCACATCCACAATGTCGCTCTTGTTCTTCCGAATCAGCCATTGGAGCGGGCGGACGAACAGCCGGTCATACACTTGGTCGAAGCCAAACCCTGCGAGGCAGAGCTTCGGCAGGAAACCCTGAGCGGGCACACGCGAACGCTGTGGTCCATAGAGAAGGTACGCCAGCGCAAGGCCGAGTCCGAACGACAAACTGGCGCAGAGCGCCGTAATGCTCTCGGTGATCGGCCCTATATGAACTTCCTCGAGCGGAGGCAATGCGCTGCTTAGAAAATTCGAGAGTGCCGGTGCGCCGCCAAAGTGTGGAGGAGTATCCACATATCCACCCATGAGCGATAAAACACAAAGTGCGACCAGGACGATGCGAACCAGGAGGCCGCTTTCCGCTTTGACGTGTGACTGCTGCGGGCCATAGAACGCCAGCGAAATCAGTCTGAACGTGTAAAGCGAGGTAAGCATAGCTCCCGTCATGCCTGCGATCCAGAACAACACATTTCCATTTGGACCCGCCCAGGACTGCCACAAGATGAGGTCCTTACTGAAAAAGCCAGCGGTGATCAGCGGCAGGCCTGCCAGCGCCGATCCGCCAATCACGAACGACCAGAATGCGAGTCGCAGCTCGAAGCGGAGCCCGCCCATGCGGTAGAGGTCCTGCTCGTGTACCGCATGAATGACGACTCCGGCAGCCAGAAAGAGGAGTGCCTTAAAGAACGCGTGCGTCATAAGGTGGAACATGGCCGCCGACCAGGCGCCCAGTCCAAGCGCGAGGAACATGTAACCGATCTGACTGATGGTGGAGTACGCAAGCACGCGTTTCATATCCCGTTGGGCAAGTGCGCTGAAAGCCGCCAGAAGCATCGTGGCGGTTCCAATGATCGCCACAGCAAGCTGGACAGGAGGAGCCAGCGTAAAGAGCACATGCGTACGTGCAATCAGATACACTCCCGCGGTCACCATCGTCGCGGCATGAATGAGTGCACTCGTCGGCGTGGGGCCGGCCATCGCGTCCGGCAACCAGGTTTGAAGCGGTAGCTGCGCGGATTTACCGACGGCTCCTCCCAGCAGCAGCGCTGCCGCCGCCACCGCGATGCCACTGCCCGAGCTCCACTGTACTAAGGCACGATGCATCAACTCCTGAATGTCCAGCGTTCCCAATCGGGTAAACAAGAGGAACAGCCCCACCGCGAAGGCGGTATCTCCAACCCGAGTCACGATAAAGGCTTTACTCGCGGCGCGAACGTTCACTGGATCCCGATACCAGAAACCGATCAGCAGAAAGCTGCAGAGTCCGACACCTTCCCATCCCAAGTACAGCAGAAGCAGATTATTCGCTAACACAAGTGTGATCATCGACGCCGCGAAGAGGTTCATGTAGGCGAAGAATCGCGCGTACCCTTCCTCCTCACGCATGTACTCAACGGAATAAAGATGAATCAGGAAGCCGACAAACGTAACAACCAGAAGCATAAGAAGCGCAACAGAGTCGAGATAGAGCGCGATTTCGGATTGGAATCCACCGCTACTCATCCACGTCCACAAGTGCTGGACATAAGCGTTGCCAGCAGGTGGCGACGTAATGAACTCTGCGCCGATCAACAAAGTAAGGGCTGCGGAAAATCCAATCGAACCTGCCCCGGAGATTGCGATGATTCTCCGGGACAACCGGGAACCGAACAGCGCGAGCAAGCCAGCGCTTGCAAACGGAACGGCGGCAACAAGCCACAGCAGTCGAAACATATCAGCCTCTCAACTCACTGGCCGCGTCCGCATCCAATGCGGCGTGCCGCTTGTGATACAAGAGTACGAAGCCGAGCCCGACTGAGACTTCGGCTGCCGCCATTGCGAGAATGAACAGAAACATTACCTGACCGTCCGGTTGCCCCCAGCGGGAGCCGGCCGCGACAAAGGCGAGGCCGCTCGCATTGAGCATGATCTCAATGCACATGAGCGTGAAGATCAGGTTGCGTCTCGTCAGAAGTCCGGCCAGACCCAGCGCGAACAAAATCGCTGCCAGAATCAGCGCGTGCTGCATCGGTACCTGTGGCATGTCGCTCCTCCTCCCTCGTAATTTCACGGTGTCCCAGATGACATGCGCCAACTAACCCCGCCATCAACAACAGGGACACGAGTTCGACCCCGATCCAATAAGTCCTGAATAGCGCCACGCCGACCTGCTTTGGACTCACTGCGTTCGTCAGCGAAGGCGTACTGCCGGATGTCACGGCGCAGTAAACCAGCTCTGCCAACAAGATCACGGCGAGAGTGGAAGGCCCATACCAGTTTCGAGGTCTCAGCCACCCGCGTTCCACTTCCATAGCGTGCTCAGCGACGTTGAGCATCATTACGACGAAAACAAAGAGCACCATGATGGCGCCCGCATAAATCATGACTTCAAGCGCTGCTACAAAAGCCGCTCCCAGAACATAGAAATCCACGGCGATGGCAAGCAGTGACACAACCAGGTAGAGCAGTGCGTGGACCACGTGACGCCGCGAGATGGCAAGCAGTGTAGCGATGACGGCAATAGTACCCGCGAGATAGAAAAGTGTGATCATGGCTCATCTTCAAGGCATCAGGCTGTGAGAGTCGACGGGGGCAGTTTCGTTCTCAGCTTCTCCCTTGTCCTTTCCTCCAATCGCGACTCCAGCTACGCGCCAGAAGTTGTAATCGGGATACTTTCCCGGACCTTCAATCTGAAGATCAGCTTTTTCGTATACGAGATTTTTCCGTTTGTACTCACCCATCTCGAAATCGGGCGTCAGTTGAATCGCATACGTGGGACACGCTTCTTCGCAATAGCCGCAGAAGATGCAGCGGGAAAAATTGATCCGGAAGAACTCCGGGGTTCTCCGCCCATGCTCGTCCTCAGTTGCCTGCAGGGAGATGCAATCCACTGGACAGGCCACGGCGCAGAGATTGCACGCGACGCAGCGTTCTCCTCCGTCAGGATCCTTCGTAAGGACAATACGACCTCGATACCGGGGCGCGAGATAGGGCTTTTCCTCTGGATACTGAACGGTCACACGTCGTGCAAAAGTGTGCAGCAAAACCATCCACAAAGAACGCACGAGACTAAGCACGGGGGACCTCCTTTATGCCCGGGCAAGCACAACAGCCCCGGTTACCAACAGATTCAACAATGCCAGGGGTAACATCACCTTCCAGCCCCAGGACATCAACTGATCAAATCGCGGCCTGGGAAGCGCCGCACGAAACAAGATGAATAGACAGATGAAAAACATCGTCTTTGCAGCAAACCAGAGCGGCCCGGGCAACACAGGCCCTAACCAGCCTCCGAAGAAAAACAACGCAATGCTCGCCGAGATCAGAATCACACCGATGTATTCCCCGACGAAGAACATGCCGAACTTCATACCGGAGTACTCTGAGTGAAAGCCGGCAATCAATTCGCTCTCCGCTTCCGCAAGATCGAATGGCAGCCGACGCGTCTCCGCCACGCCAGCGATCAGGAACAGAACGAAGCCGAGGAATTGAGGCACAATGAACCACATCCCGCGCTGCGCTTCGACGATATGCGAGATTCGGAACGAACCGGCCAGGATCACCACGCCTAACAGGGATAAACCCATGAAGACCTCGTAACTCAACATCTGCGCGGCAGCGCGGATGCCACCAAGCAGCGAGTACTTGTTGTTCGACGCCCAGCCCGCCAGAACAATGCTGTAAACGCCCAAGGAGGACATCGCCAGGAGAAACAGGACTCCAACGTCGAGGTCGGCAATGACAAATCCAGAAGCAAAAGGCACAACCGCGAACGAGATCAGTGCGGTAGCAACGATGATGGCGGGCGCGATAACAAAGACGGGCTTGTCCGCAAAGGGTGGAATCCAGTCTTCTTTGGTGAACATCTTTACCGAGTCGGCTACCACCTGTCCTAACCCAAATGGGCCGACACGATTGGGGCCATATCGGTCTTGCCACAAGGCAAGCAGACGGCGCTCCACCCAGATCAATCCAGCTGATAGATTGAGCACCACAAACAGAACCACCGCAATGATGACAAAGGGAAAGAGATTCCGCATCATGGAGCACCTCTGGATGGTTCAGCCGGGATCGGTGCAAGCCTGCAAAAAGCCGGCAGAACGATACCCTTGGCTGGCGACAGTCCAGCGGGCAAGCCGGCGACACCGCGAGGCAGGTCGGCTCGCAACATGACCTCTAGTTCGAAGAGCGACCCTTCAATGGATACTTTGATCCGCTCGCCCGCGCTCACCCCACTCTGCGAAGCCTCTACTGGATTCAACGCCACATAGGGGTGCGGGGACAGTTGAGCGATGCCCTGTGCGCGGAGGCTCAATTCCTCTGAACCGAAGATGTGAAAAATCGGGACCAGCATCCACAGGTCCGGCTGCCGCTGAAATGCCGCGGGAATCATAGAGCAATACTTCCAGCTCCGTTCAAGAGATGGCTCAATCAGACGGATCCCGGGATCACCGCCGCGTAATGGACCGCCTACCTCGGTTTGAAATTTATTGACCGATTGAATGGAGTTCCAACCGGGCGCCCAGAAAAAAGGAATCAACGAAGGCGGAGCCAATTCAGGCCCGGACTCCATCGAGAACGCCAGGGCAGAATCAGGATCGTCAGGCGGTTTTGGCTCATGCACGCTGATATTGGCTAGCATCGCAGTGCGACCGCTGTACCGGTTCGGCTCGCGTGCGATCTTGCCGCCGGCTTTCCGGGATGGAGCAACTCGTGGAATCGATGCAAATACGGGCATTTCTGAGGCCATAGCCGCAGTGAGACCGTCGAGGTTCTGCCACTGTGCCCCGTTCTCAGGGTCCGCTGCAATCGCTCCTTCGCGTAACCATCGCCAGCTTTCCTGCACGTCGGTGCTGGGATCGAACACCTGGAAGTGCCGCTGGGCGCGCCCTTCGTTATTCACGATCGTTCCATCAGATTCAGCATAGGTACCTACGGGCAATACAAGTTCGGCTGCCTCTGTAGTGGCGTTATCCAGATGATCGAGCACGACAAGGTGGCGGGCACCTTTCAGCAGGGATGACACCACGTCTGCTGGGCCACGGCGAAACAGATCATTCTCCAGGACGACCAGCGTGTTTGTCGGTTCGCTTTTGATCGCGGAGACAGCTTCTGAGAGTGGACGGGGCGCCATCAACGCGAGACCAAGACTGTTACACTCCGGCGCCGTGAAGCTGAGAGCCGCGTGGCGCCCCACCTTGCACAGCGCCCATGCAACCTGCGCTGCCGCTTCTATGACACTTTGACTGCCGCAGCTTGTACCGGAAACAACCAACGGGTGCTGCCCGCCAAGCAGCGCTGAAGCTATATCCGACGCCATTTTCTCCAAATCCGGTAGTAGCCCCGTCACGACGGGAGCATCGGGGTCGATCGCGTGGGCGACAGCGAAACCCAGGCGAGCCAGATCATCTGGCGCGGCACAATATGTCGCCGTCGCGATGTCGTCCAGCTTCGTCGCGTAAGAAGAAGCAATGTAGAGCGGCCCCTTCTCATCCTGCACAGCCTCGCGCACCGAATGGTCGAGCCACTCAGGAATGTGCAGTTTCTCCGCGATCTGCATGGGGGCCTGACGCACAGCCTGACGTAGCCGCAAAGCCATAATCGGCGCGACGTTTGTGACATCCTCGCCGAGCACGAACACAACATCCGAGTGCTCCACCTCATTAAGGGACGGTGATCGCGCCGGCCCCTCGCGCAGAATGCGGAGCATGGTCGAAAGAAGCTGCAACTCATGATCGGAAGTTCCAGCGAAGAACTGATCGGGGCCAACCAGTGTGCGCAGTGCGAAGTTGCCCTCGAGGGAAGCCCGTGGTGATCCGATACCGAACACTTTGCCCTCGCGCAGTATGGCGGCGAATCGTTCCAATGCCTCACTTTTCGTTGCTGCTTTACCGTTTAGCAGTGGATGGCGAATTCTCTGATTGCTCTCCACAAACTCATAGCCAAACCGTCCACGATCGCAAAGAAAGTACCCATTCACCTCGTGGTTATAACGATTCACGATGCGGCGCAGCGTGCCATATCGCTCGCCGGCAGTAGTATTGCAACCAAGCCCGCAGTGAACACAGATCGACGGCGCCATCTGCAGGTCCCACTTGCGTGTGTAGTGGCGCTTGAGTGTTGCGTCGGTAAATACACCCGTCGGGCAGATCTCAACCAGGTTCCCGCTGAACTCGTTTTCAAGAACGCCGTCTTCGTGGCGTCCAAAGTAGACCGTGTCGCGCAGATGAAACGCGTTCAGGTCGTCACCACCCGCGTATTCGCGATAAAAGCGCACACATCTCTGGCATTGGATGCAGCGGTTCATCTCATGATTCACCAGCGGACCGAGATACTGATTGCGAAACGTTCTCTTGCCAAAGCTATAAACGCGTGACCGGTGTCCGGTCATGACCGTCATGTCCTGCAGGTGACACTCCCCGCCTTCGTCGCAGACAGGACAGTCGTGCGGATGGTTCTGCATCAAACCCTGAATAACACCGGCGCGAAAGGCCGCGGCTTCAGGATCGATGATGGAGATGCGTGTGCCCTCGGCAGCGGGCGTCATGCAAGCCATGACGAGCTTGCCGGCGGTGTCTTGCTCGTTGCGGAATTGCTTAACAGCGCACTGGCGACACGCACCCACCGAACCCAATGCTGGATGCCAGCAGAAATACGGAAGGTCATACCCCAGCGAAAGACAGGCGTGCAGTAGATTCTGTTTCGGATTCACCCGTCTAAGCTTGCCGTCAATATAAATAGTCGCCATAGTCATCTCCAGGGACACCGATGTTCGTCGATGTGCCGGCGAAAATCTTCAGCGAAGTATTTGAGCGCGCTCTGCAGGGGCTCGACTGCTCCCGGTGCAAGAGCGCAGAAAGTATTGCCTGGAGCAAGAAATTTCGTCTGAAACATCAGCGTCTCCAGATCACGAGCGCTCCCGCGGCCTTGCTCCATTGCGAGCAGAAGCTTCTCCGTCCATGCCAGCCCGCTCCAACACGGGGTGCACCAGCCACACGATTCCTGCGCAAAGAAGTGTTCGAGATTCCAGACCATGCCGACGGGACACGTCTGGTCGTCCAGCACGACCATAGTTCCCGTGCCCAGTCGGCTTCCAACCTTCTGCACATTCCCGTAGTCCATCGGAGTGTCCAAATGCTCCTCTACAAGAAAGTCCGTCGACGCTCCGCCCGGAAGCAGTCCGCGAAAACGCAAGCCGTCGCGCATTCCTCCCGCATGGTTTTCGAGAATCTCACGCAGTGGCGTGCCCATGGGAAGTTCCCACAGTCCCGGGCGTTTGACTTTACCGCTGACACCAAACAGCTTTGTGCCTCCATCTTCGGTAAGGCTCAGATGTCGGAACCAATCAGGGCCTTTGTTCACGATGTGGTGAACATTGCAAAGCGTTTCCACATTCTGGACGATCGTTGGTTTTCCCCAAAGCCCGCAGACCTGAGGAAAGGGAGGCTTCGTTCGCGGATGCGCTCGCTTCCCTTCGAGTGCATTCAGCAGAGCAGTCTCTTCGCCGCAGATGTAACGGCCGGCGCTGGCATGAAGGTGGATTTCAAGACTGTAACCCGATCCGAGAATATTGCGGCCGAGATAGCCGCTTGCTTTTGCTTCGGCGATCGCTTTGGAAAGGCACTGGTTCGGGTACTCGTACTCACCGCGCAAAAATATATAGCCGATATCAGCCTCTATCGCGTATGCGGAGACGATCATGCCCTCGATCAACTGGTGTGGGTCCCTCTCCATCAACGCGCGATCCTTGAATGTCCCGGGCTCCATCTCATCGGCGTTCGCAACAAGGTATTTCGGATGCGGCGCATCTTTTCCCATAGGCACGAAGCTCCACTTCGTGCCGGTCGGAAAACCCGCCCCTCCCCGTCCGCGAAGATTCGATCTCTTTACCACTTCCGTGACTTCAGCCGGCTGCATAGTGAGTGCCTTGCGAAGCCCCTGATATCCACCGGCACGCTCGTACTCCGGAAGGCTCACCGCAGTTTTGTCAGGTCGAAAATTGCCTGTAAGAGGTTTCTCCATAGAGATGCCTATGTGTACTGCGTCAATATCTCTTCGATCTTCTGTTCGGTCAGATCTTCATGTAACGTTCCGTCGATCATCATGGCTGGCGCGTGATCACACGCTCCCAGGCAAACGATCGGCAACAAAGTAAATTGCCCGTCTGAAGTTGTGCCGCCAACCGGTGTTCCCAGCCTGCTGCAGAGGTGATCCCGCATTCTGTCAGAGCCCATGATCCAGCACGAGACGCTATCGCAAATAAGTGCGACGTGCCGTCCCACCGGCCTCCGGCGAATCAGGTTGTAAAACGTTGCTACACCGTCCAGGTTGGCGACGGAAAGCCGCAGGACTTCCGAGAGATCGCGCAGTTTTTCATCCGATACCCATCCCTGGCGCCGTTGAATGATCAGCATCGCTTCGATAGCAACGGCCTGGGTGTTTGGATAGTCGGCAAGTTTCGCGTCGATCTCCTCTCGTTCCTCAACAGTCAGCATCGTGTCACTCTTCCCTTTCTTTGTTCACCGGTCGATGTCCGCAAGCACGTAGTCAAGACTTCCCAGAATCGCCAGGAGGTCTGGGATCATCCATCCCCGGCATAGTTGCGGCAGCATCTGCATATGTGCAAACGATGGCGTGCGAATACGAGTCCGGTAGGAACCAGTACCTCCATCGCTTATCAGGTAGTAGCCGTTATTGCCTTTGGTTCCTTCGATCGCGGCCATGGCTTCGCCGGCCGGAATTACAGGACCCCAGCTCACGCCAAGGAAGTGATGGATGAGGGTTTCAATGTCATGCATGGTGCGAGCTTTTGGCGGCGGTGTGGCCAGCGGATGGTCTGCGTTGCATGGGCCACCCGGCATATTGTCGACGCATTGCTGGATAATCCTGAGGCTTTGGCGCATCTCCTCGACGTGCACGATCGCTCGGTCGTAACAGTCTCCTGTGCGCCCGACAGGGATATCGAATTCGAGCTGGCCGTAGCAGGCATAGGGTTGCTTCTTGCGAAAATCCCAATCGAGACCGCACGCGCGCAGGTTTGGGCCTGTCATGCCCCACTCAATTGCTTCCTCGATCGTGCAACTTCCAATGCCTTTCGTGCGCGCCTTGAACAGACGATTGCGCATGACAGTGCGGTCATACTCGTCGAGCTTGGCCGGCAGGTAATCCAAGAAGTCTCGGAAGAGGCGGTCCCATCCGTTTGGCAGGTCCTGGGCTACACCACCAATGCGGAACCAGTTGGGGTGCATGCGAGCACCGCAGATCGCTTCAACAATGCCAAGCGCTCGCTCGCGGTCGTTGAACATATAAAACACAGGCGACATCTGACCAAGATCCTGTGCGAACGTGCCGTACCAGACCAGATGGCTGATGATGCGAAACAGCTCCGCCATCATGACCCGGATCATCTGTCCACGCGGAGGCACGGTGATACCCGCCAATTTTTCGACCGCCATCAGGTAGACAAAGTTGTTCATCACGCCACCCAGATAATCCACGCGGTCTGTGTATGGAATATAGGTATGCCATGTCTGGCGCTCGCCCATCTTCTCGGCGCCGCGGTGATGAAAACCTATGTCGGGGATAGCATCGACAATTTCCTCGCCATCTAACTGCAGGATGATGCGCAGAACGCCGTGCGTGCCGGGATGCTGCGGACCAATATTCAGAAAAATGAAATCGGTATCCTCGTGTTGTCGCGACATACCCCATTCTTCCGGGCGGAACTGCAACGCGTCCTGCTCGGCGTCTTGCTTTTCGTCCGGCAGAGTAAAGGGGCCCATCTCCGTGGCGCGTGCCGGATGGTCCTTGCGCAACGGATGCCCCAGCCACGTCCTCGGCATGAGAATGCGCGTTAAATGCGGATGCTGGTTGAAGACGATCCCAAACATATCCCACACCTCCCGCTCATACCAGTTGGCCGCGGGACAGATGTCAGTGATCGTGGGGAGTGAGAGTTGATCCTGGTCGAGCGCTACCTTCAACCGGACATACTCGTTCCGTTCAAGCGAGTAGAGGTGGTAAACAACGGTGAAGTCACTCGGCGGCTGGCCGTCACGGTGTGTGCGGCCGCGTTCGTCAATTGCCGTAATGTCAAAAAACATTCTGTATGGTTTTGGAATATCGCAATGGAGCAAGCGCATGGCTTCATGGATGTCGATCTTCGAAACCCAGAACGTCGGAATTCCGTCGCAGGCAGGTTCGGGCGCAGCCGTAGGGCCAAGTTCATTCTGTAATCCCTCATCGACAACAAGGCTGCGCATCATACATACCGCCGTTACTGCTGCTAAACACTATCGGGAGTCCGGAGCACAGTAAGTAATTGGCGCTGTGCCTGTTTGGAGTCACGCATCGAAGGCATATCAGGCCGCTCCACTCCTTGCGGCCCGATGACCCAACTTAGAGGACGCTTTTCCTTTCCTATCGCGTCGCGTAATAGCAGAATGCCTTCCAGAAACGCGTCTGGCCGAGGTGGACATCCGGGGACATAGACGTCGACCGGGAGAATCTTATCGACGCCCTGCACCACGCTGTAGATGTCATACATGCCGCCCGAATTCGCGCAGGACCCCATGGAAATGACCCACCGCGGCTCCATCATCTGTTCATAGAGGCGCTTGATCACCGGCGCCATCTTGATAAAGGGCGTGCCCGCGATGACCATAAGATCCGCCTCTCGTGGCGTGCCGCGGATCACTTCAGCGCCAAATCGGGAGATGTCGTATTTGCTTGTAATGCTTGTGGCCATCTCCACGAAGCAGCAGGAGAGTCCAAAGTTGAACGGCCAGACAGAATTCTTTCGGCTCCACGCTACAAGATCATCCAGACGGGACAGAACAAGGGTTCGGCGGATAGCCTCATCAAGATTTCCATCGGCCTTCTCCGCCTGCAGAGAATCGGCAGGCCTGCTGATCGACCAGCGCATGGTACACCACCGTAACTAACTCACCATCCGTCTGCTTCCTTGTTTCCAATCAAGAGCGCCGACGCGCCACAAATAAGCGAGCGTCGCAAGCAGTACCGTGATGAATAGCAGTACCTCGGCGTAACCAGACCATCCGGTTTCTCGGACAGCGCCCGCCCAGGCAAATAAAAACACCGCTTCGAGATCGAAAATAACGAAGAACATCGCGATCAGATAAAACTTTGCGGAGAACCGCACTCGCGCAGAACCTTCTGAGAGGATGCCAGACTCGTATGGGGAACCGGTAGCTCGATCATGGTGCCGTTGACCCAGAACATAGGACAGGCCCAACATGACCATCACAAGCATGCCGACGAGTACAACATAGACTGCTAGCGGCCAAAAGTGCATGGTCCCCGCCCCGGTGCAACCCGCTTGCGCTGCACTGACGCGCGATTCTATACGAAACAGGTAAATAAGGCAACATACAACATAGCAAAACCGAATTGACCACCCTGGAACGCGAAAGCATTTTCCTGGGGGTGTAGAGTAGGGTTTCCGCATCTATGGGCGTTTTCCGCAATGAAAACGCCGCTGCGCGCTCCTTCCGGGATACCCAGCAACAGGAAAAATGCTTTAAAAATTCCGGTTTGCAAGGGTACATTTTGGACTACTCTGTTACCCGACGTGAAGGGCGCCCAACGATGGGATCTTCTGCGGATCGTCGGGTCATCGGTTTCGGCACTACGTTGCGGCGGGACGCATGGTGGGTGGAACTATTGCCCGTCATCGCCGTTCTGAGCGCGTTCGGAATCTATGCCACCTTCCGGGCCTTCGAAGGAAAGTTCTATGCCTGGGGACCTTACCTCTCGCCGTTTTACTCTCCGCTGATCGACCCGCAACATCACTGGTGGCGATTTTCTCCGGCTCTTTTGATTCTGGCCGGCCCGCTCGGATTCCGTGCAACCTGCTACTACTATCGAAAGGCCTACTATCGAGCATTCTTCCTGCATCCCCCCGCTTGCGCGGTAAGCGAAGGAGGCAGAGGAGCGTACGGCGGCGAGACTCGTTTTCCGTTCATTCTGCAAAACCTCCATCGCTGGTTCCTTTACCTTGCGTTGGTATTTCTCGCCGTCCTTTGGTGGGACGCAATTCGCGCATTCTTTTTCCAGGATGGCTTTGGAATCGGCGTGGGTTCACTCGTCCTGCTAACAAACATAATTCTGCTCACTCTTTACACCTTCTCTTGCCACTCCCTGCGTCACCTGGCAGGGGGAAAGCTTGATTGCTTCTCTTGCACGAAGTTTGGCCCTCCGCGTCACACGGCCTGGAGTTGGCTCAGTCGCTTGAATGAGCGCCACATGCTCTTTGCATGGGTGAGCCTCTTTTCAGTGGGCCTGGCCGATCTCTACGTGCGCATGGTCTCTGCGGGGCTGCTCAAGGATATTCGGCTGCTGTGACCTCAAGATACGAAGTTCACGAACACGACGTGCTCATCATCGGCGCGGGCGGCGCTGGTCTTCGCGCTGCAATTGAAGCCCTGGCCCAGGGCGTCCGCGTCGGTATTGTGTGCAAGTCCCTGCTCGGCAAAGCACACACAGTAATGGCCGAAGGCGGTATTGCCGCAGCGATGGCCAACGTGGATACATCCGACGACTGGCGTGCGCACTTTCGCGATACAATGCGCGGCGGCAAATTCCTGAACAACTGGCGCATGGCGCAGCTCCACGCTCAGGAAGCTCCTGAGCGCGTGCGCGAACTGGAACAATGGGGAGCTCTGTTTGATCGCACCGAGAACGGCGACATCCTGCAACGGGCCTTCGGCGGCCATACGTTTAAACGGCTGTGCCACGTCGGCGACCGCACCGGGCTGGAGATGATTCGCACCTTGCAGGACCGCGGTGTGCACCTGGGTATCGACGTATATATGGAGTGCACGATCACACGGCTGCTCAAAGACGGCAACCGCATCGTGGGCGCTTTTGGCTATTGGCGTGAACAGGGCCGCTTCGTCGTGTTCAGGGCGAAGTCTGTTGTGATTTGTACGGGGGGCATCGGCAAGGCCTGGAAGATCACCTCAAACTCCTGGGAATACACCGGTGACGGTATGGCGCTCGCCTATGAAGCCGGCGCCGATCTGATGGACATGGAGTTCGTTCAGTTCCATCCGACTGGCATGGTCTGGCCGCCGGGAGTTCAAGGCATCCTGGTGACTGAAGCCGTGCGCGGAGAGGGTGGCATCCTCCGTAACAAGAACGGCGAGCGTTTCATGGAACGCTACGATCCCAAAAAACTTGAACTTTCTACCCGCGACGTGGTGGCACGCTCGATCTATACCGAAGTGCGCGAGAATCGCGGCACCGAGCACGGAGGCGCCTTTCTCGACATCTCTCACAAGCCTGCCGACTATGTAAAGCGAAAGCTGCCCAGCATGTATCACCAGTTCCTGGAACTGGCAGATGTGGATATCACCAGGGAGCCGATGGAAGTGGGACCGACCTGTCACTACATGATGGGGGGCATCCGCGTGGACGCAGAGACGGCGCAGACATCCATCCCGGGGTTGTTCGCAGCAGGAGAGGCCGCTGCGGGCCTGCACGGAGCAAACCGGCTGGGCGGCAATTCACTTTCCGATCTACTGGTGTTTGGTCGACGAGCGGGACTGGCGGCCGCGGAACACGCCAGGCGAAGCGAGACGCTAACGATCGATTCCTCCCATATCGAAGAATCCGTCCAGCAAATGCTCGCACCGTTTGAACGGCTGGATGGCGAGAGCCCCTACGCCATTCACAGCGATTTGCAGGCCACTATGCAAAGCCTTGTTGGCATCTTTCGTTGTGAGGAAGACCTTCGCCGAGCTTTGTCGGAGATTGAGACACTGAAAGAGCGTACGGCACGCGTGCGTGTTGAAGGCTCACGGCTCTTCAACCCAGGCTGGCACCTGGTGTGGGACCTGCACAGCATGTTGACCATAGCTGAAGGCGTGACCCGCAGCGCGCTTGCACGCCGCGAGAGCCGCGGCGCGCATAGTCGCATTGACTACCCAGCCCTGGACGATACGTGGGGAAAGAAGCATAATGTCGTGGTCAAGAATGCCGGCACGATGACGCTCGTCGATGCCCCCGTTCTTGAGATGCCAGATGATCTGAAGCAATTGCTGGCAGAAGATAGCGGAGCGAAATAGCGGAGGCTGGCCATGGCGGAGGTCCCGTTCGCAGAGGCAACGTTGCAAATCTTCCGGGGTGACCGCGAAGACGGCAAGACCGTTGACTATCGAGTGCCGCTCGTTCCCGGGATGGTAGTGCTCGACGCGCTTCACTGGGTTCAGTCGCATCAGGCGCCCGATCTGGCCATCCGCTGGAATTGCAAGGCGGGAAAATGCGGCTCATGCTCGGCCGAGGTCAATGGCCGGCCGCGGCTCGCCTGCAAAACACGCATGGACTCTCTTCCACTCGATCAGCCCATCACCATCTTTCCGATGAAGGCTTTCCCCGTGATCAAGGATCTGGTGACTGACGTTTCCTGGAACTTCAGCGTCAATCGGAAGATCCCTCCTTTCCAGCCACGGGCCGGTGTCGTGTGGAAGATGGATCAACGGGACGTCGATCGCGTACAGGAGTTTCGCAAGTGCATTGAGTGCTTTCTTTGCCAGAATGTCTGCCACGTCCTGCGCGACCACGACAAGCAGGAACAATTTGGCGGGCCGCGCTTCTTCGTGCGAACTGCTTCCCTTGAGATGCATCCGCTCGACGGCGTCTCCCGGGCACACGTGTTAAAGGAGGAGCTTGGCATCGGCCTCTGCAACATCACGAAGTGCTGCACCGAGGTCTGCCCCGAAGACATCCATATCACCGACAATGCCATCATTCCGCTCAAGGAGCGAGTGGTGGACGAGTTCTATGACCCGCTGCTCATGCTCGTCCGCAAAATCCGCAGCGCAAAAAAAGTCTAGGCGTGGAGGAAGCGCCATGGAATACAAACTCAAACGCATTTCAACAGCGGGGATCGCCGAGGCTATCGCGAAGGCGGAACTTTACCGCTCGCTTAACGAACCAGAAGAAGCAGAGTCGATCTGTCGCGATATCCTGACCATCGAACCTCAGCACCAACGCGCATTGCGTTTACTCGGGCTCACTCTTACGGATCAGTTCACCGGGGGCTCGTCCGATCGTTACCGCGAAACGGAACTGACCTTCCAGCAGCTCAACGACCCCTACGAGCGACTCTACTACTCTGGGATTCTGTCCGAACGGCGCGCAAAAGCACAGCTCAGCGCAGGACAACCACCGGAGATGCTGCTGGTGCTTTTTGAAGAAGCGCTGCACTTTTTCGCAGAAGCTGAAAAGGTCCGTCCGGCTGGAAACGACGATGCTATCCTTCGCTGGAATCGTTGCGTACGCCTGCTCCAGAACCCAACGTATGTGTGGGATATATGGAAACAGGAACGTGCCCCGTTCGATGCCCAGGACGCACCACCAACCTAGGGTGTGTCGTCAAACTCGTGCCGTCAGCGCCGGGAGCAGATTTTTACGAGATCGAGGAGTGAGGAGAGAACTGTAGCCGGCCTACTGGAACGACGAGTGACGAAGAGATCGGGAATCGGGGTCCCCAGTCAGCTTTGCTGGCTGGGGTGAAGAAAATCTGCCCCGGCCCTTCGGGTTGCGACGCAACGCTGGCGACAGGAGTTTGACGACACACCCTAGGGCAACGTTGAATTCACTTCCGTTCTGGAGAGGTTTGCAACTCAGTCGATGCGCAGCAGAAGCTTGTTCATGACCGTGCCCGATGCGTGTCTAGGGCAGAGATGTAGGCTCTGTCTCACACTGAACTGGCCGAGGTAATTCAAACGCACGTTGGCCGAGGCCTATCACCTAAAAGTGACGGATGAAGTTGCGCAGCCGGAATCGAAGCCTTAGCCCAACTTCTTTTGAGAGTTCCATCACGCCGTAGTGTCAGGGGTGGAGTTAGAACACCAAAAGACAAAAGTTTCGATGGCTTTGCTACGCCCGAATCTGGTTATGCCAACGGATCGTTCGTGCTAGCGCATCGTCCAGGCCGAACCGAAGTTCGAGACCAAATTCCCTCTCCACATCGTCAACGTTCGGCACGAAATACGATTTCCTAGCGTTGAGCATGGGCTTGCCCTTGTTGATAGCCACGTCACTTGCTGCCAGAGTCCGGATTTTCTCAGCGAGATTTAGAAGAGAGATACCCTCCGGACTTCCCAGGTTGTAACTCGCTCCCGGCTCACCGGATATGAGGAGATTGAGCAGCCACCAAGCCATATCGGCGCCATACATGTAGCTACGGACTGCAGTGCCGTCTCCTTGAATCCGGATCGGCTGCTTGGCTGTGACATTCCCGATGAAGTTGTTGACCGCCCATGGTGCATCGATTGGTTGATACGGACCTACAAATGAGAAAGGGCGCACATTCAGAATAGGCATCCGATACTGATTGCGATAGATGGCGCACAAAGATTCCGCGTAACGCTTTGCTTCAACGTATGCGGTTGAAAAGCTGTTCGGGTCGAAGCCTTCAAAGCGGCGTCCTGTTACAGCCTCATCCTCAGAGTGATAGCCGTATACATACCCCGAGCTCACGTTTAGAAGGCCTTGCAAGGCAGGTAGACGTGACGCGCACTCCAGTATCGTCTGCGTTCCTTGCGTAATCGTCCGCGACGCATGAATCGGCTGTGAGTTATGTACTCGTAAATCGGGCGAAGCAGCTGCGTGGATGATCCAGTTCACATTCGCAGGCAGCTCGTGCACCGACCGAATGTCATCCTGAATAATGGTGTTCTGTTCGCTCTCATAAAGATGTGGAGCGGACTTTCGCGCATAGCCGAAATCTGTCGCCAGCAAAAGCAGCTTGACGTTCAACTTCCGTTCACGCCTGAGGTAAGTGAACACCTCCGTCATCCAGATCCCCATGAATCCCGATGCGCCGGTAATCAACACACAGCTGTTCTCAAGCTTTGAGAGATCAATCGGCGTTACGACCCGCTTCAGATCGTCCTGCAGAAATTGCTGTCGCATCTGCAACTCTTCACTCATCTCAGCCTCTTCCACTCAATTCATTCGCGACTTCAATAATCATGTCTTCTTGCCCAGCCACAACCTTTCGGCGGCCGAGCTCAAAAAAAATATCTCTTGGGTCGAGACCRTATTCCGCGGCAATGCGGTTGACTGGTTTCACATAGCCGGAAAATACACCGGCCAATCCACTGACGATACTCACAGAAGAAATTGTCGGCAGGGATTCGACCAAGCGCTTTTCAGAGAGGTCGCCGGCATCAAGAATCTTGTACAGATCAATGCCGGTATGTATGCCCAGCTTCTCGAGAACGGCAATCAGTGTCTCCAATTGTGTATTGCCCGCCCCAGCGCCAAATCCTCTAGCTGTCGCGTCCAGAATGGACGCTCCTGCATCGATGGCAGCAAGTGAATTTGCAACCGCCATTCCAAGATTGTTATGTCCATGAAATCCGACCGGAATGCCAAGCGCATCCACAAGTGCTTGAATGCGCGCTGTCACTTCAGCAGGCAAATAGGCACCTGCAGAATCCATAATGATCAGCGCTTCGGCTCCATATGCTTCCATCTTTAGAGCTTCTTCCACTAAAACTTCCACCGAAGCCATGTGCGTCATCATCAACACACCAAACACTTCGCGGCCGTTTTCCTTGATGAAGGAGATGTGACGTTCTGTGATATCAGCCTCGGTGCAATGTGAGGCGATACGAAATACATCTACGCCGACATCTATCGCCAGCCGCAGATCCCGATGAATTGTGGCAAATCCTGGAATGACGTGGACGCCAAGCTTTGAATTGGTCAACGCCTTGCGAGCGGCTTCTAAAGCGCTTTTGTCATCCGCCTTTGCCAGGCCAACCTGCAAAGAGGAAGCGCCAAGGCCATTGCCATGGCCAACCTCAACAATAGGCACTCCGGCAGCATCGGCGGCGGCAGCATATGCCGCGATTTGTTCCACGCTGAGCTGGTGCCGGATCGCGTGGTTGCCATCGCGGAGAGTCGGATCGCAGATAAGGATGCTACGTTCTTGCTTTGGCATAATGCTCCGCCGTGGCGATTGCCGCGCAGTTGATGATATCCAGATTTCCTGCATAGGCCGGCAGATAATCTCCCAGGCCATTCACCTTCACGGTAACAACGACTCGGCCGTCTTCGATCAGTGGTCCCACCAGCAGACGGTAGCCAGGTACATATTCCTGTACTTTCGTTACCATGGCTGCAATGCTCTGAGAAATGATCTCCAGATTTGGGGATGCTACCTGCACGAGAATGCTGGTCTGCATGTCGACACACGGCACTGCTGGGTTCAACGTTAGAATTGCCTTCGCAGCCTTGACGCCGGAAAAACTCTTGATCGCCGCTTCCGTCGTGTCGATGTATTCATCCAGGTTGATCCGAGTGGCAGGTCCTGCGCTCCGCGAAGCAATGTGCGAAACCACTTCGACATACGCAATCTCTTTCTGGACCTGAGAGATCGCATACACAATCGGAATGGAAGCCTGTCCGCCGCAGGTGATCATATTGAAATTCGGTGTCGCCGATATGCTGTCAAGATTGATCGACGGTATGCACATCTCGCCGATCTTCGATGGCGTCATGTCGATAACAAACTTACCCAGCGACTTCAGGATTGGCCAATGCTGCAGATGTGCCAACGCCGATGTGGCATCCACCACGATGTCGCAGCAGTCAGGATCATCTTCAATTGCCTTGATGCCCTGATCCGAAATCTTCACACCAAGTTCATTCGCTTTCCGCATGCCCGCCGAGCCTATATTGCGGCCGATGAAAAGCGAACAGGTGAGGTTTGGCGAACGAAGAATTTTAATCAAAAGATCGGTTCCAATGTTGCCACTGCCCAGGATTGCGACTCGAACCTTTTCGCGGGAACTCATAGTTGCACCCTCAGATTGCGAGAACTATTGTTTGCCTCGTTGGTTGGTGGCCCGCAAGATATCGAAATCAAGCGACCTCAATCTGCTTTGATTTGTCGTGAACGCCCGCGATCATGTTCTTCTCAAGTTCGTCACGGGGAATAAATGGTGAGAGGTCTTCCAGCGGAGGCGAAATCAGCGTACCGTTGCCAAGATTCGCCAGGGAGAGCTTAGGCAGGAAGGGCTGCTGGGGGTCCATAAATACTTCGCAGATGACGGGTCCATCATGCGCCTGCACCTGCGGGAGTACGGTCGCAACATCATCCCATGTCCTGATCTGATAGGCCGGGAAGCCGAATGCACAAGCCAGCTTACTGAAGTCCGGACAGGACACGCCGCTTGCTTTATCCGTGCCCACACGCGCGTGGCCATAGAAAGCTTTCTGGGTGTGCTTGATCATGAGATAACCGTCATTGTTGAAGATGAACAGCTTAATCGGCAGATTGTGGTGAGCCATTGTCTGCAACTCTTGCAGATTCATCATCATGCCGCCGTCGCAATTCAGGCACATCACCTCACCCCGGTCGGTCGCGAAGGATGCACCCAGTGCGGCAGGCAAACCGTACCCCATCTCCCCCAAACCGGTGGATGTCACCAGGCGTTGCCCCGGTTTGAACTTCAAAACCTGGTGTCCGCTCAAAAGAGCGGTTCCCATGTCGGTCGCAACAATCTGATCCGCCTTGAAGTATCGGTTTAATTCTTCCATAAAGGAGTAGGAGTTGATGTAACCCTCCGCGTCCTTGTGTTCGCGTTTGCGATCCACCCATGGATATTGCTGGCGATACGAGTTGCACGTTGCAACCCAATCGCTATAGTCCGGTAATCTGCCAGCCTCTGGATGGGCCAAAACACCCGCAATAAACTCCCGTGCATCTGCGCAAATCGGGAGGTCTACGCGACCTTCCAGCTTGGCCAATTCCGTCGGATCGATATCCACGTGAACCAGCTTGCCTGCGCGAACGAATTCCGTAAGGTCGTACCCCACCTGAGGCACTGCCAGACGTGTGCCAATCGCTACAACCAGATCCGCATTCTGCAACAC
The DNA here is from genome assembly GCF_052114765.1 of Terriglobus sp. 2YAB30_2. Classification (NCBI taxonomy): domain Bacteria; kingdom Pseudomonadati; phylum Acidobacteriota; class Terriglobia; order Terriglobales; family Acidobacteriaceae; genus Terriglobus; species Terriglobus sp. 2YAB30_2. The sequence goes on from NZ_JBFRFJ010000009.1 coordinate 181,032, forward strand.
AAAGTTTGCACAGCGCTGCCCGTACACGCCCGCCCGCCCATACACCAGAGGGTGGTCGGAGTCGACCATGTCGATTCCCGCCCATGAAACAAGCGAAGGCACATTCAATTTTTCAATCAGGGGCTGAATGAGACTTTCGCCCCCCGCCAGGCGAATTCCGTGTCCAAGCCACAGAAGGGGACGCTTCGCATGGTTTAACATGTCCAGCGTCGCTGCCACCGACTTCTGAAGAGGATCTGGCTTGCTGGTATAACCCGGCACAAACGTCCGTGCAGGTAATAATTCCGGATCGACCAACTTGTCCTGTAGATCCATCGGGATATCGAGCCAGCAAGGACCGGGACGGCCGGAACCCGCCACCTCAAACGCAGAGGAGAGTTCTTCACCAATATCCATCGGATGCTGCAGCCGCGAAACCCGCTTACAAACGCTCCGCACCAGACCGCTGCTGTCATACCCTTGCACGCCCCACATGCGCAGCGGATTGTCCACGTGCGTGTGCTTCGACGCCTCGTTGCCAGAGATTACGATTCCAGGAATCGAATCCGCCCAGGCACTCACCACGCCTGTAAGCCCGTTCGTCGAGCCTGCGCCCGTCGTCAGGAGGCTGGCCGTGATCTTTCCCGAGATACGGTAGTAAGTTTGCATCGCCATACAGGCAGCCTGCTCATGATGAACACAAACGATTTCAGTGAAACCGCGCGCCGCGATTGCTTCGAACAATCGTACATTTCCGGCACCGATGATGCCGAAGACATGACGAATCTCGCGGTCGGCCAGAAAGTCGGCCAGATATTCACTAACTTTTTTTTTCATTTAGCGGTACCTTGCAGAAGTGGAATTCGCAGCTGGCTCACTCCTTAAACCTAGCATGAGATGAACTACGGCCCGGACAGCAGATGGGCGGTGGCGACGAAGGGTGCAGACCAACGGATACCATTGCATCTGTAGCTCTCAACAGAAAGTGGGCGTGACTTGCTGGAAAAACCGATACAAGCTCCTGCAAAGCCTTTACCGGCTCGAGACCTTGAGCTAATCCTGAAAGCAGTGGGGTCAGACTGGGAGCAGCTCCGTAACCAGAAGATCTTCATCACTGGAGGAACAGGTTTTTTCGGCTGTTGGCTTCTTGAGAGCTTCATAACGGCTAACCGCGCCTTGAACCTGAATGCAGAGGCAGCAGTTCTCACACGCGATCCCGTCGCATTCGCCGGTAAGGCTCCGCACATTGCATCGGACTCCTCCATTCAACTCATTGCTGGCGATGTGCGCACCTTTAATTTCCCGACAGGTGACTTCCCATTCATCCTTCACGCGGCAACCGAGGCAAGCGCCAGCCTTGCAAAAGAGCGCCCTTTAGAAATGCTGACTACCATTGTCGATGGCACTCGCCGTGTCCTGGAATTTGCTGAGGCAAGCAAGGCTCGCAAGTTCCTGCTCACCAGTTCCGGTGCTGTTTATGGCGTGCAGCCTTCCGAAATAACCCATGTGCCGGAAAGCTACTTGGGCGGTCCCAATCCGGTCGACCCAGCATCGGTCTACGGCGAAGGGAAGCGTATTTCTGAACAGATGTGCGTCCTTCATGCTGCCCACAGCAACTTCGAATGCAAAATTGCGCGCTGCTTTGCTTTTGTAGGCCCGCACCTTCCGCTGGATGCGCATTTTGCCATTGGAAATTTTCTAGGCGACATTATGCAGGGCAAAAAGATCCACATTGGTGGAGATGGTACGCCGATGAGGTCATATCTCTACGCCGCCGACCTTGCTATATGGCTTTGGAAGATGTTGTTTGTTGCCCCCGCCGGTCAAGCCTACAACGTAGGTTCTGACGAAGATTTATCTATCCTGGATCTGGCTCAAACCATGGTTGCTACTCTAGGGCAAACCACCGCGATCGATGTCGCTAAGGTGCCCGTCCCCGGCGCACCCATCCTTCGCTATGTCCCTGCAATCACAAAGGCACAAAGAGAACTGGGTTTACACCCGTCTGTGGGTCTCAGAGAGGCTATCCGCCGTACAGCTGAATGGCATGGCTTCCCGGTCACAAAGTAAAAAACCCACATTTCGTGGGCTAGAGCATTTTTCCTGTAGGTGTAGTGCAGGGCTCATGCATCTATGGGCGTTTTCCGCAATGAAAACGCCGCTGCACACTTCCTCCGGATACCCAGCAACAGGAGAAATGCTCTAAATAGTACCGATGATTCCTATTGGTTGCGGGGGTAGGATAAGCCCAATGACTCGCATTGTCCTGGTCAACCACGATAAAGGTTGGTGCGGGCGGAGGGGAAATGCTGGGACGGACGGAACGTTTCCAAAGAAATTCATTGGTGCCCGGAGGGGGACTTGAACCCCCACGTCGCTTTCGCAACTGCGGATTTTAAGTCCGCTGTGTCTGCCGATTCCACCATCCGGGCACGCCTCTTAGATGCTATCGCAACTAGAGTATTTCCCTGCGGGTGTGATGTAGGGCTTCCGCATCTATGGGCGTTTTCCGCAATGAAAATGCCGCTGCACACTACCCAGCAACAGGGAATGCTCTAAGCGATCCAATCCGGATGGTTGTAGACCATATGAGCCACCATCTCGCCGAACAAGGTATTGGCCCAGGCAAACCAGGAGCGGGTGAACTTCGCAGGATCGCTCTTGAGGTAGCTCTCGTGGATGAATCCAGTCGCGCGGGCGGCCGTCTTCAACATCGTCAGCGCAGGTCCGGCCTCCTCCTTCTTTGTACTGGTCAGTGCATAGATGGTTTGCGACATCGGCCAGATCATGTCGTCGCCGATATGCGGCCCGCCGATTCCCTCACCCGCCGATCCGCGAAAGAACCAGGGATTGCGCTCGCTCCACACAAAAGCGCGCGTGCGCGCGTACATCGCTGCATCCGGCGATGCGTTGAGATACGGCAGCGCCAGCAGGCTGGGCACGTTGGCATCATCCATCAGCAACTGGCCGCCGAATCCATCCACCTCAAAAGCCCAAATGGTGCCGGTGTCGAGCTTCGCTACCGCGTATTGACGCAGAGCAACTTCGACCTCGGTGGCGAGGCTCTGTGCCTCCTGCGCTGTTGCGCTGTCATGCACGACCGTGTTCATCATCTCGGCGAGTTGACGCAGCGAGGTCACAGCAAAGAGATTCGATGGAACCAGGAACGGGAAGACGCACGCATCATCGCTCGGGCGGAAGCCGGAAAAAATGAGTCCCACTGGCTTGATCGGGTTGCCCTTGCCGGCTCTGGGCAATGTCTCGGTCGAGCGATCTGATTTTCGCAGGAACGTATATGGCCCATCGCCATTCTTGCGCTGCTGCACCCGCATCGTGCTGACAACGGTGCGCATGGCTTCAGTCCACGCGCTATCGAATGGCTTCGTATCTCCCGTCGCCTTCCAGTAGCCATAGCTGAGGCGGATGGGATAGCACAACGAGTCGAGCTCATACTTGCGCTCCCCCACGCCGCGTTTCATCTCAGTCTGATCGGAACGGCCCCACTCCAGCGGCGGGTCGTCAAGGTTCGCCATAAAGGCATTGGCGTAGGGATCGATCAGAAGGCAGCGAGCCTGGCGGCGGATGACACCTTCGAGCAGCGCACGCAGCTTCTCATCCTGTTTTGCCAGTGGAACATACGGCCAGACCTGAGCGGAGGAGTCCCGCAGCCACATCGCGGGAATATCCCCGGTCAGCACTACCGTATCGGGCTTACCGTCCGCGGTTCCCGGCTGGACGGTCGTGTCCAGCGTGTTGGGAAAGCAGTTGATGAAGAGCTGCCGTAGCTCCGGATCGGCGATCCGCTTCGCGGTCTCGGCGATATAGCGCTCTACGCCCTCCGAGGTAAACTTCCGGTCTGCCGGCTTCGGCCTGCAATCCAGTACCTCTGCCTGCAGTCCAACACTCTTCCCGGCAAGGGCCAACGTGCCCAGCTTCATCACTTCCCTGCGTGTCCAATGCATATTTCTGATTCTGCTCCAGATGGAACTTTCCAGCCATGGATATCGTACCTATCTGACATGCCGCTTCGCGAGATCTTCCTGCAAACGCTCGCCGCGCTGTGGGCTACCAAGCTTCGCAGCTTTCTCACCATGTTCGGGATCGTGTGGGGCATCACCTCAGTCATTCTGCTGGTTGGGTTAGGCATCGGCTTCAGCAAAGACCAGCATGAGCGCATGAAGGGCTTGGGGACAGACATCGCCATCATCTGGGGCGGCAAGACCGGAGCCCAGGCCGGTGGTTACGTTGCCGGACGAGATATCCGGCTGGAGTATGGTGACGCGCTCGCCATCCGGGACCAGGCAGCGCTGGTGCAGCATATCTCTCCAGAGATCAACCGGACCGTCAACGAGGTCTCGCAATACAACGCCGCCAACCGTGCCGTTCGCGGTGTATGGCCGGAGTATCAGGCCTTCCGCTCCATCAAGGTCTCAGAGGGCCGCCTGATGACCGAACGCGACGAGGCCGACGGTGCGCGTGTGGTCCTTCTTGGCGATGACACCAAGCAGCAGCTCTTTCGCTCCAACCAGGCTGTCGGACAGATTATCTCCATCGCGGGCTATCCCTACGTGGTGATCGGCATCCTGCAAAAAAAGAAGCAAAACGGCTCGTATGGCTCCGGCCGTGACGGCACCCAGCTTTTTGTCCCCTACTCGTCGATGGAGCGCGATTTCCCGCCGGCGCGCAAGGGAGTCTTTCCGGGCTGGCTGAACGATATCGTCGTCCAACCGGTCTCTCCCGAGAAGCATGAGGCTGCGGTTAAAGAGGTCTATCGCATCCTGGGGGAGCGCCACCATTTCAATCCGGACGACAAGGAGGCTCTCTGGGTGTGGGACACCCTGGAGGGCGCGAAGTTCGTGGACCGGATCTTCGGCGTCATGACCATCTTTCTGGGAGCCGTCGCCCTGCTGACCCTTGCGCTGGGCGGCATCGGGGTGATGAACATCATGCTGGTGGCCGTAACGGAACGGACCCGGGAGATCGGTGTGCGCAAGGCTCTAGGTGCCCGCGCCGTCGATATCCATAGGCAGTTTCTGGCCGAATCGGCCATTATTACCATGGTCTCCGGCACCATCGGTTTCTTTCTCGGAGCCGGTGTCTGTGTGGTTATGCGCTATATCCCGATGCCGGATTTCGTGCCACATCCGGTCATTTCGCCGATCGCGGTCGTGCTTTCTCTACTGACACTTACCGGGATAACCTTGTTCGCCGGCACCTACCCGGCCCGGCGGGCCGCGATGTTGAGCCCGATGGAATGCCTCCGAACCGACTAGAGCATTTTTCCTGTTACTGGTATCCCGGGAGGAGTGTGCAGCGGCGTTTTCATTGAGGAAAACGCCCACAGATGCATAAGCCCTCCACTACACCTACAGGAAAATGCTCTAACGGCGTTTACACTAGAAGGATGGAGAGTACCCGGAAGGTCGACCTGGTTGGTGTTGGCCTGAATGCTACTGACACCGTCCTAACCCTTCCTACCTTCCCTGTATTTGGCTCCAAGGTGGAATATCACGACTCCGTCGTTCTTCCCGGCGGTCAGGTCGCCAGCACTGTAGTTGCATGCCAGAACTGGGGACTCAGTACCCGCTATGTCGGCAAGCTGGGCGATGACCAGGCAGCCGATCTGCACCATCGTGCTTTTGCCGATGCCGGCGTCGAGACCAGAATCGTCACCGTACCTGACGCCCACTCACCGCAATCGCTCATCCTGGTCGATCCCAGTGGTGAACGCACGGTGCTCGTACGTCGCGATGATCGTCTGACACTGAAGCCCGAGGAGCTCCTCCGCGAGTGGATCACCGATGCCCGCGCCCTCCATGTCGATGGGCAGGACACAGCCGCTGCCACACAGGCAGCACAGTGGGCTCGCGAGGCCAACATTCCTGTCATTGCCGATCTCGATCTTCAGTTCCCGGGCATTGACGATCTGCTGATCAACATCGACTACCTGATCGTCAGCCGCGACTTCCCCTCCCGCCTGATGAACGAGCCTGACCTCGAGACCGCACTCCAGAAGATGCAGCGCCGCTATGGAAACACGCTGGCCGCCGCGACCCTAGGGCCAGATGGCGTGCTGGCCTTCGATGGAAAGAGTTTCTGCTACCGACCTGCCTATCGGGTCCATGCTGTCGACACAACCGGCGCCGGCGACATCTTCCATGCAGGCTTTATCTACGGCATGCTGCAGGGCTGGGCTCTGACCCGGCAGCTCGATTTTGCCTGCGCCGCCGCGGCTCGGAACTGCACCGCGGTAGGCGCGCGCGGAGCCATCGACTCGCGAGATGCGATTGAATCGCTAATCACCGCGGACGAGCGGTACCCATCGCTGTCGTTTGATTCCGTAACTGCCTGATCTGATTCCGTACGCAGATTCGCGGAACTCCTCTCCCCCGATCTGCGTATCTCCCTGCATCCAGAGCTTGCCGCTATGATGCAGATCAAGGAAACCGTTCAGCAGTCCATTCAGTCGCTCCTGCGCAACCGCCTGCGTTCGGGCCTGACCATGCTGGGAATTGCCTGGGGCCTGGTGACCGTTGTGCTGCTGATCAGCTACGGAGCAGCTCTCGGACAGACCGTGCTGATGGGCTTCCTCGGCATCGGCAACAACGTCATCATGGGTTGGGGTGGCCAAACCTCCATGCAGGCCGGCGGGGAACGGTCCGGCAAGCGGATTCACCTCACCGCAGAAGACGCCGATGCGGTTCGTGAGCAGATGCCGTTGATCCGCGCCTTTTCTGTCGAGAACGATACCTCATACAGCTTCAAGTGGAACGCGAAGGCGGTCAACATCCAGGTCAAAGCCGTCGAGCTTCCATATGACGGCATGCGGAGGTTGGTGGTGGAGGAGGGCCGGTACTTCACCCCAGACGATTTCACGGAGCACCGCAAGGTCGCGATCTTCGGCCCACATGCCGCACAAAAGCTCTTCAACGGATACCCGCCAGTTGGACAGACGGTCCAGGTGAACGGACAGACCTTTACCGTAATTGGCGTACTACGGAACAAGATTCAGGACTCCTCCAACAACGGTCCCGACAACGAGAACGTCTTCCTCCCTTTCTTTAGTCTGCGCGATCTGGAGAACGTACGCGATCCTTCGTCGCTGGTCTACCAGCCGCTCTCACCAGAGCTGCACAAGAAGGCGACCAGTGCTGTTCGTGCCATTCTTGCCTCGCGTCACCACTTCAATCCGGCCGACGATAAGGCATTCTCCACTTGGGACACGATCGAAGACTCGGGAGAGATTATGCAGTTCTCCACCGCGCTTGAAGTGCTGCTGGGCATCATTGGAGCGATGACACTCGGCGTTGGCGGCGTCGGCGTGATGAACATCATGCTGGTCTCTGTAACCGAGCGGACGCGGGAGATCGGGCTGCAGAAAGCGCTCGGCGCCAGACGGCGCGATATCCTCGCGCAGTTTCTACTCGAAAGCCTGACGCTGACCTTCCTTGCAGGCGTCCTCGGGATGCTCGCCGCGATCGCTATCGCCCACATCATCCCGCCCATGCCGCTTTATTCCGATATGTACAAGACGGCCAACAGTGAAGGCGACATCATTCTGCGGCCTAACCTGATGATCGCGCTGATCTCCTTCGGCATTCTGGCGATTGTAGGTCTGGTCTCGGGCCTTCTGCCCGCCTGGCGCGCCAGCCGCTTGGACCCTGTTGCGGCACTGCGGTATGAGTAACGGCTGGATGACGGACCACACCTGCTGCTAACGTGGCTCATGCGCCTCACGCTCGCTCTCGCGCTTTTTACAGCCACGGCCTCGGCCCAGTTCACACTGCAGCAATCCAACTCCACCGCCAGCTTCCGTGGCATTCACGCTGTGAGCGACATGGTTGCATGGGCCTCCGGCACGAATGGCACGGTACTGCGCACCGTTGATGGCGGTGAACACTGGCTGGCATGCGCTGTTCCTCTGGACGCGGAGAAGCTGGATTTCCGTGGAATTCAGGCATTCGATGACAAGACTGCCATCGTGATGTCCAGCGGTAAGGGAGACGCATCGCGGATCTATAAAACCAGCGATGGATGCAAACACTGGAAACTGGCAATGACGAACACGGAACCCGAAGGGTTTTGGGATGCACTTTACAGTGATTCCAGCGATCACGCCTGGGTGATGGGAGATTCCATTGACGGTAAGAGCGTCATGCTGGAAGTTCGTGCACTCGACGATGCCGAGCCGGAGCTTGAAATGTCTCTTTCGAATCGTGAAGTGGATCGAGGAACCTCCAGCTTCGCCGCCAGCAACTCAACCCTCTTGGTTCTGAACAAAGCTGTACAAGAATCCGTTTGGAAGTACTCGCGCTGGTGGGCCGGCGACGTTCCCGAACATGCCTATGTCTATCGACTTCGCGAGGAGAACAATGCCACGTGCAGACCATGTCGAGAGTTCACTGACAAGATCGAAGTTCCGATGGCTCAGGGAGTCTCCACGGCGGGTATCTTTTCCCTGGCCTTCCATCCGGCCGAAACGCTCGTAGCGGTTGGCGGCGACTATAAAACGCCCGAATCGCCGATAAAGACCGCCGCCTGGTCCGCGGACTACGGCAAAACGTGGACCCTATCGGCAAAGCCACCGCATGGCTATCGCAGTTCGGTCGCATGGTCGAATCACCTGCAAGCCTTTCTCGCAGTCGGGCCGAACGGCACGGACATCTCGCATGACGACGGAAAGACCTGGCAGCCGGTGAGCACCAAGACCAAGAGGAGTAACGACTGGAACGCGCTCTCGCTGCCTTTCGTTGTGGGGCCAGGAGGCCGCATCGGGAGACTCAACCCCGCCGACTTTCCGAAGAAGCCGATACTCTCGAAACACTAACGTCACACGGTTTCGTCGCGCAACATTTCACTCCCGTTACACCGTGTCACCTGCTACCGTGGGTGCATGCGTTCCCGCGCATCCCTGGCTATCTTTCTTCTGTTGCCCTTTTCTACGGCGCATGCGCAGGCCCTTGCCGCGAAGTCGCCCCTGGTGCAGTTTTCCGACGATCTTGAGGCACTTTCCTCGCGGGTCATGCCGACTGTCGTGCGCATTACAGCGCAGGTCTACGTCGGCGATCACGAGGACAGCACACCGATCAACCCAACGGCAAATAACAGCAACAGCAGCTTGCCCGATACAGGTCTGGTCACAGCCGGCACCGCTCAGGGATCCGGCGTACTGGTCTCCGACGATGGCTACATTCTCACCAATGCTCACGTCATCGCCGGAAGCGCCAACCTGCGTGCTGAGGTTCGCATGGTCTCAGGCAAACTCCGAGTTCTGCCCGCGACCCGTGTCGGCCTGGATGAAGATACCGATCTGGCGGTCCTGAAGATTAATGTTCCGGAGGGTGAAGAGCTTGCCTTCCTGGATATCACCCATCTCCCCCCGGCACACCAGGGCCAGGTTGCGATTGCCTTCGGAAGCCCCTTCGGGTTTGAACGCTCGGTCACCATGGGTATTGTCTCCGCGGTACGCCGGCAGTCCTCACCGGACGATCCCAGGCTATGGATTCAGACGGATGCGGCAGTAAACCCCGGTAACTCCGGCGGTCCTCTGGTGGATGTCCGAGGCCGTCTTCTCGGTATCAATACCCTGATCTATTCGGAAAGCGGCGGCAATGAGGGCATTGCCCTGGCTATTCCCGCCGATACAGCCCGCACCGTGTTCAACGCCATCCGGAAAAATGGCCACGTCACCCGATCCACGCTCTCGATTACGACACATACGCTGTCACGGGACCTGACGCGCGGATTGGGGCTGACCGGGACGCAGGGCGTTCTGGTGGAAGATGTGTGGCCAGCGGGCAGCGGGGAACGTGCCGGCATTCTTCCGGGCGATATTGTGCAGGAAGTGAACGGCAAGAAGGTCACCTCGATCGTCAACTACACGCAGGTGATCTCCGCACTGGAGCCGAAGAAGCAGGTTCCCATTACAATCGCGCGTGGCGACAAGACCCTAAATCTTACGGTCGAGCCAGACCGTGCTGGCTCCCGCGCCCGCTCCCTGACCTCCGACATCAGTTTTGGACGCAACCTGATTCCCCGCCTGGAGATCTTTGGCGTGACTGTTGACCCCGATACGCCGAATGAGTGGAATCCGATCCGCAGTCCTCAAGGGGTAATGGTTGTTGCGCGATCGAGCGCTCTGCGTGTTGCCGAGAGCAACCTGCGCCCGCATGACGTGATTCATGCGGTCAACGGAAAGCCTGTCACTTCGGTTGAGACACTACGCCGGGAGCTGGCTCAGATCCCAAATCGCGAGTCCCTGGTGCTGCAGATTGAGCGCGATGGAAACCTGTCGTATGTCGTCGTGCCTCCGGGCTAGACCATTTTCCCTGCGGGTGTGATACAGGGCTTCTGCATCTATGGGCGTTTTCCGCAAAGGAAACGCCGCTGCTCGCTCCTTCTGGGATACCCAGCAACCGCGAAAACGCTCTAGCCGAAGAAATGAGAGTTGGAATTAAGAGGCGTTATTGTGATCGCCTGAAAGCAATGTGGTTGTCTTCGTCCACGAAATACTCGGCCGAGCAGCTATCTCCACCGCAGATCATCGGCTCCAGGCCAAAATACTGGCTCCGCTTGATCAGGCCCATGCAACCACAGCGGGGGCAGGCCAGAACGGCAAAATAAGGGTTTTCCTCTGAACCGAAGCGCCCTTCTCCGTCCAAGACAAAGACGGTTCCGGGGGCCATCTGCTCGGGGATCCATGCTTCCAGGAATTCCAACTCCGTCACGACCATTGCCTGCCTCTTTCCGTTATTGCAACGTATCTTTGGCTAGCCTCGCCTGCTGCTGCGGGGAAGTGCGGCGGGTGCAGCCGGCAAGTCCCGGCTGCACCTTGTTTGGTGCAAGGATACAGGCACATCACTACCTGTCAAATGAAAGTTGGCTCCTTTTGGGGAACCGGAACGGGTTCCCGTTCTATTCCAGGAAATCTGCTTCGCGCTTCCTCGCCCAGATAACAAAGGCGATGGATATACCGGTATAAATAACCAGCCAAAGCAGGGTTCGAAGGCTGGCATTCACGATCAGGCCCCACCGCGTCCATGTGTGAACGGACATATCAATGGTAGCCACCCAGCGCTGATAGGCGGATCCGACTCCGTCAACCGCCACTCCTACAAGCCCGGCGTAAAAAAATCCCTTCTGCATCTCGTCCGAACGCCGGAGGTTCTGCCAGGTGAGGGGGCTGGTAAGAAAAGTTGTGACCAGGGCGATCAGCGCCCAGATGCCGGCGGCAACGACAAAGTGCTCATTAATGTAGTCCCATTTCGTCGCGAAGCGGGAGCAAACCGGTCCTAAAGGATTGAGAACATAGAAGATATCCGATGCCAGGAACTCGGATACGACCAGGATGATGGAGAGCGCCAATCGAAAATTCAACTTACTTACCTTCCGAAGTGGGGGGGGAGGAGAGCCCGCCTCAATTTCTATTTTCCGTTCGCCGGCAACTTTTCTTTTAGTGTAGACGCAACTTCAATATTAAATTTGCGTCCTAGCTAATGTAACGCCCACGATGTGCTATTCTCGTGGAGTAAAGGATTCATCCGAACCATAGTTCGGAAACAAGTTGCGTCACTGGCCTCCCGGCACGAGCAGCAATGTTCGTGCCGTCTTTTTTCTTTGCCTGCCGTCTAACCCCTCAGAGATCGACCTTTCCTATGAAGAAGCGCGTTCTGACCGTAATCGGTATCGCCGTTTTCACCCTGGCCGCCTACGCCCAATGGTCTAACCCTGCCAATGACATTCCCGCATACAACGCGGCGCCGCCCAAGGGAGCACTGCCGCCGATCATGGCCGGCCAGCAGCTCTCCGGCGAGTACTTCTCGCATCCCTATCAGGTGAAGACGTATCAGATGGCCGCGAAGGTCTCGCCAGTACTGCACCAGCTTCCCTGCTACTGCCATTGCGACCGTTCCATGGGGCACAACAGCCTGCACAGCTGTTTTGAAGGGACCCACGGAGCCGCCTGCTCCACCTGCATGAAGGAAGCCGCCTTTGCCTATCAGCAGACCAGGCTTGGCAAAACACCGGCGCAGATTCGGGCTGCGATTGAACGGGGCGAGTGGATGAACGTCGACTTGGAGAAGGCCAGCCTCTAGAGCATTTTCCCTGCTACCGGGTTTCCAAAAGGGGCGTGTAGCGGCGTTTCATTGCGGCCCCCACAGATGCGGAAACCCTACATCACACGTACAGGGAAAGCCTCTAAGGTGAAGAAAGTGGTAAAATCAGTAATCGAGGAGTGATGAGCCAGCCCCCTGAACCCTCGGGGCTGGCTTTCGCGTCTCAGGGTAGCTCCCCAGGGAGTGGCCATATGGGTCTTTCACAAGATGGGGGCGTCACGGTTTCGACGGGATTGCGTGCGGCTGAGAGGCATGCCGGGGTGTGAACACCCGTAATCGATCACAAAACTATAAGTGCCAACAACAACCTGGCTCTTGCTGCTTAATTAACTAAGTAGCCGACCGCTTGGGCTTCGCCTATGGGCCCATACCGGTCGTCGCACAGTAGGCTGGCCCAAAGTGTTCCGCCTGGACGCAGAGGGTAAGATCGATCAGGCTGGTTTCGAGCGTATCTTTGTCCGTTCTTAGCGCTCGTTACGAGATTTAGAACTAGGAAAAAGCATGAAAGCTCTTCGTCGACAGTAGTTTCGGACGCGGGTTCGACTCCCGCCGCCTCCACCAATTCGCTTATCGTTTGCAATCAACAACTTAGACGAAAGTATGACCTCATTTTGCCAACCCTGTGGCAAATTTGTACCACCTGCCGCCACGCTCTAGACTGTTCGCACCATGCTCTCCGTCTACGTCCGCCACCGCTCCCCTTGCAAATACCAGGACGATCCCACCGCCAAACGCTGCCCCTGCATCAAGTGGCTGGTCGGCACCCTGCCCGGACGCAAGGGACGATTCCGCACCTGGCATCTCATGCGCTGATCCAGGCTGCGGGCGGGGAACTTTCCGCGGAGCGTTGTTCCGCGCAAGCAAGCATGCGGATCGAATCATTCACTGTTAGAGAAAGCGAGCTACTCAAGAGAGCGATGAACTTTCTTCATCTGCAACCTAATGAACTTAGCCGTCACTTTAGAATCGTGGTCACCCTCTTGCCCCCGTGGTCACACGACGAAGAGTTCGCCGCGCTTGTCGCTTTGCTTTCACTTTTGTAGGACGCTATACAGAGTCGCTATGGCGCTGTGCGCTTCGACTCTGGGCATCGTACCGCCGGATGCAAGCGGCACGAGCGACAGTGCTTCTGAAGGCCGGTGAGGATTCACTGCCCGGGCCAGAGATGGTTGCGGGCATTAAGGTAGCACCATTCCCAGTATCGCTGCACTTACCGTACATCCGTTGCAACCCCGCGGTTCCTGATCCTTAACGCGCGCAAGCTCTTCCTGGACTCTCTTCCTTTCTTGTTTACGGTGGGCGAACCTGAGCGCCTGGGAGTAGGACTCCAGGATGCGCAGTCGTATCTCCGTTCGAACCGAGGGTGACAGATCTGTCCGACTGTCTACCAGCCGCATAGCCTGCCGAAACGCCTCGCCGCCCTGCTCCACAGATCCTGCACGGATTTGCTCAAATCCGCGAACTGCAGCAATCGAAATCATTCCAAGAGAGTTAACCGCGAACCTGCCATTGGCGAGGGCCAGTGCCCGCTCTAAGTCCCGCAGTCCTTCCTCGCAATGCTTCATATCACAGAGAGCGCGGCTGCGTGCAACGTAGACGGTGATCAATGTATCCACGTCAGAGTCAGCCGGCGTATCCAAATAAAGCAATGCAGCGGATAGCTCTTTCACAGCCTCTTCGTATCGATGTTTGAGGAGAAGCACAGTCGCCAGATTCACCTGTGTCCCCGCCTCAGCCGCTGAACCCCGCTTGGTATCCTCCAGTTTAAGTGCCTGACGCAAGCACTTCTCGGCGATGTCCAACCGCCCGGTTGCAGCATAAACAGTTGCGATCCCATCGAGCGCATTCGCATACAGCTCCGCTTCTGTCGTTGTGTGCAACACACCCAATGCATGGACGAACGCATCCTCCGCAGATTGCTGGTCAAGCTCATCCTGATATGCGTCAGCCAGATGGAGCCACAATGTTCCGAGCTGTTCCGCATTAGTGTGGGCGTTCTTAGCAGTTCTAATCTGCTTCTGCAAGTCTGAAATCCGCGCGCTCCGCTCTTCTGTGGTTTGCAATCGGACCTGTCCTTCAACTGCCGGCAGACTAATGAATGATGAAACTGTCATTAGGAGAATGGTAAGAAATCCAAGCAGCGCATGTGATCGATCCATGGAGACCTCCTGGGACTCGTTCGAGTCCCGGGTTTGGGCACAACCTTATGCCAAGTGCCGGCTTTCCTGTACTGCTGGTACATTTTGATGTTGCAGAAGAATCCGGAAAGCGAGTCCGTGTGTGATCAGCAGCAAGGGCACGACGAAAGTCGGAATGAAGTAGGTGGCTCCCAACTACCCCGAGGCGAGGCCCGCGTGATTGGCCTGATAGAAAGCATTGAAGAGATCGGCTGAACCCCAGAGGCCGAAGAAAGAGAAGTCATAAAGTTCATTGGGTTGTCCTTTCGATTCTGGTTTGCTTGCTGGCGGCGTCTCGCTCGCCTGTCTGATATTTGCCCGCAGCACCCGGCGTGTGACACGATTACGGCTGATCGTTTTTTGACCGAACCCGGTCACAAACGCGCCTCGCGCGGCAAAGAGCTTAATAATGAGCGATGGAGATCAGGAACTTCGCGCCCTGATGATCCGTTATCAGGGCGGATCGCCGGAAGCATTTCAGGAGATCTACGGCCAGCTCGCAGCGGGAGTGCGCCGCTATCTGTTGCATTTGGCAGCCGGCTCGGAAATCGCCGATGATCTGCTTCAGGAAACCTTTCTTCAAATGCACCGGTCGAGAGCCGCTTACAACCCGAAATATGCGGTTAGACCTTGGGTGTTCGGTTTGGCGCGAAACGTTTATCTGATGAATCGGCGTGCAGCCCGGCAATGGGCAAAGGTTCATGAGTCGCGCGAGGACTTGCCTGAATTGCCGGTGCTTCCGGAAGCGGACAGGCTCGGCTCTCAGGATGAGATTCGCCGAGGTCTAACGCATTTATCCCCGGATCAGGTCGAAGCGCTGCTGCTGCACCATGAGTGGGGGTTCAGTTTCGAGGAGATCGCCGGGATGCTAGGCATTACAAGCGCGGCGGCTCGCGCGCGTGCCAGCCGGGGAATGGCAGAGCTGCGCGTTGCGCTAAATACTCTCCAAAGGACTCGTGCATGATGGATCGTTCACCGAAGCCACCGGAAGCACTGATGCGGGCGATCGCCCAGGATCTCAGACCGGTCAAACCATCGCCACAACCGCTCCAACTGGCATTGCGAATGGTCCCCCTCGCTCTCCTGGTTTCATCGCTGGTTCTGCTGGCTATCGGACCCCGTTACGACTCAAGAATCTTAGGCCCGCTGTTGACGTGGGGGGCCTCCGCCGCGCAGTTCGTATTGGCGATCGTGCTCGTCTGGATCGCCGCGCATGAAAGCACCCCCGCCGGCAGGCTGCCGAGGCAGATGGTTTACCTCGCGGCTGCCGCGGGCTTTCTGCTTGTTATATTTGTCACCCTACTCACCTTCTCGAGAAATCCTGCGACCGAACCTCTCCTGCGTATCCCGCCACGGGCCAACGAAATGCTGCGTGACTTGCCATGGATCATGAGCTTCGCCTGCGGGATCGGCAGCACGCTAGCCGGCGGAATTCTGGTCCTGTTCTTCAGCTGGGTGTTTCGAAACTCGCTCGCGATCCGCCCAGCTGTGGCGGGCGCCCTGTATGGGGCAGGCGCGGGTCTTGCGATCAATGCCGGTTGGCGGATTGCGTGCCCGTTTTCCACCCCGTGGCATGCGCTTGGAGAGCACGGAGCAGCAATCATCTCCACAGTGATCTTAGGAGCGCTTATCGGGCACTATTTAGGAAATCGTCGATTCCCAATCGGCAGCGGACGTTCCTGAGCCCCAGTGTGTCGCTCAACGTCAGTCCTGAAACACTCGTCGCGCTGAAAAATTTGAACACTACGCGGTTGCGCAATCTCAGAAGATTTGCTTTGCGAATCGAACTGCATGCGAATTGAACCGCAAGTCCGATGGAAAGGCTCACGACCGCGTCTGTGCGCGCCGGAATTGACCGGCAGCAGTAGAATCCGCAAGTTGGTACCAAATCTCGAATGCGCTCGCCGGAAATCGCCAGCTCAGTTCGCATCATTCGGGAACCTTCGCTGACAAGCCCATCTCCGCCGATAAGGTCTACACCACGGCCAAGGACTACGCCCTTCTGCTCGAAGCCGTACTCGAGATCAAAGGCATTACTCCGAAGATTGCCGCAGAACGCGACCATATTCAAGTTAGCCAGAAGCAGCAAGCCTGCTCTCGGTTGCCACAACCGCTCTGCCCCGACGATCTGGGCCGCGGATTGTCCTGGTCGGTCATCAAAGCCCACAATACCGTGATCCTTATGCACACCGGCCACGATCCCGGCGTGTACACCTTCGCCTATGTCTCACCCACCACGAAGTCCGGCGCTGTCATTCTGACCAACGGCGAAGACGGAAAAAAGCTTGTGTCCGGTATTCTGCACGACCTAGATGCGCCCCAGTGGTTCGTCGACATTCTCGCCGTCATGCTGCACTAAGAAAGAATTCTTATGCAAGCAATCTTTGCAGGTGTTCAAAAGCGTCGGCCCATGCATGCGGCCTAACGCGCTAGACTTCTATCGGAAGTTTCGTCGATCAACTCGCAGCGATGGGTGGTGCTCGTTGAAAGGTCCCTCTCTTACATGGGTGTTTCTGCCGGTCGCTTTGTTGCCCGCAACGACATTTGGACACTCCTCGGTGACGAGTCTGCAAACGAAAGACGCGTCGCAAACGGCTCAGATTACGAAGTTTTTCATCGCACAACCGGCAGCCGGTTCTGGATACGAGACCGGCCCTTTGCACATCATCTACAGTAACGGAACGGAATCTGTGCAAACCCTTCCACCATTGAAGGCCAGCACCGATAAGGAAATGGTCTTCAACGCGGTCGGGTTCTCTGGAGTTGAGTTAGCGCAAGATCGCCAAACGCTCGGTTGGACGATTAATGTCGAGAACTGTTGTACATCCTATTCGATCCCCTTGAGTGTTGTCGTCTTTCAGCACAAGCAGGTGCTCCATACCTTCCGTCAGGGCGAGATGGTGTGGGGTTGGATGTTTCTCGAAGGTGGCAAGCAGGTGGCGGTCGTCTACGGACCGACGCACGGTCCCGAGGTTGGAGACTACCGCCTTTATGATGTGAAAACTGGCAAGCTTTTGTCAGAAGTCTCGGGCGATGCGGATACCCAGTCCCTGAAAAGTGATGCGCCGGAATGGGCGAAGCTATTACAGGCTCGCATCGCTCATTGACGGGCTTCTGGGCGTATCGCCGGCAATACGGAGGTAATCCCAAACTTCCGTATTGCCGACAATCCGGCCAATAGCGTCAATCGTGTATTTGGCCGCTGCGAGCGATGACTCTTACCGAGAGAACAGGGCTATTATCATTGCCCGAAATCAGGGTTCCTGTCGAAAACAACGCGCCGCACACCCGCCGCATGCTGTGTGGTTTTTTCGAGTAAATAATTGAGACCAGTTAGGTAGTACGTAACTCCGGCCCAGCCGTCGCCGAGGATGGTCAGATGAGCAGTGCCTTGTGCGTTGCGGTAGTTGATGACATGCCACGACCCCTGACCTGGATAGGCGCGAGCCATAGCTTCGGCCGCCGCACCCCAAGCATGGCCGGTCGCACATATAGCAGCGTAGCCGTGCGCCAAGCCAGTTGGGCTCTCATCGGAATGGGATGTGCCGAGTCTGATTCCACACTGGCAATGACGGCGTCTGAAAACTCTTGCCCGGCAGGTACTGCGTAGGTGACGTCACTGGTTCTGAGATCGAGGCGTACCGGAATTGAGAGTTCTGGCAGCGGGTAATTCTCACCGCCTACTATGGAGTAGGTCGTCGCATGGAGAACCAGGTTTCCGTGGCTTGTTTTCGCCGGTGCGAGCGCAAAGTCACGTACCGCGAGTGTTCTTTCCGATACAGACGCCTTGTTGACTAGGAAGGCGAGCCTGCCGTCTGGGTCCTGATCTAACACCTTGCCCGAATCGTCCCTCAGCTCCCATCCCAACGTGATCTGCTTCGAGCACCTCACACGAACCTCAAAATAGAGCGGATTCACGACTACGGACTGCTCCACGTCAGCCTTCACGCAAAGGGTGCCGTCTTGGTTGCAGGTGGTTTTGGGTTTTGGCCCGCTGTGAATCTTTCCGCTGTGCCTTCCCGGCTGTAGAGGACAGGACTCAGTTGTACGGCGGCGGCTTTGATAACAGTCATTTTGAATCTCCTTGTGTGTCGATTTGTTGAATCTCATTGGGTTGCCAAACTGTACTGCAGTAGGAATAAGCAATCACGAGACGAGCCTGAGGCCGATGACGCCTGTCAGAATAAGAGCGATACAGAGGATTCTCATCGGCGACGCGGACTCGCCCAGCAACGCTATTCCGATAATGGCCGTGCCCGCAGCGCCGATGCCCGTCCAGACCGCATAGGCTGTTCCGACCGGCAGTGTACGGAGCGAGACAGAAAGAAGGATGACACTCGACAAGCCGGTAGCGACCGTAAACAACGCCGGCTTCAATCGGGTAAAACCTTCAGACTGCTTCATCCCGAAGGCGAAGGCGATCTCGACGATGCCGGCGATACAAAGTAGTGTCCATGCCATGTGGTAGTTCCGTTCTCTAAGCTGCCGGGCGTTATTGCCGGGTGGGGTTTTAGTGAGCGATTGTCAATTGATGGAAACGTGGCGGCTTCATCTCACTCGCTTAGCCACTCTCGCCTCCGCGGAACGAAGTGAGGCTCTCGCTTGGCCTTCGCATTCGAAGCGCCACATAATCTCGTCTGGTAGTACACCGCGTCCTCACCCGCAGTCTGTAGTGCCTCATTCTCAGTAATGACCAGCGGAGGGGGAGCGCCCACAAAGCTTGCGAATTTTGGTAGCCAGACGCTCACGGGAGACGTGTCATCGTCCACGACAACATACTTGCCCGGGTCGCGGTCAGGGCGGCGACCGTCGCCTGCGCCGCGTCCTCAATGTGGACAAACGACCATTTCGCAGCCCCCCCCACTCCTCGCTGGTCTAGGTCGTGCGAGCTTTGGCCGTCTCCGGGATGGCCGGAGCATCGATACCGTCCTCCTCTAAACGCGCTCGACGGGACAGCAGCTTGTCCACGCTGAACGGGAAGAACTCGCAACTTGCGAGGAGGAAAGCCCCTCCTATCCCGGTGAGAACGGCGTAATTCAGAACCGACTTGACCCCTAATGCGATCGTCATGGAAGTCGCAAAGACGATGAGGAGAAGTCCGCTCAGCCGCGCGGCGACGCGTGTATGCCAGCCGATGAGGACGAGAAAGCCGAAGAGGATTTCAGCGCTGGTGGCCACCGTTCCCAGCGTTGGAATCATTGCGGCCGGCCAATATCCGTTGACCATGTGCGTGTAATCCAAGAACCGCGAGTAATTTCCCCATTCCACATTCGGTTGCCCAAAAGGCCCCAGAAGCCGAGCCTGTCTGCCACGGCTGAAAGAAAACCTAGTCCGAGCCCGAGTCGCAAAACCACCGAACTCACGCCGCCATTTTTATTAGACATTTGGTACTCCCATCTGTTTTGAATGTGAACGTACGTACAAAGGCGGTCGGCGCGGGCTGGAGAATGAAGCCGCCGAGCCCAGGCGTCGGCAAGCGAGGGACGTGTAACTGCAAACCGCGAATCTCATTCTGTGGTTTTGGTTACTTGACCGGGATCACGAGCGGGGCGTCTTTTTTATGGATCAGGAAGACCAAGAACTTTGCTGGCTTTGAATTACTCGCGTTCCGGCTGATGACGTGAATGTCGCTCGGGTCTTCATAAAAACTCTGACCGGGGCCTAGCGTGAGTTCTTTTCCGCCCTTGACCTGCATGACGACGGTGCCCTCTAGCACATAAACGGAGACCTGCGCATTGTGGCGATGGATGGGACTCGAAAAGCCCGCCGGAAAATCTACCGTGTACATCAGAATTTCCTTGCTGGGATCGGCAGCCAGAGCATGCGTCGTGATGGGCGTTATGGTTTCCTGCGCGCTCAAAGGGTTAGTCATCGCCAGCGTGCCGGTGATGAGAAGGGAAAGTACGAATACTCGTTTCAAATTCGCAATAGTTGTTTGCATCGGTGTGTATCTCCTCGACCCTCACATTAGGCTCCCTGTGGATTAGAGAAAAGGTCCATAATCGGCACATGGAGTGGACCACTTCGTTATTTTCTGAAAGGTGTCCGTGAACATGGCTAAGGAAGAAACATTTCAGGATCTTTCCCTCAACTTGCCCTCTGGCAAGCAGGAACTCTGGCGCTGGCTATACACCGAGCTGCGCGGCGCCATTCTGGATGGACGGCTGAAACCCGGCGCCCGCATGCCTTCCACACGCAGCCTCGGGTTGCAGTATTCGCTCTCGCGCGGAACCGTGGTCGTCGCCTTCGACCAGCTACAGGCCGAGGGATACACCCGTACTGAACCGGGATCGGGAACCTATGTCGCCTCGGGCGTTCCGGACGAATTCATGTCTGCAACGCCCAAACCCGCGGCTCTCCCTCGCCCAACTTCGAAGGCCGCATTCCCAAAACGTGCACAAGATTTTCTACAGAATGTGGAGGTGCTGCCCGCGTCTCACACCTTAGGCAAGTCTTTCCGCGCTCATGAACCGGCCATCGACCTCTTCCCCGTAGATCTTTGGGCCCGTGTCGCTTCGAGCGTCTTGCGCCGAGCTCCGCGTTCGCTCTATGGTCACGGCAACGCTGCGGGCCATCTCCCTCTCCGTCGCGCCATCGCAGAATACGTTGGGGCGTCACGCGGAGTGCACTGTTCAGCCGAGCAGATCATCATCACCTCCGGCACACAGCAAGCGCTTGACCTCATCGGACGGTTCCTTTTAGCTCCCGGCGATCAGGCCTGGATCGAAGATCCTGGTTACTCGGGTGCGCTTCACATACTGCGCACTACGGATGCGCGCATTGTTCCAGTACCTGTAGATGGAGATGGCGTGATCGTGAAGGCAGGGCGCAAGCTTGCACCCAAAGCGAAGCTCGCATATGTCACGCCCGCGAATCAATTTCCGATGGGCGTCACAATGTCCGCGGACCGCCGAATGGAACTCCTTCGCTGGGCTGCTAGCGCGAACGCCTGGATCGTCGAAGACGACTACGACGCAGAGTATCGCTACTCCGGCCGCCCCGTCGCTGCTCTGCAAGCTCTGGACAACTACGGCTGCGTTATCTACGTTGGCACGTTCACGAAGATGCTCTTCAATGCACTACGCCTAGGGTTCATGGTCTTGCCGGTGAGGCTGGTAGAGCCGTTCGTATCGGCACGCAGCTTCGTCGACCGCCATCCACCGACGCTCGATCAAGCCATCCTTGCGGAGTTCATCACCGAAGGCCACTTTGGCCATCACATCCGCCGCATGCGCCAGGCCTATGCGGAGCGTATAGACGTCCTCAAGGCCGCTGCGGATAAACACCTCGACGGAGTGCTCGATGTCATCCATGCCGAAGCGGGGATACGCACGCTCGGCTGGCTCAAAACATGGAAGTCCGATCACGACGCGGCACAGCAGGCGCGAAAACACGGCCTCGAAGTAGAACCACTGTCGGTGTTCACGACAAAATATGAACAACCCCCCGCGCTCATGCTCGGTTTTGCCAGCTGCACTCCGGCAGAGCTGCGGCGCGGCGTATCGATCCTCGCAACCGCTTTACGTTCAAGTTAGGCGGTTGAGTCCACTCGCAGCGTACTAGCGATTTGAAAAAGTGGCGGCGAAGTAAAGTGGATCATTCAGATCTGCGCCTGGCATTCCGCATAAACGATGCACTTGACTGCGTTGAACTAATGCTTGTGACTGATCGCCTACGCACGCATCGGCCCGGCCCGTGATTCAAGGAAGTTCCTTTAGCTTGTGCATGTCAGCGGCAGAGGAGGCCGCATCGATGCGCAAGAAGAGCAGAAGACCCATATGTCGCAAGATCATTCTTCGGCTTCCGGACCTAGATCACACGAAGACCGCGGTCCTGAACAGCCTCAGCTCCCCGCACTCGAAGCGCAACTACAAGTTCGCTATGGAGCAGTTCATCACATGTAGACAGATCTCCCCATCCGCTCTAGGTCCTTTTTACTGCATCACAGAGGGTGGTTTTGCCGGAACCACTTAACCCCGTAAACCAGACAACCTGGCTACTGAGCAACTCTCTTTCCATCATTACCAAACCGAATCAAGGATGCTGTTGTACTCGCCATGCATCTGGACTCTGTACCCTTTCTGGAATAGGAACTTGGAATAGTTCCTCTGAAAGCGTCTGATTAGCATAGAACTCGACTTCATAGCTAATGCCACGGGTCGTAACTTCACGGGGCTGCAGGATGCCATTTTTCCCGACGAAACCATTGAATGCCCCCGAAATCCGAATGGGGCCGTTCTCTGCATTCGAGCGGCGGAATCGAGAGGGGGGACGAGGAAGGTCCAACTCGTACGCCGTCGGTAACCATGTTTTTGGATCAAGCCGATACGTAAGTGCCCGATCTTCCCAAGAGAGGGTAAGCTCACATTCCTTATCATTCAGACATGTATATTTTGTGGGTACGAAGTGAAAGAGGGACGAGCTGGGGTTAGCAATCGCAAGCACCTCGGCGCGAAAATCTTCGCTTCGGCTCATCGGCGCCGGACGTGATATCCGGGGCGCATTCTTGCCGAGAAGCACGGTTGCGGCATTCGCACTTTGAAGGTCGATGACCTCCAAAGACGACGTAAGTTCCCCACCTCCATGCGCGCGATAGATCCACCATCCCTTCGTATCGTCTTCCGCAAAAGTGACGTTCGTTTTTCCTTTCTTATACCGTTGCAAGAGGACAAAGGAGCGTATCGGTTGTTTCGAGAACCCTCGGGCCTCCAGCATTTTGGACCAGGCTTCGCGAGCCGAGAGGGGGCTTTGTGCACTAACGTTCGCCTGGGCCGCAAGAAACTGGGCCAGCATTCCAAGCGGCAAAAGGACTGCGGTGATCAATGTCTTCCTCAAACTATTCTCACTTGAATCTGAAGAGATGAGGTAGAACCTCAATGAACGCGTGCCCAAGGAAGTTCACCACGTCTTGATAAGGATTAAACCTGTCGACATCGACGTGAACCTCTCCGGTTGCGGTGCTTCCTACGATTTGCATAGAACCGTAACCATAGGTCCCAGTGATGGAACGACAATCAAACATCCCTCCTTGACCATCCGCCAATGTAGTGTGGAATCCATAAAGGGCTCCGCACTTGAAATTCGAATCGGACTGAAGATCTGAGAACAATTGGCTTGCATCCGAGGAGCTCAGATAGAAATGATACCCGCTGTTCTCGGAGCTTTCCCATTCCGGACCGTTATACGATTGAAGAAGGTCCGCATAGTTGCTCTGGTTGAGTTCGTTTGTCACGATTTCCTGGAACGATCCCGCCGCGATACCATTTCCGCTAGCGGTTGTCGTTTGGTCTGTTTCATCAGACCACTCTGTCTGCATCGCACCCTCGTCGAACGTCCCCTCGCCATCGTTCTCGTATTCGTCCGCAATTGAAGTCCAGGCGGCATAATCAGACGGGCTGTCATCGATGCCGGAATCCGTAGAATCGAAGTAGCTGTCATCGTCGATCCGGTATTCCTCTCCCTGATCCACCACATAAGTGCTGTCATAGCAGGTTGCTTGAGCGAACACTTCCATCGCCGGGGATGTTGGAAGAAGACTCCACACCGGCGACAGCGAGGATTGGGTTGAAGGCGAGGCCGTCTCTTGATGAGTATTACGGCGATTTGTTTCCAGTCTGTAGGTTGGCCGAGTCGTATGCCAAGTTGCATCGACGTAGGCAGCGGACATACGGCGGCTCCGGTGCCCAAATTTGTTATAGGTAAAGAACGCCGCGCGAAACTCATTTGAACCCGGGGACACCTGTGATGCAACCGCTGCCAGACGCCCTGCACCATCTCGAATGATCGCGTGACTAGTTGTACCCTTTGCATTTTTAGACGTAACGAGCACAGATCTACCGTCCGCTCCATAGGTCCGCGTTGTCGTTATACCTTTCGAGAGGTTGGCCTGTGCGGACACTCGACCGACAGAATCGTACTGATACCGGACCTTTTCTCCATTCGCCTTGTCGATCGTTCGGATGCGCCCGTTCTGCAAAGAGTACGATTGGCGTTGCGTCTTACCGTCGATCGTGACCGACGTTGCGTAAGCCTGCGTGTGGAGATTCAACGCCTCAGCAAAACTATCACTGAAGTCCCACGATACGGCGTGCCCGCCGGTTGATTGGAAGCTGGCCCGTGTCCCCGTACTGTTGTATGTAATGGATGCGATACTGTGAGTGGGCAGAGTTGACTTGCAACCGGCACATTCGTGCGTGATATGGGTTGGCTTCGCGAGAAGTCCGTATGGGTTATACGGTGAGCGATCGAGATGATGCAGCACCCCACTCTGCTGTACCGGCTGTTCCTCATCATAAGAAAACGTCGTCGAACGAACTGAGTGGTCGGGCTGCGAGGTGCGGACTTCCCTGACAGCCGTCAAGATGTTCAACTCTTTGAACTGTGCGCGATCATCATATACGGTTCGTGATGTGGTGACCTGTCCTCCATCTGCATTGTCCATTGTCAATTCTGTCTGCCGGCCAAACGAATCGAAGTGGACGAGGACATGGAGCATACGCTCTCCATTTGCCATGCCATTACTTTCCAGAGAGGAGCGCAAAATTTGCGATACGCCGGCCACTACTACTTTTTGCCAAGTTGTCTTCTCCGTGGTCACGGAACTGCGCCTGTAAGCCTTCGGAGAGCGGTCCGTCTGTGAGAGAACTTTGCCTTCGTAGTCTCCGGTCAGCGCAAAGCGGGCAAACGTGCTCCGACCGTCCTGCCAGACAATGGAAGCCATTCCGTCGCTCGATGGAGGTGAAATGGTTGCAGAGTTAGTGATCGTTCCCGCGGGATTTACGGAACCGCTTTCGAGCCGAGAGGTCCGGGGGACCGCCCCATAGTTTCCCGTATTCCAGGATGCATAGCTGTACGCCGTGTAGCGGAGCAAGGAGCCGTCGGGAGCGAGACGTGAGATCTTGCTGATCAAACCGGAGTCGTCATAGTCGAACTTGAAGCTGCCACCGTCCTGAAGCGAGATGCTGGATAATGCGTCGAAAGTGACCGGGGCCAGCGCTCCTTGAGACGTCCCGTCGGTGCTTACCGGAAGGCTGTGTTCCTTTTGGTAAGTCAATGTGGCAACCGGAGAGGACGCTCCGGCGATGATCCGATCCACTTCGATGAGATGTTGCGAATGATCGTAGCGGAACCGAATGATGCGGCCCAACGTATCCTCGATGGATGTGAGCCTCCCATCGGAAGCATACTGCGCAGTGACAACGTTTCCTGATAAATCGACTACTCGCGTGCAGACATAACGATAGCCATAGCGGGAGAATTCCAGGACGGTTCCGGTGCGATCCCGCATCACGGCCTTGTTTCCCGTCAAATGAAGTTTGCGACCGGATGAGTCGACGGCCAGATATTCCGTTGGATCTTCACTGCTTCGCAACTCAGTCGCGCGGCCCTCGGAATCGACAAATACGAGCGACGAGCCTCCTTCAACAACAGCGAGCTGCGGTAGCCCCAAGCTGAAACCAGGAGCAGGGCCGCTCCCAAGCGGGTCGAATCGCAACTTGCCGCCATCGTTCAGGTACACGAGGCTGTTATAGGCGAGCTTCAGATTGACATTAAGCCCGCGTCCTGGAAGCGACACAATCGACTGCTGCCAGGCTGCATTTCCTGAAAAAAGATCAACGCCGCTTGCAGTAGCAGCCATTCTCGCCTGCGGCAACATCGCGGCTCGCGGTAAGCTTTCGGGAGTACGCCGACCGGTACATCCAGAACAGGATATTCCCTGGGTTGGACCGGCTGTCACCTTCAACGAATTGTCGCTAAGGCTTCCCAGATGAGGAAGACCGTCCTGAATGGCGGTACCAATTGGCACCGTGGCGATCGACGTCTCGCGAGAGACCGGTTGACCATGCCTGCTCGAGCCTCGGACATTCTGTCCAGTCGGAGAGAAGATCATAAGGGCTAGTAGCAGAAGAACAGAAACTAAGCAGAGAATGAAAAACCGCGAAGCTCGCTTGAACATACGATTCCCTCAGCCAACGAAGTCTCAAAGCATTTCGGTGCGATACGTTGCTACTCGCCTGGGCAGGCGCAACTGTTGCAGCTTGAGCAACTCGAGCAGCTCGACCAGGAGGTGCAACTGGCACAACTGCCGCAGCTACTGCAGCTACTGCAACTACTGCAACTGCCGCAACTGCCGCAACTGCCACATCCCCCGCAACTCGAACAGCTCTCGCAGCTACAGCAACCAACCAGTTCGCATTCGGGACCGATCTGGGCGTGGACCTGTCGCATCGGTTGCATAGGGTCAACCACACGTGTCCACAGCATTGCTGCACTGCGTTTCGGTGTCTTCCCACGCGACCCTTGGTGAATCTGACTGGACGCACCAGGAGTCACATTGAAGGGTGTGTCACCCGCGGCGGTTCGAATCAATGTCAGAAGGAATAGGAAGCCGCTCAGGATCGATCGCGGCACTTTGATGAACGCTCTCATTTGGACACTCTCCTGTACGAACACGGGAACGCCCAGACTGAGGGAGGAGTTTTTTTGCCAGAAAGTGAGAACCCTCTTTGGGGATCTCTATCAACAACTCAGTAAATTGTTAATACACTCACCGCTGCCGTTCGTCTACTAGAATTCCCAAACAAGGGGAAAGTGATTTGGATTTTCCGATGTCTGGACTCGTAAGCGCGTACGGTGGAGTGATACAGGCGGTCCACACAATTCCATCCGACAGTGGGATAAACCCGGTAGTAACCGCGTTTTCCCAGAACGGCAACATGCGACTCCTGTCCATCCAGGAGCAGCCCGGCCTTCGGTTTGCCTCTGTCTCTCCTGGTATCGGTTCGGGGATTGATCGAACTTCGGCAACCGTGCCCGCCCTTGGGGAGGCACTCGAACGCCTATGTTTGTCGGTGTTTCACGAAGATCAGTTCGTCCTCGGATCTGCGAACGATCTCGGGGAAGAAGAAGTCTTCGCGTATCGAGATCTTCCGGCTTGCAGCCAGGAAGAATATGCGGATCCCAGTTCTCCCGTGCGTCCGTTCGACCCCGACGCTCAGATGCGATGGGTGAAGGGATTAGATCTCCATACAGGCCGCAGCGTTTTGATTCCAGCGATTATGGTTTACCTGCATGCCGGCTTTTCCTTTCCCGGGGAACGCTTCTGGCTTCCGAATACCTCTGGTGCGGCCGCTCACCTCAACTTCGAACAGGCCATCTGGGCAGCCATTTGTGAGCTCATCGAACGAGATATCTTAAGCCTGACTTGGCTGCTGCAGATCCCATTGCGCCAGATAAGAGATGATTCCCTGCTCTCCGAAACCTCCCGAAGAATCCTGGGTTCTACTCGGTTGGACGGCAGTGATCGGGAGACATTTTTGTTTGACGCGACCTCAGACATTGGAGTTCCCTGCATCTTTGGGCTTCAGATCGCGCCCCATAGCCAGATGGCGCATATGATCGTGTCGTGCAGCTGCAATCCCTTGCTTACACGAGCCATCGAAAAAGTTCTTTTTGACCTTAATACCTTCCGGCAAGCATTCAAAAATCCACGCAAGATTCCTCGTGACATAAGAGAGTTCGCGCACGTAATGGACGGTGCAACGTACATGGCAAGGAAAGAGAATGGCGGTGGGTTTTCCTTTCTGTTCAACAATACGGATGAAAACCCATTTCAGTCAGCGTCCCACGGTGAACAAAATTGCGATTCCTTATCGAACTTGCTTCAGCGATTGAAAACGCTCGGGATGAATGTTTATGCGGTGGATATCAGCACAGATGAAGCGTTTACAGGGGGAGTTCGCGTGGTGAGGGTCATTATTCCCCAATTGCAGCCGATTTCATTCCACTACCGTGCCCGTTTTCTGGCTCATACCCGATTGACGTCGCTGCACCAAAAGTTGAGACCGAACTTACCCATCACGATTAACCCAGCTCCATCTCCTTTTGCCTGAGCGGTGCCTACATCATGCGAAATATCCAAGTCATTGTCAGCGGTGGTTTCTCCGACCTCGTCGTAACAGAACTCATCAGGCTTTCCTGCTTGCTTGGTGACGTAGTGTTCCAGCCCATATCCTTGCCGACGAATGACAGGGCTGCTTCTATCGAGCGCAGCGGTGCTGACGTGCTAATGCTTATGTCGGATGGGAATCAAGACGAATTGGCATCGGAGTTAAACCGCATATGCTTTGCCGCTGGGTTGCCCTTCCTGCCGGTGCAGCGAGACCTGCTCAAACTTCACGTCGGCCCATTCATTCGACCGGGGAAGAGTGGCTGCTGGCAGTGTTGGCTACGCCGCGTCGAGCAGCACAGTAGCGACCCCATCGCGCTTCGGGAGCTGCGAAAGTATCAAACACTAGTGGGTACGTCACGGAGCGCCCCTTTTTTACCCGCACACGTGGGCTTAGCCGGGGCGCTTCTTCTTTCTTGGATTCGTAAGACCCAAGACACTTCCGTCGGCAGGTACATTGAGTTTGATCTGGAATCTGGGGAACAGCATGAAGGGCACTTGGTAGGAATCCATCGATGTGCAATATGTGGGGACAAGGGGGATCCGCTCCAGCGTACCGTGAAGAACTTGTACGAGGAGCTACAGCAGAGCGGGGCCATCTTAGAGAGCCCCCTTGAAAGGAATACATGAGTGTTTCAACTGTTCGTTACAGACGAATTGCTTGTGTTGGCAGCTTCAGGGCAGGCGACAGGCTCTTTTTCGACACTGGGATCCGCCGCCACGAGATGAATGGCCCGCTTGCGGAGACGTTACTAGAGCCAGCCTGGGAACACCTGACACAAGCGCACTCGGTCGAAGAGCTCCAACAGCACTTTCCCGGCGTAGGAGCAGAGCACATCGAGACAGTCCTCGAAACCTTGGTGACTTTAGGCCTTGTCGAGGACAGTACAACCGCTTTTCCCGCTTCCACCGACCCAGCCGCCAGCTACTTTCAACTCATGCTGACTGATCGAAAGGGAGAGCTGCGGGAAGACAGAATCAAAAGAGTAAGACATGCTCGAATTCACATCCTGCATCAGAACCTGGAAGCTGAGGCGACGACATTGCAGACGATGCTGTCTGACAGTCAGATTGGCGAGAAGATTACCGTCGCCGATTGGGGCACCGTTACGCCCGAGCATCCAGCCTTTACCCAGGATCTGAAAATCTGTCTGCTGCGGGAAGCGCCGGTTCGCCTGACTGAGGCTTCTATCAATCTTCTGCAGCGTTTGACAGGAACTTACCTCTTGGCGAGCCGCTGCTTCCTGCGAAATGAAGCCTATATCGGCCCTAGGGCATATACACCGCTCGGAGAAAAACTTGCTGCGATTGCGCCTTGGCCTGAGTCTATGGACAAAGGAGACCAGACACACATCGTCCTTTCCGAACGCCTTTGGCTCTCCCGCCTATCGTTGGAAGTTTTCTATGCATTGACAGAGAGTCCAAAAGCCCTGCCGCCCTCGGCGGTCAAGAGATTTAGCTTGGCGACCGGAGACGTGGAAGAGCGGCTTCTCATACGCGAGTCCAAGCTCAAGGCGGCATGCGGGCTTTTGGAGAACTGCGGTGAGGATGAACGGAATGCATTCCTCACTCTTGAAGAGCACATTGTCGCTCAAGCGGATGGAGGGACTCTCCCAAGATCTTCTGCTTTGAGCTCCCATTTTCCGGAACCACAAGATCCAACTTCAATGTACGAGTACGTCCAACTTCCAGAAGAAACGGATTTCGACACAAGAGCTTCGGAACTCACGCTTGGAACGTTGGCATCGCTGCTCCAGCTAACGGCTGGGGTTCGCTCGATAGAAGATGAAGAGCGAATCAAGCGATGGTGCCCCTCTGCCGGAAATCTCGGATCAGTTGATATCAACATCCTTATCTCGGGAGTTGAAGGAGTTGCCCCAGGAGCTTATCGATATGCGTCAGAGCGGCACGCACTGCAGCGCATCGCATATTGGAACGAAGTTGCTGAGCCGTTCCCCGAAGCGGGACACGAGCCATATTGCTACGTCCTCGTCACCGGAGTTCCCGCACGATTGGTTTCGAAGTATGCTGAATTTAGTTACCGGCTGCTCTTCTTCGATGCAGGAGCCGCGTTTGCACAGCTATTCGAATCAATCCAAAGAACAGCTATTCCCTATTCTTCCCCTGATAGGATTGCTCTCTCGGAGATTCGCTCCACATTTGCGTTGCATCCCCTTGTCGCCATCCCTCTCTACGGGATCGAACTTGGCGCCCCGCCCGACAAGCTTTTGTTCAAAAGTGCAAGGGCTTCGGAATTGAGCATCCTGCTCGGCGATGTCCGCCAGAGCACGCGATATCCTGAGGGCCCTCTGGGACCGCTTCTAACTTCGCTAATCTGGACCCCAAGCGCTTCCCCTCGCCCTGCAGGGGGAGTGCGACGCAAAACAGAACAATGGCTTAAAACAGCCTTCCGTTTTCGGGCCCAACGGGCGATCAAGTCAATCGCGGCACAGAGGTCCGCCTGCACCGTGTTTGCTCCTGTCGCGGTTCGGCTCGCCGTGCTTCTTGAAATAGTTGCGTACGCCTTTGATCAACTCGAGAGTATCCCTGGGCGGATAAGTAATGCCGATGACGATATCGCAGTACGTGTCATGGCTAATCGCGTCGACGGGTTGGGCAAAGGTGTCTATGCTTACCGGAAGCAAGGTACTCCCGGTCTCAAGCAAATCCGATTGCTCACGGATACTTTCTGGAAGAACGACCTCTTCATTGGAGAGGTGCATGAGCCAGCCGCGATCATCTGGATTCATCGGAAAGATACGGGTACCCCCCTTAACCATAGAAACCTGTTCCTAAAAGCGGGCGCCGTGGCAAACTTTCTGTGGCTAAAGGCGCTTGAATACGGTTTGGACGGCTGCATCATCGCCGGCATTAAAAGGGATATTTCGTCTCGTATTTTGGACTTGTCTCCGTATGCTGAACTTAGCTGTCTAGCTTTCGTTCTTGGAACCCGCGCTGAGGAAGAGTGATCAGAGGAATATGTACACTATTTTTTCTCTCCCCCGAACAGGCAGCACGACGTTAGCGAGCATCCTTTCACTCCATCCAGAGGGCACCTGCATTGTTGAGCCCTTTCACCCCATGCGATATCGGGGCAGGTACCATCATCTGGTAAAAGATGGGCCGTCACTCGATAAGACGCTGGCGCTCCTCACACTACGCTGGCCAGGAATCAAGCACGTCTGTGATCCATCCGGATTTCCCTTCGGTTCCACTGAACTGAATTTTCACCTCTTAGGAACGCAGGATCGGAAGATCATTTTTCTAACAAGGGCGAATTCTCTCCGACGAGCCGTATCTCACTGGCTCTCTCTCAATACGCACTTCTGGATTGGCCCCAAGGCGAACTTCGAGCGTACGATTGCGCAAACCCGCTTGCCATCGATCGAAGAGGGCGAGATTCGCAAAATGATTGAGAAAGATCTCCAGTTTGCCATTCAGTGTCGCCAAGAACTTTCCGATAGAAAACCGGCAAGCGAAGTGTTGGAACTAACATACGAGGATCTGTTCGCCAGCACAGGAGGAATCACCGATGCGCTTCGAGAAGTATTCAAGTTTCTGAACCTTACTCCCCCTAAAGAGACGAGCTTCTGGGAACAAGTATCGAAGCTCGTTGACCCCGAAGAGAACCAATTCGCTTCCCATGAGCTCTATCGGAGCATTCCCGGCGCAGAAGCCTTGAGCGAGAAGATGAGTCAATGCGGCTTCGGTTCCTTGTTCACGGAGTAACGCATGTTTATGCCAGACAGACCACAGTCAAAGCCGCGAGTCTATATCCGTAACGGGCTAGCCTTATTTTGCTTAGCAATGTTGGCGCGGCAAACCCAGGCCCAGACAGCCAACATTCCCGCAGAGATCACTCCAACCGGGCTCATGTACGTGACCTGCAAGATCAACGGTGGGGGCCCGTTCTCTGCCCTGATTGACACCGGCTCCTCCATGACTGGGGTCTCACCCTCTGTTGCCAAACAGCTACACCTCAAAGAGATTAACCCCAATGACGAGCCACCCGGGAGTCCGCTTGCTCATCAAGTCAATGGATTGCGGATTTCATTGGGGGATATCGAATATTCACCGAAACGGGGCGGGGTTGTCGAATTGTCAGGAATAGAGCAGTGGTCGCAACACGCAACCGACATCGTGATTGGGACTGATCTGCTTGAGCTTTTTCGTGTCACGTTAGATCCAGAACACCGACGACTCAGCCTAACCACTTCGCACGATGACCTAGCTAGCGATGCAACGGAGCTGGCCTTAGGAGTCGTAGATGAACTTCCACTGGCAATGTTGGCGATCTCTCCGGCCAAAGGTAACGCCTCCGAGCGATCCAAACTAGCAATCGCTCCCTTTGTGCTCGATAGCGGGGCGGATAGCACGATCGAACTGGCCAAGCAGTTCCTCGAGAGCAATCCACAGATCGTGGAGAGCGAATCTTCTCCGAGGCAAGGCGTTCGCATTCTGCAGCTGGCGCAGCTCAACTTGAGTCCGCGATTGGCGTTACGCAATGTCCCGGCCACTTCACCGATCCAACCCGCCGGAATGCTCGCCACGAAACGATTGGGCGGTATTCTTGGCGCACGCATCTTAAGTCGGTTCACCGTAACCTTGGACTTCAGCGAACATAAGATGTGGATTCGCAGGGAATCCACCGGATCAATTAAATGAAGT
This sequence comes from Terriglobus sp. 2YAB30_2, assembly GCF_052114765.1. Lineage (NCBI taxonomy): Bacteria > Pseudomonadati > Acidobacteriota > Terriglobia > Terriglobales > Acidobacteriaceae > Terriglobus > Terriglobus sp. 2YAB30_2. The sequence continues at coordinate 213,920 of NZ_JBFRFJ010000009.1, forward strand.
TCATATCGCATTGATTCGATGCGATGGTATGTGATTTTGGCGGATCAAGTTTCGCCATTCCCGTGCGCTTTGGTGAGTCACGTTGAAGCCCTGAGACGTGTAACCAGACGCGCTCCCGAGACTCTTCCTCTTGATCTGCAAAGAGAACGAGGGGGCCAGATTCGCTGCCCTCCCGGTTACGCCGCTTTGCAGCTTTTGAGCTGACCTTTGAATCTTTCTTTGTTTTTTACCTTAGCCGCGAATTGAGACTTCGCGGAACGTAACGACTCAGATCCTTTGGTGAGTCAGCATCCTGCGGCATGATATGGCCGCCCCGCACCAGCGGGACCGGACCGCGCAGCAAGGGATCGTTCGTCTCTTTCATCCAGTGATCGAGCCTGCCCCGTAGATCCTGCAATGCGGCATGCGCCCGCTGCTCGCGACTGGTCGCGAGATTGTTGTGTTCATTTGGATCGAAGGTCAGATCGTACAGCTCCTCATGAGCAACACTGGGGAGCGTCTTCCATCCGTTGTTCATCCAGAAGGTCTTGCTGTAGCCGTCATCGCAGTTCGGCAAGACCACATTCGTCCGCTTGTCGAAGTGACGGATGTACTTCCACTGCGCGGTACGCACAGCCCGCTTGGGTTCATATGCAGCGTGATATGTCACTTCGGCAAAGACGGCCTCATTCACGCCTTTGCTTGTTCCCTGCACTACCGGAAGGAACGACTTACCCGTCACCCATGCCGGATGCGGGATACCGAGATAATCACAAAGCGTCGGAAAGACATCGATGTTCGACAGCAGGGCATCGGTCACTTGCGTCTTTGAGAAGACGCCCGGGCCACGCATGATGAGCGAGACTCCGGTGCCCGTGTCACGCAGGCTGCACTTCATGTTCGGGAAGGCGATTCCGTGATCTGTCGTGCTGATGACCAGCGTATTCTCCGCCAGCCCTGCGCTTTCGAGCGCGTCCAGCACCTCGCCTACGCCTTTGTCCATAATGCGTGCGCTCGCATGAAAACCTGCCATATCGCGGCGGGTTTCCGGGACATCGGGTAACGGCGCCGGCGGCTGAATATAGTCGGGGTTATCGATGGGCTCAGGAAACTCGCGATGCGTTTCGAAGAAGCCAACATCGAGGAAGAACGGCTTATCCGGCTTGCTGCGAATGAACTTTGCTGCGACAGGGGCCACATCCTTCGCGCTGGTTGTGGCGTGCGGCAGGATCTGATCGTAACCAATCACCGACGGATCGGCAGCGATATGCTGAACGCCTGCCAACGCTGAGATGTAGCCGTGTTCCCGCAGCGTATACAAGATGTGCTGTTTGTAGTCGTTCAGGCTCCATCCGAGATGTGCCAAACCCAACATGCCCGAGGCGTGCGATGGCTGCCCGGTCAGCAGCGCCGCCCTGCTTGGTGAACATGTCGGTGCGGCGGCATGCATATTGCGGAAGAGCACGCCCTGCTTCGCCAAGCGCTGCAGGTTGGGGGTGGGCACGTCATAGCCATATGGCCGGAGATATCTGCCGGAGTCATGCGAGTGCAGATAGACGATGTTGTACTTGCCTTCCGGCGAAGGCACAGCAGCGGCGCTCTGACGCGGAAATACATTTGCCGCAAGAGCCGCCACCGCTCCTGTTTGCAGAAAGCGGCGGCGGCTAGGCTGTTGATCGACCGTCATTGCGGGCTCTCCTTAGAAGCTGATTTTCAGCGCCACCTGCATTACACGGGGCGACTGCGTTCCGCTGATCACGCCGGCAGTGGCAGTGCCGATGGTCGCATTCGGATTGTTGAAGTTCGCGCGATTGAAGGTATTGAAGGTCTCTCCACGAAGGTCGGCGCTGACGCGCTCGGTAATCGCGAAGCGCCGCTCCAAGGTAAGGTCGACGTTGAAGTAACCCGGTCCTGTCAGGATGCCCGTACCCGAGTTGCCAAAGGTGTAGAGCGCCGGAGCCACAAAGGCTGATGTATCGAAGTACTTCGCCGCCGTACGTCCACTGCTCAGACGTCCAGAGCCAATACGGTTCGGGCGCTGGGTTCCACCGCCCGATGAGTTCGCAACATTAGTGCCATAGAAGACCGTGAACGGCGAGCCTGAGTGCAGCGACCATACACCGCTGAAATTCCACGGACCAACGATATAGGAGACCGGCCCATGCGAGAGGAACTGACGGCCGCGACCGAAGGGAAGCTCATAAACATGGTTGAAGACGAAGGTATGGCGGAAGTCGTCCGGCGTCGATCCCCAGTTGCAGCGGATGCACTGGTGATCCTGAATATCCCCATTTCCGCCTCCGTTTGGATTCCCCGCGTCCGACAGATACTTCGCATAGGTGTACGACGCCCCGAAGTTCAGTCCCTTCGTCGTCCGTTTCTCCACGTGGACCTGAAGACTGTTGTAGGAAGCATCGCCTGCACCGGTGCGATAAGCCACATTCACCAGGTTGGGATTAATGGTGTAGTACGGCCGCCGTATATTCTGTGCACCCGCTCCCGGGCGCGACTGGTTCAGGTTGAGGCTGTTGATGAGCAGATGCTGCGAGCGCGTGCCCACATAGCTCACCTCCGCAATCAGATCCTGACGAATCTGACGCTGCAGGCCAAGGCTGTATTGGTAGACGCCGGTCTGCCGCGTATTTACATCCCAAGCGGTCGGACTGCCGGTTGAGATAGCCGCTGTGTTATTCGGATCAGGCTGCACAGGCGTGGAGAAGCCGTCGCTCAGCCTCGCAGATGGAGCAGCCGCGCTGTCGGTTGTGATGGTTTGCGCAAAATAGTAAGGCAGATTCTTATAGAGCTGCGCGCCACCGGCCAGCGTATCGACAAATGAAATACCGAAGCCGGCACGAAGGACCGTATTCTTCTGGCTGTCGAGGCTGTATGCCAGACCGGCGCGTGGCGCGAAGGTCTTCCAGTCGAAGTTCCGCAGACGCCGGCCATTTCCGTTCAGGCCTGCGACGCGCAATGTTCCCGTCGGCACATCGAAGTTTGCCCAGTGATTATGTACTTCATACGGCGGAGCACTGATCTCGTAACGCGCACCGTATTCCAGCGTCAACCGGTCCGTAGCGCGCCACGTGTCCTGGATATAGGGAGCAAGCTGGAAGGTTCGCATACCGAACTCACCGGTCAGGATATTGCGGTTGGCTGCGTCCGTGGCGCCTAGCGCAAAGTCTGCCAGCGAAGAGGCGGCGCTGGTTGACCCGGTCTGACGGGTGAACTGTCCGTTGAAGTCGTACGTGCCACGTACCGGAAAGGCCGAGAAACCATTGAAGCGGTGCCGCAGAAAGAGCACACCCGCCTTGAAGGTATGCTTGCCCGCTGTATGGATCGCATCGCCGTCATACTGGAAGGTGGTGACGTAGCTGTTCTCCGGATAGGACGAGGTATCTCCAAGCGCGGAGAAGTTCGAGATCGTGATTCCCGGCAAACCGCCTGCGAGTGCGTTGTAGTTGATGCCTGGAATGCCCAGCGCCGTCGCCGCGGCAAAGCCCTGGCCCAGCGGAGTGACTTCAGCACGCCAGCGCACGAGGGCGGCATGTGCTTCCAGCAACGTCGCCGGAGAAAGCACATGCGAGTATCCCAATGTTCCCGACTGAGTACGCACCGGAGTCCGCGTTCCATTGCCGCCGGTTCCGATATACGGCCCTACCGTGGAAACACCAGAGCTTGCGGTCGCCACCGTTCCCGGTGAGACCTGCTCCGTCTGATCGAAGGAGTACTTGAAGAAGAGCCTGTTCCCTGCTCCAAGGTTCTGATCGATACGCGCATCGAACTGGTTCGTATTCTGGGTCAGTGCCGGAGTGATGGTGTAGTTGTTGGTCGCGTTTCCATTCGTCGGTGTTGGCAGAAGATCAACAAACTTCACCGCAGCCGGATCAAGAAGCGACGTGGGAACCTGGTTTCCGGCGAATGCCGCGCGCGTGGTTGCTCCGCCCACGGTCGTGGTGGAGTATGGATTGTAAAGCTGCGTGCCGAAACCGGCGAAGTTACCCGTCCGCACCATCGCCCGCTGCGCCAACGTGGGAAGCGTTGTTGTGTACGTCTGAGGTACAGATTGGCGAATCCCCTGGTAATCCGCGAAGAAGAACGTACGTTCGCGCACAATCGGCCCGCCGAGTGTCGCGCCAAAGGTATTGCGGCGATACGGCGCGCGCCGGATATTGTTCTGCTTCGCGAAGTAACTGTTCGCGTTCATGATGTCGTTGCGCAGAAACTCCCACACACTGCCGTGGAAGCGGTTGCTTCCCGATTTCGTGGAGACGGTCGTAATCGCACCCGCTGCTTCACCAAATTCAGCGTTGAAGTTGCTGGTCATTACGCGATACTCCTGAATGGAGTCAACGATCGGCACCAGCACAAGCGTATTGAGCCACTGATTACGGTCGTAAATCCCATCGATTAGATAGGAGTTCGCGGCGGCGATGGAACCGTTGACGCTGAAATTGGAGCCTCCGCGAATGGCATAGGCGCTGCCGCCTTCGGCCAGGTTTGAAGCCGAGCCAGTATGTGCACCGGGAGTCAGGAGCACGAGGTCAGTAAAGTTTCGCGTGGCCAGCGGAAGCGCGACAACCTGTTTGCTATCCACGAGAGATGAAACCACACCGCTCTGCGACTGCAACAGCGACGCCGACTCTGATACGGTCACCGTCTCAGAGTTGCTGCCCACACTCAACGCCAGATCCACGTCGGCGGTAGCGGCAGCCGCCAGCGTGATGTTGCTACGCTCCAGCCGCTGGAAACCCGGCTTCTCCACCGAGATGCGATAGCTTCCCGCAGGGATAGAGGCCGCCGTGTACTGCCCTTCGGCATTGGACGTGACCGTCCGCTGAAAACCGGTCGCAGTGTCGACGAGAGAGACGACGGCATCCGGAATCGCCGCGCCGGAGGAGTCCGAAACGGTACCCACAATGGTTGAGGTCTGCTGCGCCAGAGCAAGATATGGCAGCAGCAGAAAGACGAGGGAAAGGCGAAACAGACGAGAGAGCAAGGGAACCTCCAAAGCGGTGGTCATACACATCCACGTGCGTCATGACGTTGAAGGAATTTGCTATGCGTCTACCGGACGATGCCAGGCAAACAGCGTAGCCTTCAGGCGCTCGACCTCTTTGCGACATCGGGGGTCCGCCGCTACATTGCGAAGCTCGGCGGGATCAGACTTCAGGTTGTAAAGCTCTTCGCGATCGTGCTGCCAGAAGGTGTACTTCCAGTCGCCATCGCGCACCATGTACTTTGCGCGCAGGGTACCTAAGGCGTACTCGGCGAACACGGGCCCCTGGGAGACGGGTTTGCCAGGATTTCTTACCAGTCCGGCAAAGCTTCTGCCGTCGTTTGGCTGCAACTGATGCACGCCGCATAACTCTGCCAGCGTTGCACTGATCGAAACCTGGCTGAGCGGCGTCGCAACGACACCGGGAACACCGTCAGGAACGTGAATCAACAGCGGCACGCCGCACGATCCCTCATAGAACTCGAACTTCTGCCACAGTCCCAGATCTCCCAGCATCTCGCCGTGGTCAGAGGTATAGACGATGATGGTATCGCGGTCGTGGCCGGTCTGCTGCAAGGCTTGCAGCACCTGTCCGACACAGTCGTCCATCTGTGCAAGGTTGGCATAGTAATAGGCCATATGCTGTTTGGCCTTCGCCTCATCGCGAACCTCGGGTGTCGGACCGTTATATTGAATTGACTTCACGACCTCCTCGGGAAGCGAAGCAAGATCGGCCTTCCTCCAGCTTGATGGCAGCTTCATGTCTTCCGGCTTGTACATCTCCGCAAAGCGCTCTGACGGCATAAAAGGATCGTGCGGTTTGAGAAATGAACTCACCAGAAAGAATGGGCCATCTTCGGGACGATGCCGGCGGAGAAAGCGAATCGACTCGCGCGCCACAAATGAATCGAAGTGATCTTTTTCTTCCAACAGAGAGATGCGGCCTATGTGAACCGAGCCTTCCCGCTCGTCCTTATGGCGTACATCTTTCCACGGATCTCCGAAATCGCGCCACAGATCATCGATCTCAGGCTGACCCGATCCTGAGTTGGGGCGGCCAAGCTCATCCGCATAGATAGCAGTCTTCGGGCCGAGGTACTGGAACCACTCGTTGAATTCAATGCGGTAGTCAAAGCCATGCGTCTGCGCATCGACCCAGTGCATCTTTCCGATAAGAGCCGTACTGTAGCCTGCCGCGCCGAAGTGATGCGCCATAGTTTTGTGCTTTGGGGCATAAGAGCGGGTATTGTCCTGCGCCTCATGATTATGGCTGTATAACCCGGTCATCAGAGACGCACGTGAAGGTGTGCACACCGGATTGGCGCAGTAGGCATCCGTAAATCGCACGCTCTTTCGGGCAAGTGCATCGAGATTTGGCGTATGTGCGACGGGATTGCCATAGGCTCCCATGCAACTGCGCTTGTGCTGGTCTGACATGAGGAGCAGCACATTCGGACGAACCGGACGACTCTGCGCAAGCAGCGACTTCTTCACAGCCGATGATGCCGCAAGCAGCAGGCTGTTCTGTAGAAGTGTGCGCCGATCCATCATGTCTCCCATGGAAAGCTGTACCGCAGCATCATGAAACGTCTCACGCAAACAACGGATCCACGCCGGTCATATGCGAAGAAAACTATGGATTATGGAGAGGAATTCGCCGCTATAAGACCGGCATAAAGCCGAGCGGACGCAACGTCACAAGCAGGACGAAGGACAACAACAGCGACAGGCTTGGATAACCAGAGTCACAGGTGAAGTCTAACATATCAAAGACAGATCGCTCTGACGCCTCCTAATCCCACTTCGGTCTGCGCCAGAAAGAGCGATGCCGTTTCTGAACGGCGCCGCAGTCATTTCTGGATATGAGCAGGTCCTCCTTCGCCGGGAAACACGACCTCGTCGACCGATGTTGTTGTCGTTCCGAATTTTGGATTCAGATAGTGTTCAAAGAAAGCAAGTTGCTTTCGCCATGCATCCAGGCGATGAGCCGGCTGGGAAAAGCCGTGCAGTTCGTTTGGGTAGGTGAAGTAAAAGTAGGTCTTGTGGTGCTCACGCAAAGCCTTGGCGAAGACTGCGGATTCCGATGGAGGCACCTGCGGATCGTTTTCTCCATGCATGACGAGCAATGGTGTTCGCACCTTCTCGACGGATAGAAGCACGTTGGCTTTGCGATAGACCTCAGGCTTCTCAGTAGGCGAACCGCCCATCTTCATCATCCAGCGGATTGCCGAGGGTGGGTTGGTCCGATACACGAACAATTCGCGATCCACGACTCCGTAGAGTTCTGCTGCAGCAGCAAATAGCTCCGGGTAACGGGTCACCGCATACGCGACCATGGTTCCGCCATGGCTTCCTCCGCCAATACCGATACCGGTTGGGTCTGCCAGCCCGCGTGAAATCAGATATTGCGCGCCAGTGGCAACATCGTCCACTTCCCCGCCGTTCGAATCTTCTACATTGAGATTGCGGAACGCCTCACCGTATCCGCTGCTGCCGCGGTAGTTCGGTTCAAGGACAACATATCCGGCATCCGCTAGATACTGAGCCCAAACATCCGCACGGTATCCATCCTGCCCCTCTGGTCCTCCATGGATCCAGAGGATGGCCGATTTGTTGGCCCGCTCTTTGTCCTTTGGCTGATACAGCAAGCCGGCTATCTCCCGGCCATCTTGGCTCTTCCATGTGACGCGTTCCGGTATCTGTGCGGTAGCGGCGTAGTTGACCGGAGTTGTGCGTGTCAGATGGACAGGCTTTCCAGCGGTTCTAAGATCCCGCACCAGAAGATCGGTAGTCTCCAACGGCGACTGGTGTTTGAAGAAGAGACGCTTACTATCCGGTGACCATTGCAGCCCTGCGGCGATGCCGGGAGTCTCGAACGAAACGGCTTTCTTCGCCTGTCCTCCATTCGCAGGAATCAGCCAGATGTCATTTGCCTCTGGCACTTCTCTGTTTGAAAGAAATGCGATCTCCTTCCCATCCGGAGAGAACACCGGATTCTCATCCTCGAAGTTTCCATCAGTGATCTGTTTTGGAGTTCCACCCGTTGCAGCCAGCAGGTAGACGTGGCTCCAACCAGAGTTTTGGAGGGCCGTTACCAGAGTCTTCCCATCCGGGGACCACTCTGCGCCTCCGATCGACCAGCCACCACCGCGATCAACTGGAGCGGTAAAGAGCGTTACGGGTTCTCCCGTAGCTTGCCCTGAATGTTGCTCGAAATGCAGCACCTCAAGCCTTCCACTGAAGAATGTTTTCGCCCGTGCTACATAGACAATCCTCTCTCCATCAGGGGACCATCGTCCCTCAGATGTCTCTTCTTTTGATGGAGTGACGGCAACGGTGACAGTACCGTCTTCACTCACCACGTAAAGACCGTTCGTTCCTCGCCTCCCACTCTGGAAAAGAACCCAGCGTCCTTTCGGGTTCCATCGTGGGGCACGGTCCGCAGCTTGGCGTGGATCGCCTCCCCCGGCCGGTGCGTTCGTCAGTCTCCTCGGGGCACCACCTGTAACAGGCACTGCCCAGATACTTCCCTGACTTGCATATGCGATCTGCTTGCCATCTGGCGACCACGACAGGCCCGATTTACTTCCTTGCGTGCTTGTGAGTAACACCGGCCAACCGCCGGCTGCGGGAAGGAGCGTGATCTGTTCGGAGCGCACAAGTGCAACTGTCTGGCCATCCGGAGACAACGCTGTCTCACCGATTGGCTCGGCAGCCAGCAGATCCTGAAGCGTAAGGTGATTTTCTGCACCGGCTTGAAGGCACGTTCCAATAGAGAAGCTAAGAACAAGTACCTGCAGACTGGATATGGGATGAAACTTGCGGATCATCTGAAATTGCATCATCTCTGTCAGCACCTAAAAGTGATAGCGAAGCGTGAACTGTGCGGAGCGGGGTGTCTGGATATTCTGCAGCGAACCAAAGGTGCTGGAGCTTGCATTCGTTCCATTGACGAACTGCTGCCCGGCTCCCCGATTCGTGACGTTATAGATATTGGCGGCGATTTCAAACCCTTGGCGGTCAGTGATTGGGAACTCACGCCCGATCAGCGTGTTCCACTGGACTAGCCACGGGGTAAAGATCTGTCCGATGCCCCGATCTCCGTACTTGAAGCGATATGCCACCGCGAGGGGATTCGATACGGTCCTGCCGTTGATTGTGCGGGTCGCAGGACCATACTGTCCGTTGTAAGCCTGGGTGACAACCACAGGGCCACCAGCCGTGCCGGATTGCGCAGTCACGGTGTTTGAGAAACGGATCTTCCATGGAGCCCTCCATGTCACGCCAGTTCTCCACTGCTGGCGTTGCCACATCCGGTTCCTGGTATCGCCGGTATAGTCGTTGGTGACATTTCCGCGCACGGAACCGAGCCCGGCATTATTTGCAAACTTGGTCGGCTCCAGGATCGCCGCCGGATCGTTCGGCTGGAAAGCGCCGGCAAGATGATCCGGTGAATAGCTATAGGTACTGAAGAGCTGCACGGCCTTCGTTTGTTTCGTCACCGTTACTTCATATCCCTGATAAACGAACCAATTCCATTTGTTGTTCGTTACTAAATAGAAGTTGTTGAACGCCGGATTATTCAGGCCGCTCCAAGTGACGCCCGTGGTGGTCGACGAATAGATCTGATTGTTGTCTACGAGCGCAGGCCGGTCACGATATTCGCGGTCGATATAGCTTGCATCGACAACGATGGCTCCGGGCAACTGCGTCCTGTAGCCGACCAGCCACTCGCGAACGAACCCCTGATGACGATCGGAATCGAAGACCCTGTCGGCACTCAACGCCGTACTGCCCGGTGTCACGAAGGTCGCCGGACCGCTTGGAAGATAGTAGGTGTCCGTTGTTGTAACCGTACTCGAGCCGGCTGCGCCGAGATAGCTGGCATTTGTGATATCCGTGATCTTGCTCCAGCTCGCCCGGATGACATTTCTCTGGTTCTTCGTGAGCACAAAGGCACCGCCGACGCGTGGGGCTACATTCCAGGAGTTTTGGGTTGTTACCTTGAAGAGCGCATCTCTTCCCGAGATCCAGTCAGGACGGACGCCAACGGTGATTGAAAGTCTGCTGAACGGACGCCAGCGGTCTTGAAGATAGAAGGCATAATCATTTGCAGTAATGTAACGGCTTACAAGGCTCCCCCGATCGACCGATTGCGTATGGAAGATCGTGTATCCCTTGGACGGGTCGTTCGGATTATTCAGAACAGCGTCCTGCTGAATATTGGTACCCGCGTTTGCGTAGAGGGTTGTCGTCTTGCTCCGCTCTGTAGGCTCAAGGTAAAAACCAGCCTGGATTTCGTGCGACCCGAACCCCTTGCCGATGTAGTAGTTCACATCGCCGGTAATCGTAGTCTTGTTTGCCGGATTGAGCGTGATCGATGACAGGTTGTTCAGTGTGGCCACCGAAGAGCCTTGCCCGACAAGCCGGCCCGAGGAGAGAGTATTGCTTGCATACAGATCGATTTCTGGTTTCGAACCGACACCACCGATGGCGTCAGCGCTCGAGTTGCTCCCTTTGTTGTTGAAAGAGATCAGAAAACGTGTCGTAAGGTTTTGGCTCCACTGTGAGATGAGACGAAGCCCGTAGGCCCCGCCACCGTATTGATTGTGCGCGATGTTTGCGGCATACCATTGGTAGTTCGCATCCTGCTTGCGGCTGTCATACTGAATCAACGCCATTAGCCTGTGACGGTCGTTCAGTTGGACCGAGGCATTTCCAAGAAAGATAAAACCGCTTGAGTGATTTGCGAAGGCATTGAAACCCGGCTGAATCCCGTTCAGGTACCCAAGCTGGGTTGCTGTTTGGCTGATGCCGTCGTCACGATTGATATATCGGCCAGATGCGAAGAACCACGCGCGCTGCCTCTTGATCGGCCCGCCCAACGAGAAGTCCGGTTGCTGCGTAGAGGTCACGGCGCTGGTCCCTCCATTCGCATTGTTTGCATTCAGAGCTTCCGGGCCTAGAAGCCAAAGGAAGCTGCCATGGTAGCGATCACTTCCCGTGGGGCTCGACATATTGATAACCATGCCCATTGCCGCGGGAGAAGAAGCATCGTTCGCGCCGGTCTTGATCTGGATGTCACCCAACGATTCGTTGCTGATACTGATCCCATTGGACGGCCAGTTCTGCTGGAAGCTCCCGACGTCCATGCCATCAACCAGAGTGGCGTGGTTCTCATTCTCCGAGCCGCGCAGGAAGTAGGTCTGCCCCCCTTGGGCATCCGCCGATGCGCTGACAATCCCTGGAGTAAGCTGCAAAGAATCGGACCAGTCATGACGCCCGGTGATGGGGACATTGCGAAGAAGTTCTCCGCTCAGGTTGACGGCCTGTTCCGCGTTCTGGGTATCGATCAGAGGAGCTTCACCCGACACTTCCACCGATTGCGACTGGGAACCAATATTCAGAGTTATATCGACGGTCACATTGAGGCCCGCACGAATGATGAGTCCCGAACGGACAAACTTTTCAAAGCCCGAACTCTCGGCTTCTACGACGTAGTCATCAGCCGTTGGGAGTTGCGTGAGCCTGTAATTCCCTTCTGCATCGGTCACAGCTCGAAAGGAACCGCCAACGCTCGGACTGTGAGCGAGTAGAGACACACCAACAATAGCCGCCCCGGAACCATCAACAACCCGCCCGTGGACGCTTCCATTGGCCGAGGTCTGAGAGATGAGTGGCACATTGAGTGCGAAAAGAACAATGAGTCCTGCGAGCAGAGAAGCCTTAGCGCGTTTCTGGAAACGCATAGATACCTCCAAACAACGAATTTGAACGCAGCTCTCCACACGTAGCCGCGCACATTCACGGCGCCGGCGAGGGCGCTCTTCAATCGAGATCAAGGGAGATGGGATGGGATGGAACTAGATCAGCGACAACAATAGCAAGGTGTAAAAACGGTCAGAACGCTCATTGGTTTCCACCTTTCTCGTCCTTCGACGGCGACGTCGCTGCGTAGAGCAGAGCATTGAAGAAAAGCTTGTAGGTCACCTCAGATTGGGCGCGATACTGAGGGCGGAAGCCAAAGAGGATGATCCTGCCCTTCCCCAACGGCTCTTCCGCAAGCGCCGAGTTCCCGACGAGATATTTTCCGCCTAGAATCCACCCGCTCAGCAGTGGGTTATCACTGGTGTAGTTCGCGATGGACCGCGCATTGCCATGAACGTCAAATGCGGGGCTCTGTTCAAAGAAGATCGGAACAGCGGAAGGTGAACCAAAGCCAAGAGGATGTGAAGTATCCACTTTGACTTCGAGAATGGATCCAGGAATGTAGAAGTCACGATTGGTCACACCGTCCAGAACATTCTTGACCTCTGGAGCATCTTTGGTTGCGTAGACATTCGACGCCCGATTCAGGGTGACGATTGTTCCACCGGTATTGGCAAACTCGCGCAGAGCGGCCAATCCATTCTCACCGAGCCCGTTCTTGAACTCGGGAGGGACTTCCGGCCCTCCTTCATTTCCCTCGCCTCCGCGGCCCGCGCTTCCCTTCGTAATTGCATTGGCCGAGTTATCCGGAAGGATGATGACGTCAAACTGCTTTGCGAGATCGCCTTTGCGAATATCGTCGTCGACGAGTCTTTTGTATGGAATCTGGTTCTGATCGAAGATCCAGCGAGTCCACCCTTCGTCCATCGACGCAACCCAGCTCTGATAAAGCCCGACCCTGGGAAGCCTGACCTCTAGCCGGGATCCGGCAACAGGATCATTTGCTGCCCGAAAATGAACCGGCCACTGCGCTGCAGCGCGATCGATCTCTTCTCGCAGATGCGGTTGTGATGGAAGATAGATTGTGCCGGCGGCATAGGCGCTGCCCGTCAACCGGTAGGCATGAAGATTATTCTTCAGCAGCGCAAAGAGCGCATACAGCGAGCTGTTGGATGTGTCCCCCAGTATGTATCCGAACTTTGCCTTCCCCTGATCGACGCTGCCCGTCGGCTTGCTGATAGTGTCGACAGGTTCGCAGGCAAAATCGAACTTCTTCTTCACTTCAATTGCCTTGACACCTAGAAGCAGCGGAAGCGTCTGAGCAGTGACATCGTACGGGCGCTGCAGCGGACCTCCTGGATATTCCCGGATCGCAGGGTACTGTTGGGTCTCCAGAAGCGTCTTCGCGAAGGCACCATATGGCTGCCCGAGCGCAATAACGTAACTCCCTTTGCTGAAGTGCTTCCCATCAGCATCGAAATCCGATAAGGCCTTCTTGATTCCCACCTCGCCGCGGCGAAGGATGCTTAGCAAACGTGCCGTAGAAGCCGCATCAACCTGTTCCACCGGTATCACGTATGCGTACGGACCACCGTATTTCTGATCGGTGGAATGTTTGAGAATCTGGTAGTAGTTGGCCAGATAGCGTTGACGATTCGCTGCGACATTGTGCGCGATCGAGAAGAACGCATCGATCTGATACGCGACGATGTCTCCCAGATGCCACGTACCTCCCTTCCATGGGTCAGGAAAGTTCCAAGCCTGCACCTTGGCGTCATAGCCGATTCCTTTGTCCAGCTTCTCAAAGGGCATTTCGATCGGCGAGGCAATGTTGGCGCTAGCCGACTCCGTCAGTACACGCGCCGTACCGTGATACGCCATGTAGTGCCTTGCCGGCGACCATAGATCGTAGACCCCATGCACGAGCACACCCGGTTTGCCAGTCTCGGCAATCTCAAGTGCGGTCTGAGTACCAAGCGCATTCATGGTGCTAACCAGCAGCGGATCGATGTTTGGGTCGATCGGGTCCACCCAGGGCGGGAGATAAATACGCGGTCCTCGCGATCCCATTTGGTGGAGGTCATACAAAACCTGGGGATGCCAGGGATTGATCACTTTGTCTACGGTGAGCTGTGTCTCGACCTGCGTGAAGCCGTACCAGTCGCGATTGTCATCGTGTCCCACGTAGTGGTGGTACACCACCACTGGCGAGCTACCTTCATACGGCGTGCCGAGATATTTCTTGTACCAATCAACCACCAGTTGCTGTCCATCTGGATTCAAGGACGGGACAAGAACGATGATAGTGTTGTTGAGAATCTCCTCCACGGTTTGCGTATTTTGAGTGGCGAGTCGATAGACGAATTCGGCAGCGCTCTGAGAACTGGCAATCTCGGTGGAGTGGATGTTGCAAGTAACGACGAGGACAGCCTTTCCTCTTTTCGTCAGTTCTGCCGCCTGCTCTGGGGTTGTGACACGTGAGTCTGCGAGACGACGCAGAATATCCTTGTACTCCTCGGCGTGTTTAAGATTCTCCGGAGATGAGATGGTCAACGCAACAAATGGCCGGCCTTCCGTAGTCTTGCCAAGGTCCTGATATTGGACACGGTCAGACTCGTGGGCAACCTTGTCGAAATAGGCCGTCAATTGGGTCCAATCGGCAAGTTTACGATCGGTTCCAGGCTTGAAGCCAAAGGCTTCCTCTGGAGATGTGACATGCTGCGCTGCCGCTGCGACAGTGAAAAGCGCAAGCAAACCGGATACAACGATACGTCTACGGCGCATTCGTGAATCTCCGCACTGCTCTTTTGGTTCGGAAAACGTGGGCAAGATGCGCCTGCCGACACATCACCGTGTATTTATGGAGCTGAAGCTAGGAAGGGGATGCTCGCCTAGAGACATCGACAAACATGAAGGGATGCGCTCGCGAAGAGACAGCGACATTCAGATTCGCAACAGAGGCAGCGCATGAAACAGAGATATATCAGATACCAAACGAAGTCAACCCAGCACAGACAAACATTTACCTTGCCATGTGATTCTTATCGGTGAGGCGGCAGTTCTCGTAAGCTGATTTATTGAAGCCGCAGCTTGCCCTCAATAACAGTTACGCCACGACCTGCCAGTTTCACCGAGCTGTCGTGAACTTCAAGGCGCAACACGCTGGGACGCTTCATCTCATAACCTTGTTCGATCACCACGGTTGCACCATTCTTCACAACGCCATGCCTCACTAGGAAAGCCGCAAGTGGGCCTGCAGCTGTGCCAGTCGCCGCATCCTCCACGATTCCCACGGTCGGATTGAAAAATCTCGCGTGCGCGGTTGAGGTCGGCGAGACCGGCTCCAGGCAGTACAAATAGCAGCCTTCGCCGCCGACAGCCTTAAGAACCTTTGCCAGCTTTTGGCGATCCGGATGCGCTTGCGTAACAGACGACCGGTCGCGCACTGGCACCAACAGATGTCCGGCTCCAGTGGCAACCACCTGCGCCGGTAACGAATGGGAGAGGGCATCCGGTGTCAGGCCCAGAGCATCGGCCAGTGCGCCGATGTCCTTGCAGATATTTCCAAATTCTGGTGGCGACTGGGTCAGTACTACTGACTCGAGACGCGTCCCTTCTCGCCGGACTTCAACCGGAAGCAGATGTCCCCCGATCTCCTGGACGAAATGATTCTTGCCCTCCTTCAACGAAAGAACCCCGGTCTCCGCGAGCCACCACCACGCGCCCAAAGAATTATGACCGGCTCCGAAGACCTCATGTCCCACAGCCGTAAAGGACCGCAACCGCCAATCGGCAGACTTGTTCTGTGAGGGCATGATGAATGTCGTCTCCGCCTGATTCAGTTCACCGGCGATTCGCCTCATGGAAGCTTCATCAAGGGCGCCAGCATTCGGGATGATGGCTAACGGATTGCCGGTCAAGGGCTGTTCGGCAAAGACATCGACAAAAGCAAAAGGAGTATACATAATTTCCTCTCTGGCGGACTCGGAGTGCGAGATCGATATCCGATCCGAGGTTAAACCGCGGATTGCAATGGTGGTCAACGGCGACACGCCAGACGCGGCAAGACCGCAGAGTCGAAGGGAAAATTGCCGGCGGTTCATTTTGGTTCTCTCGCCTACCTTTCATGCATCCATATAAAAATGCGGCTCCAGATCTATCTTTACATTAAGATACTTCACATCGAGTTATTTTCCCGGAAAATATTGATAGTACTGACGAGGCGTATACCATGAAAGGGCCATGCACATAACGCGAAATTCGGGCAAGGACCATGTCGACACGATCCTTCAGCAATGGAAGCGCGAGCGCCCTGATCTGGATACCACGCCAATGGGAATCATCGGCCGTATCTCGCGCGCCGAGCGGCTCATTGATGAACAGATGAAAGCGGCCTGTGCGCAGTTTGATCTGGAGCGCTGGGGGTTCGATGTTCTGGCCACCCTCCGCCGATCGGGAAAGCCTTATCGGCTTACGCCTACGCAGCTCTATAGCTCCCTGATGCTGACATCAGGCGCAATGACCAACCGAATCGACCGCCTTGAAACAGCAGGCCTGGTGAAAAGGTCCCCAGACCCCGGCGACCGACGTGGAGTATTCGTGTGTCTCACGGAAGATGGGCGCAAACTGATAGACAAAGCCATTGCCCATCACATGGAAGTAGAGCAGACGATGCTGCGCTCCTTGTCTTCCAGCGATCGCACAAAGCTGGCAGGCCTGCTGCGTGCCGTTCTGCGAAATTTCGAGGGAACTACAGAACAGGAACCTTGATCCAACGCTTTACAACTTCACTTGGTTATTGCCTTCGCGTCGCTCCATGAGAGCTTTCTCGCTTGACTTGCATCTGGACCCCGATCATAATCTCATCCAATGCAACCCATACAGCAGTCCGAATGCATGATGCCTTCGCTATTGAAGCGCCTCGGGGCTGCGCACTTCTGGACTGCTGCCTGTTGCGGCTGATCTCTCTCCTCTTCCTATTCGTTTCACGCCGCTCTATTTGACCGCATCTGTTGATGCCCGTTCATACCTCGCCGCGTGAAGAGAGGTACCGGCTATAGGGCGACGCAACTCCCGATCCGGACTGAAGCAAAGCACCCCGGCAGATGTAACTTTCCAGAGGCCAAGAATGGATTTTCGCGTACGACAGCTCCAGTACTTTCTCGTTCTTGCTGAACACCTCAATTTCAATCGCGCCGCTCGCGAACTGCAGATCCCTCAACCTACGCTCTCATTCCAGATCAAATCACTGGAAACCGCGCTTGACGTTCGCCTCTTCGACCGCAATCAGCGTCACGTCAAACTTACGTCCAGCGGAATCCGATTGCGCCGCCATGCACGAACCATCCTGAAACAGGCGCATCGCGCCATCCTGGATATCCAGCACTGACAGCACTGTGACTTTCGAAATTAAGGTCAGGGCCGACCTAGTACGAATCGCGCCCTGAGCTTTTATGCTGAGCCGCTGGCGTCTTCAAAAGCTCAGGCGCCCGCCGAGCTGAATGATGCGCGAGAATCCCAACTGCCACCGTAATTGAACCAGTAGAGGTATTGGTAGATGAAGGCGTAGAAGTATGGGTGCCCGAAGCAAGATCCGTTTTGCTGAAGGTCAGCGTGGTATTGGGCCTTGCGAATTGGGGCGTATTGAACGCGTTGAGAGCCTCGGCGCGGAACTGCAGATTGACCCTGAGCGCTGCGATCACGGTTCGAAGTTGGTCGCGCCCGCGCCCTCTATATTTGACATCTTTTCGACGCTTTGCTATACCTTGCCCATGTCGCTCTCCGTCTCACGCAGACGTTGTTGTTCCAGCCACTAACGGCTGGATGAGTGATTGCTTGTTCATATCTTCTGAAACGCCCCGCTGAACTCATCCTGATATCCCGGTACCGGTGTCTGTACTGCACACAGATATCACAATGCCACGATGGAGTTCTCCCGATGCGTTTATCCCGTCTCTCAGAATTTGCGCTCGCTGTCGTTCTTTCTGCTCTTACGGTCGCTTCTCCAGCGGTCCGTGGGCAACAGATACAAGCCACGATTGCCGAGAAACCAGAAATCGTTGAATGGGTCTATCGCGTCCGCTATGGATATCGCGATGAGTGGTTCGATCTCTTTCGCAAGAATCAGGTCTCTATCCTCGAACGACAGAAACAACTGGGATACGTGAAGGAGTACACCATCTACGCGCCATCGCTGCATACGAGCGAAGACTCACGCTGGGACTATCGCATCGTCATCATACGGCGGCCACATGATGCTCCTGTTGGAGAGTCGGAGGGTGAGATTGCTCGTCAGTTGTTCCCAGATCAGGCAACATATCGCCGGGAAGAAAACCGTCGTTGGGAGTTAACAACGAATCATTGGGACCTTCCCATTCATGTCGTCGATGTCACCCAGACCAAGTAGAAGGAATTCTCCATGAGCCGGCCACAACAGAAACCACTCACAGATTCTGACTTCCGTGCAACCGATCAAAGAGGACGGCGCGCCCTTCTCTTCCCTATGTGCCGGGTCGTAAGCATTCTCGCCTTGATATCTGGCGCCTCCTTGATTGTCAACGCGCAACAGGCGGCCCCTTCGTATCTCACCTCGACACAAGCCTTTCGCACCAACCGCGCCAAAGCATTAGCAGCACCGGAAGGATGGCTTTCCCTCGTGGGTTTGGAGTGGCTGCATGAGGGTGCGAATACGGTAGGATCAGGAGCCGATAACAGCCTTCATCTACCTTCGAGTGCCCCAGCGCATTTGGCTGTCATCACTCAGAGCGGCGCTGGTGCTCATGCACAGCTTAAGATCTCTGTTCCGGTCGGCGGTTTTCCTGCGGACCTGAAGATCAACGGTTCTCCCACGGTGGAGGGCTCTCTCGCAAATGACGCCAAGATTAGCTTTGGAAGCTACACTATCCTGGTGCTCTCACGCGGCGACCGTCTGGCGCTCCGCATTAAAGACCTCAATGCCGAGACACGTACCCATTTCCATGGGCTCAATTGGTTTCCCGTGAAGAAGAGTTTTCGTGTCGACGCAACGTGGATTCCTTACGGAGAGCCGCACACGATAGCAATTTCCACTATCATCGGAACAACTCTGCATGAGAAGGTTCTCGGAGCGGCTGAGTTCACGCTAAATGGCAAACGTCTTCGGCTCGAGCCAATCGTTGAGGACGACAAGTTATTTTTTATTTTGCGCGATACTACCAGCCGCACCACCACCTATGAAGCTGCACGCTTCCTCTATACCGACTTTCCGTCACAGGGGCTGGCACACAAAGGTGAAGTTGCGCTCGATTTCAATCGCCTGGTCAATCCACCTTGTGCATACACCGCCTTTGCGACATGCCCTCTGCCACCACTGGGAAATCGGTTGACGGTCCCAATTCCTGCAGGTGAGAAGCGTTACCATGATTAAGACTGGCGGCTCCTCCGAAGCGAAGTGTGACTCCCTGGAATGCCCGCCCCTTAGGTCAATGAAAAACAAACGGGGTAGCAAAAGTACCCACCAGGACGGACACTCTTCTCATTCCCGCCTGTGAGCGTGTTTTCTCCACAGCCATGGCGGAATCTCAATCGACAGCTGTAAGTTATGAGGAATCTCGGATGGCAAACGGGCAAACCCCTCCCACAACTCGCGTATGGACAATCACCCAACGAAGAGAAGTACTAGTGCAGCAAATACCGTTAGAAGCTCAAGCTTCCCTTTGATCTTGCGTGAGCAAGGCCGCTCCTAAGGGATAGCCAGGGTAACAGACCATCGTATTTCCAAAAGGCTGGATCGCAACTTGGCGGTGGGGATAGCCCCTCAGTGCCAAGGTCGATAAGAGGGCGAAGGACTCATGGGCCGTGTTTTACACCACCAATACAAAACCTGATCCAGAGTGATCTGATGAGCGGTGAAGATTCCCATAATTCGGTCTGGCGACAACACAGACAGAGAACCGAGACACGCTCGTCAAAGCATGTATGACCGGCAAAAAGTGTCATGTGCAAAGCCACCATGATGGAAACGTACCTGATGCTCCGTGGGAGGCCAATTCTCTTCAGCCCCATGGAGCATTTCTTCAGGGCACAATCGGCAGCCCTGCTGCGCGCCACGCATGAAACCCACCAGCGATGTCCGTCGCGCGCCAGAGTCCAAGATACTGCAGAGCTGCGGCTGCGAGGCTTGAAGTATAACCTTCGGAGCAGAACACAATTACTCGGAGATCATGATTAGTAGCAACTGGCAGTCGCGCGCTGGAAGTTGGGTCGAACCGCCACTCGAGAACGTTACGCTCGATAATCAACGCGCCCGGGATATTCCCTTCGATCGCACGCTGCCCCTCGGGACGAATATCGACGAGTATCGCTCCTTCGGCGGCCACTCGATAGGCTTCATCCGGAGATAGACGGCGTAGTCGGCTACGCGCCGTCGCCAGCATTTGCTCAATGCTGAACGCGCTCGGCTTGCTTTTTCGGTTATCTGTCCGCATGTGCCATTCCTGATGAAGTGCCTCAGCCCGTTCCGACAAGCCTTCGCGCGGAACGAGTTGATTCCCCTCCAACTCATATTCGTTCATATCGGTGAGCGGAGGCGAATACGCGTGAATGCTGATCRCTGGTGCGAAGGAGTTATTGCGGACGTCATGAGCGTAATCACGGCCGAATGCGCGTGGCTCACCCGGATGAATCACAAGTGGCTGCTCACCGGCACGATGTTCCTCAAGGATGCCCATTGCTACGACGAAGGCTCCCGAGGACTCACCATGGTCGTGGAAGCCGGTGGATTGTCCAGGTAGCCAACTGATTGCCCAAATGTCATGGTCCGGACCGTGATATAGCCGCTCATACCATCGGTGTTCGGTCCGAAGCCGCACCCGGTCAATCCATTCATCCGACAGAGCGAACGACGAAACGATGTTAGTGAGTTCCTCAGGCGTTCTCAAAATCGCGCAGGAATGGCTCTTTGCTGGTGTGGATGTGCTGCTCGCAGCAGCTACCAATGGTTCCTCAGTTGCAAGTTGCATAGACTCTTTCCAAAGCTCAATCCGCAAAACAAACCAGGTACGCAGGCCGGCTTGGGACGGATATCCGGGCAAAGATTGGGATCTTGGATGAGCTTTGGGAGGGCGTATCAGGAATACCCGAGAATGTCGCTGCTCACCCTTTAAGGGGCTGGTCGCAGCGGCAACAATAAAGCAGAGAAAACGCCATATTCTGACGCTAACATGGGCTCAAGAATGGGGTCAACTTCGAACATCGGACAAGGCGGTCCATGGGGAAGAGTTCGCTTTAGCACGCGGCATACCCAACTTCAGCCTTATTGGGTATATTAGGCCTATGACTTACATCCAAGTACGAATTGGTTGTTGTCACTAGCGTTCCGCCCGCAGCTGCGGTGCCTGCACGTTGGGTGTAGGACGCCATCCTTACCAAGGATGGCATGCCCATTCTTTCACTTTCCCCAATAAGATAAGCTCGCTCAGATCGGGCGCGAGAAGAACATTTGCTCATCGCCGGGTATCTGGACCTGGAGCAGATTTGTGGCCTCGCCGCATACAGGAGACTCTTCTAATGGAGACCCACATGGATGCCATACGGAAACATTACCCACAGCTGAGAGCGATTACCCTCGGTGTAGCACTCGCAAGTCAATTCGCGATAACCAATCAGCCATTGTTCGCGCAGGCCACACATACCTCTCAGGACTGGGCGCAAACGCCACCGCCTTTCGATGACGGCGATTCCCTGAGGGACTTTCAGGCGCGGCTACGCTCCTCTCTCTTCCTGTTGCGCGGCCAAGCCCAAACGAGCGAGCCGGTAAAGCTTACCGGAACCGTCACCGCAGTCAGCCGGACCGGCTTACGTCGTCTACGTATTCGCGAGTTTCAATTACTGAGCGACGGAGGTCGTGAAACCGGCGAATTCAATCTTGCCGCGGGTTCATGGCCAAGCGTAGTCAGCGCACTGGGTAGTGCATTGGCCGGTGACTATCTCGTACAGGCAACGGTTAAGGGAATCCCCATCGATGGCCTTGAGGTAATTTTCACCAGTAAGCCTGGCACTGCGCCATCGCAAACGACTGGTGCTCAAGTAACCTATCCCCGCAACCTCGCTTACATCGTCTTCATCACGTCTCCGGCTACCGATGCGCAACTTGAGGACTTGCGGAAGACGGTCGAGCGTGTCTCGCCGGTATTCCACCTCGTTGCCGACGCACAGAAGGTGGATCACGGCAAGCTTTACTACACGCAAACGCCTCTCAAACGAGAGGGCAAGACTCTCGATGGCCTTCGCGAGTTTCTGGCCGATAAGTATGCCAGCACGCAAGGAGCGACTCCAATCGAAGGCCCGAGCCCGAAGCAGGCTCCCGATGATTGGAGGCAGCCGCTACGCGCTCATATCAAGGTGGAAGGCGGCACTGGCATCAGGAACATCCGAACAGATATCAGTAATTTCCAAGTCATTCATGACTATCCGCGCTACCTGGGTGGGTGTAGGAGGTCAAGAGGTTGTTGACATCTGGAGCCTGCTGATGGGCGGGCGTAGGTTGAGGCTAGCATGAGGTCTTTGTTGGTTGTAGAAGTCTGTCCAAGGGGCGAGTTGGGTGTCTCTTTGTTCTGAGTTTTCCCAGTGAGCCGCAT
>NZ_JBFRFJ010000010.1:0-220390 GCF_052114765.1 Terriglobus sp. 2YAB30_2
ACGAAGCCCCGCTAAAACAACTCCTTCCGATACAACAAAGAAAATGTCCCGCAGAAAACCCGATAAAACAACTCCTTCCAGACGCCACAAAGAAATCCAGCAACTAAGGCCCACTCAACAAAGAGAAGATCCCTCACTCACACAGACTCGTAAGGCCCGGCCCCATCCCCGGTAGTCAGACCATGTAGCCCATATGTGCCGTTTGCCCTCGATTCTCCAGCCTTCGGTCATATGTAACGTCCAAGCGCCCTGAGGATTCCCTGACGTGCCATCGCGGCGAATCCGGCCTGGTTGCAGGTCGCCAAATTCGGCGAAGATCGCCGATCCGTAGCCTTGCCAGAGGTGACTAAGCGGAAGTCCCTGGAGCAGGGCCGCGAGTTCCTGAACATCTGTCTGCTGCAGGGGGCGCACACAGACGAAGGTAGCAGAGGGCTTATGATGCCTGTGTCGCATGAGTGAGGGCAAAGCGATTCGAGCTTGCGCTCGAACGTCCCACATATGCTTCGCATATATGGGGCACCCGGTGCATGGTGAGCCTAGGCCCAACTAGCAACCAGGAACTAGCAACCAGCAACTAGCCGTTACTGCGGTGGCGGCAAATCCTTCCCCAGGTTCTTTGTACGGGCATCCTTGAAATCCGTACCGAAGTGCGGTTCGTCCTTGGTGCCGTTGATCTTCACCGGAATCTCCGCGCCCGCGCCATGTTTCTTGAAGAACGGGTCAGCGGGCTTCAGCAGCCATCCCTTCCATCCCGTCACCATCTGGCTTATCCGCGCCTTGGTGCGGACCTTGCCGACGAAGTCGAAGGTGTTGCCGTCGGTTGAGTACTCGCCGAGCATCAGCACCTGGGCTCCCGGCATGTCATAGCGCAGTGAGGGAACGTTGATGATGCCGTTCTTGAGCTGGAAGCTCCCGCGCATGTCACTGGGGATATCGAAGGTTGCGGTGCCCTGCGCGTTGGCTTCTTTGGGGCGGCCCTGGGCGCGCATGCTCAGGGCATCGATCTTCTCCTGAATCTTGTCGCTGGTGAAGTGGGCGTTGCGGATCTCAAAGGTGCCGTCGGTCAGCTCGAGCTTTTTAGCTATGGCGACATCGCCAGGAGGGATATGCAGCTTGGTCTTCATCTTGAAGCCGCCGGTCATCAGCGGAGGTGAGGTTTTGACTCCCAAACGTAGCATGTCTTCGATGCGTGCCTTCGGCATTACGACATCAAGGCGGATGTCTTTGCCTTTGGGGTTTTTGTTGTTGATCACGTGTCCGACGCAGACGAAGTAGCTCTTCAGCAACCATGCCTCGACCGGCTGCAGCAGGACATCCCCATTGGTGCCGTCGATGATGGCGTGAAACTTCGTGTGCAGAGGTACGGGATGTTCACTGACGTCCAGACGAAAGTCCGGTGTGTCGGTTTCGCCGTCGGCAACGATGTCGTCCAGCGTTCCGCCGAAGCTGCCTTTAGAAGAGAGAATTCCGGCGATACCTTTCGTCGTACTCAGGTCGGCATTGGAGAACTCGTAGGTTCCGTCCAGTGGCGTGTCTCCGGGAACGAAGATGTTCCAGGGGCCGAAGTGACCTTTGGAGGCGATGTTACCCAGGGGCTTGGGATTGACCAGTGTAGCGGTGTAGTCGAAGGGGCGCCTTGCGCCGACGTCGACTAAGACCACATGTGCGATATCCCATTGGAGCGGTACTTTGTTTTCCTTGCGCGTCTCCATCACCAGGTCGGCATGGTCCACCACGAAACGGTCGACAACGATCGACTCCTTCGGTGGTTTCTTCGGTTCCGGCGGTGTCACTCTGCGGTCTTCTTTGGGGGGCTTGCGGAGATGTAGACCGGTGACGTGGACTTCATTTACATGCATTGGTGACCTACGCAGGTCGCTCAGCGTGCTGCGGAAGTAAAACTCGTCGATGGCCAGCATCGGTTCTTCACGCCGCTGCCCCTGCGCATTCACCTCTGTCAGATACATGATGCGCAGGCCTTTGCCTTCGACGCCAAGACCTTTGGCGACGGTGACGTGGAATTCATCCAGCTCGACCGGCGATTGGAAGTGGGCGGAGAGCGTGTCGATGATGCGCTGGCGCATCAAGGGCTCAGCGTGTCGGGCAAGCCACCATGTGGCGCCGCCTAAGACCAGCACGCCGAGACTCACAGCCATACCGACCCATTTCAGCCAGCCAAAGCGGCGCTTGGGGCGGGGAGGAGGTGGAGTGGACTCGGAGGCGGGGGAACCGCTGGCAAGCTCGCGTTCTTCGTCGTTCACTGCAATGGCCTTTCTTGCGCGTCGTGCTGGCTTTTCAGATGCTGCATAGGCTGGATGTGCTGCCAGCGAGGGAGGTTGGTGCCACACCTGCGAAAATAGAAGAGTAATGTTGCAACTCGCCGCTGCCGGAAAACGATTCGGCCCCAAACTGCTCTTCGACGAGGCCAACTGGCTGATCACCGCCCATGAACGCACCGGGCTGGTGGGCGGCAATGGCACCGGCAAATCCACCCTGCTGAAGACCCTGGCCGGCATCGAGACCCTCGACTACGGGGCCTTGCACCGCACCAAGGGCATGACCCTGGGCTATCTGCCGCAGGATGGTCTCAATCTCACCGGCCGCACCGTCTTCAACGAGTGCCTCACGGTCTTTCAATCCCAGCGCGAGATGGAGCAGGAGCTCGAAAAGCTCACCCACGCCATGTCGGAGTTCGACCCCACATCTGTCGAGTACACCGAGGTCGCCGAGCGGTTCTCCGAGATCAATGATCTTTTCCATGCCCACGATGGCTATGCCCTCGATGCTCAGGTAGGCAGCGTTCTGGGTGGTCTGGGGTTCAGCAAAGAAGACTGGGGCCGCGACACCAGCGAGTTCTCGGGCGGCTGGCAGATGCGTATCGCCCTCGCCAAGCTGCTGCTGCAGAAGCCGTCACTGCTGCTGCTCGACGAGCCTACGAACCACCTGGATCTCGAATCACGCAACTGGCTTGAAGGCTATCTGAAGGGCTATCCGCACGGCTTCATCCTCATCTCGCACGACCGCTACTTTCTCGATGTCACCGTGGAGAAGATCGCGGAGGTATGGAACAAGCGGCTGCACTTCTACACCGGCGGCTATGAGAAGTACGTCACCCAGAAACAGGAGCGCAAACAGCAGCTTCTGTCGGCATATAAGAACCAGCGCGACCATATTGAGCAGCTCGAGGCCTTCATCGGCCGCTTCCGCTACCAGGCCACCAAAGCCAAGCAGGTGCAGTCGCGCGTCAAGGAGCTCGAAAAGATCGAGCGCATCGAGATTCCCGAAGAGGAGTCCACCATCCACTTCACCTTCCCGCAGCCGCCGGCCAGCGGACGTACCGTTCTTGAAGCGAAGGGGATCGATAAGTCCTACGGCCCCAAACAGGTTCTGGAGAACGTAAGCTTTACCATCGACCGCGGCGACCGTATCGCCCTGGTAGGAGCAAATGGAGCCGGCAAATCGACGCTGATCCGCCTGCTCTCGCAGCTTGAACCGCCCACCTCCGGTGAGATCAAGCTGGGCCACAACGTGGCAGCCGACTACTTCGCGCAGGACCAGTACAAGGTGCTCGATCCGCAGGCAAAGATGCTGGACGATATCTCGTCTGCTGCGCCAAAGGTGCCTGAGGTCGAGCTGCGCGGGCTGCTGGGCTGCTTCCTCTTCTCCGGGGACGACGTCTTCAAACAGCTTGGAGTGCTCTCCGGCGGCGAGCGCAATCGCTATGCTCTGGCCAAGATGCTGGTTTCGCCCGCCAACTTCCTGCTGATGGATGAGCCCACGAACCATCTCGACCTGCGCGCCAAGGATGTGCTGCTGGAGGCTATCCGCAACTTCACCGGAACCGTGGTCTTCGTCTCGCACGATCGCTACTTCATCGACGGCCTGGCGACGAAGGTCTTCGAGGTAGAAGGCGGCCACGTCCACGTCTATCCGGGAAATTATGAGGATTACCTGCGCAGCAAGGAGAGAGCAATTGCTCCGGTAGACTCTCTTGCCAACACCGACTCTTCCCCGAGGGTGCCCCACCCTCGCAACGCTAGGGTGGGTTCTGAGGCACAGTCTCCCGAGCTCGCCCAGACCGCGGCATCGTCTTCTACACAAAGTTCATCTACCTTGAAACGCCTGAACCCCATCAAACTGCGTCAACTGGAAGACCGTCTGGGCTCCCTTGAAGAAGAGATTCCGCGCACCGAATCGGCGATAGCGACCACCGAACAGGCCCTCTGCAACTTCGTCTCCGCGGATGAGACGCAGCGGCAGACCGAGCTGCTGGCGCAGCTCCGCGATCAACTACAGTCGCTCATGCAAGAATGGGAAGAGCTCTCGCTCACCCTTGAATCACAGGCATAAGTATGGCTTCGTTGTGGCAACCGAAGAACTGGAGCGAACGTCTGGCCGAATTAGAGGCACAGACGGGCGATCTGAAAGAGGCGCCGTTACGGCGCGATGTGCGTTCGCTGGGCAAGCTGCTGGGCGATGTCCTTCGCGAACAGGTCGGCGATGAGCTGTTCCAACTGGTGGAGACGCTGCGCCTCTCCGCCATTGAGCGCCGCGACGCGGATGCAAAGGGCGATGCCGCCCGGGCGAACAGCAATCTGCAGCAGACCATCCTCAGCATTCACAGCCTGGATGAGAAACAGGCCTATCAGCTGGCGCGTGCGTTTGCCTTCTACTTCGAGCTCATCAATCTGGCGGAGACGAATCACCGCAAGCGCCGCCGTGTGGCGCACGAGCTGAATCCCGCGGCGATCCAGCAGCGCGGATCGCTCCGCGGTACGTTACGCCGCATGAAACAGGTAGGCTACACCGCCGAGCAGGCTTACGACTTTTTGAGCCAGTTGCGCGTGACACCGGTCTTCACCGCGCATCCCACCGAGGTGGCGCGCCGCCTGGTGATGTTCAAACAGCGCCGCATCAGCTATATCCTCTGGCGGCTGGACCGTATTCCCACCGCTCCTGAGCGCCTTGAGGCCCTGGAGCGCGAGCTGATGGCTGAGATCACGGCTCTATGGCAGACCAACGATGTACGCACCGAACGTCCTTCGGTTCGTGACGAGATCCGCATCGGCCTGGATTACTACGAGGCCTCGCTCTTCGCCACGCTGCCCCGGCTCTATGGAGAGATCTCCGCAGCACTGGCTGCCGAATACGGCCTGAAGCCAGCGCCTGCCGACCTGCCGATCGTTGTGGACTACGGCTCCTGGATCGGCGGCGACCGCGACGGTAATCCTTACGTCACGCCCGATGTCACGCGCGAAGCCATTACGATGGCATCGAATCTCCTGCTGAAGCACTACGGCACGCGGCTCCAGAGCCTGTTTGAACAGCTCGGCGCCAGCACCAGGCAGGCGCCGATCTCGAAGGAGCTGTCGAAGCTGGTGGCCGGTTATGTCAAACAGTTCCACGGCACCGAGCACGAGACGTTGGAGCAGCGCTTCGCGCATGAGCCGGTGCGTCTGCTGGTGATCTGCATCATGATCCGTCTCGGCGCTTCGCCGCGCAGTAGTGTGCCCTTCTCCGGCCTGCCTACCTTGCCGCACTATGCCAGCGCCGATGAGTTTCAGCATGACCTGTGCGTGTTGCGCACCAGCCTGATGGAGAATCGCGGCAACCGCCTCGCGGAACTGCTGCTCGATCCGCTGCTGCTGGAGGTGCGCACCTATGGCCTGCATCTGCACACGCTCGACATCCGCCAGCATGCCCGCGTTCATGCTACCGCGGTTGCGGAGCTTGGCGACGTGCAGAGCGTGAACGAAGGTGCACTGCCGAAGCAGCTCTCAGCGCAGACGCTGGAGCTGATCGATACCGTGCGCGCCGTTGCCGAGATCAAGCGGAAGTCGCCGCGAGCCATTCGCCAGTACGTCATCAGCGGAGCTACCGAAAAAGAAGACATGCTCCGCGTCATATGGCTGGCTCGTATGGGTGGCGTTACCGTGGAAGGCCGTGAAGGCGACCCAGGCCTTAAGCCGGTGCCGCTCTTCGAGTCGATTGAAGATCTGCGCAACGCTCCGCGTATCTGCCGCGATGTCTGGACCAGCGAGGCCTACAAGCCGCTGCTCGAGAGCTGGAACTGGGAACAGGAGATCATGCTCGGCTACTCCGACTCGAACAAAGACGGAGGCATGATCACCTCGACCTGGGAGATCTACAAGGCGCATCGCGCGCTGCACCATGTGGCTCGCGAGTGTGGCGTGAAGCTGCGGTTGTTCCATGGCCGTGGAGGAACTGTCGGCCGCGGCGGCGGACCGACGCACCGCGCCATCTATGCGCAGCCCTTCGATGGATTCAACGGTCAGTTCCGCATCACCGAACAGGGTGAGGTGATGAACTGGAAGTACTCCGATGTGGTGCTCGCCGAGCGCAACCTGGAGCTGATGCTGGCCGCCTCGCTTGATGCCCTGGCGCGTCCCGACGCCAAGCTGCAGTGCGATGCTTGCCTGACCGGTCTGCTTACGCCGGAGTGGGAAGGGGCGCTGAACGATCTGAGCGAGACCTCCTATGGTTTCTACCGCTCCAGCATCGTCGAAGACCCCGAAGTCTTTACCTACTTTGAGCAGGCCACGCCGGTGGTTGAGCTGGAGCATGCCAAGATCGGTTCCCGGCCTGCGCGCCGCAGCGGCAAGCGCAATTTTGCTGACCTGCGCGCCATTCCCTGGGTCTTCGGATGGATGCAGAGCCGTCACCTCGTGCCCGCGTGGTTCGGCGTCGGTCATGCGCTGGAGATCTTCGCCGCCAAAGGACCGGAGGCTCTGGCCCTGCTGCAGCAGATGATGCGCGAGTTCCCGCTCTTCATCGACATGATCCGCAACGTGGAGATGGCGCTGGTGAAGAGCGACTTCGGCATCGCACGTATGTATGCCGGCCTGGTGAAGGATGAAGAGCTGCGTGAGCGCGTCTGGTCGAAGCTGCTCGCTGAGTTCGAGCGCACAAAGAAGATGGTGCTGGCTGTAACAGGACAGACAGAGTTGCTTGCCACCAACCCGGTGCTTGCGCGGTCGGTGCGTCTACGCAATCCGTATGTCGATCCAATGAGCCTGATCCAGGTGGAGCTGATGCGGCGTAAGCGCGATGAGGGAGAGACAGAAGACCTGAATCGCGCCATCACGGCGACCATCAACGGTATCTCAGCAGGTCTGAGAAATACCGGCTGATACACGTGGCAGATATGCAGATATAACGAAGGCCCGCACCTCTGTTGCGGGCCTTCGTGTTTTGCTGAGATCTAGCGATGCTGTTTGCCGCTACGGCTTTGCATTGCAGGTGGCTGGCGCAGACTGTTGCCATGGCTACCGGAGTTATTGCCGGAAACCTCCTGCGGTTTCATGTGTTGCATGCCGTCGGCACTAGTATGGGCGGCGTAGCTGCGGTCGTGGCCTCGGTTGTGCACGGGTTCCTTGATGTCCCCGTGTTGTTTGAGTGGAGTCGATTGCCTATTGCTCATCCTCTTCTCCTTTCCGCGGTTTATGCCATGCAGCGATCACGCTGCTTCTGTCTCGCTCTCGTCTCCAATTTCCGGTGACCTGGCAGCCTTGTCACCGGGTGGGGATGGAGCGCCCCAATCATACTCGTGACCGGGATATTTCTCTTCCACGCCGGGGGGGCCAATAGCTGGGATGCGGCGTTCGTCTTCGAACAATTGCCAGCCCTGTTCATGTGCATATTCGCCGGAAAGGCCGCGTGTGCGGTTGGTGAATCCGACGGGTTCGTGATGGAGTGCCTCGACCATCGTCTGTCACCCCCTTTTGATCCGTGTTGAGATGGGGCCACCCGGCAGGTGGATGCCCGGTTCCGGAAGAAATATGCAAGTCTTCGGCAGGCACCAGAAACGCCGTAGAATGAAGCGCATGGACTGGAAGAGCAAGCGCGTGACTGCCCTGCTGGAAGCCGCGCTGGTAGAAGACCGTGCGACCGAAGATGAGACCACCCGGCTGACGATTGATCCTTCGCTGCGAGCCTCCGCGTCGATCCTGGCAAAAGAAGATAGTGTCGTCTCCGGATTGGGGTGTATTCCCGCATTCCTTGAGATCTTTGCCCGGCTCAGCAAGAAGCCCGTCGGGCGTTTCGAGGTCATCAGCCACCCGGAGATTTTTGATGGCGTGCGGGTGAAGAAGGGGCAGGCGCTGGCGGTCATCCGCCACAACGCCGCGTCTATCCTCTCCTGCGAGCGCGTGATTCTGAACCTGATGCAGCGCATGAGCGGAATTGCGACTCTTACCGCACAGTACGTGCGCGAGGTGCAGGGAACGAAGGTCAAGGTGCTGGATACGCGCAAGACACTCCCCGGGATGCGCCTGCTGGAGAAGTATGCCGTGGCTTGCGGCGGCGGCACCAACCATCGGCAGGATCTGCACGACGGAGTCCTCATCAAGAACAATCACATCTCACTGGGCGGCGGCATCCCCACGGTGTTGAAGAAGGCTCTGGAAGACCGTCGCGGCGGCCAGAAGATACAGGTCGAGGTTCGCACCTTTACGGAGCTGGACCAGGCACTGCTGGGCGGGGCGGAGGCATTGTTGCTGGACAACATGACCCCCGCCGAGGTCGCCAAGGCGGTTAAGGTAATCCGCAAGCGGGCTCCGGGCGTCTCGATTGAGGCCAGCGGCAACATGAACCTGAAGACCATCGGCAGCTATGCCAAGACCGGTGTGGATTTCATCAGTGTCGGCGCGCTGACGCACTCCGCCGTTGCCGTCGATTTCAGCATGAAGATCACCGCGGACGTGTACTGATGTACGGCCTGGCCGCATTGCAGGCTGAACTTCGCGGAACCATCTTTGCGGACCAGGTCGCGTACTTCCCCACGATCGACTCGACCAATACCTATGCCCTGGCGCAGGCGCAGCGGGGAGCTCCCCATGGCAGTGTCTACCTGGCGGGGGAACAGACGGCGGGCCGGGGACGCAGCGGGCACCAGTGGCACTCGCGCCCGCAGGACGGCATCTATGTCAGCGTTCTGGTGCGTCCCTCGCTGAGCAGTGACCGGGCGCTGTGGCTATCGCTGATTGCGGGCATGGCGGTGAAAGCGGCCATCGAACRGACGACCGCGCTGGCGGCCGATATCCGCTGGCCCAATGACGTTTTACTGCATGGGAAGAAGTGCGCCGGCATCCTCGTAGAGTCGGCTTTTGCAGGCGACGCGATGCGATACGCAATCATCGGCATTGGTCTGAACGTGAATCACGAGAGCTTTCCTGAGCCGCTTTCCCAGACTGCGACTTCGCTGCACCAGGAGACCGGGCATCCCCACAGTCGCGAGGTTCTTCTAACCGCTCTGTTGCGCGCCCTGGAGGCGGAGCTGAAGGTATTAGCGGCGGGTGAGGACGTGCTGGAGCGGTTCACCGCAGCTTCCTCCTGGGTGCGGAATAAGCAGGTGAGCGTGGCCGAAGACGAGGGCTATACTGGGGTGACGTGCGGGTTGAACCCTCAGGGGTTTCTGCTGGTTAATACCCGTGATGGTATGCGCACGGTCCGCTCCGGCGGTGTGCGTCCTTGCGAATGACCGAAGGGAAAGAGGCTAAGAGAGCGTGCAATGCTACTGGCACTCGACGTAGGAAACACCAACATCATGCTGGGCGTGTATGACCGCCCTGAGGCCGGCCAGCCGTCAAAGCTTGTCGCCGACTGGCGTGTTACCACCATTCACCACCGCACCGTCGACGAGATGAGTGTTCTTCTGCGAGAGCTCTTCGAGCTGCGCAGTCTAAAGATTGAAGATGTAACCGGAATCGCTATCTCCTCCGTCGTCCCGCCCGTCGACCACGTGTTGCGCCGTGTCTCGGAGACGTTATTCAAAATCCGGCCGCTCTTCGTAGAGCCGGGTATTCGAACAGGTCTCGCCGTCCTGGTCGATCATCCTACCGAGGTCGGCGCCGACCGCATTGTGAACTGTGTCGCGGCCTTTGAGCGCTATGGCGGTCCCTGCATCGTGGTGGACATGGGCACGGCCACAACCTTCGATGTCGTCTCGGCCAAGGGTGAGTTTCTCGGTGGAGCTATCGCTCCGGGGCTGGGTATCTCTGCCGATGCGCTCTTCAATCTGGCGGCGCGTCTGTCGCGGGTTGAGATCCGTAAGCCCTCCAAGATCATCGGCACCAATACGACCGACAACATTCAGATCGGTCTGTACTACGGCTACATCGGCCTCGTGGATGGCATCCTGGAGCGGATGATTACTGAACTCGCCGCCCCGGTGAAGACAATTGTGACCGGCGGTCTCGGCAAGCTGATCGCGCCCGGTTCGCGCTATCTCGATACGGTCGACGAGTTGCTTACCCTTGAAGGTCTCCGCATCATCTACGACCGCAACCAGGAGCGGCGCCGCCGGCAGGGCGAAGCTGCAAAGGTGTTGCAGGCGTAGCTGTGCTGAATTATTTCAACTACTTCACTGAGATTGAGCAGCGTTTTCAGCAGCGGCGCGGATCGCTTCTCATGCTCTCCACGCTGGACTGGGCTTTGATTGAGACCTGGCGCGATGCCGGCATCCCGCTGGAAGCCGTGCTGCGCGGCATCGATCAGGCATTCGATAAGTACGATGAGCGCCAGCGGCGAGCGCCTCGCGGTGTGCGGAAGGTGAACGGTCTGGCGTGGTGCGCGCAGGCCGTGATGGAAGCAACCGAGGAGATGAAGGAAGCCGCGACCGGCGCCTCCAAACAACCACAAGAAGACCAGGACTCCGGCTTCGAGGGCGAGTCTGTCGCGCGCTACCTGGAGTCGAATGCCGGCATTCTTGCCGGTGCGAAGCTGGCTGCGCCTGCCGATGCGGTAGCTGCCGAAGTGGCAACACGTCTCCATGCGCTGGCCGCGGAGATGCGGGCAACGGCTGGCGGGAATATGGAGCAATTGGACCGCACGCTGACTGTGTTGGAAGAGAAGCTCTTTGCCGGTCTAATGACAGCTGCGCCTGAGGCGGAGTTGACCGCGCTGCGCGAACAGGCGGCACGAGAGCTTGCGCCGTATCGCAGCCGCATGCAGGCCATGCAGATTCGTCAGGTGGAGCAGCAGTTCCTGCAGAAACGCATGCTGGAGGCGCGTAATCTTCCACGTCTTTCGCTCTTCTACATGACTCACGACCTATGAAGCTGCGCATCGAGAAGGCCATCTATGGCGGCAACGGTCTCGCCCGCATGACCGAAGGCGAGCAGGCGGGCAAAGCCGTCTTCGTCCCCTTCGCTCTTCCCGGCGAAGTGGTGGATGCAGGCGTGCGCGCATCGAAGAAAGGCTTTGCCGAAGCGGAGCTGCTCGCAGTGATCGAGCCCGCGCCGGAACGCGTTGCTGCGCTATGCCGCCACTTCGGTGTATGCGGCGGATGCCAGTATCAGCACGCTGTCTACGAGACGCAGCTCGCCATGAAGAGCGGCATCCTGCGCGAGACGCTGGAGCGCGCAGGCGTGCGTCAGCTTCCGGAGATCGCTGTACATGCCGCCGAACCGTGGCACTATCGCAACCGTGTTCGCCTGCGCTGTGAGAACAACCGTCTCGGCTATAACCGCCGCGGATCGCATGTCTTTCTCCCGATTGCAGAGTGCCCTATCGCCGCGCCCCTGTTGTGGCAGGCAGCCCAGGCACTGATGGAACTCCCGTTGGAAGGCATTGCCGAAGTAGAGCTGTTTACGGATACATCCGAAAGCAAACTGCAACTCACCCTGCTTGCGGCAAAGCCTGTTGCATCACCGCGCCTGTCCCGGCTATGCGAAGCGTTGCAATCGAAGATGCCGCAGCTCATCGGCGCCAGTGTGGTGCAGGCCGACCGTGATCAGCGCGGACATCGCGGCCAACCGGATGAGTCCGTGGAAGGCCATGTTG
The DNA here is from genome assembly GCF_052114765.1 of Terriglobus sp. 2YAB30_2. Taxonomy (NCBI): domain Bacteria; kingdom Pseudomonadati; phylum Acidobacteriota; class Terriglobia; order Terriglobales; family Acidobacteriaceae; genus Terriglobus; species Terriglobus sp. 2YAB30_2. Next base: position 11,803 of record NZ_JBFRFJ010000010.1, read on the forward strand.
CAGCACAGTGGGGCGAGCCGTTTCTGCCATACACCGCGGCAGGTCAGAGCTATCGTGTCCAGGCAGGCGGCTTCTTCCAGGTAAACCGCTTCCTTATCGATACCATGGTCTCGCTGGTAACTGCGCAGCGCAGCGGACAGCACGCGTGGGATCTCTACGCCGGCGCAGGTCTTTTCACGGCCGCCTTGATGCAGCACTTCGCGCAGGTGACAGCGGTAGAGATCGGTGAGGCCAGCTTTCGCGAGCTTTCATCGCTGGTGACTGCGCCTCATCGTGCCCTTCGCGCCACGACGGCAGAATTTCTGCGCCGCGGCAAACTGCAGGCGCCAGATTTGGTGGTTGTCGATCCGCCCCGTGCCGGTCTGGGAACCGAGGTGGTTGAGCGGCTCGCGGCATTACAGTCGCCACGTATCGTCTACGTCTCCTGCGATCCCGCAACCTTCTCGCGTGATGCAGCCGGACTGCTACAATCCGGCTACACGTTAGCTGAGCTGTATCTCGTGGATATGTTCCCCCAGACATTTCATCTGGAGACGGTTGCCGTCTTCGAGAGATAGCTTTTGCCTGCGGTGTTCGAGAGCATTTTCCCTGTTGCTGGGTATCCCGGAAGGGGTGCGCAGCGGCGTTTTAATTACGGAAAACGCCCATAGATGCAGAAGGCTCTACAGTACACCTACAGGGAAAATGCTCCATCTGTGCACGCGGCCACATCCATTCTCGATAAGTTGTGGCCTCGCTGGGCGATTGAGCCGTTGCGGCTCGGGCGTATTCCTGTCTTTCTGGCGGCTGTAAGTTTCGTCTCCGGCATTCTTCTGGCGCGATGGAACTGGACTCCGGTCGGCTGCCTGCTATGGCTCAGCGCGTGTTGTGTCCTGGTGACATGGCTTGCGCTGCGCTATGCTCCCCGAGTCGCGCTGTGGCCTGCGTTGCTGCTCTGGCTGTTGGCTGGCATGCTGTGTCTGGAAGTGGAACCTCGGGGCGCGTCGGCAGCCGGGTTGGCGCAGTATGCCGATCGTCTTAGCCGCCAGATCACTGCGCAGGTCGTCCGCGTGCAGCCGCTCAACGCGGCAGCTTACGCTCCCGAAACCTTCGATCCCGAGGCGCTGGAAGACGAGTCCGCACCGAAGCGTGCAAATCTCCTTGCCGTGGATCTTGCGGTCGACAGCGTGGAAGAGGTCAAGCCCGATACGTCGCGCATGCTTCCGGTGAAGGGAGGCCTTCGTCTTTATGTGCAGGCCGCCGACGTGACCGCGCTTCCGCAATTGCACTGCGGCGACAGGCTCGCATTTGCCGTGCAGATGCGCACACCGGAGCGCTATCTTGATCAGGGCGTATGGCAGTATGCCGACTACCTGGAACAACAGGGAATCGCCGCCACCGCCAGCATTCATGCAACCGTGTTGCAGCCGATCCCGTCGTCTCATGCTGGATTCACCTGCATATTGCACGCGTGGGCAACATGGTCCGCAGGACGCTTACAGCGCGTTGCTGATTCGCGCGGAAATCGCATGCTGCCTACAATACTGAGGCTCACGAGCGATGATGCGGGCATGCTCAGCGCCATGCTCTTTGGTGACCGAACGCTGCTGGATCATCGCATGCGTCTTGCCTTTGAGCGCACCGGCACTTTCCATGTCTTCGTCGTCGCCGGAATGCATCTGGCGCTATTGGCGGCGATGATCTACATGCTGCTGCCGCGCCGTCTGCCGGAGGGCGGGCGCGTCTTGATTACGATCGGACTCACAACGGTCTATGCGCTGCTCACCGGTTTCCAGCCTCCGGTGCAGCGCGCGTTGACCATGACGGTTGTCTTCCTCCTCACCCGCTGGCTCTCCCGCGAGCCCAGCACGTTGAACGCCCTCGGCCTTGCGGCTGTTGTGGTGATAGCAGAAGCCCCACATCTGATCTTTGAAGCCAGTCTGCAGATGTCGCTGCTGGTCATCATCGCGATCGGAGGCATTGCGGTGCCTCTGCTCGAGCGCACCGTGCAGCCGTATCTCCGGGCGACGCAGCGGCTGCGCCTCTTGCAACTCGACACCGGCCTTCCTCCGCGGATCGCGCACTTCCGCGTATTGCTGCGCATGTACGGTCGGCCTGTGGGCTGGATCTTCGGAAGATGGGCTCGCAGCCTGCCCGCGTGGTTCGTACGTGCCGCACTACACCTCGTGGAACTCGCCTTCGTCAGTCTTGTAGCCGAGATGGTGATGGCATTGCCCATGGCCATCTACTTCCATCGGCTCACGCTCTTCTCCGTTCCGCTCAATCTGTTGTGCGTGCCGCTGCTGGGCATGCTGATGCCGACGGCAATCGTGGCCTTTGTTGCATCCCTGATCTCACCCTGGCTGGCGATCCTGCCGGCTGCGGCGACATCGCTGCTACTGCATGCCATGACCATCATTGCGCGGCGGGTCAGTCACGTACCCGCGGTCGATCTCCGCATGCCGGCCCCTCCGGTGTGGGCCATGCTCTTTGCTCTCACATGCTGGGGGATTTGTTTGTGGCTGGTACGGCGCCGTGGCCGTTGGGTATGGCTGACATCCGTCCTGCTTCCGATGGCGATGCTTGCGGTCACCTGGCCCTACCGTGCCCCGCTCCATCCAGGGCAACTCGAAGTCACGGCGCTCGATGTCGGCCAGGGAGACTCCATCCTGCTTGCCGCACCGCAGGGAGCAACCATGCTGATCGACGCGGGAGGTCAGGTTGGTTCCTCGCAGCCTTCCAATGGAGGCTGGGATGTCGGTGAAGAGGTTGTCTCCCCGTATCTCTGGTCGCGTGGAATCCGCAGGCTGGATGTGGTTGCGCTCACCCATGCGCACAGCGATCACATGGGTGGCATGGCTGCCGTGCTGCGAAACTTTCATCCGCGTGAGCTCTGGGTCAGTGTCGACGCCGGTTCCGCATCGTTCCACCGCCTGGTGCAGCAGGCGCGCGAGCAGGGAACTGTGGTGCGCTGGCTGCACGCTCCAGACTTGCTCGCCTGGGAAGGTCTGCACGTGCAGGTGCTGGCGCCACAGGCATCTGCACCCAATGGCCTTGGGCCAATCAACAACGATTCCCTGGTGATGGAGATCGACTACGGCCGCGCCTCCGTGCTGCTGGAAGGCGACGCAGAGCGGCAGAGCGAAGCCACGATGCTCTCATCGAGCATGGTTCATCCGGTCACGCTGCTGAAGGTTGGCCATCACGGCAGTCTCTCCTCCACAACGCCTGAGCTGTTGCAGGCGCTGCATCCCGGCCACGCTGTCATCTCCGCGGGAAGACATAACCGCTTCGGCCATCCGCGTATGGAGATCCTGCAACGGCTGCAAACAGCACAGATCCGTACGGAGCGTACGGACCTGCGGGGTGCTTCTACGTTTCTGCTGCGTGATGACGGCAGCGTCGCTACAGATTGAGCTTCTTGAAGACCGATTCCGGAATGTGCCGGATCACGAACATGATGATCTTCCAGATGCCAGGTACGTACAGAACATCTTTCTTCGCGTGGATCGCGTCGACGATGCTCTGCGCCACCTTATCCGGATCGGCGAACTTCTCGCTGCCCTTCATGCCCATGGTCATAGCGGTCTTCACCGGACCGGGCTTGATGGTCAGCACGGTGACACCCAGGCGGTCCACGCGGTTGCGCAGGCCATCCAGGAAGGCAGTCAGGCCGGCCTTTGAAGAGCCATAGACATAGTTGGATTTACGTCCGCGCTCGCCGGCCACGGAAGAGATCACTGCCAGCACGCCACGGCCCTGCTTGACGAAGTAGTTCGACAGCCAGGTGCACAGCGAGACCGGCGACAGGAAGTTGGTGTACAGCACCTGTGCGGCTGCGTTGAAGTCTTCTTCCGACTGTTGCTGCTCGCCCATGATGCCGTGGGCGAGATAGGCAACGTCCAGACCGCCCAGTGCGTTGATGGAGTCGGCTAATAGCTGCGGATGCCGTGCAGTGTCATCCAGATCGGCGACTGCGGTCTCCACAAGCCTGGCTCCGCGCGCGCGCAGATCGGCGGCAACGGCAGCCAGCTTATCGGCGCTGCGGCCTACCAGCACCAGGCTGGCGCCCTGTTTCGCCCATACGCGGCACGTAGCTTCGGCAATGCCGGAGGTTGCCCCCAGTACAAGAACTCGTTCGCTCATTGGTGTTGTTCTATTCCTCTCGTGTCACGCGCTCCCAGAAGCTGGAGGAGAGCAGCGGGTCTTTGTAGCGCAGGAACTGCTGCCACTCTGGATAACTCTTCTGGTATTGCCCAGCGGTCATGCGTGCATCTTTGGCCGGGTACAGCTTGCCGCCGAACTCCAGCGTCATCTGTGCCAGGCGATCGAACAGCGGGAAGCTCCTGCCGGGTTTGATGGGGAAGTCCAGCGCCAGCGTAATACCGGGCTGCGGAAAGCTGAGCAGACCCGGCGACGGAACATCGCCGAAGGCCTTCAGTACAGCCAGGAAGGAGGCGAGACCACTCTTCGCAACTTCGTTCAGGATGGCAATGGTGCCCTCGCGCGCATGCTCCCATGGAATGGCGTACTGGAACTGCAGCAGGCCACTGGTGCCATACATGCGGTTCCACTTCAGCACCTTATCCAGCGGGTAGAAGAAGGGCTCATAGTCCTGCAGCGCGGTGACGCGCTTCTTCATCTGCTTATGGAAGAAGACTGTGTTGAAGGCGGCAACCGAAGCCGAGTTCAACATAAAGCTCGGAGCTTCGATGGGGAAGATCAGCTTCGGCTCGGGCGAAGGCTTCAGCTCTCCCGGATTGCGGGTGTGGTCGCCCTGCATAAAGACGCCACGGGCAAAGTTCTTTCCGGTCGAGGAGCAATCGATCCAGCTGACTGTGTATTCCACGTGCTTGCTGGCTTCAGTCAGCGCGAGAAACTCGTCCACTCCGTGGAACTGGATTCCCTCGTAGTCGATCTTGCGGCTGACGATGGGCTTCATCTTCAGCTTCGCCCAGGTGATGACACCGGTGAGGCCCAGACCGCCGATCGTGGCGGCATACCAGTCAGGGTTCTCCGATGCGGAGCAGCGCAGATGGGTTCCGTCCGAACGCACCAACTCAAACTCCGGCACATGGCAGCCGAAGGTGCCGGCCACGTGATGGTTCTTGCCGTGAATGTCGTTGGCGATCGCTCCGCCCAGGGTCACATACTTTGTGCCGGGGGTGACGGGCAGGAAGTAGCCGCGCGGAACGCAGAAGTCCAGAATCTGCGCCAGCGTCATGCCGGCCTCCGCGGTCAGCACGCCGGTCTCCGGATCCCAGCCCAGGATGCGGTTCATCCCGGTAGTGACCATCAGATTGCCGTCTTTCAGCAGGCAGACGTCACCGTAGCTGCGGCCCATGCCCACGGCAAGTGCGCCGTTATGCATGCCGCCATGACGGGAAACGATGGCGGGAAAGTCACTCTGCCACTGCAGGGGAACTACATTTGCGTTGTACTTCGGATAGCGGCCCCACGGTTCAAAGGGAGGCTTTCCGGTCATCTGGTCGTCGCTCTGGTCAGGTACGCTCAAGGTTCTTTGAGGGGATCCGGCGGCAGTGGCCATGAAGACAGCATAGCTGATGGAGTTTACGGAATCGCAAAAACCCTCCGGTTCGGTCGAGTTCAGTATGTTCGTCCTGCCGGGGTGCCCCGCCCTCACAACGTTAGGGTGGGCAGGAAGTCACGGACGCACACGGTTCGCGCGGTAGCGCGCATACCCACGTCCCCAAGGGACACCACCCCCAACGAACAAGTTCGTTGGGGACCCCGGACATGGGGCACCCAGGCTATGGGCACCGTAAACTCAACGGGCGCGACCGAAGTCGCGCCCGTTTGTTTGAAACTTTGCAGCAGTTACTTACGCAGCCTGCTTGGCGGCGGCGTTGGCATCCTTGGCCTGCTGGGCCAGGGCGGTGAAGCCTGCGGCGTCGTTCACGGCGATGTCGGCTAGAACCTTGCGGTCCAGCTCAATGCCAGCCTTCTTCAGGCCACTGATGAACTGCGAGTAGCTCAGGCCATTCAGCTTGGCGGCGGCGCCGATACGGACGATCCACAGAGAGCGGAACTGACGCTTCTTCTGCTTACGGCCGGTGTAGGCAAACTTCAGACCGCGCTCAACAGCTTCCTGCGCTGCCTGATAGAGCTTCGATTTTGTGAGGAAGTAACCACTTGCGCGCTTAAGAATCTTTTTGCGCCGGTCACTGCGTTTTGTGCCACGTTTTACGCGAGGCATCGTATTTCTCCTTTTGCGTACTTCGTTTTGGCGGCTGGAGGTGAGAGTACCTCTTCACGCGCTTGCTGCTTCAGGTCTGGTGTCGGTGTTGCACCCTTGTGCTCACCGAGGGGCCGGTACGCTTTTCTTGGCCCGTTGCTGTCTCCAGCGGCTCAACCTGAAATGGTTCAGATTCTGCCTACGCTCACGCGTAGGGAATCATGCGGCTGACCTTTGCGTGGTCGCCGTCGGAGACATAAGACGACTTGCCGAGCTTGCGCTTCGTCTTTTTCTCCTTCGAGGTGAGGATGTGGCGCATCTTCGACTGACCGCGCTTGATCTTGCCGGTCCCAGTCTTCTTGAAGCGCTTGGCCGCACCTGAGTGTGTCTTGAGCTTAGGCATGGTTTCCCTTACGGAGTTACTGCATTGAACGACGTTTTTCAGTATACCCCAGATTTTGCCGGGGCTGGCCCGCTCCCGTCGCGCTGCACCATGGCTGGAGCAGAATCCCTGGCTGGAGCAGAATCCCTGACAAGGACGAGATGAAGTCGTCGATGCAAGGTGGTCCTGCTAAATCGTCTTCCGCATCCTCACCACCTCAACCGTCAACCCGTCACCCACCGGCGCCTGGTGACGCTCCACCTCGACATACCCGTGCTTCAGATATACCGGATACCCGGTCAGCGTCGCACCCATCTCTAATTCCCGGAACCCTTCGGCCGCGGCGGCCTCCTCGGCCGTACGCAATACCAGGCTGCCTAAACCTTTACGGGCATGGTCCGGATGCACAAAGATCGCCCGGATCTTGGCCGCATCCTTTGCCGGATCGAGCAGCTCCGGTTCTTTGGTTTCGACCTGCGCATCGCCTCCGTAGAGGGTCTTGCGGCGGCTCCAGCCTCCGCAGGCGGCAAAGGCGCCGTCCGGCGCCTCTACGACGAAGTAGGTGCCGTCGGCGACCAGGCGGGTATCGACGGTGAAGATGGTGCGGACGGCGGCATTAATCTCCGCCGGACCGTAGTCTCCGGCCTGTAGTGAGCGGACCGAGATCTCCAGCAACTGTTGCAAGTAAGGGACATCCTCGGCCCGTGCCGTCCGCAGTGTGTATTCCATGAAAAAAGTGTGCCATTTTCCGCGAAAAACGCCATGTTTTGGCGCCCGGGCGCACCAGCAGAAGACCCCCTAAACGTGCTAAAATAAGCATGTCATCGAAGTTTCGAACGGCCACTCTAAGGCGCTCAAATTCAGTAATTTACGGAGCCTGATGTCCACTCAGAATGTTCTCCCCGAAGCACTGCCGGCTACCCAGCCGAGCGGCTCATATACCAGCGAAAATATCAAGGTGTTGGAAGGCCTTGAGGCCGTCCGTTTGCGTCCTGCCATGTACATCGGTTCCACCTCCGAGCAGGGGCTGCACCATCTGGTTTATGAGGTCGTCGACAACTCGGTCGACGAGGCCCTGGCCGGCTATGCAACGAAGATCGATGTCGTGATCCACGTCGACAACTCCATCACCGTCATCGACGACGGCCGTGGTATCCCCGTGGACGAGAAGACACTGCCCAACGGCGATCGTATGCCCGCCGTACAGGTGGTGCTTACCAAGCTGCACGCCGGCGGTAAGTTCGACGCCAGCACCTACAAGGTCTCCGGCGGTCTGCACGGCGTAGGCGTAAGCTGCGTCAACGCTCTCTCGGAAGAGTTCGATGTCGAGATCTGGCTTAATGGCCAGACCTACGAGCAGACCTACTCCAAGGGCGACCCCACCAGCACTGTTCGTCAGACGGGCGTGACCAAACGGCGCGGCACCAAGGTGCACTTCCTGCCCGACAGAACCATCTTCACGGTCACCGAGTACAACTACGACACGCTGGCCAACCGTCTGCGTCAGCTCGCCTTTCTGAACAAGGGCATCGAGATCACGCTGACCGACGAGCGCACCAGCGACGCCAAGACCGGCGACGCCAAGACGGCGACCTTCAAGTACAACGGCGGTATTGCCGAGTTCATCAGGCACCTCAACAAGGGCAAGCAGGTGCTGCATGACAAGCCGTTCTACATGGAGGCGGAGAAGGGCACGCTAGTCGTCGAGGCGGCGCTGCAGTACAACGACTCTTACTCGGAGACGGTCTTCTCGTTTGCCAATAACATCAACACGGTTGACGGTGGAACGCACCTCTCCGGCTTCCGTACGGCGCTGACGCGTACCATCAACGCCGCCGGTCAGTCTCTCGGTCTCTTCAAGGACCTGAAGGAATCACTCTCGGGTGACGACGTCCGCGAAGGCCTGGTCGCCGTGATCTCGGTCAAGATTCCGCAGCCGCAGTTCGAAGGTCAGACCAAGGGCAAGCTGAACTCCGATATCTCGGGCCAGGTGCAGAGCTTCGTCAATGAGCGCCTGGGCGCCTTCTTCGAGCAGAATCCGCAGGTGGCCAAGCGCATCATCAACAAGGCTATCGAAGCAGCACGCGCCCGTGAGGCAGCCCGTAAGGCTCGTGATCTCACCCGCCGTAAGGGAGCGTTGGACGGCGGCGGTCTGCCGGGTAAGCTGGCCGACTGCAGTGAGAAGCAGCCTGACCGTTGCGAGCTCTACCTCGTCGAGGGTGAGAGCGCAGGTGGAACCGCCAAACAGGGCCGCGATCGTAAGTTCCAGGCCATTCTTCCGCTGAAGGGTAAGATCCTCAACGTCGAGAAGGCCCGCTACGACAAGATGCTGGGCCACGAAGAAATCCGTGCCATGATCACGGCGCTGGGCGCCGGTATCGGCAAGGACGACTTCGACGCAGCTAAGCTGCGCTACGGCAAGATCATCCTGATGACCGATGCCGACGTCGACGGATCGCACATCCGTACGCTGCTGCTGACCTTCTTCTTCCGTCACATGACGGAGCTGATCCAGCGCAGCCACGTCTACATCGCGCAGCCGCCGCTCTACAAGATCAAGAAGGGCAAGTTCGAGCAGTACATCAAAGACGACCGCGAGTTCGTGAAGGTGATGGTCAAGCGCGCCTCTGACGGCATGGTGATTCGCTACGGCGAGAATGCTGCCGCGCTGGAAGGCCGTGCCCTGACTGACTTCATGGGCAAGCTGAACGACTATATCGGCTTCTTCGACAAGGCCAACAAACGCTTGCGCAGCGAAGCGGTGACGGCGGCCTTCGCCAACCTCTTCGCACACGAAGGCAAGGATCCGTCGAGGCGCGCCGACTTCGAGACGCAGGACAAGATCAAGGAGCTTCGTGCGACTCTGATCGAGATTGGCAAGGAAGCCAAGTTCAAGGGTGTCTCCGATCCTATCCTCGACGAAGAGCATCAGACCTGGTCGGTAAGCTTTACGGACTCGAATGGCGCCGAGCGCAAGCTCGACTGGACACTTGCCTCCACGCCTGAGATCCGTCAGCTCTTCGGTAAGCACGCGCAGATCAAGGAACAGCTCCAGCCGCCGTTCATGATCGAGTACGTGCAGAAGGGCGCCAAGGCCGATGCGGACGACATCGTTGAAGAGCAACAGACCGAAGGTGTTGCCGAGGCCGCTTCCGCGCCTGGCACCGCCGTGCAGAACAAGGGCGCCAAGCGTGCCTCCAAGCTGCCGCAGGATCCGGTCGAGAAGAAGTCCGCGCGTGACCTCTTCGAGTTCGTCATCGAGCAGGGCCGTAAAGAGTACGACGTACAGCGTTACAAGGGCCTTGGCGAGATGACCGCCGAACAGCTCTGGGAGACCACCATGGATCCCGATCGCCGTACGCTGCTCGAAGTGAAGCTCGAAGACATCGCCGCCACAGAAGAGATCTTCACCACGCTGATGGGCGAAGACGTCGAAAGCCGCCGCCGGTTCATCGAAGAGAACGCACTCGATGTAAAGAACCTCGACATCTAATCCAGAGTTCAACCCAACAGAAGAGGAGGCCTCGGCCTCCTCTTCTGTTTTCTTCAACCATTCCCGAGTGTGGCATCTGAAGTTCCTAGAGCCTATCGACAAGCACCCATACACTGGGTGCCCCATCCATCGCAATGCGATGGGTGGGATATTCGCACGGTTGGGCGAATCCGGGTGGGAGCATCGGGGTCTCCCATATCAGACCGACAGAATTTATCGAAACCCTAAAGAGCTGTTGTCCTGAACCGTAGCTGAAGGACCCGCTTTTTAGCAGATCGTTCGACAACCTACAATAAAAACAATGCCTGCCTATCTCATCACGCACGGCCACTATCTCTGGCTGATCCTTGCATCCTTTATCGCAGGCGTGATGAACGCGCTGGCGGGCGGAGGCTCGTTCGTCTCCTTCCCGGCGATGCTGGCAGTCGGCGTGCCTCCCATCCAGGCGAATGCAACCAACACGGTGGCTATCTGGCCGGGGCAGCTCACCTCGCTTGCCGCTCTGCGTGAAGATCTGCGGCGCGATGCGGTCTGGGTCGTGATCGTCGCCTCGGTGATCGGCGGCATCGGCGGAGCGATCATTCTGCTGCACACACAGCAGCAGACCTTTCTGCACGTGCTGCCGTGGATGCTGTTGGCGGCATCGTTGCTCTTCGGCGTCAGCGGACGCATCTCCCGCTGGCTGCGCAGCCGCAGTGAGCATCACCACCTCGATCACCGGGTTCCGGCGCTCTACGTGCTGCTCTGTCTGCTCCCGGTCACCTTTTACATCGGCTACTTCGGCGCGGGCGCGGGATTCCTCATCATGACGGTGCTGTCACTCTTCGGCGTGGAAGAGATGAATCAGTTGAACGCGCTCAAAGTGCTCGGCGCCTGCGTCTCGAATCTCTCTGCCGTGGTCACCTTCATCGTGCGCGGAGCGGTAGTATGGCATTTCTGCCTAGTGGCAATGATCTTTGCGGGATTGGGTGGATGGCTCGGCGCCCGTTATGCCCGGCGTATGAACGGCAACGTGCTGCGCGCCCTGGTGGTTGTTATCGGCTGTGCCGTCGCCGGCTGGTTCTTCTACCGCAATGCCGTTTGAAATTGAGCACTAAAATAGTTGTATGAGTCACGAAGGCATCCGTTTCGTAAGCCGGGAAGAGGCGCTGGCCGACGCCGCGCAGGATAACCGTCTGCCGCGCGAGGCAGTCACCCCGGCCAAGGTGCGGGTGCATCTGACCTCCGGCGAAGGTGTCGAGATCGAGTGGAAGGACGGCCATCACTCGAAGTGGACCTTCCCCTGGTTGCGTGATGCCTGCCCCTGCGCCACCTGCCACGAAGAGCGCCAGCACACCGGCCGCAAACCGGGTGAGCCCAAGCCGAAGCCCAAGGAACTCTTCGCCATGTACCAGGCGCCCGCCAAGCCGACCTCCGTGGAGAAGATCGGCAACTACGCACTGAAGTTCAAGTGGAATGATGGGCACGAAGCCGGCATCTACTCCTGGGATCACCTGCGCCGCGTCTGCAACTGTGACGCTTGCCGGAGCACGCGGGCGTGATTGCTGCCAAACTCGCCTCGAAGCGTCTGCTCAGTGAAGCTTCTCAGACCTGGGAGCTTTCCTTCCTCTGCAGTGAACCGCTCACCTATCAGCCCGGGCAGTTCTACTCGTTTGTCACGGAGCGTGATGGCAAGCAGGAGGTCCGGGCGTATTCGCTGACGCAGGCTCCCGATGGCGATCGTATGGTGCTCTGTCTCAACCGTGCCGGATGGTACTCCAACCTGCTGTGCGATCTGGAGACCGGCGGGACCGTGCAGGTACAAGGTCCCTATGGTGGATTTGTTCTTCACGAAGGTCCAGGCATCATCCTCGCCGACGGCGTCGGCATTGCGCCTGTAGCAGCAATGGTGGATGCTTTACTGCGCGCACCGCGCATCGCCGGCCCGCTGCATCTGCTGCACACGGCTTCTTCGGAATCAGAGCTGTTTTATCGCGACCGCTTTGAGCAGGCTGAGCGCGAGATTGCCGGATTCCATTATCTGCCGCTGCCAGACGTTGAGATGGCTCCGCATCTGGAAGAGATCCTGTCTCAGGCCGGAGACGAAAAGCCAACGGCTTACATTGTCGGCCTGAATGCCTTTGCGGCTCCGCTGCGGCAGTGGTTCAAAGATCGCGGATGGGATCGTAAGCAGATCGTCTTCGAGCGTTACGACTGAAGATTTTCGCCGTCAAATCTCACCCGGGTGCCCCACCCTCACAACGTTAGGGTGGGTTCAGAAGCCACGTAGATCAAAAGAACCTGGGTTTCGTTACCCACCCATCGCGTTGCGATGGATGGGGCACCCAGAATAGGGCTTGTCAGAGGTTGAACAGCTCTTTCAACCGTTTGGTCTGTGCGCGGCTTACAGGAATCTCCGTCTGTTGACGGTCGTCCATGCGGAGCTGGTAGCTCGACTTGAACCATGGCACCACTTCGCGGATGTGATGGATGTTCACGACATAGCTGCGGTGAGCACGCCAGAAGATCTCCGGATTCAACTGGTCCATCAACTCTTCCAGTGTGCGGCAGTTTGAGGTTCCCTCAACGTTCTGCGTCACGATGGAGATCTGGCCCTCATCGATCGCGGCAAAGCAGATGTGCTTCTGATCGACCAGAAGCAGCCGGTTCTGCGCCCGCACCACAACCTTGCTGCTGGAGCGCGCTGGAGCAGTAGCCTGCTGCGCTTGTTCTTCCAGCAGCTTCATCAGGGCATCGAGCTTGGCGCTGTTCGGATCAGTAGAGGTTTGCACAGAAGCTGCAGCTTCGGCCGCGACGCGGCCGCGCGCCTTCTCCACTGTCTGTTCCACACGTGCGCGGTCGAAGGGCTTCAGCAGGTAGTCAACCGCGTTCACTTCAAAGGCGCGCACGGCGTACTGATCGTATGCGGTTGCGAAGACCACCTGCGGCAGTCGGGTCACCTTGCCGATCAGCTTCTTCAGAACGGCAAACCCATCCAGGCCGGGCATCTGAACGTCGAGAAAGACAACATCCGGCTTGTGTTCACGGATGAGTTCGACGGCTTCAATCCCATTCGATCCCTGGGCAAGCACTTCCACATCGCCGGCTTTCTCCAGCAGGTACTCCAGCTCCTGCCGAGCAAGCGGCTCGTCGTCGATGATGAGAGCGGTCATCGCCATGCCAATAATGCAGTATAGAAGAAAGGGCGAGGTAGCAGTGCCGCGAACAAAATTGCGCTAGAGCATTTCTCCTGTAGGTGTAGTGTAGGGATTCCGTATCTATGGGCGTTTTCCGCAATGAAAACGCCGCGGCGCTCCCCTTCCGGGATATCCAGCAACAGGAGAAATACTCTAGCTACTCGTCGTGATAGGCCCGCAGGCGGCTCGGAGATCCATCGGCGGCAAGATCATGCCCGCAGTTGGAACAGTAGATATCGGTAATCTGTACGCTGCGGAAGCACTGTCCGCAGACCGGTGCGGTCTGGAAGCGGCACTGCGGGCAGAAATTGTAGCCGGCCTGCAGCTCGGTGCTGCAGTGGGGGCACCGGGAGACCACTGGCTGGCGCACCAGGAAGTAGACAATGGCTCCAACGCCGGCAGGCATCAGGATAACCATCAGCATCCACAGCGGCGCCGACATATTGCGGCGCTTGACGTCGCGGCTGACGTAACCGGCCAGCAGGGCGTAGCTGGCAAGCGCAGAACCCCAGAAGAAGCCCATCGCAATGCGCATCGCCAGCAGCTCGCCGTGGCGATGAGGCATCTTGAAATGAAAGAGATACTGCAGCCCGACAAAGAAGATTGCAGCCAGCAGGATCGACCAGGTGGGAACCAGGCTCAGATCGTATTCGGCGTTACCGGTATCTCTATCTCGGCGCTCGTGAACTTCCGCCATTAGTAACGACCTCCGCGGCCAGCACTCACACGCTTGTACCAAACCACGCCGATCGCTGCTGCGGAGACAGGGATGAGCCACATGAGCAGCACGAAGATCTGCTCACTGGCATAAGGCAACGTGTCTTCCACGTCGGAGTCCGAGGCAAGGATCACCGCCGTGGTGACCATGGCAGCAATCAGCAGGACACCTCCGAAGATCAGTGGGAGGTAGAGGCTCCGTACTTTCCTCTTCTGTGCCTGTTGTTTCAATGCTTGTGCGCGAATCGCCCGGTGCGTGCGATTGACGACGCGGGATGGAGCGGGGGGAGTCATTGTAGCCATCACCGTGTTCCTTCCACCGGTACCCTGCGAAGAGATTCGACCTGCGGCCGCAGGGCTGCAAGGCCGCGGTAGAGCCGGGATTTCACGGTCGAGAGAGGAGCTCGCGTTACCGTCGCAATCTCTTCCAGCGACATGTCTTCATGGAAGCGAAGCGTCAGTACTTCGCGGTAGCTGGGCTCCAGCGTCAGCAGCACCGTGGCTACCTCGGCGGCGTGCTCTCGCTCCTGGAACTGTTCAAAGGGAGACGGTGCGTCCAGGGCGATCTCAAACGGGCGCTCGTCTTCTCCACCTTCGCTCATCTCATCCAGGCTGGCCATGGTCTTCCGGCGGGCGTTGTCGATGACCAGGTTGCGGGCGATCGTAAACAGCCAGGTCTCAAAACGGGCTTTGCCGTTGTACTGGGAGCCACGCACCAGAACCCGCATCCAGGTCTCCTGGAACAGGTCTTCGGCCATCTCCCGGCGTCCGGTCAGGAAGGTCAGGTACCGCATCAGGCGGTGCTGATACTGCTCGATCAGTGTGTCAAGAAGATCCGGGTCCTGCCGCTTCAGCCCGCGCGCGATGGCAGCGTTTTCCTGCGCCTGCTCCGCGATGGCGGCTTCAGTCCGGACTAAAGAGAAGGACGGCACATTTCCTCTGACGGGCACCCCGCGCCGAAAGACTCGGAGGCGGCGATTTTTTCGTAAAAATCGGGTCGAGATCAGTATAGGTCGCCCGGCCGTAGCCGTGGAGCAGAATTTCCCAGCGTTTTCGCCAATTTTCCCGCTATTGGGAACGACCGATTCAGGGGGGAGGCAGGACGATAAACTGCTTGGATGGAAGTTCTGTACGGCATTCACCCGGTAGAGGAGGCAGTACGTTCTGGTGGCCGCCCGCTGGATCACGTCCGTTTCGCCCGTGACCGCCGCGATGCCCGGCTGGAAGCGGTGCTCGATCTCTGCCGTAAGGCAGGGGTTAAGTGCTCGCCGGCGTCCAAAGACGAGCTCACCCGGCTGGCCCAAACCGAGATGCACCAGGGCATCGTCGCCCAGGTACGAGAGCGTAAGTTACTGGCGATCGAAGACTTGCTGGCCGCTCCGCCCCGGAACGGGGAGCATTACTTCTTCCTCGCCCTCGACGGCGTCGAAGATCCCCACAATCTCGGCGCGCTGCTGCGTACCGCCGATGGAGCCGGTGTCGATGGCATCCTTCTGCCCGAGCGGCGCTCGGCGCCTCTGACCGCGGTGGTCGCCAAGTCTTCAGCCGGGGCCAGCGAATACGTTCGTATCGCCCGCGTCACCAACCTGGTGCGCGCCCTTGAGCGCCTGAAAGAGGAGAATGTCTGGGTGGTCGGTCTGGATGAACGTGGCACGCCCGACTACAGCGATTACGACTTCAAAACGCACACAGCGCTGGTTCTCGGACGAGAAGGCGCCGGGCTGCACGATCTGGTCAAGCGCACCTGCGATCACCTGCTGCGTATCCCGATGGCGGGTTCCGTCAGCTCACTGAACGTCTCGGTCGCTGGCGCGGTGGTGATGTATGAAGCAGTTCGGCAACGTGCCGGCGCTCCCGCTCCGGCGGCAAAGCCGTCCAAACCGCGTAAGGGTTTAGGTTCCTAGATGTTTTTTGTAAGCCGATTGGGATGTGCGGCCGTACTGCTGGCCGCCGGTGTGGCGTGGGCGCAGCAGCAGCCCCAGGTCATCTTTCAGTCTCCTCCGGAGACACCCCAGAAGAAGCCGGCGGTGCTGATCCAGGTCTCGGACGAGGTCCGCTCATCGCTGATCTTTACCGCCTATGACATGGACCTGCACCTGAATACGACGGAAAGCGCGCTCTCCGCCCGAGTGCGTCTGACGGTGCGCAATGGTGGAACGAAGCCGATCGAGGATCTTCCGCTCCAGATCTCATCGTCCATGATGTGGGACCTCGCCCGCCTGGTCGAAGACGGCCGCACCGTCACCCTCCCAGTGGCTCAGCACCAGGTGAAGACCGACCTCGACCATACCGCCGCAGTGACCGAGGCCGTGCTGCATCTGCCCAAGCCTCTCACTGTCGATGCATCGGTGACCCTCGATGTGCTCTACTCCGGCAAGGTCGAACAGACCACTGGAGCGGAGAGCTCTTCCTCTGCGTCCTCTTTGGAGTGGGATCGCATCACGGACGACTTCACGGGCGTGCGCGGCTTCGGCAATGTGCTCTGGTATCCCGTCAGCGCGCCGCCTGCGTTCATGGGTGATGGAAACCGCGTCTACGACCTCATCGGCCGCAATCGTCTGGCGACGCAGACGGCCCGCGTGAGCGGACGTCTTACGGTCGAGTACGCGGGCGACCCGCCGCGGCTGGCGTTCTTGTGCGGCCGCCAGGCCGTATTGGAGACGCACCAGGACAATCCGAACCAGCCCTCCGCTGCTGCCACCGGTGTGGCCACCGCCAGCTTCGCGGCATTCCCTCTGGGATTCCATCCGCTCAGCCTATTTCTCAGCAAAGACCAGCCGGAGATGCTGGGCGGCGGTTATCTGGCCGTGATCTCTGAAGATGCCGAGCGGGCAAGCAACCTGAACAAGACGGCATTGAATGTCTTTCCTTTGCTCACCACCTGGCTGGGTGCGCGGCCTAACGTCCCACTAACAATGCTGGAAGCTAACCTCCCGCAACCTTTTGAGTCCGGGCCGTTCCTCGTGGGGCAGCTCCCGAGCGGCTCCGGCCAAGATGCCGAGGCTCTGGTGCATGCCTTCACGCACGCTTACACCGGCAACCAGCCCGCCTGGCTGGACGAAGGCCTGGCGCGCTTTATGGAGCTGTTGTGGATCGAACGTAGCGAAGGGCGCGAGGCTGCCGTTGCGGCGTTGGAAGACGGCCGCAGCGCGCTGACGCTGCTCGAGCCTGACCTCTCCCAACCGGATGCCGGTGAGGGCCAGCCCCTGGAGAAGGCACACAGCGATCTGATCTACCGCACCAAGGCGGCCTATGTGTTCTGGATGCTGCGATCGATTGCCGGAGATACCGCCCTGCAACAGGCGCTGGCGGCGCTTCGTACGCAGCCCTCGCCGAATGCGGCAACCTTCCGTCGCCTGCTCGAAGAGACATCGCAGAAAGACCTCGGCTGGTTCTTTGACGACTGGGTCGACCACGACCGTGGCTTGCCCGATCTCGCCATTGTCTCGGTAACGCCGCGCGCCATCGAGCGCATCGGCGGCTACCTGATCTCCGTCGAAGTCTCGAATGCCGGCTACGCTGCGGTCGATGTGCCGGTGACGATCCGCTCGGGCAACCTGACCACCACAGAGCGCCTGCGCATTCCGGCACGCTCCCGTTCCACCACCCGCATCGTCTTCAACGACTCACCCCAACAGGTCCAAGTCAACGACGGTACGACACCGGAGCTACGCTCGACGGTGCATGTGCTGGATGTGAGTCTTAAGACCGCCCAGTAGGGCGGTCGGTTGAATGGTTCAATCGTTGAATAGTTGAATGGTGGGGTCATGGGTGAGTTGAGCCTGTAGCCTTCACCATTCAACTATTCAGCCAATCACTATTCAACGCCTGCGCGCTACGCGCGCAGGAGGCGCCACAGCGGTGGCGCACGTAAACGGCGGAGCCGTGTTGCTGTGCTCGCAGCTCAGGTTCAACTGGGTGGAGCCGTCTTTCGGCAGCAGCGGATCGATCTGGTCACCCAGTGGAGTCAGCGCGGCCAGGTCCCGTGTCTCTGTCGCATCTGCCTCGCCCGTGATCTGAATCAGGCTCAGGTGAGAATCGAATCGGCCGCTGACCTGGGCGGGGTTCTCTCCTCCAAGCTCGACCGGCAGCCGGTCGAAGGTGAAGGCATAGCGCCGCAGATCACCCTGCAGATTGCTATTTTCTGGCTTCAGGCCGGGGCGTCCTTTGAATACCACTGGGGTCACGGCAGCGTCAGTCAGCTCGACCGTCCGGTCTTTGATGACCTCGTGGTTTTTAGCGGTGAGTCCCAGCTTGTTGGCGGTGAGGTGGCCCTTCCATCCGCTAACGGCCCCGTAGGTCAGGTCCGCATCGACGGTTCCGGAGGCGGCCCATTGCGGCGATACGCGTGAGCTCGCAACTTTGCCCCAGTTCAACAGCGTATCCGCGGCAACCTGGCGAAGTCCTAGCTGGATTGCCGCCTTTTCCGGCTCGCGAACGTCGTCGATCCGCCCGGTCAGGGCAACGGCGCCGGCATCGACGGGCGCCTCGCACTTCACCTCTTCCAGGGTCAGGAAACGGTTGGTGGCGCGCAGTCCGCAACGTATCTCTGCAGAGATCGGCTGTGCCGGGAAGAACTCCGCGCGGCGAAGACCGTCCAGCTTGATCCAGGTCTGCACGTTGGACTCGGCGAAGGTGCCCTTGACGTTGGCTCCCCATTCGAGGGTTCCGCGCAGACCGGCATCGGCTCCGATCAGCACTTTACTAGTCTCGCCGAGCTGGGCTTTGGTCCATACACCGTGCAGGTCGATCGGAACCTGGCTGAAGCTCTCCGCATGTTTCAGCGTGCCTTCAACCCGCAGAACGCCAGTATCGCTGGCATCGGTGTCGGTACGTGACGGATGGGCCTCCAGGCGGATGCGCCACTCGTCTGGATTCGGCAGCCAGAGCGCAAATTCGGCCTCGGTGAGAGAGAACGGTGTCTTTTCGTTGCCAAGTTTCAGGTTGACGCGGGCGCTGGTGGCTTCGATGTAGGGAAAGCGGGGTTTGGCACCGGCCTTCGGCTGCGCTGTAGGAGCGGCGTCCACCTGCGTGGCGTGCATCAGGATTGCCTGCAGGTTCCAGCGGCCATTCTCGGCACGAACCAGGTTCACGCTGGGCTCTGTCAGCGAGATGGAGGAGGCTTCCAGCTTTCGCCGCCACAGCGAGCTCAAACGAAGGGTCACGTGGACCTGGTTGGCGCGCATCACCGGTTCTGAGCCGAACTCCGGATCTTCGCTGATGACGAAGTTCTCCAGCGTTAAGCCGGGCGTGGGGAGCATGCTCAGGGTGATGTTGTCGATGTGCACCGGCCGCCCGATGGCCTCGCTGATGCCCTGCGCGACCCGCAGGCGATAGCGGCCCACGTTGATCATCGGCAGCGCAAAGATGGCTACCAGCACAAGAACAATCAGGCCAAGAGCCATGGCGATGCGCCGACGCAGCGAACGCTTCGGGTATGCACCGATCTCAGACATCTACTTCACCAGGTGCAGCGTACGCTTCCAGCGCGTCTCGTCGAAGAAGTGCAGAATTACGTGGGCTGCGAAGCTGATGCGGTCGCCGACCGTCTGCTTATTGATCTGGTCTGCCGGAGTCTCGAACGACCAATAGACGAACATGGGCCGGCCGACGACGTTTTCCATGGGAACGAAACCCCAGAAGCGGCTGTCCAGCGAGTCCAGGCGGTTGTCGCCCATGGCGAAGACCTTGCCTGGAGGAACAACGAGATCCTCTCCCTGGATGTGGGCGGGAAGGTCTTCACGCCAGACACCGGGAACGTCTTCTGAGGACATGTAGGACGGCGGAGGATAGAGCGGGAAGTCGTCGCGGAACTCCTGATACTCCCGGATGCTTCCGTTCTCGTCGCGGTCGCCGGGCTTGGAGATGTAGGACTCGTTCTGTTGAACGCCATTGACGTACAGAATGCCGTTGCGCAGATGAATCTTGTCGCCGGGCAGGCCAACCAGACGCTTGACCAGGAAGAGATCGGGCCAGCCGGGCTTCAGGAAGACGAAGACATCGCCGCGGTGGGGCTGGCGGTAGTGCACTAGCGGCATCCACTTGCTCTGTGGAGCCAGGGTGACACGGTCGACCAGCACATGGTCGCCGATCAGCAGCGTCTTCACCATGGAGGCCGATGGGATCTCAAAATTCTGGAAGATGAAGGTCATGACGAAGAGACCCACGGCCAGAACACTGGCGATGGAGGCGATGCTTTCGAGCAGGGTCTCTTCGCGCTTTGGTTCTGCAGGCTGCTGCTCTTCGTTTGGCAAAGGAACTTTCTCCTCAGCAAGTGTAACTGGTCGGGTCTCCGGAGGGGTCAAAGGGGCGGCCCCGGGGGGCGATCCGGTACCCTGTCCGTCAATTCTTCTAGAATTTCCTAACACTGATGCCATTCCGTAAACCCAAAGCGCGCGAACCGATGAATGAGGCTGAGCTGCTGGACTATGCCGCAGGCGCCCTGGGCCGCCGCATGCGTACCGTGGCCGAACTGAAGAAGCTGATGAAAGCCCGTGTGGAAGACTCCGCGGAGGGCGAAGCAAAGATCGGTCGGGTAATCGCCCGGTTGGAAGAGATGCGCTACCTCTCCGATCCGCGCTTTGCCGCCGACTTCACACGGCTCCGCCAGGAGAACCAGGCCTTCGGCAAACGCCGCATCGCCAATGACCTACGTCAGAAGGGGATTGCGTCTCCTCTGATCGAGAAGACACTCACGGCTGCGTTCGAAGACGTGAAAGAGCTCGATCTGGCGCGCGAGCATCTACGAAAGAAGCGGATTGCGGTGCCGACTAACGAAAAAGAGTCGGCACGGATCGTACGCCGGCTGGCTGCGGCCGGTTTCTCCACCGGCACCATCTTCGCGGCGCTCAAGGAGCTGAAGGCCGGCGACGATGTGCTGGCCGAGGTCGAAACTCTGGACGAGATGGAATGAGCGTCACGCAGGTCATCGCGATCGACTGGTCAGGCCGCGTCGATACCGCCGGACAGCGCCGTCACATCTACGCCGCCCGCTGGCACAACGGTAGAGTCACGCTGACCAACGGCCGCACGCGGCAGGAGACGGCGGAGTGGTTGATCACGCTGGCAAAGGATGATCCATCGCTGGTCGTCGGTTTCGATTTCTGCTTTTCCTTCCCCGCATGGTTTCTTCGCGAGTTGGAGATGGAGAGTGCCCCGGAGTTCTGGCGGCTGGTTACCGAGCAGCACGGTGAGCGCTGGCTCTCGCGCGAGTGTGAGGACCGCCGCTTCTGGGGAAAACCGCACAAACGGCCCGCGGAGTTTTCGGGCGATCGGCTGCATCGCATGCTGCGCGCTACCGATATTGACTGCAAGCTGGTTGCACTTATTCCGGAAGAAGAGCGCGCGCTGCGCGTGAAAGGCATCACGCCGAAATCCGTCTTCCAGATCGGTGGCTCCGGTTCGGTAGGTACGGCTTCGCTGCGTGGCATGCCGGTGCTGCTGCAACTGCGCGAAGCAGGCTTCTCGGTCTGGCCCTTTGACCGGCCAAAGCTGCCGCTCGTGGTGGAGATGTATACGCGGCTCAACACCGGGCCGGTGCACAAGTCGAACCCGGAGAAGCGTGCGGAGTATCTGCTGCGCAAACGAAAAGAAAATCCTGCCTATGCCGCTCTGCCGCGCGGTGTGCTGCAGTCGGCCCGCGCCGGGGAAGACGCCTTCGATGCCTTAGTCAGCATGATGGTAATGGTCGAACGGCGTGACGAGTTTCCACGCCTTGTTCAGCCACGCGATCCGCTGCATGCGATGGAGGGCTGGACGTGGGCGCCCGACCTGCAAACGACACAAAAGAAAAAGAGCCGCAGCTGACATCGACCGCGGCCCTTCTTCGTTGAGGCGGGAAAAGTGCTCTACCGCCGCCCTTCCTCGCGGTTAATCTGGCGTCCGGCGTGGTTTTGTTCACGATTGACCTGTTGCCGCTGCTGCTGTGTCATGGCTCCGCCGTTCGCGACACGCTCGTTGTGCACCTGCTGGGCGATTCCAGCCTGTTGGCGGTTGTCGCGCGCGGCCTGCGCAGAGTTGAGCTGACCGTCACGCAGTCCGTTGGCAACCCGCTGCTGCTGATAGGCTTCGCGATTGTTCACGGCGTTGGGTGCGACGCGATTGGCGTTGTGATTGTCGTTATAGATCTGGCGGCTGGCCGCATTCTGCTCATGGTTGACCTGTTGCCGCTCCTGCGGCGTCAGTGCGCCACCGTTCGCGGCACGGTCGTTGTGGACCTGCCGGTCGATGTTGGCCTGTGTCCGTTCCGCCTGGGCCGCCTCACCGGAGGTCATCTGTCCGCTATGCAATCCATTGGCGATGCGCTGGTCCTGATTGCCTTCACGCTGGTTGGGGTTGAACCGCGCTGCCGCTGCCGCATTCGTCGGGTTGGCATGGAACGAGGCAGGAGTTGCCGCAGCTATCACTCCAGGGCGCCCGCCGTTCGCGCTGGCGAACTGCGCGCGGTTCTGCGAGGCGAAGGTCTGATGCTGCATCTGCTCGTTGGTTGCGACGACATGGTTCTCGCGCATGGCGTTTGCTTCAAACGCACTTGGACGCGCCTGGATGCCGCCATTACCGCCGTTGTAACTCACGCGGTTGATCGTGGTGTTGTTCACAATCACCGTTTTGTTGACGTAGACATTGGTGACGTGAACGCTGCCGAAGTTCGCGGCAGCGCTGTTGTAGAAGAAGCTGCCTCCACGCCACTCGCCTCCTCCAAAGCCGGAGCCGAAGTATCCGAAGCCATAGTTAACACCGCCGTAGAAGCCGACGTGCGGTCCCCAGTAGCCGGGGTGGAAGAGATACGCGCCGCCCTCCCAGCCCCAGTAGGCAGGGGTCCACAACAGGCCCGGACGCGGAGGCGCAACCCAGACGCCGGGGACCCAGTAATAGCCGCCGGGGCCATAGGCCCAGTAGCCGGGAGTCCAAATGTAGCCGGGCGCCGGAAGCGGCGGCTGCGTATAAACCGGCAATGCCGGCGGAGCAACGTTGACGGAGATAAACACACCGGCCTGGCTCTGCGGCACCTGGATAACGGCTGCGGAGAAGAGCATCGCGCCGGCGACGAGAAGTGTACGACCTTGGGTGAGAAGCGACATGGGGAGACTCCTGCGACCTTTTGTGTCCGCTTCACGCGGCCGGTCCACTCCCTCATACCCTCGCGTTTTAAGAATGTTGCAGCGGAGGAGGAAAATAAACTTCGTCAGGAAAAGGCAACCAATCGCTGCAGCAGGTGTTGCGCACCCATTGCTCCGTTTATGGGGAATGCATTTTTACTTATAACGATGGCGCTGGACCGCGAAGGTAACGCACACTTCTCTCGCGGAGTTTAGGAGGGGGTAGGCATGACACAGATCGCGGTGTGGTTTGAGCGGAAGTTTTCTTTCGGATATCCAAAGGAGCTGTTACCCAACCTGATGGCGCGGCTGCGCGGCACGCCGGCGCGGCTGGAGGAAGAGCTGCGATGCCATACACCTCAGCGGCTGATCGCCAGGCCCGAACATGGCTGGTCCGCGCAGGAGAATGCCGGCCATCTGCTGCAACTGGAGCCGCTGTGGCTCACACGGGTAGAAGACTTCGTCCGGGGCAGCAACACTCTCACACCTACTGACCTTGCCAATCGCGCGACTACAGACGGTGGATTCAACGAACGTCCATTGGAAGAGATACTCTCCGGCTTCCGCAGTGCACGCAGCAAACTTCTGAGCCGTGTGGCCTCGCTGGACGAAGAAGCATGGGACCGCAGTATTGTGCACCCGCGCCTGAAACAGCCGATGACTTTGACAGATCATCTTTTCTTTGTCGCGGAACACGATGACCATCACCTGGCCCGCATCTGGGAGTTGTTTGAAGGGCTTTAGATCTGGAGTCTGTCGGTAGCCTCGGAATCCGTTACGCCATAAACGCGGGCTCAAATTCGCCGGAAGGAAATACTCGATTCCGTCCTGCTGCCTTGGCCTCATACAGCGCGCGATCGGACTGTTTGATCAGATCTTCCAGACCCACAATCTGGCCCACCAGCGTGGTGATGCCGACTGAAACCCGCACCTGGAACTGATGGGTTTCGGTCTGCACCCGCAGGGAAGAGACCTCGCCGCGGATCAGTTCGGCGATCATGCGAGCCATCTCCATGGGGGTATCCGGCAGCACCACCATGAACTCATCCCCGCCCAGGCGCGCCACCAGGTCGGTGCCGCGCACCGAGCGCCGGATCGCATGCGTCACTGCCAACAGGGCCCGGTCCCCGCCATGATGGCCGAAGCGATCGTTGATGCCTTTGAAGTGGTCCATGTCCAGCATCAGCGCCGAGATGGTTCCACCGGTCTTCGCCGAGCGTTGCAGCAGCTCAACGACCTCACGTTCGACGGCGCGGCGGTTCAGCACCCCGGTCAGCGGATCGGTCATGGCCTGGCGCTCCAGATCCTCGCGCAACTGCGCTGCCGACATCCAGATAAACCCGAAGGCGATGCCCGCAATCACGATCAGGTCCAGCCAGATGAAGTAGAAGCTGGGCACGTGAAAGCGATAGACCGCATAGCCCCGCACGGAGGTGACTGCGGCAAAGAACAGGAAGACTGAGCCCAGCAGGCGCGATGCGGTACGTACCCCGGCAGCCGCCGGCCCAAAGAGCACCCATGCCGTCATAAGGGAGGGTATCGCCATCATGGCGGAGATAACCGCAACCCGCGCGCCGATATCGGTGTGCACCAGCGAAAAATACGCGACGCCGCACATTCCCACCATGCAGACGCCGAGTACGGCGATCCACATCCGTTCCATGCGGCCCAGAAAGGCGGTGACGGCGCGGTTCAGGCACACCAGCTGCGCTACGAAGAGCAGGTTCGAGAAGACGATGCCGATCACGACCGGCAGATGTGCGCGTGCGCCCTGCAGCGACAGGGCAACGCCTCCGGCAAGATTCGAAGCGACAAACCAGTGCGCTCCCCGTAGACCAGGGTTTGCCAGGGAATTTACGAGCATCGTGAGGCCGAAGAGGAAAAACAGGCTCGACTCCACGAAGAAAAGAGTATTGATATCCATTGGGCCGTAGTCCGTTCAGGGAACGGATAAAAACATCATTTGGGGTACTTTCGCTTAGTGTTGCAGGCGGCGGGCGGCAAAGCAACGGCAAAAATGGCCGGGCCGCGCTGCTAGACTTAACAGGTCATGCAATATCGTTCCGGAAGCCAGATTCGCGAGGATTTCCTTCGCTTTTTCGAGACCAAGCAGCATCGCCGCATCCATTCGTCATCGCTGGTGCCGGCCAATGACCCCACGCTGCTGTTCACCAATGCGGGCATGAACCAGTTCAAGGACGTCTTCCTGGGGGCGGAAAAGCGCGATTATTCGCGCGCCACCACCAGCCAGAAGTGCGTCCGCGCCGGGGGCAAGCATAACGATCTCGAGAACGTCGGCTTCACCCGCCGCCACCATACCTTCTTCGAGATGCTGGGCAACTTCAGCTTCGGCGACTACTTCAAGAAAGACGCCATTGCCTATGCCTGGGAGCTGCTCACCAGCCCGGAATGGTACGGCATCCCGCAGGACAAGCTCTACGTCACCATCTTTGCCGGCGAGGGATCCGTCCCCCGCGACGATGAGGCCGAGCAGTTCTGGATTGCGGCCGGCGTTCCCAAAGAGCGCATCTTCGAGATGGGCGCCAAGGACAACTTCTGGCAGATGGGCGACACCGGCCCCTGCGGTCCCTGCAGCGAGATTTACTTCGACCTCGGCCTTGCGGCCGCCGATCAGCCTGGGGTGGACGTCCCTTTCCCGCAGGACGAGCAGCGCTACGTCGAGATCTGGAACCTGGTCTTCATGCAGTTCGACCGCGCCGCCGACGGCACACTGACCCCACTGCCCAAGCCTTCGATCGACACCGGCATGGGTCTGGAGCGTATCGCCTGCGTGCTGCAGGACAAGATCTCGAACTTCGAGACCGATCTGTTCACACCGCTGATTAATCGCGCCGAACAGCTTACTCATCACAAGGTCGAGAAGGATTCGGATATCGACGACCGCTCGCGGGCCTCGCTCCGCATCATCGCCGACCACGCCCGCGCTGCTACCTTCCTGATCAGTGACGGTGTGCTGCCGGCCAACGAAGGCCGCGGCTACGTTCTGCGCAAGATCATGCGTCGTGGTATCCGCCACGGACGCCTGCTGGGGCAGGAGCAGCCCTTCATGCACGAAATGGTCTATGCCGTCCGCGATGAGATGGGAACGGCGTATCCGGAACTGCACGAAACCGCTGACCGTGTCGCGAAGGTTGTTCTCGCCGAAGAACAGCAGTTCGCCCGTACGCTGCAGCTCGGCCTCTCGCAGATGAACGAAGAAACACTGAAATCCGGCGCTCTCGCCTTCCGTCTGTACGAGACCTTCGGCATGCCACTCGACTTCATGGTGGACGCCGCCCGCGATGCCGGCATTGAGTTCGATCTTGTTGGCTTTGAGAAGGCCAAGGAAGAAGAACAGGCCCGCGCCCGCGCTTCCTGGAAGGGCGGTTCCCAGAAAACGGCCGCTCCGGTCTTCCGCGACCTCGCGAAGACAGAGTTCCAAGGATACAAGCTGCTGCGCGTCGATGGCGCGAAGGTGCTGGCCATCGTTAAGGATGGCGTCGGCGCCGCTGTGCTGAACCCCGGCGATGCCGGCGAGGTCGTCCTCGATACCACCAGCTTCTACGCCGACTCCGGCGGCCAGGTTGGCGATATCGGCTGGCTCTACTCGGCCGATCACAATTCCGTTGTTGCCGATGTCGCCGGATGCACCAAGCCGGTTCAGGGCGTTTTTGCGCACAAGGTCGTCGCGCGTCAGCCCATCGCTGTCGGCGACGTCGTCGACACTGTCGTCAATGGCGATGTCCGTGCAGCCTCCACGCGCAACCACACCGGCACGCACCTGCTGCACGCTGCGCTGCGCGAGGTACTGGGCACGCACGTGAAGCAGGCCGGTTCGCTGGTCAATCCGCAGCGCCTGCGCTTCGACTTCTCACACTTCTCGCAGGTCGCCGATGAGGAGCTCGAGCAGATCGAGTCCATCGTCAACGAACAGGTGCTGAAGAACACAACCGTCCAGGTCTTCGAAGACGTGCCGATCGACGAGGCTATCAATGATCTGAAGGCGATGGCGCTCTTCGGTGAGAAGTACGGCGACCGCGTGCGTGTCATCAAGATCGGCGACTTCTCCACTGAGCTCTGCGGCGGTATCCACACCGCAGCCACTGGCGAGATCGGTCTGCTGAAGCTTGTCGGTGAGGGGTCGGTCTCGAGCGGCGTACGCCGTGTCGAAGCCGTCTCGGGTACGGGAGCCCTCAGCGAGTTCCGCAAGGACTTCGATGTGGCACGTGTCGCCTCGCAGATCGTCGGCGCGACGACGGCGGCTGATCCTGCCGTGGCGCTCCGCGACAAGATTGCTGCGCAGGAAGAGGAGCTGAAGAAGCTGAAGCGCGAGCTCGACCAGGCGCGCATGAAGTCGGCTGCTTCGGCGGTTACGGGCGATGCGGCTGTCGACGTTGACGGCATCAAGCTGCTGGCGCAGCGGGTGCCGGGCCTTGACCGCAATCAGATGCGCGAGCTGGTCGACAACCTGCGTAACCAGATCGGCTCTGGCGTTGTGGTGTTGGGTACTGCGACCGAAGATGGAAAGGTAGCCCTGATCGTGGGCGCCACCAAGGACCTCGCCGGCAGTAAGGTACACGCCGGCAAGTTGGTCGGAGCGCTCGCAGCGAAGGTCGGCGGCAAGGGTGGCGGACGTCCTGACCTGGCCGAAGCCGGCGGATCGGATGTCGCGGCGCTCGACGGCGCCATCTCCTCGGCAATCGAGACCCTGAAGTCACTGCTCTCATAGCCCCGGGTCCCTGAAGGGACCTGGGCATTCGCGCTTCGCGCGAACCGTTTTCCTTTTCCTTGGTAGGGAATAGGTAGAGAAGCAGATTTCTCCGCTCCCTTTGGTCGCTGCGAAATGACAAAACGTTGAACCGGAAAGGTTGAAAACGGGTTGTCGATGCGAAATAACAAAACCGGGACCCGCCTCGATACCCCATTTACCACCCAAGTACGCTCCGGTTTTTGTGCAGGTCTTCCGGGTTAACTGCTCGGTAAACTGGAAGCGTTTCGGCTTTTGCCGGAGCTGCCGCATGCGTGTCTTTGCCTCAATTCGCTCTGGAATCGTTGTCGGTCTGTGCGTCTCGACGCTGGCGATGGCGGCGGTGCGGAAGAAGGCGGTTACAGTCTCGCCCTGGCAACAGGCGGAGCAGTTGCGCGAGCAGCTCGAAGCAACGCCCGAGCAGCAGCGGACCCGCACGGCCTATGCCCACGCCATGGACGCTTACCGCGCCATTTATCACGCCAACCCGGCAGACGTGCACTCTCCCGGCTCCATCTTTGCCGTGGGAGAGCTGCTCGCCGAGCAGGGCCGCAGCCTGAACGATCCGAAGTCGTTCCAGGCCGCGCTTGGTCAATTCGAGTTCCTGCGCAAGCAGTATCCGGGTTCGTCGTTGCGAATTCCGGCGCTTCTGGCCGAAGGCATCATTGCGCAGAACGACCTCCGCGATGCGAAGCTCGCCCGCCAGCACTATGACGAGCTACTGCGCCGCTATCCCCATTCGACGGAAGCACAGGATGCCCGCGCCGGCCTCGATGCCCTCAAGCACGGTGACCGTCCTGCTCCGCGTCAGCCGATCGTTGCCACTGCTCCGCCGGCAGAGGCGCCGGCACCCCAGGTAGAGACGCCGTCGCCGCGCCAGAACGGTTTGGCACGGTTGCCCGCCATGCCTCTTACCTCGGGAGCGGGGTCAGCTTCCGCGATCGATCCAACGCCTTCGAGTGCACCGGTCGATACTTCTTCACAGAAGCTGCAGCCGGTCTCGACCGCGCCTATGCCTCGCCACAAGGGAGCGCTGGCACAGGTTAGCGGCATTCGCCACTGGTCCACGCCCGACTACACACGTGTCGCCATCGATCTCGGCGATGAGGTGCAGTATGAGGCGGCACGCGTGCCGAATCCCGAACGCATCTTCTTCGACCTGCACGGCACACGGCTTGCGCAGGATCTGGTCGGCAAGAACTTTACCGTCACCGACGATGGCTTCCTGAAGAAGATCCGTATTGCCCAGTTCTCGAACGATGTGACCCGCGTCGTGCTCGACGTGAACAATGTCACTGAGTACTCCGCGTTCCTGTTGCCGAATCCGTACCGGCTCATCATCGATATTCACGGATCGAAGGGTGCAGGGAAGAACAAGCCCACCGACGTTGCCGTTAAACAGCCAGGCGATGGCGCAACAGCAAAGGCCGCAGATAAGCCGTCCAAGTCTGCCGGCGATGAGCACGAAGGCGTCTCCCGTCCGGTAAGTGATCCCATTACTGAGGATGAGCCTCTGCCTCCCGCTCCGGAGAAGAGTGTGGCTCCGGTCTCGGCTGTGCCCAGTACGATCGCGACGAAGCAGGCGAGCACGCGCGAGGTCGCGAACCTCAGCACCCAGCCCGGCAAGGTGAAGGCGACCTCCGCTCCGACAACGCAACCCATCGCTGCCAGCGTGCGCCCGGTGGAGGTTGCGGTGAACGACCTGCCTGCTCCTCCCGCTGCGGACAAGAAACCGCGCAAAGGAAGGAAGATCGCCGCTGCGGATGAGTCCATCGGTCATATGGCGACACCGACCACTGCGGGCGAAACCTCTCTAGTGCGTGCGCTCGGTCTGAAGATCGGCCGCATCGTGATCGATGCCGGTCACGGTGGCCACGACTCCGGCACCATCGGTGTCGACGGCCTGATGGAGAAGGATGTCGTGCTCGACGTGGCACTGCGTCTCGGCAAATTGCTGCACGAGCGCCTGGGTGCGGAGATCGTCTATACACGCTCCGACGATACCTTCATCCCGCTGGAGACACGTACGGCGATTGCCAACAAGGCGCAGGCTGATCTCTTTCTATCCATCCACGCCAATAGCTCTCGCGACGACTCCGCCCGCGGTGTCGAGACCTACTATCTGAACTTCACCTCACAGCCCGATGCGCTGGAGGTTGCAGCTCGTGAGAACGCAGTCTCCAATCAGTCGATCTCGCAGTTAAGCGACCTGGTGAAGAAGATCACGTTGAAGGACAAGATCGAAGAGTCGCGCGAGTTCGCCTTCGATGTCGAACAGTCACTCTACAGCGGCCTGCAGAAGGGCAACGACGGCTTGAAGAACCGCGGCATCAAGAAGGCTCCGTTTGTTGTACTCATCGGTGCGAATATGCCTTCGATCCTTACCGAGATCTCGTTCGTGACCAACCCGAGAGATGCCTCACAGCTCCGCCAGTCGGACTACCGGGAGCGCATCGCCGAGTCCATCTATAAAGGTGTTGCCCGCTACACCAGCGGTCTGAGTGGCATGAAGCTGGCCGATGCAAACGGCGGCGGCCCAAAGGCCACTGGAAATTAGTCGAGCCCAGACTCTGGGTGCCCCACATACGCGAAGCTTATGTGGGTCTTCGAGCGAAGCTCGAACCAGTGGGAGCCACAACTACCGCGTATGAAACGCGACGATCTCTGCATTCAGACCGACATTGCGCCGGACATGTACCCGTAGCAGCGCTTCGAACGGACGCGCGAGATTGTGATCCAGCCCTGCGCGTTTCGCCAGATCGGCGCGATGCATCGGATCCAGGGCGAACTCCACGGCGGACTGTGTGCCAACCGTCGTTAATCCTGTAAAGGCGAGGATCCGTGTCGAGGACTCAAGGCCAGGCAGCAAGGCGACAATCGCATACTCATCAGTTCCATCGGTTGCATACTCATGCGGCTCCCCGGCAAGCGGATGTTCATTGCTCACATAGCCGTGGGCATTTTCGTCCAGGCGGATCACAAACTGGGTCGCAGTCGGCAGTTCGGCCAACGCCGTGTTCTGCGTTGCAGCTCCCAGGAAGACAAGGTTGCGCGACTTCGCGTCATCCCACGTCACCAATCTGCTCCGTTTCAACACGAAGTCGCGATTCGCGCGGTCGAAGAAACGCGTCAGGGTATAGATAGCCTGCGCCTCTCCGGTGCCGGTGTAGGTGTCGTCTTCTGGCGCATCGCTGACCGTGCCGGGAGGAAGCAGCCGAAGCCCATCCTTTAATGGAGCGCCACGAAAGATGGGATTGCTGTAGATCACCAGAGGCGGCTGGTCCTGGCTGAGAAATGGCGCCCACAACGGATCATGCAATTGTGCTGAAGCAACACCGCGGCGCGGCAGGGCATAACCAAGCGCCAGGCCCGCAACCAAAGCTACCAAAATAAAGATGATGCCGAGCGATATCCGCCCTCGGCTCTCGGGAGCGATGACGGTCGAGGGAAGCGAGAGAGCAGATGCCACTGCGGGAAGACCGGTCTCGCCGATCAAACGCTTCTTGAAGACAGGCAGGTAGTGGCCCTTGGGAATCTCGATGGTGATGGGCTCCGACGCACCTTCCTCCTTAAAAAAGGAGGCGAGCTTCTGTCGCAACAATCGAGCCTGTGAGCGAACGATTGAGTCTTCGCTGGAGTTGTAGCCCGGCTTGCGGCCGAAGACATTCACTCCAATCTGTTGTTCTGAGGCCTCTTCCGGGCACTCGCGCAGAGCGCAGTCCACGATGTAGTTCAGGAACTCCCTGAGCTTCGGAGAAGCGGCGAGCTGAGAACCGTTTGAAACCCGCTCCGTAACGCCCCGGTACTGTTCGATCTCTTCCGGACTGAACTTCATTTCCAATCAACAGTTTACTCCCCGTGAAGCACGGTGAATTGACCGTAAAGCGCCTCGCCAACGGGTGTAACGGGATAGTCCGCGTGCAAAGCTGATGCATCCAACACGACGTCCCAACAGAGACGACGTATGGCTTCGCGCCATGCAGGAGTAAACACAATGAAGAAGCAACGACGTGTATCCCTAATGGGCTACTGTCTGCTCGCACTGGTCTTTTTGATCGCCAGCGCGACGCAGCTCTCGGCCCAGGCACTCTACGGATCGCTGTACGGCAACGTACTCGACGCGACCGGTGCCGCCATTCCTGGAGCCAAAGTGACCGTAACCGACACTCAGAAGGGAACCCAGCAGGTCGTCACCTCTGGACCCGATGGTGGCTGGAGGGTCGATCGCCTGATCCCCGATACCTACAAGGTGAAGGTCGAGGCTCCCAACTTCTCCCCGACAGAATCGCAGCCCGTTGACGTCCATGCGGACAGCGCCCAGAAGGTTGACCTAACCGTCGGCCTGCAGGCTACGACCACGACCATCAATGTCACCACCGAAGCTCCCGCCCTGAAGACGGATAAGGCGGACGTTGCGACGGTGCTCGATCAGACCACCATCGCGAACGTCCCCAACTTCACCCGGAACTTTACCAACTTCCTGCTGCTGACCCCGGGCGTGCAGCACTCCAGCTTCAACATCGCCGGTCCGGAGAACCCGCAGGGCGGCATCGCTCTCAACTCCAACGGCTCCAATTACGGCGAGCAGGGCTTCATCCTCGACGGTACGGACAATCGTGACCCCGTCCTGGGAATCATCGTGATTAACCCAACGCTTGACTCCATTGCCGAGACCAAGGTCATCACGCAGAACTACGATGCAGAGTTCGGCGGCGCCGCCGGCGGTATCGTCAATGTCACCACCAAGTCGGGCGGCAACGCTCTTCACGGCGATGCCTTCTTCTTCCGCCACAGCGACTACTTCTACGCCCGCAACCCATTCACGCAGTACCAGGCCGATCCTGTCAGCAACCGCTTTATCCCCAGTGAGCTCTACAGCCAGTTCGGCGGAGCCCTCAGCGGTCCCATTATTAAGGACAAGGCATTCTTCTTCCTCGACTACCAGGGCCTGCGTCAACGGCTCGGCGGCACCCTGCAGCAGAACGTACCCACGGCACTGCTGCGCTCCACCTGCCTTGCATCCAGCGGAAACTGCAACCTTTCGCAATACACCAGTCAGGTGCTCTATAACCCCGTCACGAAGACCCCGTACAGCAGCACGCCCGGACAGATTCCGGTAAGCTCGCTCTCTCCCCAGGCGGTGAACCTGCTGCGCCTTATTCCTGCAGCCAATGCCAATGGAACGTCGACGACGAACAACTACGTTGCCAGCGGCAACGGCGTTCTCAACGGAGATCAGGCGGACGTTCGTCTAGATCATCAGGCCACGCAAAACCTGCACCTCTTCGGCCGTTATGATTACGCTCTCTTCCGCTTGACCGGCGTTCCGGTCTTCGGCGCTGCCGGCGGACAGGGCTTTGGTCTGCAGAACACCAGCGGCCTCACCAACACGCAGAATCAAAGTGCAACCGCCGGTCTCGACTGGGCGCTCTCGCCTTCACTTGCAACCGATCTCCGCTTCGGCTTCCTCAGCTATCACGTTGCCGAGAGCAAGTATCCCGGCCAGGTTTCTGCCGATACACTCGGCATTCCCAACCTGAATGTCGCGGCTGACACCGGCGGAGCTCCGACCTTCAACTTCAACCAGGGCGGCTTCAGCGGCCTGGGCAACCAGGGCTGCAACTGCCCGCTGCTGCAGAGCGAGCAGGTCTTCCAGCTTGTGAACAACTGGACCAAGACCCGCGGCAATCACACCATCCGCTTCGGCGCCGACCTGCGTTATGCGAAGAACGTCCGTAACGCCAGCGACTTCAACCGCAGCGGTCAGTTCATCTTCGATAACTCGTCGACGGGTCTCAGTGGCTCCGGCGGCAGCGATGTCGCTTCGTTCCTCGTCGGCTACGCAGCGCGCTTCCAGCGCTTCGATGTCTTCATCAACGATCAGTACAGCTATCAGAAGCGTCTTGCTTTCTATGCGCAGGACAACTGGCGTGTCACACCAAAGCTCACCGTTAACTATGGAGTGCGTTGGGATCTCATCTTTCCCGAAGCGGTTAACGGCCTGGGCCATGGCGGCTTTGCCTCGCTTGAGGCCGGCGGCATCCGTGTTGCAGGTGCGAACGGTATCGGCACCAACGGCGGACAGCGCATGGACTACACCAATGTTGCAGGTCGCCTCGGCATTGCTTACCAGCTTCATCCCAACACCGTTGTCCGCGCAGGCGCGGGCATGACCTATGACACGGTCGGCTACTTCGGAACTCTCTTCGGCAGCGTGCTTTCGCACAACCTGCCGGTGCAGGGCAATGAAGATGTCGATCGTACTGGCAACTACGCCGCCAATCAATATGCCGCTACGCTGGCTGCACCGCCGGCGCGGCCTACCGCGTTTACCATTCCGACGACTGGCATCATTCCATTCCAGGACAAGTACGCGCAGCAGTTCCGTGGCGATCGCATCACATTGCCGCGGGTCTTTCAATACAACGTTGCCATCCAGCAGCAGTTCGGCAGCAAGACCACGGCTGAGATCGCATACGTCGGCAACATCGGCGATCGCGTCTATCCGGGTGAGACCTACGGCTACGATCTGAACAGCCCAAGTCTGCCAACCTCGGCGGCACAGCTGGCCGCCGGCAACACCTTGCGTCGTCCGTACTACAACCGGTTCTCCGGTGTGTATCAGGGGCAGGTCGTTACCTGCTGCTCCAGCGGCATGACCAGCGCTCAGGCGAACGGCCGCGCTATCTACAACGCACTGCAGACCAAGGTGACGCAGCATCTGTCGAATGGTCTGTTATTCAACGCCAACTACACCTGGTCGAAGGCAATGAACTATGCCAACGACGCAGCCTTTGCGCAATACAAACGCGCCTCGTGGGGCCGTAACGACACCAACCGCGAACACATCTTTGTGCTGAGCGGCGTGTATGAGCTGCCCTTCGGCAAGAACCGCATGCTCTTCTCCAAGGTGAACAAGCCTGTCGATTACATGATCGGCGGCTGGTCTCTCTCCGGGCAGAGCACGTGGGAGAGCGGACGGCCGTTCACGCCCACCTATGCGGAGTGCGCCTCGGATCAGGACCTCGACACTGGCTTCGCCAGTCCGGGAACGACCAGCCTCTGCCGCCCGAACGGCAATGCGTCGGCCTTCCCGCTGTCGGTCGGTTCCTTCGATACGTCGAGTCACTCCCGCCGTTACTTCACGCCGGTGGCCGCGCTTGCAACCAATGGAGCCGTCTCGGGTCCGTTCAGCCGTCCTCAAGTCGGACAGTTCGGCAACATCGGTCGTCTCTCGATGGTTGGGCCCCGCGACTTCTTCGCGGATGCCTCGCTGATCAAGGACTTCCCGATCACTGAGCGGGTGAAGGGCCAGTTCCAGTTCCAGGCCTTCAACGTCTTCAACCACGCAGCCCTGGATATTCCCACTGCAACCTATGGCCGCTGCGTCGACTGCTCGGCCTCAACGCAATCGACAGCCGGCACCATCACTTCCCTCGAACCGAACAGCACGATGCGCCGTCTGCAGTTCGCGGCACGTTTGCAGTTCTAACCTGCAAGCATAGGGCGTGAGGACCGGTACCGGTCTTCACGCCCACTTGCATCTGCCTCCTGAAAACATAAGAATCTCTTCCATCAGCACCTGAGGTCTCATGCGTTCCGCCATGCCACGCATCCTGCATCTGCCTGTTCTTGCTGCTTTGCAGCTTCTCTCTATGCCGAGTGCCCATGCACAATCGTTGCCGCTCGATCGCGCCTACCTGCAGCGTGAGTTTCATGCCGTCGATGCGTTTACGCTGAATGCAAATCCACTCGTCATCCATCGTCCTGCGCGCGCCAATCAGCCCTTTTCTGTAACGGGAGAGCGCGGAGCCATTCTGGGCCAGCAGGATGGCACCTTTGAGCTGTGGCTGCTCCCCGTGAAGATCTTTCACAACGCAAAGCTCTCGGCCCGGCTTGAGGGATATCCCGCGCTCATCGATCTCAACGCACAGGCTGCGGAGATCGAGGTCCGTCCGGACCATACGACCGTTACTTACTCGCATGCGGCCATTACGGTAAAGCAGCACATGTTCATTCCGCGTGGACAGCCCGCCGGCCAGGCGACCGCGGTGGTGCTCTTTGAGGTCCATGCATCGCGCCCTGCGGCCATTACGCTCTCACTCGATCCAAGCCTCGAACGCCAGTGGCCCGCGCCTAACTTCGGCCGCGCGAACGGTAGCTGGATTCCCGCAGGCACCGGCGGCGCCTATCTGTTGGAGACGGACAATCCCGCCTTCTTTGGCGCGATTGCGATGCCGCAGGCGAACCACGGCGACATCCGTCCGTATCAGGAACGCCCGCAGACTATGCCTCTAACCTTTACCTTCACCTACGATCCGGCGAAGGACGATGGACATTTCTTTCCGCTGCTGTGTTCGGTCGCAGATCTGTCGAGTAGTACACAGCCAGACAGGCGTACGCTGCTGGAAAAGACCTTTGCCGCCGGTGATCACGTACAGGATCTTTATCGATCCACGGCAGACTACTTTGCTCACTTCTTCGATCAGCGTCTGACCGCACATACGCCCGACAAGCATTTTGATGAAGCTCTGCAGTGGGCCGAGGTCGCGATCGAGCAATCGAAGATTGCTCGTAGCGATGGTGCGGGTCTCGCCGGCGGATGGTATACGTCGGGTGATTCAGCCCGCCCCGGCTTCGGCTGGTTCTTCGGTCGCGACACGCTGTGGACGCTGTATGCGGTGAACAGTTATGGAGACTTCGCCCTCAGCCGCCAGGCACTCGAGTTCCTCATCTCGCATCAGCGAGAAGACGGCAAGATGATGCATGAGTACTCGCAGACGGCCGAAGCGGTGGAGTGGGCAAAACTGCCATACCTTTATGCCTCCGCCGACGCCACGCCGCTGTTCGTCATGCAGATGGAAGACTATGTCCGCGCTTCGGGTGATGTTGCGTTTCTGCGGACACACTGGGACAACGTGAAGCGGGCCTATGCGTTTACCCGCGCTCACACGACCGCTGGCGCCTTCGACAACTCGCAGGGGACAGGCTGGGTGGAAGAGTGGCTGCCGAAGATGCCACACCAGGAGATCTATCTGGTGGCTCTCGACCAGCAGAGCAGTGAAGCCATGTCGCGGCTGGCAACGCTGATGAATGATACGGAACTCTCTTCGACCGCAGCCGGCACGGCAAAGTCAATTGCCACACTCCTCAAGGAGTTCCGCGGGAGCGACGGCATGTATGCCTTCAGCCGCGATACCGATGGCGCGTATGAACATGTGCCGTCGATCTTCTCCAGCGTTGCCTGGTGGAACGGCCACCTGAGTCTGCCGGATGCGAACCAGATGTTTGCTGCGTGGGCAGGATCGCAGTTCAGCACGGACTGGGGAACGCGTTCGGTGGCGAGCTCAGCGGCGATCTACGATCCCATCAGCTATCACCACGGATCGGTGTGGCCGCTCTACACCGGCTGGGTCAGCATGGCGGAGTTCCGCTCGGGACATACGCTCTCTGCCATCGAGCATCTGCGCCAGAACATGCAGCTTACCTGGCTGCAGGATCCAGGCTTCGTCACTGAGGTATTGTCGGGCAAGTTCTATCAGCCGCTGGGCCGCAGCAGCTCGCATCAGTTGTGGTCCTCGGCGATGGTGCTCGCGCCAGCCATCCGCGGTCTCTTTGGAATTGAAACCGATGCGCAGCAACACGTCCTCTATGTCCATCCCCAATTGCCGGCGGACTGGAACGAAGCCACATTGAACAACGTTCGCGTTGGCGATGACTTCTACACCGTCACGATGCGGCGCGTCGACGGTTCGCTGGAGGTGGAGGCGGCTTCAGAGAAGCCAACAACGCTCGCTCTGGTTTCGGGGGCGGGGGCGCCCGCAGCTCCGCAGAAGCCAGCGACACATCATGTACTTCGCCTACCGCTCCCTGCGATGGAAGTCGCTCTGCCTCTCAGCAATCCACATGAAGGCGAAGAGACCTCGGGGCTCAAAGTCGTCGATCAGCAACTGACGGGCCACCGTCTGACGCTCACACTGGAAGCGCCTGCCGGAACCACACAGCAATTAAAGGCGCATGCGAACAGCAAGCAGAAGCTCGGGTTGCACGTAAATGGTGGCGAGCTCCACGACGATATATTGCAGGTCTCCTTCGAAGGAACACCACAGCCCATGCCTAAGTACGTTTTGAAGACTGTGACTCTGACCTGGTAACTCCAGGTGTGCCCATGTACCGGGTGCCCCAGGTCCCTCGGAGACCTGGGTATTCGCGTTACACGCGAAACGTCTTTCTATTCCCGCTACTGCAGCATCAGACTCGCCAGCGTCGTCACACCATCGAACAGATTCCCCAACCGGATATTCTCGTTATCCGTGTGCTGGTTATCGTCATAATTCGCAATCGATATTCCCACCGTCGGCACATGAAACGCATCGATGAACGGTGAAGCCGGCACGCTGCCGCCCAGCGTACGAATGCGCACAATCTTGTCTCCCCATGCAGCCTTCAGCGCTCCGGTCGCAAACACCGCCTGTGGATCGTTCGGGTCTGTCCTCCATGCTCCACCGCTTGTGGCAGTTAGAGCGCGCGAGGTCACTTTGGCCACCTTCGCATGGGACGCAAGCGTTGCCACATCCGGATCCTTGTCGACAATGTAGTAACCCTGCGCGCGGATGAAGTCGATCACCCGTTCCGCCATTACCTGCGGATGGTTCTCTTTCACCAGCCGCATCGCAATCTCCGCCGTCGCGCTGGCGGCAATCACACCACCAACCTCGCCACCCTTCATGGTGTGCACGCTGAACGCGGGAAGATTCAGACCCTCCTGCAGCGAATGTGCCGCGCCGTCCAGCGATCCCACACCGAAGTCGCGCTGCATCTGCGCGCTCTGATCAGGCACCGCGTCCATCATCGCCTTTGCCTCGGTAGCGAAGGGAAGCACGTCGCTGTAGAAACCCGGAATGACCACCTTGCCCGTGCTGTCCACCATCGAAGAGATGAGTTGCGCCAGGCGCACATTGGCGTCTGGCATCCAGTTGCCGTAGTTGCCGCTGTGCATCCCCTGCTTGGCGGTGTAGACGGTTACGTTGACGCCGGCTCCGCCACGCGCGCCGTAATAGATGGTCGGCCCGCTGGGATGCTGCGGTCCATCGAGAATAACCAGAAGATCGGAACGAAGCTTCTCCGGATACTTCTGAATCACCTCAGCCAGCCCTTTGCCGCCGCCCTCCTCTTCGCCATCGAGGAAGACCTTTACGTTCTCCCGCTGCGACGATCCGATCGCGTCCAATGCGCAGAGAAAAGCCTCGATCGGGGCTTTGTCGTCTCCCGCAGCGCGCGCATAGATCCGCCATGCATCGGGAAAGGTTGCACTCGACAGATCGGTCATCACTTTGCCGCCGGCTTCTATACTGTCGGTCCGCACCACCGGGACAAATGGGTCGGGCTGCGCCCACCGTTTTGCATCTACCGGCTGGCCGTCGTAATGGATATAGAAGAGGATCGTCCGTTTCGCTCCCGGGGTGGTCTTCTCTCCGAAGACCATCGGAACCCCACTGCTCGTCGGCCATATCGCCGTATCCAGGCCGCGCTTCTTCATCATCGCGGCCAGTAGATCGGCATTGGCCTGCAGCGCTTTAGCGTCGCCGTGGATATTCGGCAGCGACAACAGCTTGAGATACTCCTCTACGATCTCGCGGCGATGCGTGTCGGCGTAGGTGTGAACTCTGCTGACATCAACGGTCTGCGCCGGCAGTGAAGACACGACGCTGCAGGTAAGCGCAAGAAGAGAAAAGATGCGGGAACTCGTCACAGCACACTCCTTTGAACAGAGTTGGACTGCCAGACACGTGCGGCCAGGAAGCCATGCGGCTTCATCAAGATGGAACGGATACCTGAGTTATACACATCAGGCGCTCTGCGCCAAAGCCGTCGCGGGAACTAAATTGATCTCGGCGTTGTCTATCTCCTCATGCAAGGCGCGGCGTGCTTCCATTGGCGGTCGGGTGGTAGTCTCACAATTGTGATCAGGCGTTGTTTCTCCGCGGTTCTTCTCAGTGTTGCCCTGGGGACAGGTGTGTTTGCCCAGCAGCCGGCGCAGGAGAAAAATCCCTCGACCACCGTGCAGCTTCCGCCGGCGCCACTGCTCCCGCAATCGCTCGGCACGTGGACGCTCACCGATCAGAAGCCCGCTGTCACCGATACAGGCCTCAACGACGTCATCAACAAAGAGCTAGGCGTAAAGCGGTCGCAGGCCGGCATTTACACCTCCGGAAAGAATCAGCTCTCAATCGTCGCGACGCAGTATATGGATGCAACCGGCGCTTATGCAGCCTTCGCTTCGCTGCGGCAGTCGGGCACACACGCCGGTCCGGCAAAGATCGGCAATGAGGCTGATGTGAAAGGAAACGAAGTGCTCTTCTGGAGCGGACCAACACTGGTCTCTGCTTCGTTTCAAACGCAGCCTGACTACAAAGCATTGGAGACATTGACCAACGGACTGCCGAAGCTTGGCGGCGCCGCCGGGCGCGCTCCGGGATTGCTTTCGTATCTGCCGAAGTCAGGTCTTCGTGCGGAGAGCGTGAAGTATGCCGTTGGTCCCGCGACCTATCAGCACGATGGCGGGCAGCTGAATCCATCCATCGTAGATTTCTCCAAGTCGCCGGAGATCGCCACAGGGCAATATCCTCATGGCACCTTCGTTGCGATCTACTATCCCACGCCAACGATTGCCGGCGATCGCTCACGTGCGCTGCTGAAAGATCTGCTCGATCATCTGCCCGCAGGAGCGACAACAGACTCCATCTCTGTTCGGCGAGCTGGCCCTATCGTCGCGATCACCTATGGTCAGTTCACCGCGGAAGAAGCGAAGAAGCTTCTTGACCAGGTGCACTATGAGACCAACGTCACCTGGAACAAACCAGAGGGTTACATCAGTGAAGCCAGCAAGGCGGCACGCTTGCTGGTCAACATCATCCTTGGTGTCTTTGCCATGGGGATCGCTGCATTGGTGCTGGGTGCGTTCTTCGGTGGAGGCCGTGCATTGATTCGCGTATTGCAGGGAAAGCCTGCCTCGTCAAT
Source organism: Terriglobus sp. 2YAB30_2 (assembly GCF_052114765.1). NCBI lineage: Bacteria > Pseudomonadati > Acidobacteriota > Terriglobia > Terriglobales > Acidobacteriaceae > Terriglobus > Terriglobus sp. 2YAB30_2. Next base: position 52,611 of record NZ_JBFRFJ010000010.1, read on the forward strand.
GCATGATGCCGAGTTCATTCACCTGGATCTGCGTCAGGATCTGCGCCGGGACGCTCCACCCCCGGCCCGGGAAAACTGACCCGTTTCTGGTGCAGCGAAATATCTAACGGGCTGAATTCAGGCAGGTTTGCCGGGAAAGGTTACCCCCTCAGAGGAGAATAAAGGGCGAACAGATTTTGGCTCAGGTTACTGTTTGGTCACTCTTTATCTCATTGATAATAAGAGGCTTATGGATGGCCAGAAATTGCCTTGACACCCCGTTTGGGCGAACCATAGTATTTCGCCAGAAAGTTCTGATGGCTTTGCCTCCGTTGGAACTATTCTCCCTACGAAGAGGCCGCCCTGTTGCCGGGCGGCTTCTTCCTTTTCATTTCCACCGGCTTTGCGTGCAGCGTCAATCCCCGATAAAATCACTGAGGAGTCCGCCGACGTAGCTCAGTTGGTAGAGCAGCTGATTCGTAATCAGCAGGTCGCCGGTTCAAGTCCGGCCGTCGGCTCCAGTCACTTCCACTCTGCTTCCAGCGACAATCCCCACGACAATCCAAGATCACTGCTATGCGATCCTTTTGTTCATTTCGATAGGATTCAACCAGAATTTTGAGCGAGATCGGCAGTATGTGCATCAGAGCGCTTTGCTGGCTCGGGTAAAGCGTCAGCGGAGAAATCTGCTCTTCAATCGGTCTGTGGCGGTATGCCCAAAAACAAACACCGTTCACGTTCAGCTCTAATCCGCCGATGAATCGGGGATGTTCACCATGCACGATCTCTTCATCGCCATCCTCTTTCTCGTTATTCTTGTTGCTCCTTGTCTCGTCGCTCTGGGCTTCACTGATGACACGGGCGAACTTTAGTACCAGATTTGGTACGCGAATTCCACTGATTTCTTTCGTAGACCCCGCTAACCCTCTTGATTACAGCCTGTTTGCGAAGCATACTCGGCACAAGAGGAGACGGTGCCGATCGAGATAACCCCAAGCGATAGCTACAGCCGTCAGGATGTGCTTCGTATTCTGCGGCTCCATCCCCGGCAATTGGCCGGGTGGGAGCGTGCCGGCCTCTCCGCCGTCAAAGAAAGCTACAGCTTTGAGGATCTGGTACGGTTGCGCCGTCTGCGCGACCTCAGCGCCTCGCGTATCTCATCCCGCTCTATCCGTGCCGGCATCGATGCCATGCGGCGTGTTTCCGGAATGACCAACCCGCTGGTTGAGGCAGCCTCGATTGCCCGCCGCGGCTCCCGTCTGGTCTTCCGTCACTCCGGTGCTCTGGTAGATCCTGTAGCGCAGCAGCTTCTCTTTGACTTCGATCCGCAGGCATCCCGTCCGCTGGCTGTGGTGCGCGCGCATGAGGCCGCCATCGACAAGGCGATGCAGGTGCAGGAGATGTTCCTGCAGGCGGTGCAACTGGAAGAGCACACTGCGACCATTGGCCAGGCGCAGCAGATCTATCTCGACCTGCTGGAGCTCGATCCGAACCACGCTCCGGGCTGCATCAACCTGGGAACCATCTACTACAACCAGAAGCTCTATGGCCGCGCCGAGCAGCTCTACCGCTGCGCCACGATTGCCGACCCCAGCTACGCATTGGCTTTCTTCGACCTTGGCAACGTGCTGGACGAGCTGCAGCGGCTTCCTGAGGCCATTGAAGCTTACAAACGCGCCATCGCCCTGTCGCCCTCCTACGCCGACGCTCACTACAACCTGGCGTTGACCTTCGAGCGCTGCGCAGAGCGCCGCCGGGCGCTGCCGCACTGGCTCGCCTACGTCCGCCTGGACCCCATCGGTCCCTGGGCCACTCACGCGCGCAGCCAGGCCAGGCGTATTCTGGCCGGCGAAAAGCTGTCTATCGTGAAACGTCACGCAAGCAAATAGTTCCCAGAGCAATTCTCTTAGAGCATTTTCACTGTTGCTCGGTATTCCGGAAAAGGCGTGCAGCGGCGTTTTCATTGCGGAAAACGCCCATAGCTGCGGAATCCTCTCGGTACACCTGCAGTGAAAATGCTCCAATGCTGCGTCGTTGGATAAATCAGCGAGAGCCGTTTTCTTCGTGGAAAACGGCGCAAGCAGCCGGAATTCCGCTTTACACCTTTAGGAGAATTGGCTCCAAAGGGCCTACAATCAGTGGTAGGACCACTATGAGTAAGGCCCAAAAGCACACCCCACTGCCATTTCTTGGTCTTGCCTGCGCTGTGGGCGTGTCCAGCATTTACTACAACCAGCCATTGCTGGTGGAGATGGGTCACACCTTCGGCGCCACCAGCGGAGCCACCGGGTACGTCGCCGTAGCGACGCAGGTGGGCTATGCGCTGGGCATGCTGGCCTTTGTCCCCATGGGAGATCTAAAGGAGCGCCGTGGCCTCATGCTCCGCATGTACGCCGCAGTCTCCGTTGCGCTGCTTCTGACGGCTGCCGCCCAGTCGCTGCCCTGGCTCATCGCTGCCAGTGCTCTGGTGGGCCTTCTGGCTTCCGTAACGCACATCGTGCTGCCGATTGCCCCAGACCTCGCCAGCGATGAAGAGCGGGGCCGCGCCATCGGCACGGTGATGACCGGTCTGCTGCTGGGTGTACTGCTGGCCCGCACCTTCTCCGGCTGGGTCAGCCGAATCCACTTCGGCGCCGCTGCGGGTTGGCGAACTGTCTTCGTTGTTGCCGCGGTGATCAATCTCAGCTTCGTCCCCATGCTGCGGCGCACCATGCCTGCCCTGCCGCCGAAGCATAAGCTCAGCTATGGCGAGGCGATGCGTTCCTTGTGGACGCTGTGGTCGAGCCAGCGGCTGTTGCGCGAGTCGGCCGCGATGGGCGCACTGATCTTTGCTTCGTTTTCCTGTTTCTGGACCACGCTGGCCTTCTTTCTCGGTACCCGCTATGGTCTCGGAGCCGGCGCCGCCGGCACCTTCGGTGTCGTCGGAGCGGCTGGGGCCGTCGTCGCCCCGCTTGCTGGACGCATGGCAGACCGCCACGGACCGCGCTACGTCCTCTCCTGGGCTCTGGTAACGCTGGCGGCCAGCTTTATCTGGCTGTGGGCGCAGGACAGGTTGCATATGCCGATGGCGGCTCATGTGGGCGCTATGGTGGTTGGCGTTATTGTTCTCGATATGGGTGCGCAAATGTCGCAGATCGCGAACCAGACCCGTATCTTCGGTCTCGATGCCTCTGCCCGCAGCCGCCTGAACACGGTCTACATGACGGTGTACTTCTCGGGCGCGGCCGTCGGCTCTGCCCTGGTGACCTTCGCCTGGGTGCACTGGCAGTGGAATGGTGTCTGCATGCTGGCGCTCGGACTGCTGAGCATCGCCGCCATCGTGCACGCTACCGGGAAGAAGGGTCCCTGCACTGTGGATCACATCCTAGTGGAAGAAGAGCGCGTGCTGGAAGTGTAAGGGATGTTCGCTGTCCCCCACGCGCTGATAGCCCATGCACCGGGTGCCCCATCCATCGCGTATCGGGGTCCCGACGAACTTGTTCGTTGGGGTGAATAGCGATGGGTGGGATGATCGAGCGAAGCTCGATATGCATTTCAAGCGCTGAAGGCGCGTCCTATATCAGCCTGGGGCAACGCCCCAGGTCTGATCACACAAGAAACGAAAGAGGGCTGAAGGCCCGATCTATAATTCGACAATTCAGTTCGACCTTTGTCATTTCGCAGCCAACGCATTACGTCTTCAACCCTCAACTTCTTCTGAAAAGGAAGCTTCGCCATGCCGAACGTTCGCTGCAGAGTTGGAATCGTTCTTGCTTTCGCTTTCACCCTCCTGCCGTCTGCTTACGCGCAGAAAAATGTTCACGCCGTTCTTGTGGCCACTGCCAATAGGAAAGCAGCCCCGGTCTTCCATCTTGCCAATTCGAATGGACGAAAAGTTCAGATCGCGGACTTTCGTGGAAAGGTCGTTCTAGTGAATTTCTGGGCAACAGAGTGCGGCGGCTGCGTTCTGGAGATTCCGTCGTTCATTGAACTCCATCATGCCTACTCGGATAAAGGCTTTACCGCCCTCGGTATCTCGGCGGATATCCCTTATGAAGGATTGAAGAATGAACATGAGGCGTGGGGAAAAGTACGGCCGTTTGTCTCCAGCAATCACGTCAACTATCCGATCGTGATGGGCAATGATGCGGTCATCAAGTCGTATGGCTTCGCTTCATATCCGGCGACATACCTGATCGACAAATCAGGACGCATCGCCGCGACCTACATCGGGATCGTAAGCAAAGACGATGTCGAGGCCAACATCAAGCGCCTTCTTGCGGAGTAGCGGCAGAATTATAGATCGGGCCTTCAGCCCTCTTTCGTCTCTCGCTTGCAAACCTGGGGCGTTGCCCCAGGCTGGTATAGAGCGCGCCTTCAGCGCTTAGATTTGCGGCTTGTTTGTGGACCGTTGCTTCGTCACCCACTCATCGCGATGCGATGGATGAGGCACCCGGTGCATGGGTTACACATGCTGTACGTCTTCAACTTTCAACTTGAACCTGCAACTCACACCTGCATAATGTGCCCAGCGTGCGTCCGTCAACCACGTCGTACGTCTTCAACTTTTATCTGCACCAACTGCTGCGGACGCAACTGTGCCGCAAGCTGTTCGCGGGCTTCGTCGGTCAGGCGTTGTGGTGTCCATCCGTCCAGCAGGGTGATCTCGACCGTTCCGGTCTCGGGGAAACCGTAAAGCCGATTGCGAATCAGCTCCATCATCATTGCTGTCGCGGTCTCATCCTCTGTCGGACGATACAGCGACAACTTGATGATGTGCTTCTGCGGAACGCCGGGAATCCCCGCTCCGGGCGCATCTTTGTCTGGAGTAACGCTGATCTTCTCGATCAGGCCCAGAGCCTCCACATTCAGTTTCAGTGCAGGATGGAAGCAGTCACGCAGGGCTCGGCGAATCTCCTCGATGGTCATAACTTATCCGGCCTCAACGGGGAAGCGCTGAAACGCAAGGTGCCCCGATACCTTCCGACACCCATGCCTTAACGCTTCAACTTTCAACTTCCAACTTCCAACTTTTAACTCTTCCTAGTGTTTCCGTTCGACAAGGAAGCGCGCAATCGTCTTCAGCGGTTCTGCTGCCTCGCCCCAGGGAGCGATGGCGTCATACGCTTCGCGGATCATGGCGTCGGCGTCGGCAATCGACCTCTCAATGCCATAGACTGCGGGCCAGGTAGCCTTGTCGGTTGCAGCGTCCTTGCCTGCCGTCTTGCCCAGTTGGGCAGAGTCCTGTGTGAGGTCCAGCACATCGTCCACGATCTGGAAGGCCAGACCCAGCTTTTCGCCGAAGGTGCGCAGGCGGGCCACATCCTCCGCGGAGGCTCCGGCATACAGGCCGCCGGCAACGATGGAGACTGTGATCAAAGCCCCAGTCTTCGAGCGGTGAATCGCCTCCACCAGCTCTGCCGTTGGTTTTTTGCCTTCGCTCTCGATATCCACCACCTGCCCGCCGATCATGCCGGGAGCAAGTCCATCGGTCCCAACGCCTGTATTCACGGCGATGGCAACCTCGCGAAGAATCTGTACCGCGGATGTCGCTGGGCACTTCAGTTGGGCGAGTGTCTGAAAGGCGGTTGTCTGCAGGGCGTCGCCGGCAAGAATGGCAATCGCTTCGCCGAAGACGACATGGCAGGTCGGCTTGCCGCGGCGCAGGTCATCGTTGTCCAGCGCCGGAAGATCGTCGTGGATCAGCGAATAGGTGTGCAGCATTTCGATGGCTGCGCCGCACTCTTCCGCCCCCTCAGGCAAACTGCCGGCAACCATGCGAGCTGCCTCGAGCACCAGCGCGGGCCGGAGGCGTTTTCCGCCGGCAAAGGTCGAATGGCGCATGGCGCGGTGAATGGAATGGGGCTGGGCATCGGGGCCGGGCAGTAGGCGCTCCAGCGCGGCGTCCGTCACCGTGACGGCTTCGGTAAGGATGGTTTCAACAGACATTGCGTTCGCGTTTAAGAATAAATGGTCACAGCGCCCGCTGCCCCTGTGTCTCTGGAGCATTTCTCCTAATACGGTAGCTTTGGATAAATCTGCGAATGCCGTTTTCTTCGAAGGAAAACGGCGCATACAGCCAAAACTTTCCGCTACACCCTTAGGAGAAATGCTCTGTTCGACGCATCAGTATTGCCAGCAGTATGCCCATTAGGAAGAGCACCACGCCCAGCATCTCCGCCGGAGTGTGGTGGTAGCGGATCTCCACATTGTTCGGCCCGGCGGGCAGAGGAATCGCCATCAAACCGTCAGCACGCTCGGTCACGGGGACCGGTGAGCCGTTGTTGGTCACCTGCCACGCAGGGTAGGCCCGGCGATTTACGATCAGCCAGAATGACCGCGGCCACAGCACCTGCATCCGTGTATGTTCTGTGTTCCAGGTGACGTCTTCCGGACGGGGAGGAAGGCCCAGGACGCGCACACGCATCTCTGTCCCCGGACCCAGCACGGGCGCTGGAGCATCGGGCTTGCCCGCGATCCACCATACCGGGTTGCCCTGTTGCAGCACGTCATTGTCGGCGTCACGCACCGTGTACTCATCGGTGGGCATCACGCCGCCGCCACGGGCAAACAGAACAATGTGTGCCCCGGGTGCGTCCTCGTCGTCGCACTCCTGCAGGTAGAAGTGATGTGCGATGACGGTAGTCACGGCCAGAACTGCTACGGCTCCGGCAGGCATGATCCATGTACTCCGGCTCCGCGTCAGCGCCGGCACGCACAGGGTCAGTAGTGCGGCTGCGATGGTCTGCTGCAGGCAAAGGAACCGCCAGGGGAACTGCAGGAAACTGAGCTGCGGCGCGTGATGCCAGATGACAGCGGAGACGGGCAGTAGCAGCACGAGCAGCAGCGCGGTCATGGCGCCCAGCAGGCGGGCTGTCTTGTCTCGGCGAAGCAACAGCACCAGGGTGAGACTTACGGCGAACAGCACAACCGCGATCCGCGAGGCCTGCCATAGAACCGCATCGTGCAGCGGATCGGTTGTGTGGCCGAAGAGAAAGTTGTCTTCGGGTCGCACGCCCTCGACGATCGCCATCGCCGCCTGGACCCATTTACGGTCGACGACCGCCGGCACAATGTACAGTGCCGCGAACAGCAGACCGAAGAGGGTGCCCAGGGTGAACTGCGCGATCGTTTCGCGGCGTAGCGCACGCGGCCACAGCACCAGCCGCAGCATGCCAAGCATCAGGAGTCCATAGCATCCCAGCACCGCAGCAGGCGCATTTGTCAGCCACAGCAGAGTCACAGGGATGGCGATCTCCAGCCATCGTGGTCTCTCGCGCAGCAATGCTGTCAGCAGCAGCGGCATCCATGCCGCCGCAAGCAGTTCGGCGTAGGCAGTGCGCTCATAGGCCGTGAACAGAAGATAGGGATTCGCCAGGTACGCTACGGCAATGGCCGCCGGTATCCAGCGATGACTGCTTACAGCGTCACCGCCTATTGCCGACACCATGCGCAGACACGCCACACCCGCAAGGAAGAGGCAGAGCCAGGTGTAGACAATCGGAGCGGCCGTGTACGGCATCAGGAAGCCAAGCAGGCCTCCGATGATCCATGAAAGCGGGGGATAGAAGACGAAGCGCGGTTCTCCCGTTCCCCAGGCTGCAGTGAAAGCCCACTGCGGATGCAGTACACCGCGCTGAAACTGCGCGTGCACCTCAAGCCAGTTCACCAGGTGGAAGTCGAAGTCATGGCCGCAGGAGCAGCCATGCAGCACCAGCGGCAGCACGGCAAGGAATGCCGCCACCGCGACTACGGCTGCGGGTGCAAGCTGTCGTTTCCACGCCGGTGGACTCATGGTTCCAGCGTAAGGGTGTGCTGCGCCTTCACCGTATTCCAGGGAAGCGGCAGAGGCTTACCGTCATACCAGTTAGTCCACTGGTCGCGGAAGTTTGCGCTGCGCGGATTGCCGGACTGACCGACAGGCACGTTGAGATTCGAGTTCTCCCAGTCGGCAAGATCGGCGGTGAAACGTTCGCTGGAGCCGAAGGTCGCAGAACCTGCACGCACGGTAATGGTGTCGCCGGGCAGCGGGAAGTTGCCAGGGCCGGCCGCGGCAGGGAAGATGCGGCGGAAGATCCGGTTCGTTCCGTAGAGAGGATGCTGCAGGTCGATGCGGTGCATGGCGCCATAGCTCCAGTGCGACAGGTCTCTGGGAGCATTCGCATCGCGCAGGCCTTCCTGGACAGCAGCCGTCAACAGATCGTTCCAGTCACTGTACTGGCTCGGAAGCCACCGTGCCGGGGCATGCGAAATCAGCTCCTCCTGTACGAACGAACGGGAGTTCCAACGGTATAGCCTCCAATCGTTGCCCAGCAGAGGCCGCAGTAGCATGGGCCACAGCGCTGTGCGCGTCGCACTCACGATTGCTGCTGCCGGGGAGCTGGTCTCCATGTTGCCGTTCCATACGCGCAGCAGATCCGCGGCCTGGTGCAGCCGCTTGTCTTTGGTCTTCGAGTGGTCGATGGCATATGCCAGCTTCTGTGCGATAACACGGTCGCCGTCAGAGTAGACGTCGAGTTGCAGCTTTATCATGTCGGCTGCGGTCAGCCCCTTCGAAGGCAGAAGCTGCTTCCAGATGCGCTCATTGCGATAAGGGTTCTCCCAGTCGAGCGCCAGCGTATACGGAGCATCGTCCGCCGTGATGCGGGCATTGGCCGTAGCCAGTACACCGGACTCTGGATCGAGCGCCTGCGGCATCAGGTCGTAGCTTATATAGCCGCTCCACTCATACGAGCCGTCGGTCACCGGGACCGGAGACAGGCCGGAAGGATGCTGTGCATCGCCACGCACCGGCACCTTGCCGATAGCGTGATAGCCGATATGCCCCTGGTCGTCCGCATAGACGGCTGAGAGCGATGGTCCTCCGAAGGTGCGGAAGGCCGTGACGAACTGTTCGTAGTTGCTTGCCTGATTCACGGCCTGGAAGGGGAGGCTGGCGGTGACCTCAGGATCATAGACGGTCCATGCCAGCGCCAGCGACCGCTGCTCCCGTGGAATCATCGGGCTAATGATCGGCGTAGGATGTCCGCCGTGGGTAGTCAGGCTGATCTCCAGCGGCACATCTTTCCCGCCGCGGACGTGGATCACTTCCTGACGGATCGCCACGGGCAGCCAGTTACCATCATGCGTCTGGAACTCGCGCTGCTTTGGATTGGCGGCGGAGGCCCGCAGCTTTTCGATATAGAGATCCTGCACGTCAGCGAGCGATGCCGTGAAGCCCCAGGCGATGTGCTGATTGTGGCCCACGATGATGAAGGGCACGCCGGGCAGGGCGACGCCGGTGGCGTGCAGCTCAGGCGACTCCAGCGAGCTTTCGTACCAGATGCCTGGAATGTCGAGCCCCAGGTGCATATCGTTCGACAGCAGTGGCTTGCCTGTTGCCGTGTGCGCCCCGCTCACCGCCCAGTTGTTCGATCCGGAGACGCAGCCCTCGCAGGTGAAGGGATGAAGGACATGCTGCAGCTCTTCGATGGAAGATGCCGGAAGCGTCAGCTTCGTCTGCGTCTCATCCAGCGGAGCGTCAGGAGGGTCCTGATTGGGTGCGGAGAGGCTCGGATGACCATCCACGGGAGGATGATCGCGCCAGGAGCCGACAGGATAGAGATCGGCAAGCAGCTCAGGCGACAGCCGCGCCGTGAGCGTCTCGCGGGCCAGCTTGGTGGGGAATGAGGTGGAGAGCTCCTGGCTCATCGACAGACCCACCAGCAACGAATCATGCGGTGTCCACTTCGCCGGCGAATAGTGCAGCAGCCGGAACTCCAGCGGCAGATGACCCTCGCTCTCGGCGATGAACGCGTTCACACCATCGGCATACGCGTTCAGCAACTGCATCTGGTCCGGAGCGACATGCGGCAGGGCGGCATCGGCTGCGGCTCCCAGTTGCAAATAGCGCTGTGTCCGGTCGTGTTCGAGCGTCATCGAGCCGAGAATCTCCGACAGACGCCCTTCGGCATAACGCCGCAACATGTCCATCTGCCACAGGCGGTCCTGCGCGGTGACATATCCCTGCGCGAAGGCGAGATCGTGCAGATTGCCCGCGTGGATCGCAGGCATTCCCTCTGCTGTTCGTTCTACCTTGACGGACGCGGTAAGCCCGCGCGTATGCACAGTTCCGTCCACCTGCGGCAGACTCGCATTGAGAGCATGTGACAGCCACAGCCGCAATGAGACGCCGGCGATCAGCACTAGAACCAGAACAACGCCGGCGCTGATGCCAACGAACTTCAAAATCCGGCGTGTGCGCTCCGGGGAGGTCGCAACAGCCTGGAGGTCGGTCACTTCCATGGTCAGCTTGAGTCTAACCGACGCTCCGGTATGCTGCTGAGATGGGTGGAAATCTGCACTCGTTGGAATTGGTGCTGATGCTTCTGCTGGCCTTCGTCGCGTCGATCGCGGGTGTGGCCCGGCGGTGGCAGAAGCCGTATCCCATTGTTTTGGTGATCGGCGGCCTGCTGCTCAGTTTTGTACCGCACCTTCCGGCAATTCCTCTGAATCCGGATATCGTCTTTCTGGTTTTCCTGCCACCGCTACTCTATTCGGCTGCATGGCAGACCTCGTGGCGCGACTTCCGTTTCAATTTCACCAGCATTGCCATGCTTGCCGTAGGGCTGGTCGGATTTACTGTCATTGGCGTCGCCTGGGTGGCTAACCGTTGGCTTTTGAAGGAGTTCGACTGGCGTGCCGGTGTGCTTCTGGGAGCGGTGGTCTCGCCGACCGACGCTATTGCCGCCAGCGCCATCGCCAAGCGCCTGGGGCTGCCTCGCCGCATCGTAGACGTGCTCGAAGGCGAGAGCCTTTTGAATGACGCCACCGGCCTTCTAGCCCTTGAGTTCGGCCTGGACCTCATGTTGCACGGTACAACCCCTACGGTTACGGGCGGACTTCTCCGGCTGCTCTGGCTAGTGGTCGGCGGTGTGGGAGTAGGCCTGCTGCTCGGCGCCGTCTTCACCCGGCTGGAGCACTGGATCGACGATGGGCCGGTTGAGATCGCTCTCGGGCTCGTGGTTCCCTATGGCGCCTATCTTGCGGCGGAAGAGGTCAAGGCCTCCGGAGTTCTCGCCGTGGTGGCCTGCGGTCTCTACCTCGGCCAGCAGTCGGCGCGTATCTTCTCGCCGCAGGTTCGCATGCAGGCCTATGCGGTATGGGGCACGTTGGAGTTCACCCTCAACGGCCTGGTCTTCGTTCTCATCGGGCTGCAACTGCCTACCGTGCTGGCGGGAATCAAGGGTTACAGCCACATGGAGATGATCCGCAACGGCATCATTCTCTCTGTTGCTCTGATCATCCTTCGGCTGGTCTGGGTCGCTCCTGGTTCGCGTGTGGCCTACTTTATCCGCCGGCGTCTGCTCAGGCAGCATGTTCCTTATCCGGCCATGAAGGCATCGTTTGTTGTGGGCTGGACGGGCATGCGCGGTGTCGTGGCTCTGGCCGCCGCGCTCTCGCTGCCGGAGCAGATCCAGCAGAAGAACCTCATCGTCTTCCTTACTTTCTGCGTCATCTTTGTCACGCTGGTCCTGCAGGGACTTACGCTGCCGAAGGTCATCCATGCGCTCGGTCTCGATAATCAGAGCGGCCCCGACTGTGAAGAGAACGAGGCCCGCAAGCTTGTGCTGGAAGAGGCGCTGGCCTATCTGCAGGAGAGCCGGGATCGTGCCGGGAACCATGCCGGACACGCCTATGAGGATCTGATCCATCAATACGAGCATCGCCTGGAGGCGGTAGCCGACTGCGGCGCGCCGGAGACCAACGAAGGTCATTCGCATCGCTATCGCGAGGTCGCTCTCGCCGCCATCCATACGGAGCGCAATGCGCTTCTCCGTCTGCGCGACGAGGGACGCATCAGCGACGAGGTGCAGCGCAAGATCGAGCGTGAGCTCGATCTGAGCGAAGCCCGCAGAGAGTCACCACTATGAGTCACCCTGACTTTACCAATCCCTTCTGGAGCGGTCTGGTTACCGCGAATGCCCCACTCGCCATTGGCGGCGATCTCGCGCGCCGCTACCCGGCTGAGGTGATCCCCTTCGGCGGCGTTGCGGATGTCCGTGACCCTGCCTGCATGGCTGCCTTCCGCGACCTGCTGCATCCCGGCGAAAGGGTCTATCTCACTGGCGACGATCTGGCCGCGGTGGATGGCCTGGTGGAGAGTGTTCACCTGCCGGGCGTGCAGATGCACTTCGCCGGCGATGCTTCTGTAGCGGCCTTCAGCGACCAGGTTCTTCCCCTGGGCGAAGCAGAGGCGCATGAGATGGTTGCCCTGACCGATGTGGCCTTTCCCGGCTATTTCCGTCCCGCGACCTGGAAGCTAGGGCAGTATTACGGCCTTCGTGTCGAGGGAGAGTTGATTGCCATGGCCGGGGTGCGGGTCTCGCTGCCGGGCTGGCGGGAGATCAGCGCTGTATGTACCCATCCGCAACATACCGGGAAGGGATATGCCGCTACGTTGATCCGTCATGTGATGGCCGAACACCGCCATGCGGGCGCGGAAAGCTACCTCCACGCGGCTGCCGCAAACCACCGTGCCATTGCGATCTACGAGCGGCTGGGCTTCACCCACACCAGGAATATCAGCTTCCGCGGTATGCAGCTTGCCTGACACCTCCCGCCCGATCACTAGAGCATTTTCCCTGTTGCCGGGTATTCCGGAAGGGGTGTGCAGTGGCGTTTTCATTACGGAAAACGCCCATAGGATGCGGAGCCCCTACACTACACCGACAGGGAAAATGCTCTATGCTTAGAATTTCGCAGTGAAAACAGGCTGCGATCGAGTGAGGTCTTGCCCGCATTTGAACTGCCGCGTCTTTTATCACGACAGATGTTTTGATGGAGCATGCTCCGCGTCCCTGTTTACACGCTTCCACCGGGAGTGCATCGGCACAGCGACGGAGTATCAGTACCAGGGCCTGGTGCATCGTGCCGGAGCTTTGTTCGACGGCGACGAGTTCGTCGGGGATGAGAATGCCATTGTCGATTTCAAGTACTCACCCTCGCCAAAGCTGACCTGGTGGTTTGACCACCATCAGTCGGCCTTTCTCACCAAAGAAGATCAAGCTGCCTTTGAGGCGGGCCAGCATGATGGCTCGAAGACGATGCGGCACTTCTTCGATCCCACCTACACCTCGTGCACCAGCTTCATCGCGCATATCGCCAGCACGAAGTTCGGGATGGATGTCAGTGGCTTGAAGGACCTTATCTATTGGGCCAATATCGTGGACGGCGCCAAGTATGAGAGCGCTGAGGCGGCCGTCGGCATGAAGGAAGCAGCCATGCGCCTGACCATGGTGATTGAGTCCACGCAGGACGATACGCTGATTCCGCGCCTGATCCCGATGCTGACCGAGATGCCGCTGGAAGAGATTCTGAAGCAGCCGTTCGTTGCCGATCTGCTGGAGCCATTGCTGGCCAAGCATCAGGCATCGGTCGAGTTGATCGGATCGCGCGCGACCTGTGAGCGCGGTGTGATTACATTCGATATCACCGACCAGCCAACCGAGGGCTACAACAAGTTCATCCCGTACTATCTCTTCCCCGATGGCGTCTACAACATCGGCCTTAGCAAATCATCGTTCCGTACGAAAGTAGCCGTGGGCACGAACCCATGGACAAAGGTTCCGGTGGAGAAACTGGTGAACCTGGCCGCAATCTGCGAGCGTTACGGAGGCGGCGGCCACGCCCGTGTCGGCGCCATCAGCTTTCCGCCCGACAAAGAGTCCGATGCCCGCGAAGCCGCAAAGGTGATCGTGGAAGAGCTGCAAACCACGCATGAGGGGTGAGCCTCAGACCGCCGCATAACGTAGTCGCCTCACCTTGTTATTGGCGGTTAGTAGTGCCCAAACTCCCGTTGCCCCATTCTTTCGCGGTGCGAAAGGGTGGGGTCTAGAGCATTTCTCCTGTTGCTGGGTATCCCGCGAGGAACGTGCAGCGGCGTTTTCATTGAGGAAAACGCCCATAGATGCATCAGCCCCGCACTACACCTACAGGAGAAATGCTCTAGCGTGGGGTATTGCGCTTCGCGCGACTGTATTTTTGTCATTTCGTAGTGACCGAAGGGAGCGGAGAAATCTGCTTCTCGACCTACTGACTTTTCTGCCGCCTCTCTCCGTCATCTCTCCTGGGTGCGTTTATCGTCCGCCCCATGATTACCAGAGGAATAAACAAAGGTAATAATCCGAAATGCTGTTATGTTGCATGGAAGTAAACCGGATAACTTTTCGGGAAACCGTAACCCCGAATCGAATAAATTCAATGATCGTCGCGAAAGAAAGAGGCTATCTTTAAACCACTTCAGCCTGATTGAATCGATATATTGTCTCTTTATCGGAGAAACTTGCGCCGATATCTGAGAATTTGAATGCGCATGTCTTCTCGCTTCGGCTCGATACCCCGCGGTAAGGTCCTTTCCCTGCGAACGATTGGCGGGCTGATCGCGGCTATTTTTTTCCCTTTTCTCCTCACACGTGTCAGTCTGCATGTTGAGGTCCTGAAGCACGTACCGTTTGCGCTGGCCCTGCTCTTTGTTGGGGCGATTACTCTCTGGCAGCGAATCCCTGCCGGGATCGTGGCTTCCTTCTCGATGGGTTTGGGTGCATGGAGGAAATTCATCGAGCTGGATCATGGCGACCATCCGGTGCGAGCTGTGCTGCGAGCAACCGTAACCTTTGGAGTTGGTTGTGCCTTTGCTGCCGGCTGGGAGTGGCAGAGACGGAATCGTGATCGCCTGGCCTTTGCTTTATCAGAGCTCAGCGCGCGCAGAGAAGTTCTGACCGAGGCACAGAGAGCTTCAAAGGCCGTAGCGTGGTCCTACAATCTTTCGACCACCCGTATGACATGGGAAGAGGATGGCCTGGATGTCTTTGGGCGATCGCTCCTCGATGCATCCACTCCTCAGACCTCATTGGAGCTTGTCTATGAGGACGATCGTAATCGCGTGTCGCAGTTGTACCAGGACGCGCTGGCAAAAAACGCGCCCTTCGAGATTGAGTTCCGGTGTCTATGGCCCAATGGCGAGATGCACTGGCTTGAGGCCCGCGGGAAACCATCGACCACAAGACCGCATACCTGGATCGGCATCACAAGCAACGTAGACAGCAGGAAGCGGTCGGAGCAAGCGTTGATCCGGTCGGAAAAACTGGCAGCAATCGGCCGCCTTTCTTCCACCATTGCGCACGAACTCAATAATCCGCTGGCGGCGCTGACGAACCTGATTTATCTCGCGCTGTCTGATCCGGCCTTGTCGGAAGAGTCTCGCGAATACCTTGCAGTAGCGCACACCCAGATCAGACGCTTGAGCACGGTTGCGAGACATCTCCCGACGCAGCGGGCGTTCGCTCAGGGAGGCCCCGCCGATCTTCACGAGATTGCGAAGGAGGCCGTCGATTTATTCGCAGCGCGGTGCGCATCCAAGGGGTGCCAGATCAGGATGGTTGAGAAGAGCCCGGCGAGGACCAGCGCTCCAAAAGAAGATGTAACCCAGATCCTGATCAACCTCCTGAATAACTCCTGCGATGCCGTAGGAGAAGGTATGGGAGAGATCGTGGTCGAGGTCTGTTCTCAGGGAGAGGTTGCCTGTATCCGGATTCTGGACAACGGGCCGGGCATCCCGGCCGAGGTGCTCAGTCATCTCTTCGAGCCCTTCTTCACCACCAAAACGGACATCGGCACAGGCGTCGGTCTTTGGATGGCCAGAGAGCTCGCAATCCGGTGTGGTGGACGTCTTGTCCTTGGAAATTATGCCGCGCCCTTTGCGACCGTTTTTCACCTGGAACTTCCGCTGGCCTAGAGGATTTTTCCTGTAGATGTAATGTAGGGATTCCGCATCTATCGGCGTTTTCCACAATGACCCCCCCCCGCTGCACTTTCTCTACCGGGATGCCCAGCAACACAGCGTTAGGAGAATTGCTCTAACACGACGGAAATGGCGCCTGGACCTTTTGCCAGCCAGCCAGGCTGGATCCTCTGCGGAAAGCATTATTTCTGGCGGGTCAGGTCCTTCAACCTTTCTATGAGCGCCAGCGGATGCACGGGTTTGGCCAGCAATGGAAACTCGTAACCGTTGTCACGAGCGTCATCGAGGAGATCCGTGATTCCTGCTTGCCCGGAAAAAAGCACAATCGTTGTGGCGGGAAGCATCTTGGAGATAACGAGCGCGAGTTCGATGCCATTCATCTCCGGCATCTTGACATCGGTAAGAAGGCAGTCCGGCTCAAAGGATCGAGCTGTCTCCACAGCCTGCCATCCGCCGTATACCGGCTTTGCGTCGAAACCGGCTCCGCGAAGAATTGCCGCGGTCGTATCGGCCAGAAGTTTCTCGTCATCGACTACCAGAACCCGAATCCTTGCCGGCGAAGATCCTTTTTGATCCGATTTCGACAGGCTAAAAACAGAGAGAGCAGGCTCTGAACCGTCTGCCAGACGGACGACTGGTTGCAAATATCGCTCTATAGCATGCCGGTTAGCTATCACGCTGAGCACCATTGGGTTTCGTTGTTGTCCCTTCAAAACTGCCAAATGGCAGGTAGATTGTTACCGTTGTTCCGCTGTCGCCTCGCTCCGTACTGCTGGAGATGGAGATCTGGCCATGATGACGTTGGACAAGCTGGTTCGCTACCCATAGACCAATACCGGTTCCGAGGTTTCCCTTCGTGGTAAAGAACGGTTCAAAGACCTTGTCGAGATGCTCGCGGGGAATACCACTGCCCGTATCCCGGACTGTGATTTGAACTCCATTACGATCTACCTTCTTGGTCGGTGCAACCGTAATCGACATGGAGCCGCCGAGGGGCATCGCGTCCATTGCATTAGAAATGACATTTGACAACACCTGAATCATCTCTCCGGGCCGGACCTTAATCTTTCTCAGATCGTTGAACGTCGTTTCCAGCACAATGTTGTGCGCCTGGAGCCGGGTCCGGTAGACCGAGAGGACATTCTGGACCAGATCGTGGAGGTGGACCTCGCAGGGCGATGCGTTATCGCGGTAATAACCGAGTGTCTGCCTCGCAATGTGAGAGACGCGTTCAAGCTCGCTCTCGGCTGTGCCGAGATACTCCTGGATCTCCGCTCTGGAAGCACTGCTCTGGCGGGCAAGGAAGATAAGGTTCAACACCGAGGCGAGCGGGTTATTGATCTCGTGGGCGATGGCTGCCGCCATGCGGCCCGTAGCCGCAAGTTTTTCGGCCTGGACCAGTAAAAATTCCATCTTCTTGCGTTCAGAGATATCGCGGGCAATCTTGGAGGCCCCAATCACTTTACCTGCGTCATTGCGGATGGGCGAGATGGTGATGGAGACTTGGCGCAGATCGCCGTTCTTGCTGAGACGAGTGGTCTCGTAATGCTCTACCTTCTCGCCGGCGTGTAACTTCTCCAGGATCTCTTTTTCCTCATACTGAAGCTCTTCCGGAATCAGACGCAGGATCGGCTGTCCTATCATCTCTTCTTCCAGGTAACCGAAAAGGCGCTGCGCTCCTTTATTCCAGCTGGTGACAATGCCGTTCAGGTCCTTGCTGATGATGGCATCATCTGCCGAATCGACAATCGCAGCGAGCCGGAAACGGTTCTCTTCGGCGCGCCGCCGGTCCGAGATATCCCGGGCGATTTTGGATGCTCCGATGATGACTCCAGAGTCGTCCTTAACCGGCGAGATCGTGACCGAGATGGGGAATCGCTCCCCATTCTTCCTGACCCGCGTGGTTTCGAAATGCCGGATGCGCTCTCCAGCGCGGAGTTTGGCCAGAATCGCATCTTCTTCATGCTGCAACTCTTCGGGGATAAGGCGCCGGATGGACTGACCCACGATCTCTTCTGCTTGGTAACCAAAGATGCGACGGGCCCCTTCGTTCCAGCTTGTGATGATTCCATCCAGATCTTTGGTGATGATTGCGTCCTCCGACGATGCAATGATGGCAGCAAGAAAATTCTTCCCTGTTTCGGTAAATACACTTTCTTTCCCGAAGAGTTCCGTAGACAGTACTGTCTTCTTCAAGAGGGGCTCCGGCAGATGAATGGATGCGCTTGGAGAAATAATTCCAACAGATTTTTGATGCTCCTTGCAAGGAGGCGAGTTGCCATCCTCAGGACAACAATATCGTGGAGCGATGTAAGGGGCACGGCAAAGGAGGGTTCGCCCTGTGGTGGGGCCGGCAACCGATTGCATCGATAAATTCGGCCTGAGGTGACGGAGCGGTACTGGGACCTGTCCGAGATGATCGCAAAAGAAAAATAAACATTTTTCTAATTCTTTTGTCGAATAAGGGAACCCTGATTCGACGCATAGATAGAGCTCGGACTTCGCAGACTGATGGCCTCGAATAGCCCAGCTCGCAACCCGAACGTTTCTAAGGAGACAACGATGAAATTTCTAAGCATCTACAAGGCGCCTGAACGAAACACCCCTCCCTCCCCGGAAGAGATGGCAACCATGGGCACGCTGATCGAGGAAGGTTTTACCAAGGGCTGGCTTCTCGCCACCGAGGGCTGCCTGCCTTCGGCTCTTGGTGTGCGGATTCGGCGCTCTGACGACAAGATCAGCGTAACGGATGGGCCTTTCACCGAGGCGAAAGAGGTGGTGGGTGGATTTGCTCTGTTGAAGGCGGACTCGAAGGAAGAGGCAATCGAGTTGGTGCAGCAGTTCCTCAAGGTGGTGGGAGAAGGAGAGTGTGAACTGCGCCAACTTTACGAGCAGTACTCGGGGGACCCGGCCGCTTGCTACGAGGCGGAGGCGGTAGCACTCAAGAAGTAAATCTGTGTAATCAGGTTTACCCTGGCAACGCCCAAAAAGCAAAAGCCCGGCGTTATACGCCGGGCTTTGCAATGCCATAAAGACAAACTACGGTTTCAGCTTCGCAAACCATCCCAGCTTCGAGATGTCATTGAAGATCACCATGGCCGCGAAGAGCAGCAGGCAGACGAAAGCTACCTGGTAGACCCGCTCCTTGAGCTGCTGGTTCAGGTCGCGGCGGATGACAGATTCCACAATCAGCATCAGGATCATGCCGCCATCCAGAATCGGAATCGGCAGCAGGTTGAAGATGCCGAGGTTGATCGAGATCATCGCCATCAGGCGGAAGACCGTCCACACTGAGTCGCGCGCGGCCGCGCCGATCTGCTGGCCGATACCAATCGGCCCGGAGAGGCTCTTGACCGAGACCTGGTGGGTGAACATCCGCTTCAGCACCTCGACGATCATGGTTGAGTCTTTCCAGTTTTCCTGGACCGACTGCACGACCGCCTCGCCCCACGGCAACTGCGAGATACGGAGAGGCATCTGTGCCGGGCGGAAGCCAAGGCGATACTTCTTGATGCCGTTGCCGATGTCGCCGATCTCCGGCGTGACGTTCGTTGTCAGTGTCTTGCCGTCGCGCAGGACCTGCAGCGTTGAGGTCTTTCCGGCCTGGTCGCTCAGATAAGCCAGCAGTGCGGGAACAGAGCGAAGCTGCAGGCCGTCAATCGCGAGAATCTTGTCGCCCGGCTGCAGACCGGCACGCTGCGCCGGAGTTCCTCCATCCACCTCATTGACGCCGATCGGTGCATCCTGCATCGTCGGAACCATGCCCAGGCTCTGCATCGCTTCGGCGTTGAACTCGGTAGTCTTGCCAACGTTGACGTTGAAGCGGGTATTCACGCGCTGCCCGTCATGCAGGTAGCTCATCGCCACGGTCTGGTTCATGTTCAACGCGGCGCGGCGCAGGACGCCTTCCCAGTCCGGATTCTCGGCGTTGTCGAAGTGGACAATCGTGTCACCGCTACGCAGGCCTGCGGCGTCTGCCGGAGAGCCCTTCACAACGTAGTTCACACGCGCCGGTCCGGAGATGTACTCATCCACCTCGTTATGGAAGTGGAACACGAAAGTCATGATGGCGAAGGCCAGGATGAAGTTCGCAACCGGTCCTGCCAGCGCAATGATCACGCGTTGCCAGCGGGGATGCGCATTGAACTCACCGGGATCACCGGACGGTTCTTCGCCGGGATTATCGCCTGCCATCTTCACATAGCCACCAAAGGGCAACAGAGAGAGCCGGTAATCCGTGTCTCCGCGGCGGAAGCCGATAAGTCGGCGGCCAAAGCCGATGGAGAAGGTTTCAACGCGAACACCACACCACTTGGCGGCAAGGAAGTGGCCGAGCTCATGCACGAGCACCATAATGCCCAGCACGATGGCGAGATAAATAATGGTTGTCATTGGGAGTGTGTCGGTGACCTCAGTGGGTGGCAGCCTGGCTCAGGGCTACCTCGCGTGCAAGCTGTCGAGCCTCATGGTCTGCCGTAAGCACCGCTTGAATGGACGCGGGATGGCCGGGCTTGGTTAGCTGGAGCACTGATTCTATTGTACGAGGAATCCCAAGGAAGGGAATACGTCCTTCCAGGAATGCTGCGACCGCGATTTCGTCCGCCGCATTCAGGGCGATGCAATGCGCGGGACCGGCCTCGGCGGCCTCATAAGCCAGCCGCAGACAGGGGAACCGGGCAAAGTCAGGCTGCTGGAAGTCCAACTGGCTCAATAACTTCATGTCGAAGGTCAGGTCGGAAGGAATTCGCTCCGGGAAGGCCATGGCGTACAGAATCGGCAGCCGCATGTCGGTAACCGAAAGCTGCGCCAGGATGCTGCCATCCACATACTCCACCAACGAGTGAATGGTCGACTGGGGGTGAATCGTCACCTGGACCTTTGCAGCAGGCAGATCGAAGAGCCGGCAGGCCTCAATGATCTCCAGGCCTTTGTTCAACATGGTTGCCGAATCGATGGTGATCCGCTGACCCATCACCCAGGTCGGGTGCTTCAACGCCTGCGCCGGCGTGATGGACGCGAACAGATCCAGAGGTGTGTTTCGGAAAGGGCCGCCGGAGGCCGTCAGCCAGATCTGCTTTACCTCGGCCGGAGCACCACCGCGCATGCACTGATGAATGGCATTGTGCTCGGAATCGATCGGCAGCAGAGCAACGTTGTTCCGCCGCGCCTCGGCGATGATCAGCTCGCCCGCGGCGACCAGAGCCTCTTTGTTCGCCAGGCCAATGTCCTTGCCGGCTTTGACCGCCTCATATGTAGCCTCGAGCCCTGAGACGCCGACGATAGCAGAGACAACAAAGTCGACCTCTGGCAGCGTCGCCACGGCAATGGTCCCGGCGGTGCCATGCAATACATCAACACCAGTCACGCCTTCCGCGCGCAGCCGCGCGGCAAGCTGGTCAGCCAGTTCTTCGGTCGCCACGGAGACCAGCCGCGGCCGCCACTGCTTGCACTGCGCAACGGCTACATCGAGGTTGCGTCCGGCAGCAAGCGAGACGGGCTGAAATCGATCCGGAAAGCTTTCGCAGATAGAAAGGGTGCTGGTGCCGATGGATCCGGTAGAGCCGAGGATAGCGATCTTCTTTACGGACATTGCTCCTCAATTCTAGCGTTTAGCGTTTTGCGGCTATGACTTTGTCATTTTGTTTGTCATTTCGCAGCGCAGCGGAGAAATCTGCTTTTCTACCTCAAGAGTGGGGGGAGAATCAGACGAAGAAGCAGATCCCTACGGGATGGCAAAAAGATCGAGTATCGGTGGTGGCAGCTAAATCAGAATGCGAAGGTCGTGGTCCAGATCGTCAATGGTGTAGTCGAAGACTCCGTGTTGCTGCAGGAATCCATCTACCTGCAGGCGGGTTTCGAAGCCAAGCACCTGACGGACTTGTTCCATCGTCAGCCGATGTTCCCGATAAGCACCGGCCACAGATTCTTCCAGAAGAAAACGGGGGCCACTGATTCCAGTAGGAATGATCTGGGAGGCGAATTCATCCGGAATTTCGACGATCACCAACATGCACGATTAGGGTAGCAGTGAGTGTGATTCGAGACTGAATCGTGTGACAGAGAAAAGCGGTCGCGCGTAGCGCGATATCCCACATAAGCTTCGCGTATGTGGGGCACCCGGTGTATGGGTTTGTTGGAATTCTGGGCTTCCTTGCCCGCCCTAGCTCCGCGAGGACGGGCACCCCGGCGGGGAAACACCCGACACATTTGAGCGCCGCTCGAATGCCAAACACCGCCAGAACGAGTATGTCGATGTTTCCATCCAGCAACCAGGAACTAGCAACCAGCAACTAGAAAGACTGCAGTAGCAGCGCGTAGTACAGCACCGGGGCCGCAAACAGCAGTGCATCGATGCGATCCAGAATACCGCCGTGCCCGGGCAGAAGATTGCCGGAGTCTTTTACACCGGCACCGCGTTTGATGGCTGACTCCAACAGGTCGCCGATCTGTGCCGCGACATTGATCAGCGCCGCGAAGACCGGTACCTGCAGCAGGCTCAGACCGACATCCAGAATCGACTGCCCATGCGCCGCAAGCCACTGTCCGAACCACGTAAGCAACAGCCCCAGCAGAACGGACGCAACGACCGAAGCGATCGATCCCGACCATGTCTTGCCTGGTGAGATCGACGGCGCCAGTTTCTTTCCGCCGATCGCCCGCCCGATATACAGAGCAGCGATATCGCCAGACCACACGCAGACGAAGAGGAAGATCAGCAGCCCGGTCGACTGGGAGGCCAGCAGATACAGCAGCGAGAGCGGCCAGGCAATGTATAGCAGGCCAAACGCTCCGGCAGCAGCGTCTTTCAATACACGCGCCGTAGGCTCAGCAAACAGCGAGATCACGAAGAGCGAAAACGCCAGTAGTGTCAGCACCGGCAACTGCAGGTCGGGTCTGAAGAACGTCGCCGCGAAGAAGGTGAGGATGGCGACGCCGGTCCACCAGTAGGGAATCTTCGCTCCGGAGAGATTGACCAGGCTGGTGTACTCAAACCCCGCAAGCAATGCGACCAGTGATCCCGCCAACAGCAGAAGCCATGGATAGTGATTGCCGAACCACAGCAAAGCCGCGACGGCGAGAATTAAAACTGTGGCGGTAAGAATCCGTTGCATGAGTGCTAAAGGGAAGGTACTAGGTGCGGGGCGTAAGGAGCAAGAAAAGCTGGTTGAATAGTTGAATCGTTGAATAGTAAAAGCCCAGCGCACGGCGTCAGCTTCACACCATTCAACAATTCAACCATTCAACTATTTAACAAGTGCTTCGGCTTCAGCTGCTGTGCCCTCAAGCGTTTCTTCATCAGTCGTGGAATCGCCCAGGCCACCATAGCGGCGCTCGCGTCCCTGATAGGCAGCGATGGCTTCCAGCAGATGCGCTCCGCGGAAGTCAGGCCATAGGCGTGGTGTCACGAAGATCTCAGAGTAGGCGATCTGCCACAGCAGGAAGTTCGAGATGCGCATCTCGCCTGAGGTGCGTACCAGCAGATCCGGGTCAGGCATCTGGCCGGTGTACAGCCGCGGTCCGATCGTCTCTTCATTGATGGCGTTGAGCAGCTCTTCGCCAGTCTTGCCGGCGGCGATCGCCTCACGCAGAATGGCGCGGCAGCTATCCACGATCTCTGAACGCGAGCCGTAGTTCAGCGCCAGGGTCAGCGTGGTGCCGGTATTCTTCGCTGTCTGTTCCTGCGCCCACTGCATGCTCTCCTGCACTTCGGCAGGAAGCTCGGTCAGGCGGCCGATGTAGTTCATGCGGACGTTGTTGTCGTTCATCCGCTTCAAATTCGAGACCAGATAGCTCTTCAGCAGCTTCATCAGGAAGTTGACCTCCGACTTCGGCCGGCGGAGGTTGTTCTCGATGGAAAAGGCGTAGAGCGTCAACCACGGGAGGTTGATACGCGTCGCTGTCTCGACGACAAACTGCACGGACTCGGCGCCTTGCTTGTGGCCGAAGAATCGCTTTAACAGCCGTTTACCGGCCCAGCGTCCATTGCCGTCCATGATGATCGCAACGTGCTCAGGAATACGGGCGGGGTCCAGCGTGCGGTAGATAGCCATCTCTTCGGAAGAGAGCTCATGCACACGGCTGGGCTGTGAAAGGGGCAAAACAGGTCACCTCGTCATCTTCGACCGTAGCACGCCAGGCGGCTCGGAGCAATTGACGCTGTGTTACAGCGTAATCAGCACTGCCGCGGCTACCGCAAGTGCGAAGCCGAAATTCTGCCGCGCCGTGGTGCGTTCTTTCAGAATTCGGCTGGCCAGAATGATGGTGGACGCCGGGTAGAGTGACCCCAGCACGGCTGCCACATCCAGCCGCCCCGCCTGCGTTGCCGCGATATAGAACAGGTTGCCGGAGGTATCGACAACGCACCCGGCCAGTACCCAGTAAACCGACTTCCGCGACAGCGAAAACTCGCCCGCCGGTGCGCCCTTCCGGCGACCGGCGGCGCTGATCAGGGCAAGGGTGATGGCGCAGGTTGCCAGCGATCCCACACGGGTGGTGGCCATCGGCAGCAGAACTCCTTTGCTTCCCTCGCCAGCCCACTTGATTGCCGTAAAAAAGATGCCGAAGCCCAGGCCGGCCGCCAGCGCCAGCCAAGTCGACCGCTTGGCATGGGCATGCGCCGCCTCTGCCAGCTCGTGTTCGCCTTCCGCTCCGGCAATGAACCAGATCGCCACTGCTGCCAGCAGAAAACCCAGATAGCGTCGCCAGCCCGACGATCCCTCGGTAAAGGCCGAAATCACCGCCGGCAGTGCCGCAGCCAGCAAGCCGCTGATCGCGGCCGCAGCGCCCATCGCTCCGCCTGAGAGCGAGACGTAAAAGACCGCCAACGCCAAGCCGTTGGCTATACCCGCGACAAGTCCCCAAAGAATGGCCATCCTGCCCGGGATCGGGTCGCCCAGGGACCAGGCGATCAAACAGACTGCCGTCATGGAGATGGTGTGCGACAGCAACACCACCCGCAGGGCTGCGGGCACCGTTCCACCGGAGTGCTTCGACGCCAGGCCGCCGCAGAAATCTCCGCCACCCCAGAAGATGGCGGCCAGCAGACCGAAGATGGCATTCGAGTGAAGGAGAGCTTGCATTTGGGTCGTCAGTGATACTGATGCGGCAGCACCGTCTTGAGGTGCGTAAGTTGCTGCAAACAAAAAGGCTCAGTTCCCATGGCCAATTGTGTGGCCGGGAACTGAGCCTTTTGGTGTTATCGAACGCGGGTCGGGATGTTCTCCCGGGCATCGCGGAGGCTCGGAATGTAACCTTCCTTCGCGGTGACGGTCAGGTTCGGACGCATCACACGCACATCGATGGAACGGTACTTTCCATCGATAAAGTTCTTGCTGTAATAGCCAATGGTGTATTGGGCGCGCATGGTGCGGCCGATCTCGGCAAAGCTGTCTTCGATGGCGCGCTGCCTCCACTCGGAATACATCGTTCCGCCGGTGGCATTGACGTACTTGGGTAGGATGTTGTCCTGCATCATCAGCGGCATGTGGAACTTCTCCACCCATCCCAGGCCCCAGGCGGCCGAGTCGCCTACCAGCGTGCCCCAGACCGAGATCTGGTTAGTCTGCAGATAGCGGCGAACCTCGGTGAACTTGGCGTTGGAGCCATACTCCTTGCCGTCAGTAATGACATAAATTACCCGGTGACGGTCTTTCGGACGTGTAGAAAGCTCCTGCGCCGCGGCGAAGATCGCGTCGTTCAGGGTGTGCTGTTCCTTCGGAATGGTCAGCGTCATGCCCTGCTGGTTGCGCCGGGGTGAGGTATTGGGATCGAACTGGCGGCCATTGATGGTCGTGGTCTGAGCCAGCGGACCGCTGTTGTCGTAGAGATCGACCTCGCGGCCCTTTGACTTCGACCGTTCCAGAATCGCGGGCAGGCGAGCCGACTGTGATCCGGTAAAGTCCGTCTGTTTCTTGGTTCCGTTGTTATAGGTAAAGACCGCCACCTCGTCCTGGGGGGTAAAGGCACCCGGCAGAGCTCCGAGCGATGCGTTCACCTTCTCCATGACGTTGTAGGGCAGGCTCTGGTCGATGACCAGGGCGATGGAGAGCGGAAAGGGATCCACGGTAAAGAGCTTCGGGTCCTGACGAAGATTGTTTTCATAGACGCGTACGTCGCGCCAGGTCAGGCCGTAGACCAGATTTCCCTTTTTGTCTTTGACGGTAAAGGGCACCTGCACGAAGTTGACGTTCGTACGCAGAACGTACTGCGGAGCCTCACCCGGCGCCGGAAGATCCGGCGGGGGGCCTGGGTTGTCGTCCGGAACAGCTGGCTTTGCCGCCTGCGGAATCTGGTTTTCGTTCGCCGGCTTGGGAGCGTCGGGCACCGTACCTTTGCCGGGCGCAATGCCCGAAAAGATCGGTGAGGGCGCGGCCGAAGGAGCGTCCGGGATGGCCTGCTGCTGTGCCGATTGCTGCGTCGACTGTTGCCCCGCCAGGGCAACTGCCATGACGCCCGCCATAAGTCCCAGTTTCACTAGATCTTGCCTCGCTTTCCTACCTATAGAAGACTACCAGCGCGGTGATTCAGAGTCACCGCTTTCTATAGTTTTTGACGCTGGAGTATGGTTGGGGTTGCTGGGGCATGTCATCAAAAGTCCTGCCCCGGTCCTTTGGGTTGCGGCGTCAGGAGTTTGATGACGCGCCCTAACGTGCACCAATGGGCGGAAACGGCGTCTAAAAGGATGATATGCAGCGAACGAAGTGGTGTGTTGCAGCAGTGTTAAGCCTGGCGTGCGCCGCGGCGCTCGCCCAGGAGGCCCCGTCCCCCGGCGGCGCTCCACCCATGAGCTCTGCCCCGAACGCGGCACAGGAGGTCACTGACGCCCAGCCCACTCTTCGGGTGAACGTCAACCTGGTCAACACCTACTTCTCCGTCCGGGATAAGAGCGGATTCGTGACCGACCTGACCAAGGACGCTTGCACCGTTCGCGAAGACGGCAACCCGCAGACCATCAAGAACTTCACCACGGAAAAGAGCCTTCCGCTGACGATCGGTATCCTGCTCGATACCTCGGGCAGCATGGAGCGCATGCTGCCGATGGAGCAGGACGCCGGCGCGGAGTTTCTGAAAGATGTCCTCACGCCGAAGGACGAGGCCTTCCTCATCACCTTCGATGTGAATGTCGACCTGCTGGCGGACTACACCAACAATCAACGCGAGCTTGACCGTCAGATCCGCAAAGCCCGTATCAACACTTCGTCCTCCTCCGGCGGTATCCCCGGCATCGGCGGCGGCCCGGTACCGACCAGCAACCCGCGCGGCACGCTGCTCTATGACGCGGTATATCTGGCAGCGCACGATAAGCTGCGTCCCGAAGCAGGCCGCAAGGTGATCGTCATGCTGACCGACGGCGTCGACCAGGGCAGTCAGGAGACGCTGAAGTCCTCCATTGAGACAGCACAGAAGGCCAATGCCATCGTCTACGTCATCCTGGTGGAAGACCGCAGCTTCTACGCCAACGGCGGCATTGCGTTTGGCGGCGGTGGCGGCGGCTACATGAAGAAGCTGGCGGAAGAGAGTGGCGGCCGCATGATCGATGTCGGCTCCAACGGCAAAAAGTTGAAGGACGCCTTCACGCAGATCAGCGACGAGCTCCGTACGCAATACCTGATGAGCTATACGCCTAGCAACCTGAAGCTCGACGGCACCTTCCGCAAGCAGGAGATCGACTGTGGCAAAGGGTTGAAGATCCAGGCCCGCCGCGGTTACTACGCCATCGACGAAGCTGCGAAGGATTAGGAACGACCGCGTTTTTGCTCGTCATCCCGTAGGGATCGCTTCTGCTTTTTGTTCGAAGGGGCAAAGCGCTCAAAGTCACCCATGCCTTAACGCTTCAACTTTTAACTTTCAACTTTCAACTTTTGTTTCCGCTACTCCGGAAACAACGATGCCTGTTCTGCCGGAGGACCATCGAAGCTGGTCGCACGCTCCAGCCTCAACAGCGCCTCCTTGCGATGCTTCCCGCCGCCGTATCCGGTAAGCGATCCATCGGCGCCAATCACCCGATGGCACGGAATCACCACCGCCAGGCGGTTCTGTCCGTTGGCCGCGCCGATCGCGCGCGAGGCGCCAATGGTTGTACCGGCAGCGATTGCAAGCTCGCCGTAGCTCGCGGTTGTACCGTAGGGAACCTGCCGCAGAGCATTCCACACACGAAGCTGAAAGCTAGTGCCCGGCGTAATCAGAGGGACGGTGAACTCCTGCAGAGTGCAGGCGAAGTACTCCGCTATCTCACGCTCAATGGCATCGTGATGCGGTGTCCGCCCAGGCAGAATGGTGTAGCCGTAGCGCTTCTGCAACTCATGCTCTTCGGTGGGCAAAGCAGGCCGGTCGTAGAACTCCAGCAACACGAGGCCGTTGTCTTCGGCCATCGCGATCATCAGTCCGAGCGGAGTCTGAAAGACGCTGGAGTAGAGCTTCTTCATGACACAACCGTGTCTCGATCATAGACCGGCGTGCCGGTCCACCGCGAGTCTCAGGCGTCCATCGCTCCCGAGTAGACGGCCATACCGACCACTGCGTCCACACCGAAGGCATCGAGATCATCGACCTCCTGCTTCGAGCGGATACCGCCGGCGACGATCAGCTGCTTCGTCGTCGTGGCGCGCAGAATGGCGGCGGTGTCGATGGGGAAGCCCTGCATGGTGCCTTCGGTATCGACATGGGTGTAGAGGAAGGCGGTGCAGTACGGCTCCAGCCAGGTGATGGCCTCTTCCGGAGTCAGGTCGACGTTGGCCTGCCATCCGCGCACCGCAACCTTCCCGTTCTTGGTATCGACGGAGAAGACCAGATTCTCTTCGCCAACTTCCTTCTGCAGCGAGGCGGCGAAGTCCTTGCGGATCAGCTGGTCGGGCTTGGCGTCAGGCTCGGTGTTGAAGAGCGAGCTGCCAAAGATCACACGCTTGGCTCCGCTGTCGAGCAGCGCGCGGGCATCGTCGGCGGTACGGATGCCGCCGCCCACCTGCACCGGCAGACGCTTCGCGATGTCGTGAATGAGCGCGCGGTTGTCGCCTTTGCGCATAGCGGCATCGAGATCGATCAACTGCACCAGCGGATACTTGCTGAAGCGATTGATCCAGTAATCGAAGTCATCGAAGCTCAGCTTCAGCTCCGCTCCCTGGCGAAGCTGCACAATCTTTCCGTTCATCAGGTCAATGGATGGAATCAGCACGTCACGACAACCTTTCTAACGTTGAATCTTTCTCAAATCTTTTGTCATCCCGCAGCGTAAGCGGAGGGATCTGCTTCTCGTCTTTTGCTTGAAGCGGGCAAACACTCAACCTCTCCCATGCCTTAACGCTTCAACTTTTAACTTTCAACTTTTAACTCTTGCCGTCAGCAAGGAAGTCTCATTGGGATATTGCTCTTGGCCAGTTCTTCCTTGAGGGCGCGGCTTGAGGTGACGCCGAAGTGGAAGATGCTGGCGGCCAGGGCTGCATCAGCCTTGCCTCGTGTGAAGACATCGGCGAAGTGCTGCGCGGTTCCGGCGCCGCCACTGGCGATGACGGGGATCTGTACCGCCTCGGAGACCGCGGCGGTCAGCTCGCAATCAAAGCCCGCGCGAGTACCGTCGGAGTCCATGCTGGTCAGCAGAATCTCACCCGCGCCGCGGTCTTCCGCTTCACGCGCCCAGTCGACGACCTTGCGTCCCGTTGGCTTGCGTCCACCGGCGACGTAGACCTCGGCATTGCGTACTGGATCGGTCGAATCAGCAGCGCGGCGAGCATCGATAGCAACGACGACCGCCTGTGCACCGAAGGCTCCGCCGATCTCGCCGATCAGCTCCGGCCGCGCGATGGCGGCAGAGTTGATGCTGATCTTATYCGCGCCCGCGGTGAAGACGGCTTCTGCTTCCTGGGCAGAACGAATGCCGCCACCGACGGTGAAGGGAATGAAGAGCTGCGAAGCGGCGCGGCGCACCGTGTCGATCAGCGTGGCGCGGCCTTCGTGCGTAGCAGTTATGTCGAGCAACACGATCTCGTCCGCTCCGGCAGCGGCGTGGCGATGCGCCAGTTCCGCCGGATCGCCGGCGTCGATGATATCGACAAACTGGATGCCTTTGACGACGCGTCCATCACGGACGTCGAGGCAGGCGATGATGCGTTTGGTCAGCATGCGTTTGCTTTCGTAAGAGGTTGCTGGTTCGTAGATGATGTCTTCACAAAGAATTGAGGTACATCGAAAGAATTGATTCTGCGTGCTGTTCGGAATTTCGTGGCTTCCTTGCCCACCCTAACTCCGTGAGGGTGGGGCACCCCGGCGGTCTGAACGTCGCCCTTCGACTGGATAGCTAGATCACAGAGAAAGCGGTTCGCGCAGAGCGCGAATATCCCACATCTGCTACGCAGATATGGGGCACCCGGGGTATGGGCTCTTTCGATGGTTCGGGCTTCCGGAAGATTCATCGTTAGATCCCCAGAAAGTTCTTCAACAACTGCAGGCCAGTCTCACTGGATTTCTCCGGATGGAACTGTACGCCCATCACGTTGTCCCGTTCGACCGCAGCGGTGAAGGCTCCGCCATAGTTCGTCACCGCAGCCGTGTCTTCGCTCAGCGGGGCACGCCAGGAGTGTGTGTAGTACACAAAGCTGCCATCGGGGATACCGCGTAGCAGCCGCGAGTCCGGTCGAATCTGCTCCAACGAGTTCCAGCCGACGTGCGGGCTCTTCAGCTCCGCGCCTTCCGACGTCGCGGGGAAGCGCTCGCAGCGTCCATTGAAATGGCACAAACCATCGGTCGACGGTGCTTCGGTCGAACCGACATAGAGCCATTGGAGTCCTACGCAGATGCCGAGGAAGGGAGTTCCCTTGGTGGCCGCCTCGCGCGTTGCTTCCGTCAGCTTCAGGTCATGTAGTAGTTGGGTCGCCTGAAAGTGCCCCACGCCAGGAAGCACGATCTTTTGTGCGCGACGAACAACGTCAGGCGATTGCGTGACCTCAGTTTGTGCGCCAAGGTAGTTCAGCGCTTTGACAACGCTAGTGAGGTTTCCGGCTTTGTAGTCAATCACAGCAATCATGGCTTTACCAATTGATGAGGGTGAAGGGCATTGCGAGCGCTATGCCGATTGCCAGGGCGGCTAGTCTCGGCTTTCCTTTGCCGAACAAAACTAAGACGAAGCCTATGAACCAAGCAGAGGTGATGTATTCGAGCCACGTCGTCCCCTCTATCACTCCAATAAAGCGATGGAGGGAGAGATAGCGAAGGAACGCTACAAGCTGAATAAGAGCGTCGCAGGCAAGCACGCCGATACCAGCTTTGAAGATGTACCTTCGCCATGGGGACAACGCTGCCACCTAAAGCAATCCCTTCGTGCTGGGCAGGATCTCGGCCATGCGCTCATCGCGGCTGCAGGCTCCGCGTAGCGCGCGAGCAAAAGCCTTGAAGATCGCCTCGATCTTGTGGTGGTTGCTGCGGCCATACATGGTCTTCACATGCACATTCGCGCGCGCTCCGCGAGCGAAGCCGTCGAAGAAGTCGGCCAGCAGTTCAGCCTGGAAGTCACCTACGAGGCGTGTCTTCACCTTGTCATCGACTACATAAGCCACACGACCCGAAAGATCGACTGCCGCTACCGCCAGCGTCTCATCCATCGCCATCACGAAGTAGCCGGCGCGCAGGATGCCCTTTTTATTGCCCAGAGCCTTATCGAACGCCTCACCCAGAGCGATGCCTACATCTTCCACCGTGTGGTGCTGGTCGACATCCAGATCTCCGTTGCAGGTCAGGGTCAAATCGAAGCCGCCGTGGCGGGTAAAGAGCTCCAGCATGTGATCGAAGAAGCGGATGCCGGTTGTGACCTTGTAGATACCGGTGCCGTCGATGTTCAGCTTCAGCGCAATCTGCGTCTCGGTCGTATCGCGCTTGACCGATCCCGTGCGGGCCTTCAGCGGCTTTACGGCAGGCGCCGGGGCGGCGGCTGCAACGGACTTCTTCGTGGTCTTACTCGTACTCATGTTCTTCTCCGGTTGTTCCTTTGCTCAGGCCGGCCTCGGCCGGCGTCCAGTTCATGGCGTGGATCGCCAGTTTCAGTGCAGCCAGGCCGCGCTCTACATGATCGTTGGGTCCGATGGTGATGCGCACACATCCGGAGAGTCCGGGATCGTTCGACCGGTCACGCAGCAGCACGCCATGCGCCCGTGCGTCGGCGACGAACTGCTTGTGGCGCGGCCCAATCCGCATCAGGATAAAGTTGGCGTGCGAGGGGTAGTACGGAATCCCCAACTCGTCCAAACCTTTGGCCATACGCTCGCGGCCAAGGCGGATCTGGTCCGCATACCAGTCGAGATACACATCGTCATCGAGCGATGCCTCCAGCGCCGCCAGTGCTACACCATTCACGTTGTACGGAGAAGCGGCCTTACGCAGATGCGTCATCAACTCGGCAGACGTAATCAGCGCTCCGGCGCGCAGATTCGCCAGGCCATAGGCCTTCGAGAAAGTGCGCGCGACGATCACGTTCGGCAGCGAGGCAAGCTCGTCCAGAATGGTCTCGCCGAAGAAATGGTAGTAGGCCTCATCCACCAGCACAGCCGCCCGCGGAGCCATATTCGCGATGTTGCGGATCTGTTCCTTCGTCATCGTCGTGCCCGTCGGATTGTTCGGCGAGCACAGAATGATCAGCCTGGTCTTCTCATTGATAGCGGCGACAAACCGCTCATACGGAAAGGCCAGTGTCTTGTCTGCCTGAATGCGATGCAGCTTCGCGCCCATGGCCAGCACGTTGACGTCGTACATGAAGAAGCTGGGGACCGCGACCACTGCCTCATCACCTTCGTTCAGAAATGTGAAGGTCACCAGGTGGATCGCCTCATCGACAGCATTGGTCAAAAGGACTTGATTTGGAGGCAGGCCGAGGTGCTTCGCAAGCTTGCGCTCTACCGGCATGCGCTCGGGATAGATGGTGAAGCTCTCTGCCGAGAGCGAGCGGATGCGTTCCAGCACCTTCGGCGAGGGAGCGAAGGTGTTCTCGTTGAAGTCCAGGCGCAACGCGTTGCGTCCCGCCAGCGGCGGGTGATACTCCGGCATCTCTTCGATGGCCTTACGCGGCTTTACCTGCGACTTGAGGGCTGCACTCATGGCTTCAACCTCACACGGACACTTTCGGCGTGACCAACCAAACCTTCGGCCTCTGCCATCGCAATGGCGTGCGGACCAAGCTTGGCCAATCCCTTGGCGGTGTACTGCTGCACTGTGATCAGCTTCACGAAGTCCATTACGGAAAGCCCGCCGCGCAGTCTGCCGGTGCGGCCTGTCGGCAGCACATGGTTCGGACCGGAGACGTAGTCACCCATCGACTGCGGGGAATGGGGCCCGATGAAGACCGACCCGGCGTTGCGGACCCACTGCAGATCCTCGGGCCGATCCACGGTCAGGTGCTCCGGCGCCAGCAGATTGGTCAGCGCCTGGGCCTCCATCGGCGTCTCGCAGACGAAGATGGTTCCGCGCGCCTCCAGCGACTCCTTGGCCAGCTTGTTCTTCCGCGCCAGAGCCTTGGCCTGCTTCAACACCTCTTTGGCCAGCGGCTCATTGGTCGTGATGAAGATGGCCAGCGTCTCCGGATCGTGCTCGGCCTGCGCTACCAGATCGGTTGCAATGCCCAGGGCATCGCCCAGATCGCTGGTGACGACGATCTCCGTCGGGCCGGCAGGCATATCGATGCCGCAATCCTGCGAGACAAACTGCTTGGCAGCGGTGACGTACAGATTGCCAGGGCCGACGATGCGCGTGACCGGCGGTGTGGAGTCGGTGCCGTAGGCCATCATCGCAATCGCCTGCGCTCCACCCACACGGTAGAACTCACTTACACCGCAGAGGT
The DNA here is from genome assembly GCF_052114765.1 of Terriglobus sp. 2YAB30_2. Taxonomy (NCBI): domain Bacteria; kingdom Pseudomonadati; phylum Acidobacteriota; class Terriglobia; order Terriglobales; family Acidobacteriaceae; genus Terriglobus; species Terriglobus sp. 2YAB30_2. Next base: position 86,165 of record NZ_JBFRFJ010000010.1, read on the forward strand.
GCGCGGCTGCCAGCGTCTCCTGCCCGGGCTTGGGAGAGCAGACAACGATGCGCTCCACGCCTGCGACTTGCGCCGGAAGTGTGGTCATCAGCAGTGTGGAGGGCAAAGGATAGCGGCCCCCGGGAACATAGCAGCCGACGGCGTCAAGCGGGCGCACGGCCTGTCCGGTGCGCACTCCGGTTGCGGGTTCAATGATCCACTCCTCGGGCATCTGCGCCTCGGCAAAGGCATGGATGTTGGCCGCAGCCTCTTTCATTGCGGCCTTCAGATGCTTCGGCAGGGCGTTCCATGCGGCTTCCATCTCGGCGGGATCGACCAGGATGTCCTGCTCCGGCTGCAGGCCGTCGAACTGCTCGGCAAACTCGCGCACAGCCTTGTCACCCTTGCGCTTCACATCGGTGACGATCTTCTTTACCGCGGGAGCGACCGAGGCGGTGGAGGTTGCTCCACGCGCCGCGATCTCCTGGATAACAGCCGTAGCCTCAGCCGCCGATTTGCCGAAGGTGCGGATCAGCTTCATTACAGGACCACCTTGCTCAGCGGATACTCGACAATCCCGGTGCCGCCCGCGGCCTTGAGTTTGGGAATCACTTCGCGCACGGTCGACTCATCCAGGATGGTATTCACAGCCACCCACTCCGAGTTCGACAGGTGCGAGATGGTCGGCGAGTTCAGCGCCGGTAGTACCGCCAGTACATCCTTCAGGCTCTCGTTCTTTACGTTCAGCATCAGGCCGACCTGTGTCTGTGCGGCCATCGCGCCGTTGAGCATCAGGCTGATGTTCTGGATCTTCTCGCGCTTCCAGTCGTCCTGCCACGCGGTCTTATTGGCGATGAGCTGGGTCTCGCTCTCCATCAGGGTCTCGATGATGCGCAGACGGTTGGCGCGCAGCGAGCTTCCGGTCTCGGTTACCTCGACGATGGCGTCAGCCAGCATCGGAGGCTTCACCTCGGTGGCGCCCCAGCTGAACTCCACCTTGACGGGGATGTTCTTCTCGGCGAAGTAGCGCTTGGTGAACTCCACCAGCTCGGTGGCGATGATCTTTCCGGCCAGGTCCTCGGGCTTCTGGAAGGGCGAATCCTCCGGAACCGCGAGCACCCACTTCACCTTCTGGCGGCTCTGCTTGGAGTAGGTCAGCGAGGTGACACGCTCTACATCCGACAGGTTTTCCAGCACCCAGTCATTGCCGGTCAGGCCGGCATCGAGGGCGCCATGCTCCACATAGCGGGCCATCTCCTGCGCACGCACCAGCATGCACTCGATGTCTCCGTCGTTGATGGTGGGGAAGTAGGAGCGGCCGCTCGCGTAAATCTCCCAGCCCGCGCGCTGGAACAGCGCAATGGTTGCGTCCTGCAGGCTGCCCTTCGGAATGCCAAGCTTCAGTTTGTTCGCCATGACTTACTTCGTCTCCTGCTGAATCGGTTTGGTGAAGCAGCTTACCGTGCCCTCGTGGCACACCAGGCCGTCGCCGTCGACGGTCACCTTGAAGAGCAGCGCATCGCTGTCGCAGTCGGTCGAGATCGACACAATACGCAGGCGGTTACCGCTGGTTTCGCCCTTCATCCACAGCTTCTGCCGCGTGCGCGACCAGAAGGTGACGAAGCCGCTCTCCAGTGTCTTCTGGTAGCTGGTCTCATTCAAAAAGCCAAGCATCAGCACCTGGCCGGTGTTCGCGTCCTGCACAATGCCGGGGACGAGTCCGTTTTCTTTTGCGAAGTCGAGCTTTATGGGTTCTGCCATGTCCTGTTTTCCGTTTCTTGCCGTGCGCATCAGCCGCAGACACAACAAAGCCCGCTGGCTTTGCGCATCAGCGGGCTTTGAATCTCTTGAGTGTCTCTGTGCTTACTTCTCTACCGCACCTGACACCGCCGCCGACACGCTGATTGCGTGATGGTGATGGTGGCCATGATGGTGCACAAAGCGCATATCTCTACCTTCGAAAGTACCGAAGGGGGCTCCGTTTTGTCAATTTCTCTTGTGTTTTGCACCCGTCGCAGCCGCCCTGGGAACGGCTTTAATCTCGAAGATCTTCGGCCAGTTTTTGCCGGTCACAAAGATGCGGTTCTGCTTCGCATCGTAGGCAATACCGTTCAGGACTGACTCACCATCCCGTCGCTGATCCGCAGGCAGAATACCGGTCAGGTCGATCCAGCCAAGAACCCGGCCGGTCGTGGGTGAAAGGCGGGCGATGCGATCCGAATGCCAGACGTTGGCATAGATCTCGCCCTTGATGTATTCCAGCTCGTTAAGCTGCTTCACCGGGTGACCGTCATCCCTGACCGTAATCGTGTGCCGCACCTTGAAGGTGACCGGATCGCGAAAGGATAGCATCGCCGAGCCGTCGCTGGTGATGATCTCCCGCTCGGACCGGGTCATGCCCCATCCCTCTCCCTCGTAGGTGAACTGCCGTATCGGCCTGAGGGAGAACCGGTCGTAGACGAAGCCGGTATGCGTCTCCCAGGTCCACTGGTAGAGGTTCGCACCCCAGTCCACAATGCCTTCTCCGAAAAATTGTGACGGCAGAGCGGTCTGCTGCAGCACCTTGCCGGTTGCGGGATCGGTCACCACAAGCCGCGAGTCGCCTTCACGTCCCGTACCCTCATAGAACATGCCGTCCCGGTAGAAGAGGCCCTCGGTGTAGTTGTCCGTCGCATGCGGATAGCTCGCAACCACGCGATATCCCACCACCGGCGCTGCCGCCAATGGAAGAACCCACAACAGCCCAATACAGAAGCAGAGAAGCGACCGAATTGTCTGACTACTCATTCCCATCCCTCGCAAGGATTCCTTTACCCCCGAACAATTGGGTGCCCCATATCTCGGCAAAGCCGAGATGTGGGTTTGCAGAACGCCATGCCTACGTGATGGTACGACCGGCCTGTCGTGGAACCACACCCACATCTGGCGATAAAGCTGCCAGATATGGGGCACCCAGACATAATCAGTCCACGCTTCAACTTTCAACGCGAAACTCGCAATGCGAGTTTCGCTGCCCCTGTGTTACTCTGGCGGCCCGTTTGGGAGGAGGCAAGAGTATGTTGAAGTTTCATCGCATCGCGCTGTTACTGGCACTGATCCCTCTGTTGTATTCCCCCGTTGCACCAGCGCAGGCCGCCAAGCCTGCTAAGCCTGCTGCTGCCGCGACGGCTAAGCCCGCTGCAAACACCCCTGCGAAGCCGGCCGCGGCTGCTTCCAGCGCAGCGTCTGCATCCAGCCTGATCGATATCAACAGCGCAACCGCCGATCAGCTCAAGGCTATCCCTGGCATCGGCGATGTCTACTCCAAAAAGATCATCGACGGCCGTCCCTATGCCAACAAGACGCAGCTCGTCAGCAAAAACATCCTTCCGCAGGGCGTCTATGACAAGGTGAAGGACAAGATCATCGCCAAACAGGCGAAGAAGTAAATCTCATCACAAGTAGATCGGAGGGGGGACAGGTGCGGCAAAGCTGGTTTCGGCAGTTCTTAATGGCGAGCTGTGTTGCGGCCCTGCTTCTTCCTCCGTATGTCTCCTCTCCGGCACAGGCACCGCAGGCCGATGAGGATGCCGCCGTGGTCGATGCTGTCCGCACTATGTACCGTGCAGCCACCAAAGACGATCTCGATCTTTTCCACTCCGTTGTCTCGGCCCGCTTCCACGCCTTTGATGGCGGCAAGCGTTTTGACGGTGATGCGCTTCCCCTGTTGATCCGCCAGGCCCACGAGGCTGGTGTTGTTTACGTCTGGCAGGTGACGGAGCCTGAGGTGCACCGTACCAGCAACACCGCGTGGATTGCCTATACGAACGTCGGTTCGCGAACAGGAAAAGACGGACAGACCGTTCCAATGAAATGGCTGGAATCAGCTCAATTGGAAAAGCAGGGTGGCAAGTGGCTGATTGTGTTTTTTCACAGCACCCGCATGCCGATGTGATGCGGTTGTTACCCGTTTTCCCGACCAGAAAAGTCACCGAGCTGGTGAACGTTAGGTCCAGTCCCTGGACCCATGGAAGATCGAACGGATATCCCCCATCCTGTGGGAAAGGATGCCGGCACAGCGAAAACCTGCCGCAAAAAAGGTGCTGTCTGAGGCATGTCCCTCATGCTACCCTTCTCTAGATTCTTGGAGACTGTTGAGTAATGATCTCTCCCCGGAAACTGCTGCCATATCTGTTGGCGCTCGGGCTATCCGCCTTCGTCTGCCTCACCGATGCCGCTTTACCCCCCGTACAGGCTCAGCAGATTGACGTCGATGGAACCGAAACCGCTCCCGCAAAGCTGGATATCAATGCCGCAACACCCGAACAGCTGAGATCGCTGGGATTGGGCGAGAACTACGTTCGCCGCGTCATCGCGGGTCGTCCCTACACGGCGAAGAATCAGCTGATAAGCCGCGGTGTTCTGCCGCAGGACGCGTACGAGCTCATCAAAGAGCGCCTGGTCGCGCATCACTCCAAACAGCAGTAACTGGTTCGTAAACCATTCGGTCTGCTCGTTCGTCTCCGATGCTAGGATGAGCACCGACACGGATGCATACATTTTCCCCATCACGGCCCAGGTACCGCCCCGCCGTCGTGCAATATCTACTGCTTCTGCTCATCGCCGCCATGGCCCTCGGCCAATGGGGGAATACTGCCTATCGCATGGTGCGAGGCATCTTCGGCGCTGAGCGCGGTATCCGAGCGCCTTTCAGCCTCAGCAACGGTGTCGTGGAGGGGATGAGTCCCTTTCTTCGTCATACGGGTCTGCAGGTCGGCGACCGCCTGCTCGCCGTCAACGGTCACGAGCTGACCGGCGAGGCCGTTCTGCTGCGGGAGCTCGCCCACGAGCATCTCGGCGACACCATCAAGGTGGAGGTGCAGCACCCCGACGGGAAACATCAGACGGTAAGCTGGCAGCTCATCACACCGCAGCGTCGCCGTGGTGGAGGCAGGCCCGCAGGCTGGATCGGCCCGCTGCTGCTGCTTGTCATCCTCCCCTTGGCCTTTCTTCTCGTCGGCCTCTGGGTGGTGCTCGCCAAACCGCATGACCTCAGCGCATGGCTGGTCCTTGGCATCCTCCCCTACTTTGAGGCGCTACTTTCACCGGCTAATCCGCAGGGAGATTGGACCATCTGGTTTGCCCCTTTCTGGAATGAGACCGCACAGATGGCCATGCCTATCTGCCTGATGTGGTTTGGTGTTCTCTTTCCGGAGCGTGCCGGTCTCGATCGCCGGGCTCCGTGGATCAAGTGGCTGCTGAGCATCTCTCTGCTGGCCCTGTTGCCCTTCAACCTGCTGCACAGCTATGCACGCCTCTGGAACCTGTCGCTCGATCGCGCCATGAGCCCGTGGTTCCTGCCCATCGATCGCATCGAGAGGTTTCTCAGCATCCTCTGTGTCGCCTACTTCTTCGTTCTGTTCAGCCACAAGATCTTCCGCGAAAAGGTCGGCGCCGACTCCGGCCGCCGCCTGCGCCTGCTCTTCTGGGGATCGCTCATCGGTCTTACCCCTTTTGGCGGCATGGTGATCTACACGCTCCTTACGGGTGAAGACGTCAGCGAAACCTTCCCGCAGTGGCTCAGCTTTGGCATCGTCCTCGTCCTGGCGATCTTTCCGCTCTCTCTCGCCTATGCCATGGTCGTACAGCGCGCCATGGATATTCGCCTGATCGTCCGCCAGGGCACCAGGTACGCCTTCGCGCGCTACACCCTCTTCGGTATCAGGGCTCTGCTCGGCGTTCTCTTCTCCTGGAGGCTTACGATCTTCTTCGCCGATCCGGAATCCCATCGCAGACCGGTCGACGTTGTCCTCATCTTCGTTCTTCTTGTCCTGTTCTTTGGCTTCCGCATGGTCCTCTCCGGAAGGCTGCAACAGGAGATCGACCGCCGTTTCTTCCGCGAAGCGTACTCCACCGAACAGGTACTGAGCGAGCTGTCAGAGCAGGCGCACAACTTCACCGAAACAGGTCCGCTGCTCAGCACCATCACCCAGCGCATCAGTGATACGCTGCACATTGAGCGCATGGCGGTCTTCCTCCGCGGCAGCGGCGATGTCTTTCGCCTGCAGACAGCCACGGGTGTGGATCTGACCTCACCTGTCCTATTACCGGCGCATTCGGCGACGGTCAACACACTCTCCCGCGAGAAGCGGCCTGCGGCGATGCGCATCGACGACAGTTCTCACTGGCTGCTTGAAGCCAGCGATACCGAGCGTGCCGCTCTCAGCGAGTTCCAGACCGAGCTTCTGGTGCCTCTGCCCGGTCGTGGACGCTTGATCGGTGTCATGGCTCTCGGTCCCAAGCGCAGCGAAGAGCCGTACTCCCGCATGGATCGCCGTCTGCTGGAGAGCGTCGCCTCGCAGACCGGCCTCGCTCTTGAAAACGCTGAGCTGCTCCAGTCTCTCGCGCACGAAGCTGCGCAACGCGAGCGTGTCACCCGCGACATCGAAATCGCACGCGAGGTGCAGGAGCGTCTCTTTCCGCAGAGCTATCCGGAGTTCGAGGGCGTCGACGTTGCTGGCTACTGCCGCCCGGCGCAGGAGATCGGCGGCGACTACTACGATGTGATGGAAGTGAAGCGCGCGAGCGACGATGGACCGCCGCAGCCGCGTTTGCTCGGCCTGGCCATCGGAGACGTCTCCGGCAAAGGCATCTCGGCTGCGTTGCTGATGGCAAGTCTCCGTGCCAGCCTGCGCGGTCTCACGCTGGTCGGTTCCTCCGATCTCGGCGAGCTGATGGGGCACGTCAACAAGCTGGTCTACGACGGCAGCACCGCCAACCGCTACGCCACCTTCTTCTATGCCGAGTACGATCCCGCAACCCGCCGCCTCTGCTACGCCAATGGCGGGCATAATCCGCCAGTAATCCTGCGCGGCGATCAGGTACTTGAGCTCGAAGTGACCGGCATGGTTGTTGGTATTACTGAAGACGCTGCCTACGAACAGCGCGATATCTATCTCGAACCCGGTGACATCCTTCTGCTCTTCACCGACGGCATCTCCGAAGCGATGGACGGAGACGACGAAGAATGGGGCGAGCGCCGCATGGTCGCCGCAACCCAACAGGAACGCGCCCGCGGAGCGCTCACCGCCGAAGGCCTGTTACGCGCGCTCTATCGCCGTGCCGACGAGTTCGTCAACGGCGCTCCGCAACATGACGATATGACTCTGGTGGTAATGAGAGTCAACTGATTGGTTGAATGGTGGAATAGTTGAATGGTTGAATAGTGCGGCCGAATGTGAAGAATCACGTACCGCGCCCATGCGGTACATCTTCAACTTTCAATTCTTCCCGCCCATGCCTTAACGCTTCAACTTTTAACTTTCAACTTTTAACTCTTCCTCGCTACTTCAGCATCATCACCAGAATCCGTCCATCCGAATGGAACTCTCCACCTGTCGCGGTCTTTCCACTGGAGAACGGATCATCCGGCAACACATAGGCGGCAGACGAAAACACGCCCGCGGCATCAAAGCTGTCGAGGATGAACTTCCGCTCGAGGTCGATATCAGGATCGATATGGTGGGTCACCTGTCCATTGCGCTTGTCTTTCTCGAAGCCGTTGTCATGCGTCGCCGATCCGACCCACAGTGGCACGCCGTTGATCGTCTTCCCGCTGTTCCACACACGGAGATGATGCCGCACGGCGACGACGCTGATCGCCTCCGCCCGCGCATACGACAGGTCTTGCGGCCGGTCGAAGAGGTACAGTGCGCTCATCGGCATCTCCAGGTAGGCCTCATGTGACAGCGTGGACATGATGCCGTGCACGATGGCGGCATCGACGGTCTGGTCTACCTGCACCCAGCCGGCTGCCTTGAAGGCCTGCTCCACCTGTCCGCGTGTGCCCACCAGGGCGAAGTTCACCATGTCGCCGACGTTGCCTTGCTGGTCGCTCACGCGGCGGGGTACCTCGGCGAAGGTATCAGGAGAGATCATCGAGGTGAGGTCCTGCATCGGCGCCGCTGCCAGGGCCTTCGGCGCGACTGCCTCCGGCTTGGGAAATTCCAGCTTGACGGTAAAGCTGCCCGAGGCCGAGATGCTGTCGGGAAGGTTAACTCCAAGGTAAAGATGACCGGTGGTGGGCGCGGTGACGGTGTCAGCTTCGCCGATGGGGAAGGGGATGGAGGCGCCCGCATCGCTCACTCGTCCGATCAGGGAGCCCACGGGCGCGGCGTTCATGGGAAAGCTGGCAAGCAGGTCACGCCATCCGCGGTCGACGCCCGCGGGACCCGACTTACGCCCATCCGCAAGCTGAAAGCTGCCCTTTGCACTCAGTTTCAGGTGTTCGCCCGCGGCCACAGTCACGCCGGTATCCAGCCATGTGGTGTTGGCGAGCGTAAAACTATAGGAGGATTTGCGTTGGGGAAGGGGCTGCGTCCCCTGCTTTGCTCGCATGCTGGGAATCGCAATGACGCGTTGCTGCGGCGTCTCCTGTTGTTGCGCCAGGACGGCGGTAGAGAGAGCGAGTGGCCATGCCAGATATGCGGGAAGCTTCACCATACGACTTTCGTTCCAGGGAGTAACGACTTTCGCCCTAGGTTGATAACACGGAATCAGGTACTCTGTTGCAAGTAGTCCACACGACTTAGACAGGCCAATGAAAGCAGACGTTGCACAGTTCTTTAAGCGAGTCGCCGCTGCGACCGCTCTGGCCGCCGCGACGCTTGGTTTCGGTGGTTGCCAGGGTGTCACCGGCAGCACCAGCACCTCGCAGGTCCGTTTCATTGATGCCTCCATCGATGCCGGCGGTCTGGATATGTATATGGGCAACACTGCCGTGGCATACAACCTCGGTTTCGGCACGACTACTTCCTACGTTCCGGCCACGCCGGCCACCTACGTCATTACCGCGAACACCGCCGGTACCAAGCAGGCCCTGGCCACTGCCCGTTCGACCCTTGCCAACAGCAAGCAGTACACCGTCCTGGTCGGCAACGTCGCCGCCAGCCTGAGTGCAACGGTGCTTACGGATCAGTCGCAGCCCGCTCCCTCGGGTCAGATCGCCATCCGCTTCCTCGACCAGTCCACGGCGATCGGCAATATCGATATCTACATGGTTCCGTCAGGGACGGCTGTCACTGCCGTCTCATCGTTGCAGAGCAACATCAGCTTCGGTACCAATACCGGCTATCTGAACATTCCGGTCGGCACCTACACGCTCTACATCGTCAGCAACGGAACGGCACTCACCACCACAACCACGACGCTGTATACCGGCGCAGCGACGGCTTATCCGCAGGGATCGGCCCGCACGATCGTGATCCTCGATCGCCAGCTCGTCACCACTCCCGCGCTGAACGTCATTGTGGCCAACGACTACGATTCGGCTACGGCGACCCAGTAACGCGGATGTCGCGCTGAAGAGCGAAAGATAAACTTCGGCTCTCAAGCTGCTAATCCCACAACAACTGGGTGCCCCATATCTCGGCTACGCCGAGATGTGGGTTTGCAGGATTTTGGTGACTCTCAACCCACATCTGGCGATAAAGCCGCCAGATATGGGGCACCCGATTATTCTGGGTCTTTGAGACCCATCTATCTCCCAAACAGAAAGCCCCTCAATATTCGAGGGGCTTTTTCACCATTCAACTATTCAACGATTGAACCATTCAACGAACTTAGTACCGATAGTGCTCGGCCTTGAACGGGCCTTCCACCGGTACACCGATGTAGTCGGCCTGCTTCGGCGAGAGCGTCGTGAGCTTCACGCCGATCTTCTCCAGGTGCAGGCGGGCGACTTCTTCGTCCAGCTTCTTCGGCAGGACATACACGCCAACTTCGTAGGTGTCCTTGTTCTTCCAGAGGTCGAGCTGCGCCAGCGTCTGGTTGGAGAAACTGTTTGACATCACGAAGCTGGGGTGGCCGGTTGCGCAACCCAGGTTCACTAGGCGGCCCTCGGCGAGTACGAAGATCGAGCTGCCGGAGGGGAAGGTGTACTTGTCGACCTGCGGCTTGATGTTCAGCTTGGTGACGCCGGCAGCACCATTCAGGCGGTCCATCTGGATCTCGTTATCGAAGTGGCCGATGTTGCAAACGATGGCCTGATCCTTCATCTGCTCCATGTGCTCGAAGGTGATGATGTCCACGTTGCCGGTGCAGGTGACGTAGATATCGCCGCGGCCGAGGGTTTCCTCGAGGGTTGTGACCTCGAAGCCTTCCATTGCTGCCTGCAGCGCATTGATGGGATCGATCTCGGTGACGATCACGCGAGCGCCCATACCGCGCAGCGAATGCGCTGAGCCCTTGCCCACATCGCCATAGCCGCAGATCACGGCGACCTTGCCGGCCACCATCACGTCGGTGGCGCGCTTGATGCCGTCAGCCAGTGACTCGCGGCAGCCGTAGAGGTTGTCGAATTTCGACTTGGTGACGGAGTCGTTCACGTTGATGGCCGGCACCAGCAGATTGCCCTGCTCCAGCATCTTGTACAGGCGGTGAACGCCAGTGGTGGTCTCCTCGGAGACGCCGCGCCACTCCTTGGCCACATCATGCCAGCGGTTCGGGCTCTGCGCCAGGACCTTCTTCAGCAGAGCCTTGATCACGCGCTCTTCTTCGCTGCCGCCCTCGGAGTCGACAAACGAGCGGTCACCGTTCTCCAGGTCATAGCCCTTGTGGATCAGCAGGGTCACATCGCCGCCGTCATCGACGACAAGCTGCGGTCCCAGGCTGCCGGGGAAGCTTAGCGCCTGGTCCGTGCACCACCAGTACTCTTCCAGCGTCTCGCCCTTCCAGGCAAAAACGGGTACGCCGGCAGCGGCAATGGCAGCGGCGGCGTGGTCCTGCGTGGAGAAGATGTTGCAGCTTGCCCAGCGCACATCGGCACCCAGCTCTACCAGCGTCTCGATCAGCACGGCGGTCTGGATGGTCATGTGCAGCGATCCGGTAACGCGCACGCCCTTCAGCGGCTTAGCCGGGGCATACTTCGCGCGGATCGACATCAGGCCGGGCATCTCCTGCTCGGCGATGGTGATCTCCTTGCGTCCCCAGTCGGCCAGCGAGATGTCGGCGACTTTGTAGGGCAGTGTCTGTTCCAGAGTGGCTGTGGACATAGGTACCTCTTAGAAAAATTGGGATAGAAAAATTCCCGCCTCAGAATAGCACCCAGATTGCACCACTTTTCGTGCAACCTGCGGGAACGGGGAATCCGTGCAGCGAGCGGTAAAACCACGCATTCAAGCGCCCTTATAGATTAGAGCCTTTCTCCTGTTGCTGGGTATCCCGTGAGAGTGTGCAGCGGCGTTTTCATCGAGGAAAACGCCCATAGATGCACACCCCCTGCACTACACCTACAGGAGAAATGCTCTGCCGCGCGCTGTACGGAGCGTGTTGCCGCCTTACAGGGCTGTGCTCTATCGAGCACAGTGCTGGTCTGGATCCTCGTGCTGATCGCTCATCCAGCGGTTCATCAGCGTCGCCGCGCACTGGGCGCCGCAGAGGTGCTTCACCGTCTTGTCATGGGAATGGCTAACATCGAAGCGGGAGAACTTGATGACCGGGATGGTGTCGTCGGGTGAGGAGCCAGGGATACAGTCAGCGAATGAGAGCCACCACAGATCGCGCTCTCCCTTCTTATTGCCGCAAACGTCACATTCGTAACTTTCCGTATAGGACATATGGGGGCAACGTATCACAGGCCCCCCACGAGGGAAACAGCCCCTGGAGCATTTCCCTGTCGGTGTAGTCCAGGGCACCTACATCCTATGGGCGTTTTCCGCAATGAAAACGCCGCTGCGCACTTCTTACGGGATACCCAGCAACAGGGAAAATGCTCTAAATGGCGACTCCCGCGGCACGTCGGATATCGATCGGTTCCAGAATCGGGCTGGGATATCCTTTCCGCGCCACCGCCAGCATGGCATTGCCCACTTCGCGCGTCGTGGTGATCTGTTCTGGAAACAGCCGTGCCAGCAGCGGGACAATTGGACTGAAAAGAAGGTAGATCGCGTTATAGAGAGGGGTTTTGGTCTTGATGCCGTCCATCGGCCGGATCGCCCCGGGGCGGAACATGAAGGCATCGGCAAACGGCAGCCGCAGCAGGGCCTCCTCCAGCTCGCCCTTCACCCGCGCCCACATGGTGCGGCTGTTGATGTCTGTTCCGCGGCCGGAGACGTAGCAGAAGGTCGCTTGCGGGCTTTGTTTAGCTACCAGAGAGGCGATCTTCATCGTCAGGTCGTAGGTGATGTAACGGTAGTCCGCTTCAGACATACGAAATGACGAGACGCCCAACGGAAAGAAGACCGCGTCGAAGTTGGTGAGATCGTCGGTTACGGTAGGGATGTCGAAGAGGTTCGGCAGCAGAATCTCTTTGAGCTTCGGGTGCTTTTGCGGTAGCGGTGACCGCCCGACGGAGACAACCTCTGCTACATCGACAGCCCGCAAACACTCCAGCAGGATGCCCTGCCCCACCATTCCACTCGCTCCAAAGATCAACACCCGCATATCCAATAGATGTCGCCGGCCCGACAAAGTTCTGGTCAAAAAGTTGTCACTCTGAACGTTCTTAATAAATGTTGTCATCCTGAACGTAGTGAAGGACCTGTTTTTGTGGCGCTTCGGACGCCGAAAGCTCTTAATGATGTATGTCGCGAACTTGATAAACAGGACTGGACTATCGGCAATTTGTCCGGGAACGCCGAGGATGAAGCGCTGAAGGCCGAGGTCCCCGGCGAACCGGATGATTGAATGGTGTTGAGGAGTCGTCTCCATGCTGAAAGTCGCTGTTGCTCAAGCCGGTAGCATCCTCTTCGATACACCTCGCACTCTCGATCGCGTCGAATCGCTCTGCCGCAAGGCAGCCGCGCAAGGCGCACAATTGCTCGTGCTTCCCGAGGCGATGCTCGGCGGTTATCCCAAAGGTCTCACCTTCGGAGCCACCGTGGGCAATCGCACCGACGAGGGCCGCGAGCTCTTCCGCCGCTACATGGAAGCTGCGATCCGTTGTCCCGGGCCGGAGACCGTGCATCTCGAATCTCTCTCGCGTGAGCTCAATCTGCATATCGTCACCGGCGCAGTCGAACGCGACGGCAATACGCTCTACTGCATCTCGCTGGTCATCACACCGAACGGCGGCGTTGTGGCGAAACACCGAAAGCTTATGCCGACAGGCAGTGAACGGCTGATCTGGGGCTTCGGTGGAGGCGACACCATGCAGGTGGTTCAGACAGAGATCGGCCGCATCGGTATGGCGATCTGCTGGGAGAACTACATGCCGCTCTACCGGCAACACCTCTACAACCAGAGCGTGGAGCTATGGTGCGCACCGACTGTGGATGCGCGCGAGATGTGGCAGACCAGCATGAAACACATCGCCTATGAGGGCCGCTGTTTCGTACTTAGCGCCTGCCAGCAATTGGCTATCTCCGACTGGCCTGGAGATTTGCAGGGAATCGGCGGAGAGATCCACGGCCGAAGTCTTATCGTCTCCCCACGCGGCGAACTGCTCGCAGGGCCAATGGCAGAACCCGACCTCCTCTTCGCCGATCTCGATATGGACGAGATCCAGCGCGGCAAGTTCGATCTCGATGTCGCCGGTCACTACAGCCGTCCCGACATCTTCCGCTTCGAACCGCGTCTGGACTAGCCCATGCACCGGGTGCCCATGTCCCCTCAGGGACTCGGGTATTCGAGCGGATCTCGAACCGTCTTTTCGTTTGTCATTTCGGAGCGAAAGCAAGAAATCTGCTTCTCTACCCAACAACCCCACCCATGCCTTAACTTTTAACCTTTAACTCTTACCGGCTTTCCATCTCCAACAGCCGCTTCTTCCTCTCAACTCCCCAGTGATAACCAGTAAGCTTGCCATCACTCCCAATCACGCGATGGCAGGGAATCGCTACGGCTACCGGATTGGTCGCGCAGGCACGCGCTACCGCGCGTGTCGCTGTGGGCTGTCCCATCGACTTCGCCACCTCGGCATACGTGCGTGTCTCTCCGCGAGGAATCTCACGTAGCGCCTTCCACACACGCTGCTGAAAGACGGTTGCGCGCAGATCGAGCGGCAGGTCGAGCTCATGCGGAGCCGACCGTAGCTGCGCCAGTACAAAGCGAACGCCCTGTGTCAACAGTGGATCGTCTTCCGTCGGCTCAATCTCCGCATGGGGAAACCGGGCGCGAAGGTCGATCTCCAGCTGGTATGGCGAATCTCCAAAAGCGATGGAGCAGATGCCCTTGTCGGTTGCCGCCACCAGCACCCGGCCGAGAGAGCACTCGCTGGTGGTAAAGCGGATCGTTAGCCCATGAGCGCCTCGTCCAGCCTCACCCGGCGTCATACCCAGAGCCTCCGCTGCCTTATACATGCGGCTCGGCGAAGAGAAGCCTGCTTCATACGTTGCATCTGTGACCCGCCCCTGGGGCAGATGCTTGCGCAGGCGCTCCAGCTTCTTTGCAGCCGCGAACTCCTTCGGGGTTACCCCGAGGATGCGCTTGAAGTTCTTCTGCAGCGAGAAGGGGCTGGTTTTGGTCATCCGGGCGAGTTCGTCCAGTGTGACCGTCTCATCGCTGTGGGCGGCAAGATACGCCGCAGCGCGGCTCACCGGCTCGGCAAAGCGATCATGAGGACGTTCCGTCGGCCGGCAGCGCTTGCAGGCGCGGAAGCCCGCCGCCGCAGCCTCTGCAGTGGTGTCAAAGAAGCGGACCTGCGTGCGGTTAGGCCTGCGGCTGGGGCAGGACGGGCGGCAGAAGATTCCGGTCGACTGCACGCCGTAGACAAAGCCGGCGGCAGCATCGCGGTCGAGCACCTGCTTCCAGCGGGTGTCTTCGATCACGGTTGGAATCGCGGCCGGGATGGAGGGGCGAAGTGCCATAGCAAGGTTCATGTCAGTATCCTGCAACGGTTAGCCAGATGGCCACATCCCGGTTCTTGCCGGCAAAGTCTCGGACATTCCCTGGCATCTAATCGCGCAATATGAGCCGCAGAGTTGTTCTCACCGTACTGTTGTGGTGTGCCGTACTTCCCGTCGGGGCGCAACGGGAAGAGACGGTGCGTGTCGATGCCCATGCCGAGGCCAAGCCCTTTCCTCACTTCTGGGAAGAGATGTTCGGCTCCGGCCGCGCGATTCTTTCGCTTCGCCAGAGCTACCGTGACGATCTCGCCGCCGTCCACGCTGCGACCGGGGTGAAGTACATCCGCTTCCATGCCATCCTGCACGACGAACTGGGCGTCTACGACGAGGACAGGCAGGGCAATCCGGTCTATAACTTCAACTACATTGACCAGGTCTACGACGGCCTGCGCGCCGCGGGGGTTCGTCCCGTGGTCGAGCTTAGCTTCATGCCGAAGAAGCTGGCCTTCAACCCTGACGCACTGCATCCCTTCTGGTACAAGCAGAACGTCTCTCCGCCCAAAGACATCAAGCTCTGGAACGACCTGATGACGGCGCTCGCCCGGCATCTTGTAGAGCGTTACGGCATTGACGAGGTGGCGCAGTGGTACTTCGAGGTGTGGAACGAGCCGAACATCGACTTCTGGGGTGGCGTTCCCCGTGGCGAGACCTACTTCGGTCTTTACGCCAACACCGCCCGGTCTCTGAAAGCCGTCAATTCACGCCTTCGTGTCGGCGGCCCGGCCACTGCCGCCGCTGCCTGGATTCCCGGGTTCCTCGCCTTCTGTGCCCGGAATCACGTTCCGGTGGATTTCGTCTCGACCCACGGCTACGCCGACGAGCCCGTGAAACGCCTGCTGGGCACCGATGAGGTGATCGCGCCGGAAGACCGCGTCGCTGCCGTTGTCGCAAAAGTGCGACGTCAGATCGATTCCTCACCGACGCCGCATCTTCCCTTGCTCTGGACCGAATGGAACGTCTATCCCGCTCACGATGCCCGCGAAACGCCATATGTAGGCCCGGCGCTGGCGAACACCATCCGCGAGAGCGATGGCAATGTCGACTATCTTTCCTTCTGGACCTTCTCAGAGGTCTTCGAAGAGGGAGGCCCGGCACGCGCTCCCTTTACGCAGTTCGGCATCCGCGCGATGGGCGGGATTAACAAACCCGCTTTCTATGACTTTGCTCTGCTGCATAAGCTCGGTGAGCAGCGCATCGCCAACCCATCGAAGAACGCCATCGTGACTCGGCTCGCGGACGGACGGCTGGCCATCGCTCTGTGGAATCTGATCGATCCCGAAGCGCAACCACAAAATAGCACCATTACGCTGCAGCTTCAGAATGTCAGCGCAAACGCCGAGGTCCGCATCCAGCGTGTCGATGAGACGCATAGCAACGTTGCGCCCTTCTACAAAGCGATGGGAAGTCCCATAAGCCCTACGGCCGCTCAGGCTGCAGAGCTTAACAGCAAAACCGCTCTGGAAGAACCTGAGCGTTTGCGGTTGGCAAACGGCGCCCTTCGTCTGCAACTCGCGCCAAATGCTCTGCTTCTGGTGACGGTCGAGAAATGAAGCATCCATGGGCGTTTTCCGTAATGAAAACGCCGCTGTACGCCCTTTCGGGGTACCCAGCAACAGGGAAAATGCTTTAGGTGCATCCTCTTCGCCGCGGCTGGCTTCTAACGAGATCAAACGCGCCTGTTTTCACCCTAACCACAACGAGAGGGAAGCATGGCTTCAGCCGCCGCCGCGGTGGATCAATCCAGCGCCGTTACCCAGGGTGTAAACCCGTGGCTCATTGCTGCGTCGGTGATGCTGGCCACCTTTATGGAGGTTTTGGACACCTCCATCGCCGCCGTCGCGCTGCCATACATCGCAGGCTCGCTCTCGGCTTCGAACGATGAAGCAACCTGGGTGCTGACCAGCTACCTGGTCTCGAATGCGATCGTCCTGCCGGCTTCGAATTGGTGCAGCCTGCGCTTCGGTCGCAAGCGGTTTCTTATCTCCTGTGTGATCATCTTCACCATTGCCAGCTTCTTCTGTGGAGCAGCCCCGAGTCTTGCGCTCATGCTTCTGGCTCGTGTGATCCAGGGCGCCGGCGGAGGAGCGCTGCAGCCCTTGTCACAGGCCATTCTGCTCGAGTCATTCCCGCCGGCCAAACGAGGCGCGGCGATGGCCGTCTTTGCGCTCGGTGTGGTCGTCGCTCCCGTTATCGGCCCTACGCTTGGCGGCTGGCTAACCGATACCTACTCCTGGCGATACGCCTTCTACATCAACATCCCGGTCGGCCTTCTGGCTGTCTTCATGATTGGCCGTTTCGTGAAGGACCCCCCTTATATCGCCAAAGCGAAGGTGCCGGCATTCGACATGATTGGCTTCGGCACTCTCTGCGTCTGGACCGGCTGCCTGCAGATCATCCTCGATAAGGGGCAGGAAGATGATTGGTTCGGAGCTACCTGGATTCGCTGGGCTGCGACGTTCCTGGTGGTCTCGCTGATCTGGTTCATCATCCATTCGTGGCGATCGCGTGATCCACTGGTCTGTCTGCAGATCCTGAAGAATCGTAACTTCGGTGTGGGCTGCCTGCTGATTCTGCTCTTCGGCATGGCTATCTACTCGACGGTGACGGTCCTTCCGCTCTTCTACCAGGAGTTGCTCGGTTACACAGCCTTCACCGCCGGCCTGGTGGTGGCTCCTCGCGGACTAGGCGCGATCTTTGGCTCGGTTCTGGTGGGCCAGGTCTCGGCGAAGATTGACAACCGCATTCTGCTTGCGCTCGGCTTCCTTGTCTTCGGGCTTACGACGCTTTATTTCGGCAACATCACGCTGGATATCTCGCCGACGACCCTCTTCTGGCCCATCGTGATCACCGGTGTGGCTCTGGCCTTCGTTTTTGTGCCCATCAGTACCATGGCCTACGGTACTTTGCGCAACGACCAGATCGGCAATGCCTCTGGCCTTTTCAACCTGATGCGCAACGTTGGCGGCTCCATTGGAATTTCGATCGCGCAGACCCTGCTGGTACGCCGGGCCGCACTTCATCAGAACGAGATCACGAACTCCGTGCCCATCACTGGTGCCGCCTTCCAGCAGGCCGTGCAGACGACGCGGCTGTACCTGGCGGGCTCTTTTCTCGGCCCGGCCAATGCCGCCGCCGGAGCGAACGCCAATCTCTATCAACAACTTATCCGGCAGTCGTTGTACTGGGCATTCGTTGATGTCTTCCGTCTATTAGCGCTGCTATGTCTGGCGTCTGTGGCCATCGTCTGGGCCTTCCAGAAGGTCAAAGGAAAAGGCCCGCCGGCGGGCGCACACTGAGGTGAACGCTCGCAACGCGAGAGTGGGTTAGGAATACCCAAATCCCACAAAAACGAATTAACGCAAACCGAATTTCTCGATAGGTCCTAAAATGTTGGCCGATGACTCCCGCTGACTTTCGCAGGATCGCACTCTCACTTCCCGGCGCCGAAGAGGGTTCGCACATGGGTGCGGCCGATTTTCGCGTCGGTGGACGTATTTTTGCGACACTCGCCGCCGAGGCCAAAGGCTATGGCAACCTGATGCTCGATCCAGAGACACAGCAGCCCTTGGTGGAAGAGCTGCCGGAGATCTTCCTGCCCGTCCCTGGCGGCTGGGGACGCAACGGAGCCACCCACATGGTGCTGGCAGCAGCCAGCGAAGACCAGGTCCGTGGGGCGCTTATGACGGCACACCGCCTGCGTGTCGCGAAGAATGCAAAGACCGCCAGACCAGCCAGGGCGATCAAGACGGCGATGGTGGTGAAATCGCGGCCGGCGAAATCCACATCGACCAAGGCTGTGAAGCAGGTAAGAGCGAAAGCCCCCAAGGCTTGATCGAGAATTAACTTGCTCGCGGCGGTAGGGCGAGAGCACTCTTCCCGCATGGCAAAGCTACCTTTCGTACACCTTGAACTGACGACGCCGGATCTGGCCGCAGCAAAGGCCTTCTACGGCGAGTTATGCGGATGGACCTACCAGGATCACCAGATGCCCGTAGGGGTTTACTCCATCTTCCAGACCGACTCCGGCCCGGGTGGCGGCATGTTCACGATGCCGGGAGCTCCCACCCAGTGGACTCCGTACGTCGGCGTTGAGAATCTGAAAGAGTCGACCGATCAAGCCGTCTCTCTCGGTGCGAAGCTCCTGCATGGCGATACGGTGGAAGGGATGGGGGCCTTCTCGATCCTGCTTGATCCCACTGGCGCGATGTTTGCCCTCTGGGAGCCGAAAAAGGCCTAGAGCATTTTTCCTGTAGGTGTCGTGTAGGGCTTGTGCATCTATGGGCGTTTTCCTCAATGAAAACGCCGCTGCACGCTGCTCCCGGGATACCCAGCAACAGGGAAAATGCTCTAAGTTATTCGTCGTCGAGCGAGACCTTTGCCTCTCCATCGCGGAGCGAGGTGGCCATGAACTGTGGCCGCCTGCGTGTTTTCTTTTTCGTGGGGGCGGGTGTAGCAGGCTTCGGGTCAAGGCGGTAGACGATAAGCAGATTGCGCTCCGGGTCGTCGAGTGCTGGATATTCGGCGACCCGCGTCAGCTTATACAGCGGCGCCAGGGCATCCATTTTGTCGTCTTCCACCAGGTTCCAGGTGATGAACCATCCGGGCTTGTAGGCGGCGACTCGCTGGTCCAAAGCCATGGTGCCGAAGTCGTCACAAATGGCCGGCAGTCCGGTCATCAGAGCCAGGTTCGATCCGGAGATGGAGAGGACCAGGTGATTGCCGCGCGGGTCCGCATCGATGAGGGAGCGGATCTGGCGGGCCGCATTCAGGTAGGTGTACTCCGGATTGCGTACGTAGTGGACGGTCTCTGCCGCGTGCAGCACTGCGACGATTGTTAATGCCGCAGCAGCCGCGCCGCGCACCATCGCGCGGTCCTCAGAGAGCAACGTCAGCGAGATGGCCAGCAGGATCGTCAGCGGAACCGCGATCACCAGGTAATACCTGGGCTGAAGATTGTTGTGATATGCCAGGAAAAAGAAGTAGCCGCCTACCCATAGCAGAAGCGAGACATAGAGCGGGTTGCGCCAGGCCCTCCGATGGGTTAAAACGACCGCCCCAAGCGCGATGGCAACCAGGGAGTAGGAGGCTCGTCCCATCCACATGCCATCGCGGAAGGTATTGGCGATCACCTTCCATAAAGGCTCTTTGCCGAAGCTGGTGTACGAATTTGCGCTGAACAGGTAGCGGTAGTCAGCCAGGTAATGCGGCCGGACGAAGAGCAGGAAGTATCCGCCCCAGATCGCGGCGGCAATCACGCCTGCCGGCAGGGCAAACCGCAGTGCCGCTCGCCAGTTGTATTCAGACTGCGCGAAGACCATCCAGAAGATGGCGGGTAGCAGAAAGACCGCCGTCGTCTTAGTCAGCACCATGAGGGGCAGAATGATGCCAAGAGCAATCACCGGCAGCCATCTCGCGCGTCCGGTCGCTGCCGGTTGCAGAAAGGATCCTGCGTATAAGCCGAGCAGGGTCAGCAAGATGAGCAATGGCTCCAGGATGGCGAGCCGGGTGAATGCGTAGATGAACGGGCTTACGGCCAATAACAAAACCGCTACGGCAGGCACCAGCGAGCCCTGGCGCATGCGGCGAAGCAGCAGATAGGTCACGAGCAGAATGCCGCCGAAGACCCCGATGGCCAGGCCGCGTGCCGTGGCCAGGCTGACGCCGAAGATGGAGAACACGATGGCTTCCAGGAGCGGCCAGACGGGGAGCGCGACGGCAGGATTGAAGTCGCCTGAGACGTACCAGTTGCCCCGCAGAAAGTAGCGGATAGCGGCATCGCCGTACCAGCCTTCGTCCGTGTACTTGGCCCAATCCATCCAAGGGGAGTGATTGGGGAAGTCAGCAGTCAGGTGTACGGCGTGCAACGCGAAGAACATTGCCGCGACTGCCAGCAGGGTTCCACGAAGAACACGGTAATTTCCGTTCACATATCGGATTTTAACGGATCATCCCGGCAGTCCACACAGCGGTTTCCAGAAGTGCAGTCCTGGCGTCGGCTTTTTGGCGTTATGTGCCGCAACCAGCACTGCCCGATTTTGCAACAGCGCACCGATATTCCTGCTCACCGCCGATAAGCCGGGAAGGAGCGGAACGATGGCTGAGCGGCAGTGGAATCGTATTTTTAGAAAGCACACAGGAAACGTAGTTCTCCACCTTGCACTTGGCGCATCGATCGCTCTGTATGGGTGCGGCAGTAGTCCGTCGGGTACGTCCATTTCGGGCTCATCTTCAGGATCCGGTTCGACCTCCGGGACTTCGACATCCGGCTCCGGATCACCGGGTGTGCCACTATTGACGCTGAGYGGGACACAGCTCGCCTTTCCTGACACTTCAGTAGGCGTCACCAGCGCCGCACAGAACATTACGCTCAGCAACACCGGCACCGCCGCAGCAACCGTACAGAGCGTCAACGTCAGCGGCAGCTTTCACTCGGATACTTCTCTCTGTCTTGGCACACTTGCTGCCAATGAAAAGTGCACGCTGGCGGTGCAGTTTACGCCGGATCAGTCCGGTACTTTGACCGGAGGCATCACCTTCGCCACCAGCACCGGCTCGCTGATTGTTACCGCCTCCGGCAAGGGCATTTCGCAGACACTGACCATCAGCACCGCTGCGACCTCTCTTCGCGAAGGAGAGAGCACGCAGCTTACGGCACAGCTCAACGGCACCTCGACAACACAGCTTGTCACATGGCGTACTGATTCAGGCTCGGTCACGACGGACGGAGTTTATACCGCCGGCAGCAACATTGCCGCGAGCACCACCGCGCATATCACTGTATCTCTGATCGCTACTCCCTCCGTCACCGCGACACTGGCTCTCCCCATAGGTCGCGCGCTGCCAATACTTACCGGTAGCACGCCCTCGCAGATCGATGCCGGGGCCACCACCACACTTACGATTACCGGGACCCACCTCTCGAATCTTTCGCAGTTGACCATCAACGGCAAGTCGCAGACCTTTACCAAGATCAGCGATACACAGATCTCCGTGCAGGCCGCCATGCAGGCATGGGACTCGGGAACGCTGGCCATCAAGGGAAGCATGAGCGGCTCCGACGGTGGAAGCACCGGCACACTCCAGCTCTCAGTCAAAGGACTACCGGTCTCCTACGATGCCGCCGTGCGTTTCCTGCAGCAGGCTGCCTACGGAGCGACGCCGGCCGCTGTGCAACAGGTACAGCAGATGGGCATGAGTAGTTGGATCGATCAGCAACTGAAGAATCCGGCTTATGACTACACCAGCATTGCCGGGCTCTCGTACGGACAGTACTATCGCAATACCCAGTCGCTACAGTACTCACTGCGTCAGCGTGTCTCATCCGCGCTCTCACATGTCTATGTCGCCAGTGGCAGCAGCGCCTGTGTCTCCACGGATTGCGGACCTTACTGGGAAGCACTGCTGGAGAACGATGCCTTTGGCAATGCGCACACGCTTCTGAAAGATGTTGCGGTTAACCCCTTGATGGGCTCGTATCTCGACAATGCCAATAATGCCGCTTACAACGGCATCGTGCCCAACCAGAACTTCGCTCGCGAGTTCATGCAGCTGATGACGATTGGAACCGTGCAGCTCAACCAGGATGGAACAGCCGTTCTCGATGCGAATGGACAGCCAGTACCGACCTACACGCAGTCGAACATCGCGGACATGGCAAATGCACTGAGTGGATGGAAATACGCCCGTGCGGGAGAGCTTCTCCCCCAGGTACAGGTCCCTATGACCATGGCGGAAGGATGGCACAACCAGAGCGCCAAGAATATTTTGCCCGGTATCACACTGCCGGCGGGGCAAAAAGGGGAGGTCGATCTCGATGCGGTCGTCGATACGCTCTTCAATCATCCGAACTACGGTCCATTTCTCTCGCGTCGTTTGATTCAGCATCTGGTAACCAGCAATCCTTCGCCTGCATACATCACTCGCGTCGCTGCGGTCTTCGCGGATGATGGCAACGGCGTCCGTGGCAATCTTGGTGCGGTGGTTAAGGCAATCCTGCTCGATAAAGAAGCCCGCAAAGGCGATGACGCCGCACAGGCCGACCCCGCCACGGGACACTTCATGGATCCCGCTCTCTACCTGGCGAATGTTATGAACTCAGTGCAGGGCGTCTATACGGACGACCAGGTGCGCAAGGTCGACGCCGCCATGGGACAACCCCTCTACAGTCCGTCCTCGGTCTTCAGCTATTACAGCCCCGATCACATGCTTCCCAATGGGACCTATGCTCCTGAAGCGCAATTGCTTACCAGTGCGAACGGTGTCACCAAGCTTGGCCTGATCTACAGTATCTTCACCAACAAGCAACCGGGCTTCCAGGTCGATTGGAGAACATCACCGTTCTCTAACTGCACCTCCACGGATGATTTTCTTTCGCGCGTCAATCACATCCTGTATCACGGCCAGATGCCCGATAGCGTTCGCACAACACTGACCAATTACATCGCCGCTAACACCGGATCATCGATTAATTCCATGCTCCCCGACCTGATGTTTATGGCGGTTTCAAGCGCGGCATACCAGACCATTCAATAGGTAAAGTACACAACACAAGTTAGAGGACAAACGATGAATCGGCGTGAATTTCTTAAACACACTTCAAAATTTGCACTGGGAGCGAGTGCAGCACCGCTCATTCCGCGGTTGATCTCAGCACCTCTTCTGGCGCAGGCTACCAGCAGCAACAGCGGCTACCGAGCGATCGTCTGTGTGTATCTCGATGGCGGCAACGATGGAAATAACACTGTCATTCCTGCCGACTCGTACTATTCGCAGTACGCCACCGGTAGAGGCGCACTGGCTCTCGATCGAACCAGCCTTGCCAGCCTGCAGGCTACCAGTGGTGGACGTCTGTTCGGTCTGCATCCCAGCCTGAAGAATGTAGCCTCACTCTACAACCAGGGTCACGCTACATGGCTATGCAATGCGGGTCCATTGACTACGCCCTATAAGAAGGGACAGACCACGGGCAAAATCCCGCTCAACTTGTTCTCGCACACCGCACAGGCCGCCGAGTGGCAGTCCGCGCTTACACAGGCTGACAGTAGCAATGGATGGGCCGGACGTCTTGCCGACCTTCTCGCTAAGCAGAATCTTTCGAGCTCGCCCATCGTGGTCTCTACCAGCGGATGGCAGTTGCTCGGCAGCGGCACAACGACCGAGCTCGCCTCCATCGGCGCCGGCAACGGGGCTGTGGCTGTTCTGAATGCGTTGCAGTCTTTGACACCTTCCCTGAATCAGATGGACTCGACACAGGGCTCTAACTCGTTGTCGAATGCGATCTCCGAGATGCAGAGTGGCCACCTGTCCACAACGAAGTTGCTTCTGGATGCCGCTTCCACAGGCTCCAGCATCCAGACGAAGTTTCCCAACACGGATATTGGCCAGCAGTTGCAGGTCATCGCACAGATGATCAATGGCCGCTCACGCTTCGATGTCAACCGGCAGATCTTCCTCTCCAGCGTGTCAGGCTATGACACGCACACGCTGCAGCTCCCGATGCAGGCATCGAACCTCGCAGATCTTGATGGCGCAGTCGGCGCCTTTGCGGCTGCCATGCAGGAGATCAACATGTTCGATCAGGTGACGCTCTTCACCATGACCGACTTCGCACGCTCGCACCTGGTGAACAGCGGCGGTGGCACCGACCACGCCTGGGGCAATCATCACCTCATCGTCGGCGGCGCAGTCAAAGGCGGTGATATGTATGGCACCTTTCCGAGCCTTGTCATCGGGGGCGATGACGACTTTGCGACGAACGGACTCTGGATTCCGACAACCTCCGGCTCGCAATATGCCGCCACGCTGGCGCAGTGGCTGGGGGTGCAGAGCAAGGATCTCAGCAATGTGTTTCCGGAGCTGAGTAACTTCTCGAAGAGTACGTTAGGTTTTCTGGGATAAGAACATTTTCCCTGTAGGCGTAGAGTAGGGCTTCCGCCGTCGGAATACCCAGCAACAGGGAAAATGCTCTAGAAGTTATCAGTAACGGATCGCCTCTGAACTGGGTGGGGTTCTTGGAACCAAACGCAAGAAGCAGATTTCTTCGCTTCTGGTGGTCGATCCACCCCAACCAGCGAGCTGGCCGGGGACCCCGGTCCTATGAAATGGCAAAAGGGTTATTCGAGCTTCGCTCGAATAACCCTTTTGTCCGGGTAACCGATACGTCTAGAACATTTTCCTGTTGCTGGGTATCCCAGAAAGGGCGGGATTTTCATTTGCGGAAAACGCTCATCGATGCGGAAGCCCAACACTAGACCTACAGGGGAAAATGCCTCTATTCGTATGCGAGTGCTTCGATAGGATCTTTTGCCGCAGCTTTCAGCGCAGGATAGAGCGCACCGAAGAGAGCTCCGGCAAGAGCCAGAAGGGTTGCAATGGCGATCCAACGTCCGGTCAGCTCGAAATCCATCGTAGGAAACTTTGCGTGCAGGGCGGCGCGAATGCCGAATGTCGCAGCAATTCCCAACGCGATGCCGCAGACGGCTAGCAGGCCGCTCTCACGAAGGACGACGCCAACGATGGCGGCTTTGGTGGCGCCGAGTGACTTCAGAATGCCGATCTCACGGGTGCGTTCCATGACCGCGGTGTACATGGATTGAAAGATCACGAGGAAGCCGATGATGATGGCGATGCCGATGACAGTACGGAGGCCTACATTGAACCCAGGCATCTTATCGGGTGTCAGACTGGAGAGCAGTTCTTCCATGGTCTGAACGTCATACTGTTCCATGCCCGGAGTCGCCTTGATTTCAGCGCGAACGGCGTCACTGTTTTTGATGTCGTCAAGCTTGAGATAAAAGTAGCTGGCCTTTCCCTCGGTACCAATCAACTGTCCCATGGTGTCGATCGGGATGAACTTGCGGCCTCCGCGCCCGTGCTCAACGATACCCGCAATGCGGAAGGTATGGTTGAGGATCTGAATGGGGTCGCCTACTTTCTTCCCGGTCCCCCGAGCCGCTTCATAGTCATCGATGATGGCATCGTCAGGAGCCTGGAAGGGACCACCGGAGATAAATATGAAGGGGCGAAGATCCTGAAAGCTCTTGAAATCGATGCCGTAGATGTTCTCTAGTGTGGCGCCTGACGAGAGCTTGATGTTGACGGGGGATACCACGGTGACATGAGGCAGGGGGCGCAGCACATCTGCAACTTTGATGGAAGCTGCGGCGCCGCTGACGCCTATCAGATTCGATGCCGCGCCGGGGTGCGTGATCATGTCAGCGCCGATGCCGCTGGTCCTTACCTTCTGTCCGTTCAGCATGCCGAACATGATTGCCGCAATGGACAAGATCATGATGACTTCAATGGCCACGGCGAAGACGCTGATCAGCGAGCGTAGCGGCCGGTGGACGAGGTTTCCAATAACCAGCTTATTCATGCTTTTGCAGTGTATCGCCTTAGGGCATTTTCCCTGTTGCTGGGTATCCCAAAAGAGGCGTGCAACGGCGTTTTCATTGCGAAAAACGCCCATAGATGCGGATGCCCTGCACGACACCCGCAGGGAAATGCTTTAGAGCATTTTCCCTGTTACCGGGTATTCCGGAAGAGCCGTACAGCGGCGTTTTCATTGCGGAAAACGCCCATAGATGCGGATGCCCTGCACGACACCCGCAGGGCATCCGCTCTAGCTTTGCGTTTCACGGACGAGTCTTGGCTGGGTGCGGCCCTGCATGATTGCTGCGCGGCTGCGCGGCAGCAGCAGGGCGCCGATGAGAGGAAGTACATATACCGTGAAATAGGCGAGCCCGATCAGCAGAGGCGCCAGGAATGTTGCCATCGTGATAGGGGTAGCAAGTACGCCTTCATTGGCATTATGGGATGAGATCATTGTGAAAAAGAGGCCCCAGGGGCTATAGCGAACGTCGCCCCCTACCGAATCGATGACCGCAAAGACGATGATGTAAACAAAAGGAGAGACGAAGAAGAGACTGTTCCAGCCGTCCATCAGAAATACCTCTGCTACTGGCGAAAACGAGACGCCTGTAAAGAGGTCGTCGTCGGCGAGTAGACCGATGCGATGGGCGTAAAAATTCCCCCAAATTGTCACGGGTTTATCGGGCCATAGGAAGTGGGGCACTACGTTGTAAATGTACGTCACAAGCGGGGTGTAGCCGAGTTTGCTCTGGTTAACGGCCGTTTCTATCAACGCGTCATCCCAACTGATCATCTGGAAACGCTCGAGAAATCCCACCTTCGCGTCATAGAACAGCGGTTCGTTTGGCTGGTGCTCCGCGTCCGCTGCTTCTGAAGCCATTTGGGCACGAAACTCGTCGATACGGGAAAGGTTAGTTATCGCCTTGTCGATCTGATTGCCTGGGGTAGCTCTGTCAACCCGGCCTCCCTGCGCATATGGCACCAGGAAGTACACGATTCCTGCACCTGCTACGAGAATGAAGGCAATCTGCCGGAGAGAGAGCCTGCCGCCACTGGCGGCCACAGCGATCAGCCAGGCGACAAGGCTCGCCAGCATTGCTTCCTTGGAGTACCTCAGGATACCGACGACCAAAAAGGAGTAAACACCCGCGAAGACTGCGATTAAGCTCACATTCTTGCGCCCTCCGCTACGCCTGACTGTGTCGAACGTACCAATCAGGATGGCGAGAGGAAGAAAGATATTCGCTCGGTTCAGTGCGCTTGCAAGAGAACCTTCTCCTAAGCCCTCAATGGCTCCGTAAATATCAATGACGATGGCGATGATGATGCAACCGAGGGTCGCCTGTCGTGTGCTGGCGGGTGTAAGGAGGCCGCTGAGAAGGGCAGGTTTTTTGGTCAACGGCCGCTTCACATAAACGGCGATCAGCATGATCAGGCTGAAGCCGACGTTGGCCAGGATGGTGGTTTCAGGTACGCGCAGCCTGCTGTCTGCCGCCTCCCACAAGACGGCCTTCATCACAAAGCCAAGCAAAGCTGTCAGGACGACCTGGAAGAAGATGTAGCCTCCGCTGGGCGTCGACAGGCCACCCGCTGCATTGAAGGCCAGGGTCGAGACGATGACGTATGCAAATACGCCCAGCGTGAAAAAGGTCGATGTGCCCTGAAGTACTTCCAAGAGGCAGAGCACGATGGCAAATAGGATTGCGCCCCACAGGGGAAACTTGGTTGGGAAGGGGAGTCGCACGTTACTGCTAGTCTAGTCGATAGAGCGGGGTACTTGTCTTTGACGCGATAGGATTCTGTCTCTATGCTCAAGAAAATAATATTCGGGTGACGGGGAGACCATGGTGAACGGATCCATGGCTGGATTCGGAGAGCAACTGCGGCGCGCACGTGCGGAGCGTGGGATATCGCTGGAGATGATCTCGGAGAGGACAAAAATTGCTGTCCGTCATCTGGAATCCCTGGAAGAGGAACGCTTCAAAGATCTGCCCGGCGGGGTATTCAACCGCGGCATGGTGCGTAGCTATGCTCGCGTCGTCGGACTCGATGAGCAGGAATGGCATGACCGCTTTATAGAGAGCTATCGCAGTAGTGGCTCTCTAAAGCACGATGACGCCGACTGGCTCGCATTTACCGAAAATATGGCGAACTCTGACCAGGCAGCCGACCCCGCGATCCGGTTGCGTTGGGCCGGGGTTGCGCTGATGGGGCTCGTTTTCCTGTTCCTGGCAGCGCTGGCATGGTATCTGCTTAACCGCCGTCTTTGATCAGATGGAATGATCGTTTGCCCGTCAGCTGCACAAAATCTTCGTTGACAATCCTGTTGCAGCATATTCAACTGCTTGCAACACAAAGGCCATCCACGCGGCGCAGCCAACTCTTTTAAAGGGGCGCGTCAGCACCCCCCATTTCCAACCAAATTGTTGTTTGGCGATTCCTCTTTTGTTCGCCATTTTGAGGAGGCAGTTCCACTATGAAGCGCATTTTGCAGTATTTGTGTACCGTCGCGGCTGTACTGCTGCTGACCGGTATGCCCGCCTTGGCACAGTCCGTGACAGGTAGTATCAGCGGTACCGTGACCGATCCAACCGGAGCAGCGGTCAGCGGAGCGAAGGTCACCATGACCTATGTCGACCAGGGGCTGGTCGTCCGTACCGTAACCACGAACAGCGCCGGCTTTTATACCGCAACCTCTCTGCCGCTGGGCCGCTATCAAATAGCGATCTCGGCTTCCGGTTTCGGTGACCTTAGCCTCAAGGACATCGTCCTGCACGCGAATGACACACTTACTTTTAACCGCGAGCTCAAGCCGGGCGCTGCGGCAGTCAGCATTGACGTGGCTGCGGAAGCTCAGGCCATCAATCTGGAGAGCGGAGCCCAGCAGTCTGTGGTGGACGGTACGCAAATGCGTGAGCTGGTTCTCTCAACCCGTAACTACGAACAGCTCGTCGGCCTGCAGCCGGGTGTTGCTTACACCGGTGGCGACCAGATCTACATCGGTAACTCAAATCCTGTGGGCACCACGAATGTGGTGAATTTCTCTGTCAATGGATCTCGTACATCCGGCAATGCCTGGACGGTGGACGGCGCGGACAATGTGGATCGCGGATCCAATTCAACGCTGCTGACCTATCCGTCGGTCGACGCCATTGCGGAATTCAAGACAATGCGTGGAAGCTACAGTGCCGAATATGGACGCGCCGCGAGCGGCCAGGTCAACGTGATTACCAAGAGCGGCTCAACGCAGTTTCACGGAACCGCGTATGAGTTTGTCCGCAACGACATCTTCAACGCCAACGACACGCTGAACAAGCTGACGACGACTCCTTCCGGGGCAGCCAAAACCACCTCCGCACGCAGCCTGCTGCGCTATAACGACTTCGGGGGCACCTTCGGCGGTCCTGTTTGGATTCCAAATGTCTACGACGGGCGCAAGCACGGAACGTTCTTCTTCTATTCGCAGGAACTACGCCGCGTCGTTCTTTATAAACCTATTACCTTGACCGGCGTTCCATCGCTTGCGGAGCGCGCCGGTACGTTCACCTCTCCCGTTTGCACTTACCAGAGCACCTATCTGCCGGGTCAACCGGATACGACTTCGTCGAACCTCGGTAAATGCCGCAATGCGGGGACAACATCTGTGTCTGTTAGCAGCCCGATGGCACAGGCCTATTTGAAAGACATCTTTGCGGGTGTAGGGGCTCCCGACTCGACCGGAACCCTGGTGTTGTCGCCACAGCGCAATATCTATAACGGCAACCAGCAGATCGGCCGTATCGATCAGACCTTCGGAAGCAAGCTGAGCGCTTTCTTCCGCATTATCAACGACTCGATCCCCACGATTGAACCGGGCGGCCTATTTCAAGGAAGCGGCTATCCCGGCGTCAATACCACCGCGACCAACGCGCCCGGGCGTATCTACCTGGGGCACGCAACTTATGTGATCTCACCGCGTCTTCTGGTTGAGGGCGGCTATGCATATTCCTATGGCGCATTGCTGAGTGACCCGACCGGCAAGATGTTGAACGCCAACTCGCCTGACATCAAGCCGACGCTGCCGTATACCTCCACGCTACCGCGTGTTCCAACCCTGACGTTTACGGGCGGCACGACTCTTGCCACCTACGGACCGTACCGTGACTACAACCGGAACCACAATATCTTCGGCAATGTGTCGATTGTGGCTCACACGCACACACTGAAGTTTGGTGCGACCTTTAACAACTACACCAAGACGGAGAACAACGCCGCAGCGAACGCGGGCAGCTTCGCGTTCAGCAACGGCAACGCTCCCACGGGTTCCGGTGCGCAGAACTACCAGCAGTCCTGGGCGAACTTCCTGACAGGCTACGTCACGACCTTCAGCCAGGCTTCGGTGGACGTAACGCCGAGTGTAACCAGCAACCAGTTTGAGGTCTTCGCGCAAGATGACTGGAAGGTCACGCCGCGCTTTACCTTCAACTTCGGTGTTCGTTACTCCTACTTTGCTCAGCCGACTGACAATAATCACGGACTTACAACGTTCGATCCGTCGCTCTACAACTCCGCGAACGCGGCAACCATCGATACCAATGGTCTGCTCTGCGTTGTCGGAGCTCCGTGCACCGGCGTTACCCCGAACGGCTCAGTCACCTACTCGCAGGCCATTACCAATGGTGTGAGCGTGAACGGCAAGCTGGTGGGCAGTCAGGCGAACGGCACCACCGTCAACGGCACCAATTCTCCGTACGGAAACAAGGTTGGCAAGGAAGACAAGCTGAACTTTGCACCTCGCGTCGGTTTTGCCTATGACGTCTTTGGTGATGGAAGAACGTCGTTGCGCGGCGGCTATGGCATCGCGTATGACTCGTCGCTGTTCGGTACCTACGAGCAGAACATCTTCCAGAATCCGCCGTTTATTCTGACCCCAAGTATTTCGAACACCGGCTTCGATAACCCGGCGGCGGTTTCGGCGAACACCAGCTACGCGGCTCAGCTGATCCGCGCCACCGCCCCGAAGATGAGGACGCCATATAACCAGCAGTACTCGCTCAGTCTGCAGAAGCAGCTCCCCGGTAACGTCTTTATGGAACTCGCTTATGTCGGCAGCCACCAGGTTCACTTAATTGGCCTGGTGGACATCAACGAGGCTTCGGCGGGCGCATTTGCGGCATTGACGAACAACACGACCGTTACGAGCAGCAATACGGTTCTCGTGAACCGCGTTCGTCCGTACAAGGGGTACCAGGCCATCAACTCGATTCAGCCCATCTTCACGGGCAACTACAACTCGCTGCAGTTCTCGAGCAAGCGGCAGTTCTCGCATGGTTCGCAGATCGGCATAAACTACACCTACTCGAAGGCTCTGACCAACGCCAATGCCGACCGCACCGGCGCTCCTCAGATCTCCTCGAACCCCGCGGCGGAGTATGGCCGTTCCGCCGCCGACCGCCGCCACATGTTCAACATGAACGCTGTGTGGGCGATTCCGTTCTTCTATGAGCAGAAGGGCTTGACCGGTCGTCTGCTGGGAGGCTGGGAGGTCTCGGCCATCGCGTTCGTCAACAGTGGCTTACCGTTGAATGCAACCACCTCGGGTCTGGATCCTGCCGGGGTCGGCTTTCTGGGAAGCAGTGTGGCGGGTGGACGTCCTGACCGTGTTGCCGATCCGAATGTCGCCGGTTCCAACTATCCGATCCACACGCGTGCTCACTGGTACAACGTGGCTGCATATACTGCGGTGCCCGCCGGTCAGTTCCGTGGTGGAAACGCGCAACGCAACATCATCGAAGGTCCGGGCTGGTGGCGTGCTGATTTGGGCGCCTTCAAGAACATCCGAATCTATGAGCGCCTGACCGTGCAGCTTCGCGGCGAGGCCTACAACCTGTTCAATCACACCAATCCTGACGGCGTAACGACTTCCAGCATTGTGACGGGCTATAACGCGGCCACGAATGTGACCTCGTACAGTTCGACCGCAGGTAATATCACCAGCTATCGTGACAAGCGGATCATGCAGCTTGGAGCAAAGATCGTCTTCTAACTCCTGTTGTTTGAGGTACCTGACGGCGGCCGATGCATCGGCCGTCGTTCCTTTTGCCGGGAAATGACTCCGTTCGGCCCTCTAAACGCCCCGCTCGCTGCAAATCCGCCCCGGAATGGGCACAAACGCGTAAAATGAATAGTGCATCACACGAGCTGCAACGCGGCATTGGAGGAAGTAGTTTTGGCGACACGCGACCGTTTTCTGTTTACCAGTGAGTCCGTAACCGAGGGACACCCTGACAAGATTGCCGATCAGGTATCGGATGCAATCCTGGACGCCTGCCTGGAGCAGGACCCCTATAGCCGCGTCGCTTGTGAGACCCTCACCTGCACCGGCCTGGTGGTGGTTGCCGGCGAGATCACGACCAAGGCGTACGTCGACTTCCAGACCATCGTCCGCAACACGGTGAAGGGCATCGGCTATGACGACGCTCTGAAGGGCTTCGACAGCCAGACCTGCGCCGTCATCTCTTCGATCAACAGCCAGTCGCCTGACATCGCCCAGGGTGTGGATACCGGCGGCGCCGGCGACCAGGGCATGATGTTCGGTTATGCCACCAACGAGACCCCGGACTTGATGCCGACTCCGATCGCGCTGGCGCACAAGCTGTCGTTTCGCCTCTCCGAGGTCCGCAAGAACGGCCTGATGCCGTACCTGCGTCCTGACGGCAAGAGCCAGGTCACGGTGGAGTACGACGAGAACCACAAGCCCGTCCGTGTGGACGCAGTGGTTATCTCGACCCAGCATGCCGAGTTCAAGGACCGCGATCCGAAATCGACGCTGACCAACGAGCAGCTTCATGCCGACATCCTGAAGAACGTGATCCAGGCCGTCATTCCTGCCGAGCTTCTGGATGCCGACACCAAGTACCACATCAACCCGACCGGCCGCTTCGTTATCGGCGGACCGATGGGTGACTCCGGTCTGACCGGCCGCAAGATCATCGTCGACACCTACGGCGGCATGGGCCGTCACGGTGGCGGCGCCTTCTCCGGCAAGGACTCGACCAAGGTCGACCGTTCGGCTGCCTACATGGCCCGCTACATCGCCAAGAACATCGTCGCTGCCGGTCTGGCCGATCGCGCCGAGGTTCAGCTTGCTTACGCCATCGGCGTCGCCGAGCCGGTTTCGGTTCTGGTAGACACCTTTGGAACCGGCAAGGTCTCCGAGGCGAAGATCACTGAGGCTGTCCGCGCCAACTTCTCGCTGACGCCGAAGGGCATCATCGAGACCCTCGAGCTTCGCCGCCCGATCTTCAAGCAGACCGCAGCCTACGGCCACTTTGGCCGCACCGGCGATGCGTTCACCTGGGAGAAGACCGACAAGGCTGCCGCTCTGAAGGCTGCCGTGGCGCAGGAAGCGGTCGCTACCAAGTAATTGAATAAAGGAATAATGGAATAAGAAAGCGCCGCGTTTGCGGCGCTTTTTCTTTGGCGGGCTTGATCGGGCGCTATAGTCATCTCATCCATGCAGCGACAATTGCCAATGTGGGTGACCGGGTTCGCCAACCTGCCGCTCGGCTTCTTCTACGGCTTCATCAACACCACCATGCCGCTGCTGCTCAGCACTCAGGGTGTCTCGGTAGCGCGCATCGCGACGATCTCGGCGATTGCGTTTTCCCCAAGCTTCTGGGGATTTGTCGCGGCTCCGATCGTGGATGTCGGCCTCTCGCGGCGTACCTGGGTCTGGATATGGCTGACCGTGATGGCGGTGTGCATCGCCTCCAGTGTCCTGCTGACACGGCACCTGGTCCTTTTTACAGCCGATCTCACGCTTGGATGTCTGGCAACAAACCTCTTTCAATCTGCCGCAGGCGGATGGCTCGCGGAGATGGTGGAGGACGAGCATCGCGGGCACCTCGGCTCCTGGTACCAGATCGCAAATCTCGGTGGCGCCGCGCTCTTCGGAGTCTCGGCGATCTTCCTGGTCCGCCGGTTTGAACCCGGCATGATGGCGGCAGTGCTGACGGCGGTGCTCTTTCTTGTGCCTGCGTTGATACTCTTTTCGCTATTTCCACGACCTGTGAGTCCAGCTCGTTCGTCTGCGGTTGTCTTCGGTAGCCTCTTCCGCGATCTGGGAAAGATCCTGCGGCATCGCGATGTGCTGCTCGGATTGATTACGTTCCTTCTGCCTGCGGGTGCATTCGCATTGAACAATGTCTTTTCCGGGTTGGGGAACGACTTTGCTGTCTCTCCGGGCTGGGTGACGACCGTTTGCGGTGCGGGAGTCGCCATCGCCTGTTCGCTGGGGTGTCTCGCTGGAGGTCCGTTGGCCGATCGGTTTTCGCGGATGAAGGTCTATATCTGTGCCGGCGCAGCCACCTCGATCGCGACCGGAGTCGCGATTTTTTGTCCGCGCTCGGCTGCAAGCTATGCGCTGTTGGTGCTGCTCTATAACTTCTGCCAGGGAATCAACTTCACTGCACTAACGGCAATCGTCTTCCAGTTGACGGGGAATGAGAATCCGCTCGCGGCGACGCAGATGTCAGTACTCTTCAGCGCGGCAAATCTGCCGACCAGTTATGTTACGTGGCTGGATGGACGAGGTTATGCGGCTTTCGGCATGCCGGGAATGCTGGCGACCGATACGCTGCTCATGATGGTTTTCGGAGTCCTGTTGCTGGTGGCGTTCTACAAGTTCGATCCGGCGCTTCTGCGCGCTCCGCGGTCGGTTGAGAAGGCAATTGGTCACTCGCGCACGGCGGAGGAGTAATGCTGACGCGAGTTTCGTACACCGTTATTTCTCTGGAAACGCCAATAATTACGATCTACAACTCACTTCCGGATCAAGGATATCTATCGGGTTGCGTTTATCACTCCGTTCTGTTCGGCATGGTAGCTTGAAGTATGCCTAAGACCGAGGTTCAGCCGCTAACGGTTTCCGGCGACAGCGGCTCCGGCGGGAAGCGCAATCTTCTCTTCTGGATGCTGTGTATTGCTGGCTGCTTCCAGTTCGCGCAGGGATTTTCCATCACTCTGGGGCCCGCGTTTACCCTGCAGGATTTCGCCTATGGTCACGTTGAAAGCCCGTACCGCCGGCGCATCTTCATGGAGTGGGTCTACCGGGCATTTCTGCATTTGCATGGTACCCGGTTGTTTCATCTGGGCAAGCGCACCATGACTCCGGAGCAGCAGGTTCTGTTTCTTACCGGCTTCATCGCGTCACTTCTGATGGTTGTAGTGACCTGGACGCTGATCCGCCAACTACTGGGACGCCAGACCCCGTGGCAATGGATCTCTCTGGCGGCCATCTACATGCTCGACACCCACGAGCTGCTCTCCTTTGATATTCGAGCGCAGTTTCCCTATGATCTGACCACGCCGATATTTTTCGGGACCGGCTTATACGCTCTGATCAGCCGTAAACGATGGCTTTATTACGTGGCTTTTCTGGTTGGAACGCTGAATCGTGAGACGACGATGTTCCTGCCGCTGCTGTTTGTTGTCTGCTCTTTGCCGGAGGAGTTTTCCCTGCGCCAGGCATGGCGGCAGATTCGTCCTCTTGTGTTGGTCGAGGCAGCCGCTCAGTTGGTGGTATGGCAGCTCCTGGTGATGTGGTGCGAGCAAATGACCGGAGGACACGGAACCGGCATTGTGATCTCCTGGCAGAACAATCTGCGTATCGTCTCCAACCCGACGCACTGGCCTCTCTTTGCCAGCACCTTCGGTTTTCTCTGGATCCCGCTGGTCCTGTTTCATGACAGAGTTTCGGATACACGGCTGCGCCGCTGCGCGTACCTGCTTCCGCTCTGGGTCGCGGTGATGTTCTATACAGGGGATCCGCTGGAGATCCGTTTGTATAACGAATGGATTCCTTATATGACGGCGTGCCTGGCACTGATCGCCAGCAACAGCCTGCTTATTGTCAGGCGTGGGAATGCGGCAGCCGACCGGCCTGCGCAGGCGGTTCAGAATATGATTGCTCATTCGTGAGCGAGTGAATGGTATCCCTCCGCCGAGGGAGGGGTTCGTCGCGGCATTGTTAGCGCTAACTCCTGCTGATTCCATTGAAACGGCGAAAAAAACGGAGTACTCAATGGTGGCTCCATTCGGTACAATCCTCTCGTTCTAGAAGGAGAAATCGTTTTCGTATGAAGCTCCGCATCCTGGCTGCTCTACCTCTCTTTGCGACGGCTCTGTTGGCTCAGAAGCCCGGTGACAAGTACTTTACGAACTGGCCGGAAAATACCGACCCCAAGGTCGTCGGGAAGAAGCTGGCCGACCATTTTGTTGTGAGCCCGCACCAGTACACGGCGACGATCCACTACTCAGAAGTCGGGGCATGGTACGGATCGCTGGAGTTCTCAAAGCTCACCAGCGACACCGATCTCCGCGACAAGCTGATCAAGAAGTTCGAGCCGCTGATGCCCGGCGGCGCCGAGGAGTCCCGTATTCCGCAGCGGCGGCACGTGGACGACTCGATCTTCGGCATCGTGCCCATCGAGATCGGCATCCTGACCAAGGACGAGAAGTATGCCAGCTACGGCAAGAGCTGGGCTGACCGTCAGTGGGAGAATCCGCAGCCGGACGGCCTTTCGGCTGAGACCCGCTACTGGATCGACGACATGTACATGCTAACCATCCTGCAGCTGCAGGAGTATCGCGCCTCGGGCGACAAGAAGTACCTGGACCGCACCGCAAAGGAGATGGTGAGCTATCTCGATAAGCTGCAGCAGCCGAACGGCCTGTTCCATCACGCGCCCGATGTTCCTTTCTTCTGGGGACGGGGTGACGGCTGGGTCGCCGTGGGAATGGCTGAGATGCTGCGTGACCTGCCTGACAATCATCCCGACCGTGCGCGAATCCTGAAGGGCTACAAGCTGATGATGGCCGGCCTTCTGAAGTACCAGGGCAAGGACGGCATGTGGCGTGAGCTGATCGATAAAGACGATGCCTGGCCGGAGAGTTCGAGCTCGGCGATGTTTACCTACGCCTTCATCACCGGTGTTAAGAACGGCTGGCTGCCGGAGGCAGAGTACGGTCCCGCGGCACGTAAGGGATGGATCGCGGTGGCAGGCTATATCGATCAGAACAGCGACATCACGCAGGTGTGCGAAGGCACCGGCAAAAAGAATGACCTTGCCTACTACTACGCTCGCCGCCGCCGTACCGGGGACTTCCACGGACAGGAAGCTGCCATCTGGTGCACCAACGCATTACTGCGGTAGAGCGTTTCTCCTAAAGTCCTGGTGTGAAGCTTCGGGTGCTTGCGCTGTTTTCCGTCGAAGAAAACGGCATTCGCAGATTTATCCCAAGCTACGGTATTAGGAGAATTGCTCTAGATGGTTGCGAGCTGCTTCAAGGAGCTGCGATGAAGAGATGGTGACGTGGAGATGCGGCCGTTCGACGCGATTACAACCGAGCGGTATCGGCTGTATCAGAAGGTTTGAAACAGGGAGGTTTTGAAAGAAGCCCCTGGATAGATCAACGGCGCCATCCTCAAGGATGGCGCCGCTTTTTTCCGCCTGGGGATGATCTTTCGTGTTCGTGCCCTTCATCTTGCAGCTACATCGAATCACCACACTAGAGACCATAGCTGGCAGTAAAAAGGCCCCGCGAACGGGGCCGAGAGAAGAATTCATTGAGGTGATTTATTGCAGGCAGATGTAATCAAATTCCTGCGTGAATGTATCCAGGATTCCGCTCCCTGAGGTTTTGACCGTTACTACAGTTGTGGATGTCGGCGACCATTGAGGGAATGCGTTAACACCATGATTGAGACCATTCTGTATGACCTGGCATGTGTACGCAGTATTCGGATAAGCCGCTCCGAAGGTGATCGTGAATATCGTGCCGGCGCCAATACCCGTTCCGCCTGGAGTGACTGTTACTCGACCTCTATTCGCATTGCAGGATGCTCCTCCCATGCAGGCAACTGATCCAGTACTTCCAGCCGCACTGCCGGCCGTGAAGGATACAGCTCCTGTATTAGCCAATGGAATTGCGCCACCATCAGTGCCGTTGCCATTGGAGTCAATCGATACGACATGCCCGGGAGTGAAGCTTCCGGTCGTGCGCAACAGATTCGTTCCAGTGGTTCCCTGTAGCCCGGTAATAAAGTTCGGAGAGCTGAAGAACTGCAAACCGTTGTTGGAATGGATCGCAAATTTCTGCGCCCCGTTGGCAGCCCAAATGCCAAGGTATCCCTTATATCCATTGCTGGAGTTGTTGTACTGCA
Source organism: Terriglobus sp. 2YAB30_2 (assembly GCF_052114765.1). Lineage (NCBI taxonomy): Bacteria > Pseudomonadati > Acidobacteriota > Terriglobia > Terriglobales > Acidobacteriaceae > Terriglobus > Terriglobus sp. 2YAB30_2. The sequence goes on from NZ_JBFRFJ010000010.1 coordinate 124,541, forward strand.
AGCACGTTCCGCGGCCCCCGGGACAGTTCATAACTCCCGAGTTACCGCTGATAATGAGGCTGGCGGCATTTCCAACTAACCTTACGTTGTCGTTGAAGAAGTAATTTGCAGCATCGGGCGAGTACCCGAAACTGGATGTTCCTAGAGTTGACCCACTCGCAGGAGAAGGCTGAGCCGTAACTATATCGTAGTCATCGCGAGAGCTACCGCAGTCTATATTCATGAGGTGGTGGTTGCAGCTGATGAGGAATATGGTCCCGCGATTTGCAGGTTCGGTCATCGGAGGGTTATACGCCATGCCTGTCGGGTACGGAGCGGGCATATCAAACAGAGTCCTCCAGCCTCCGAGGATGCTGAACAACCGAGGAGCAACGGTGTAGCCTTTCTCTGCGGTTGGAGGATTGTTCCTCGACGCATACATCTGAGCGTTGTTGCCGTTGATGATGGCTTCGGCGAAGTCTCCACCTCCAAGCCCAGTGAAAGTCCGAGAAAGACTCGACTCGCTGGGGCTGCCTCCAATTGTGTTGTACTTCACGGTGTTGCTATAGCCTTCGTGGACGCGGTCATGGATGAATAGAACATTGTCGATTAAATCCCCAGGATGCGTGGGATCTCCTGGTATTCCCGGAGACCACTTCGCTGGGTCAACCAAAGTTACATAGGCATTCGGCTGCCCAGGCTGATAAGCATTACCCATGTTCGTTAGGACGGAGTAATTGCGAGCGTAAGGATAGATCCCATAGGGGTTGGGGTATGTTGTCTGCGTTGTTGCTGAGGCCACTCCCGTGCAGGTTCCACCACCGTTGTTGGTGATATTCACCGAACCAAGTACGAACTGGCCATTGCCATTGAGATTCAGGCCGCTGAAGCTGGCTGCGGCAGTGCATCTTCCAGGGAAGATGATCTGCGGCATAGGCATACTCTGCGGTAGAGCTCCTACCTCAGCCACATCGGACCGGTATGCGTTTCCAGTTTGGGACGTGATTGTGACTGCGGTTACATTGCCTGATCTATCTACGGTGACGGCAAGCACAGGAGGAGAACTTACCACCGTCTTGGCTAAGCCCATAGTCGTGATCGCAGTCCACATCCCTGTGTACAGGATCATGTTGCTGCCGTCGTAGCCAATGATGGGAGCGACCTGGCGCCGAATATCGATGGGCTTGATATTGAACGGAAGTCCTATACCGATCTTTGTATTAAACGTACCCGGCCTGATGATGTCCGCGTCGAAGTTGAATGCATACCCGACCATGCCGCCGGTGGAGAGGATCTCCGTTCCCGCATGACCCTCTTTGCATTGCAGAACTACAGTATGAGTGTCCGGAACGGAAGAAACTGGGCAATAGTCAAAGTTATGTCCGGTGAGCACTACGGTGCTTCCTACCGTGAATTTCGACGATGACGAGACGGTGCAAGAGACAGTGCTGAAGTTGCTTCCGGTTTCGTTGTCCGCGGGGGGCTGCACGTAGTTCACGACAGGCGTTACGGCGGTGTTGCTCACGGCACACGCCTGCATCGTCGATATGCCGAAGTCAGCCGTCCAAGTGGCTCCCGAATCAGGCCGCGCGCATACAGTCTTTATTCCATCAATCGTGCACGAGGAGAGACTCAGGATGTTCCCTTTGGAGTACTTCTTCGTGGAGTTGATAATTCCATTGCGGACGCCAAGACTGTTGTTATCGTAGTTGACCCGTGTGCTTCCCGCGAGCAGCCAAATCCCCGTCCGCGCGTTTGGATAAGCAGGACTCTGCAAGGTTGGAGAAGCGTTCAGTTGGATTCCGAATCGCGATACCTGGTCGAAAGCAAAACGGCGATAGAACTCGCAGCCTTCGTTGTCTCCCTGGTTATGCCCAGTGCATTGCAGGTACTGCACGAGTCCTACGTTGTCTCCGTCGCCGGTGAGCCAGGATTCGGCATCGAGAAGTCCTCCTTGTTGACCGCCAGCGGAGTTGATGAATAGTTTGAGCCCCTGGTAATTCTGTCGGCTTCCGGTCAGCGTGTCATCGTTACCGTTGAGGTAGTTGAACGTCATGCCCGTCATGGCGCCGTGGTAAGGGCCCGCTGGAGGCTGATGCGAGACCACAGTCGAGAAGTTGAACGGAACATAGTTGCCGCCGAAGTTGCTGGTCGAGTTTGCCGTTTTCCAGCCGAAGTATCCCTGCTTCTGCTGACTATGGCTCAGCGGATTAAAAGCTCCGTTTACACCGACACCTTCGTTGTTATAACTATTCGTCGGGATGGCCGGGCGAATCCTATAGTCGGAATTGTCCGTAGTGAGTTCTCCTGAGATCGAGTCACAAGCGGCAGTGCCGCAACCGGCGGAGACGAGATTCGCCTGGATATTGTTCGGCCCCATTGTTTCCATATTCCACGGGAGGTGGACCTGGTTGGCGGTCACTTGGGGACGAGCTGTAATGCTTTTTCGATCAGAGGAGATAGCGCCGAGAGAGCAAACATAATTGGCACCGTCGAAATAAACGATACCGCCGGAAGTGGAACAAGCAATTGTTTGCGATTGAGAGCGGGCACAGAAGACCAGCAATAGGGCAGCCGCTACCCAAAGAACACGGGTAGAGCATTTTGCCTGTAGGTGTAGTGTAGGGATCCCGCATCTATGGGCGTTTTCCGCAATGAAAACGCCGCTGCACTTCCCTTCCGGGCTACCCAGCAACAGGGAAAATGCTCTAGCGTGACGACTTCTCATTGAAAGCATATGAACCTCGGCCTACATTAACGAGTCGTGAATGAGCACTCAGGAGTCTCACCCGCAAAAGTCCTTGTCTTACGCTTTGCTGCGCCTTCCGCCGGAGCGGGTAACGGCGGTTAAAGTTCAGAGGGCGAACATTCGACGTATGCACAACTGGGGGAGGGGGGACTCGAACAATCGGGTGGTATTTGAGACCTGGTGAGGCTACGGTGACCACTTCGTTCCTCCATATCCATTCTTATACGATTTGCTCCTTATGCCGCATCCCTCTGGCAGGTCGATGCGCGCTCCATGCCGGTCACGGTAAAGTAGGCTCATCTACTTTTTCGAAAGAAAACAGGTCATGACCTTGTTCTCGGCTCCTTCTTTGCAGACACGGATGCGGTCAAAGCAGCCCATTCAACCGTTGCAACTGGCGATCTTTGTTGTACTTTCTTCGTTGCTGGCGCTCGTCAGAGGATATCGGGGCAGCAGTCTCTTTTCGATCTCTGATGTAGAGTGGTACATCGCTCTCGCCGAAGGCCATGTTGAGCGTGTCATGCAGCCTTTCGCCATGCGTCAACTGCAGCCTTTGGTCGTTCGTGGCCTTTCGCATCTGACAGGTTTTTCTGTCTATTCGATCTTTATTGCTCTCGGGATCGTTTCGGTCGTTGCCGTACTGACGATCGTTGGTGGTCTTCTATTGCGCTCGGGGACACCGGTGTGGATCCTGATTGCTACAGGCGGTTGTTTCTTCTGGGCTGATCTGGTCCGGGGACTGGCGCTTCCCGATCTCTGGTATGCAGCGCTGTTGTCGATCATGCTCTACGCTTTGGCAAATCATCAGACGCTAGCGGCGATACTTATGTTGTTTCCGCTTTCGCTCTCGCGAGAATCCACCTTGTTGGTGCTGTTATGCCTGCTGTTGGCTACCTGGTGGCGTCTGAGTGTAGTCGAGCGCGTACTTGCTTTTGTAGCAACCTTTGCAGGTTCCTTCATTACTAGCCGGCTGAGCGCGAACGCCCTGGCGAACCAGCAACATGTTCCGGGTTCGCTCTATGTTCTGGGCAAAATCCCCTGGAATTTTTTTAAGAATGTTATTGGAGCTTATCCGTGGACACCCGGCATGAACATATGTACACCTGCCTGGCAGATACATTTGCCATTCGGTCCCATCAAAGCCTTTGGTGTCTGCGAGTGGGTGCTGTCTTTGCCGTTGACGACGCTTTTTGATGGCCTGACACGCTTTGGGCTTTTCCCGTTGCTTCTGCTTTTCTTTTTTCCTATTYGTACGTGGCGTTCGTTGTGGCGTGAAAGCCTTTTTCTGCGCTTCTGCTTGATTTACGGCGTGATCTCGTTTTTGCTGGCGCCGATGCTGGGAACAGCGGTGCCGCGGTTGTTCGGCTATGCCTGGCCGGTCTTTATGCTTGCTGTTCCGGCTTGCCTTCCGCCGATCTTCAAGAGCGGCGCAAAGGCGTGGGGGTTTCTGGCGATTCATCTGGTTGTGAGCTATCTGCCGGATATAGAGGCGCCATTGCAGATCTCTCTGCCCCTGGCGATTGTCGGTTATGTGGTGGGTTGGTGGCTGCTTCGGGTAGCGAAAGAGGCACCGGAAGCGCAGCCTGCTGCGGTCCTTGCCTTTGGCTAGGGCATTTTTCCTGTTGCCGGATATCCCGGGAGGAGCGTGCAGCGGCGTTTTCATTGAGGAAAACGTCCACAGGTGCGGAAGTCCTACACGACACCTACAGAGAAAACACTCTATCGTGCAGGCCAGGCCCACTTCGGTGTGTTGAAGAGTGTGGCTGACTCCAGTGTGGTCTCTCCGAATGATTTGATCAGGTGCAAGTGAGCGCAACCGGATTCGGCGAGGATGTTTTCGACCAGGGCTTGCGCGTGAGAGACGATGATGATCTGTGTGTTGCGTGAGGCGGCGCGGATCAACCTTGCCAGTGCAGGCAGCAGGTCCGGATGGAGGCTGGTCTCCGGTTCGTTAAGGACCAACAGCTCCGGTGGCCGCGGAGTCAGCAGAGCGGCAGTCAGCAGCAGGTAACGAAGTGTTCCATCCGAGAGCTCTTTCGCGGAGAGCGGACGCAGCAGACCGTGCTGCTGCAGGCAGATGCTGAAACCACCGGCAGTGCTTTCGATGTAGAGGCTGCTTCCGGGGAAGGCATCGTTGATCGTACGAGACAGTTCTTCGTCAGAGCGAAGTTCAAAGATCGTCTGCAATGCCGCGGCGAGATTACTGCCATCGTGATGCAGTACCGGAGAGAAGGTGCCGATCTGCGCCGTGCGTACGGGAGAGTCCGCGTCGGTGCGGAAGTGATCGTAGAAGCGCCAGCTTCGAATCGACTCGCGAACGGCGAGCATCTCCGGTGCACGTTGGGGATCGGGGATACTGGCGAGCATGCTGTCGGTGTCGGCGAGGTGCTGGGTCAGCATGACCGGTTCTTCGTCCCTGGTGGTGGAGAGCCAGACGAAGTTATTACGGCGGTCGACCATCGCGGAGGCTCTGCGATAGAGGGGGCCGTTCCAGATGCACTCCCGCTTGATGCGTGGGTCTAGTCCAAACATTGTCTGGGAGGGTATCGGGTAACCGAGATCGATGCTGTATCCGTAGAGATCGCCGCCGAAGCCGAGCATAAGGCTTGCAGAGTTCCTGCCGGCCAGGGGTTCGATCTTATGTTCGCCCTGCCGCACGCTGCGTGCGATAGTTTCAGGACCAGCCCAGAAGGTGGAGGGGAGCCCGCCCTCACGCGCCAGCGAACCCACGACGGCGTTCTGCGCTGCATCCGCAAGCAGATGTAACGAACGGTAGATATTGGACTTTCCGCTGCCATTAGCTCCGGTGACGACGCTGAGCTGCCCCAGGGGAAGAACGAGATCGCGAATGGAGCGGTATCCCTGGATGGCGATGGTGCGAATCATAGAAGCAGCATAGCTGGTTGCAGCATAGCTGTTGCACCCCGAAAATGGCTGATTTCTTGTGGAGGAACGACGGTGACTCCGTGCTATGCTCCCGTCGTGCCCACTACTGTTGCAGCGCCTGCTACCGAGAGATCGCGGCACTCCGCCGTCGTGCGTGTCACGCACTGGATCACGGTGCTTTGTTTTGTGGCACTGCTGGTGACCGGTATAGAGATTCTTCTCTCGCACCCGCGATTCTATTGGGGAGAGACCGGCAATGTGAACATGCATCCGTTGTTCACACTGCATGTGCCGTCGTCCCGCGCCATGGTGCCCACGGGATACGCCGTGCTGCCGGATCAGAACGGATGGAGCCGCTATCTGCACTTCGAGGCGGCATGGCTGATTGTTCTAACGGGTATCGTCTATGTGCTGGCGAGTCTATGGAACGGACATCTTCGCCGCGATCTTCTGCCGGCACGTGAACAGCGTAACTGGAAGGCATACACGGCAGTGTTGGGTAGATATCTTCACCGCGCTCCGGTAAAAGAGCGCGGGGCCTATAACGCTGTACAACGCGCGGTGTATCTGGGCGTGATCTTTGGTTTGTTTCCGTTGCTCCTCTGGACTGGTCTAGCGTTGTCGCCTGCCGTTGCTTCCGTTGCTCCGTGGGCAGTGGAGGCTCTCGGGGGACGGCAGTCTGCGCGGACGCTGCACTTCTTCGCGACTATTGCGCTGGTCTTGTTCTTTGTCGTGCATGTCATGATGGTGACGCTGGCGGGTTTCTGGAGCCGGACGCGGGCGATGGTGACCGGTGTCGTGAAGGAGGAACAGCTATGAGCATGACGCGGCGAAGGATGATTGCTGCAGCCGTGGCTGCGGGCGCCGGTGTTTCTGCTGCAGGCATAGCGGCGCGGCTGGCGCGGAGATATGGCCTGGTGCCTCCTGACAGCGGCGGTGTCTATGGTCCGGGAGAGACGCTGACCTATGCGACGCAGCGTTTGATGACCACGCACTCGACGGCGCGTGAGTTCTCTCGCAACATGATCTCGAAGGCTCCGTTTGCGAATGAGATACCGCCACTCAAAGAGGAGTTCAAGCGCCATCAGGCGGGGGGATTCAAGGACTGGAAGCTGACGATCGATGGCATGGTGGAGCATCCGGCATCGCTCTCACTTGCTGATCTCAAGACACTGCCAACGCGCAGCCAGGTTACGGAGCTGGCGTGCGAAGAGGGCTGGTCCTATATCGCTGAGTGGATCGGCACGCCGCTCTTCGAAGTCCTGCACGCTGCCGGCATGCTGCCTCAGGCTCGCTACGTTGTTTATCGTTCCATCGACCGCGATTGGTGGGAGAGTATCGACATGGCCGATGCGATGCATCCACAGACGCTGCTTACCTATGGCATGAATGATGACGATCTGCCGGTCAGGTTTGGTGGACCGCTGCGTCTTCGTCTGCCACGGCAGCTTGGCTACAAGAGCCTGAAGTTTGTCGACTCTATCACCGTAACGGACTCGATGAAGCGCTTCGGCAAGGGGCTGGGATCGTCTTCGCCGGAGGGCGGATATGCCTGGTATGCAGGCATTTAGAGCTGCAATGGGTGTGGCATAAGGGGCCGCAGACAGCGGTCCGATGGCATTTCGGCATCATAGAACCAAAGAAAGCAACTGGTGAATCTATGCTCATTCGCTCTGAATTCGATATTCAGTTCCAGCTTCCTGCTCCGATAACGATGCTCGCTATGCTGGACCTGCATCCGTCGGTCGATGCTCTCGCGCGTGAGGTGACATCGCTTGTCGTGGAGCATCTTGATGGCGGGCTGATGTCGCGGCTGGTGACCGAGAAGTATCAGGACAGCTACGGTAATCGCTGCTCACGTGTGCATTTGCCGGCTGGGGCGGTGCGGTTAAGCGGATCGAATGTGGTGGAGATCGATGGCGTGCCCGATCTGGTGAAGGTAGACGCCCAACAGGCCGAGGTGCGGGATCTTCCGGCGGCAGTGCTGCCCTTCCTGCTCGCCAGCCGCTACTGCGAGGTAGACCGGATGTGCGGTCTTGCCTGCGATCTCTTCGGGAGTGTTCCCAAGGGATGGCTGCTGGCGGTGACCATTCGTGACTGGGTTCACGATCATGTGAGCTTCGACTACAACTCGGCGCGGCCCACCAAGACCGCGCTCGATCTGTTCACGGAGCGTGTCGGCGTCTGCCGTGACTTTCAGCATCTGGCCATTACATTGACGCGGGCCATGAATATTCCGGCACGGTATGTCGCCGGCTACCTCGGCGACATTCGTTCGCCCTATGCCGGAGCGGGGGATTTCTCCGCGTGGTACGAGGTCTTTCTCGACGGCCGCTGGTGGACGATGGACGCTCGTCATAACCATCCACGGATCGGCCGTGTGTTGATGGCGGCGGGGCGCGATGCGACCGATGTCGCAATTACGACAACCTTCGGCGTTGCAAATCTGACCCACTTCTATGTGGAGTCGAATGAGATAGATAGCGACGGGAACCTGATTTTGCCTCATGGGCATCCTGAGATTCCGGTAGCAGCTTAAGGGCAGTTGCCCGTTGCCAGTTGGTCAGGTGCCGCGGGGGTTGAAGGGGTGTTCCCGGTACACCCTGCAGAACAAAGCGGCTGCGTTGCGCTTACTTTTGGCTTGGTAGGCGTTGGTCGATGATCTGGAATCCGTCCGGAAGGTCGAAGAGTTTGGGGTCCGGCGGCGCCGTGCTGATCTCGGCAACCGTGAAGGTCTGGTGGCCGGAGCGAGGATCGTTGCGGATAGAGAGCAGGTTGATGCCGAGCTGCTCGGAGTACCAGTACTCCCGGGTGATGATCCAGGGTTGCGAGTTCCCCAGGACGCCCGGTTTCAGAGTGGTGGTCACGCGAACCCCGTGGGTATCGATGCCGAGGATGAACCGGCGGCCCAGATCTTCGCGCGTCGTAGAGCCTGCCGGGAAGCTCTGTACGCCCGGGTCAAAGGTGGGATCGACGTCGACCGGATCGTTGTAGGGCAGCATGTAGCAGACTTTCTTATAGGGATGGCAGTTGTAGAAAACATGCGCGGCCGGGTCGCCGTGCTGCCACCAGGAGAGGTAGGAGTTTCCCCGGCTGCCAACCGGGCCAAGAAGTCGCCGCTCCTCGAAGATCCGGCCCTGGGCGTCGCGGGCGATGAAGCGGTGGTTGGTCACGGTGGTGGTATTGCCATCAGCGTAGGTCCGGACCCATTCGGTATTGAGGGTCAGGGCGAAGGGAGCACCCGGCTTTGGGGGGATGTAGATGCTCTCCAGTACTTCGGAGGTGCCGCCGTCAGGCGGCCTGACCGGGGCCTTGGGCGCGGCGTCCTGTGGGGCGGCGGCGGGCTGTTGGGCAAAGAGGGTGGCAGACAGAAGGGTGAGGCAAATCGTTCGCAGCATTGAGCCTCCAACGGCAGCAGTATCCTTCGGTTCGAGCCGGAAAGAAAGGAAAAAGAGGGTGAAACCTCGGCGAAGGGTAGCGCATCAGATAAGTTGACAGTAACTCACTCAATGTTCAGAATAGAGACTGTCGAGGGATTGGTTCGCGTCCTTCGGGACGGATTTCAGAGGGTTTAGGAGCAGGCTATGGGCAAGATTATTGGGATTGACCTCGGTACCACCAATTCGTGCGTCGCTGTGATGGAAGGTGGCGAGCCGAAGGTGATTCCGAATGAAGAGGGCGGCCGTACGACGCCGTCCATCGTCGCCTTTACCAAGAGTGGCGAGCGTCTGGTGGGCCAGGTGGCCAAGCGGCAGGCGATCACAAATCCGCAGAACACGATTTATTCCATCAAGCGCTTCATGGGCCGCCGTCCGAACGAGATTTCGGAAGAGCAGAAGATGGTGCCCTATAAGGTCGTCGCCAAGGGCGACAACGTGGTGGTCGAGGCGCAGGGTAAGGAATACACCGCGCCTGAGGTCAGCGCGATGATCCTGCAGAAGCTGAAGAAGGCTGCAGAAGACTACCTGGGGCAGTCGGTCACGGAAGCTGTAATCACGGTTCCGGCGTACTTCAACGACGCTCAGCGCCAGGCGACCAAGGACGCCGGCCGCATCGCCGGTCTGGATGTGAAGCGTATCGTCAACGAGCCGACTGCAGCTGCGCTGGCCTATGGCCTGGACAAGAAGAAGGACGAGACCATCGCCGTATATGACTTCGGCGGCGGTACCTTCGATATCTCGATCCTGGAAGTGGGCGAGGGCGTCATCGAGGTGAAGTCGACCAATGGTGACACGCACCTGGGTGGTGACAATCTCGACCAGCGCGTCGTCGACTGGCTGATCGCCGAGTTCAAGCAGGACGAGGGTATGGACCTGGGCGCGAAGGGCAATGAGATGGCTTTGCAGCGCTTGAAGGATGCGGCCGAGAAGGCAAAGATCGAGCTCTCCACCACCATGGAGACGGAGATCAACCTGCCCTTTATCACGGCCGATGCGACCGGACCGAAGCACCTGGTGAAGAAGCTGACACGTGCGAAGTTCGAGTCGCTGGTTGAGGACCTGCTGCAGCGTTCGGTTGGCCCCTGCAAACAGGCGCTGGCCGATGCGGGCGTCGATGCCAGCAAGATCGACGAGGTGGTTCTCGTCGGCGGACAGACCCGTATGCCGCGCATGCAGCAACTGGTGAAGGATCTCTTCGGCAAGGAGCCGCATAAGGGTGTGAACCCGGATGAGGTGGTTGCCATCGGAGCTGCGATCCAGGGTGGTGTGTTGACCGGTGATGTGAAGGATCTGCTGCTGCTCGACGTGACGCCGCTGACGCTGGCGATTGAGACGCAGGGTGGCGTAGCTACTCCGATGATCCCGCGTAATACCACCATTCCGACGAAGAAGAGCGAGACCTTCTCGACGGCGGCGGATAACCAGACCGAGGTGGAGGTGCACATCACGCAGGGCGAGCGTCCTCTGGCGAGCCAGAACCGCACGCTGGGCAAGTTCAAGCTGGGCGGCATCATGCCAGCTCCGCGCGGCGTGCCGCAGATCGAGGTCACCTTCGACATCGATGCCAACGGTATCCTGAACGTGACGGCGAAGGACAATGCCACCGGTAAGGACGCGAAGATCACCATCACCAGCTCGTCGGGCTTAAGCAAGGACGAGGTGGAGCGCATGGCCAAGGAAGCCGAGGCGAATGCCGCGGAAGACAAGGGCAAGCGCGAGGAGATCGAGGCCCGCAACCAGCTCGACTCGCTGGTCTACAACATCGAGAAGATGTTGAAGGAGAGCGGCGAGAAGGTGCAGGCCGCGGATAAGAGCGAGGTCGAATCGGCTCTGTCTGATGCAAAGCAGACGCTGGTGGGAACACCTTCAGTCAGCGACCTGAAGGCGGCGCACGAGAAGCTGACGGCGGCGAGCCATAAGCTGGCGGAGGCCATGTACAAGGCCAATGCATCGGGCGCTCCGACCGACGGTGGAGCAGCGGCTACCGGAACAACCGAGCAGCCGAAGAAGGACGAGGGCGTGATTGACGCCGAGTATGTAGACGTCGATCAGAAGTAAGAACTGCAGTCGGCTGAGAAGCATGCGCGGGCGCTCTTGAGATTTGATTCAGAGCGCCCGCGGTGTATCTGACGGCAGAAACGAAGTGCAGGATTTGGGGTTTATAGAAACAGCAGGTGGGAGGAGAGGTAGCGATATGAACACGATGATCTGGAAGTGCGAACAGTTTGTCGGTGGCAAGATGCGCCAGCAGAATATGTTTGAGACTGAGAATCAGGCGCGCGAGTTCGTACGTAAGTTCTCCGAGGTAGCCCCGGATGTGATCTTCCGGATTGAGCCGATGCCGTTAGAGCATGTGTGGAACTAATCGAGCATCTGCGAGATAAAGCGGAGATTCATGCCTGAAGGAAATGAGATTCATCGTTGGGCGGAGAGGCACAGCAAAGCGTTCGTCGGGAAGAAGCTTCATGTTGAAGCTCCCGGCGGACGCTTTGCGTACGCTGACGCCATCGATGGTAAGACGTTGAAAAAGATTCACGCAGTGGGCAAGCATCTCGGCTATGAGTTTGGGCCGGATGCGATTCTGCATGTCCATCTTGGCCGTTATGGTGACTGGACGGAAGGTGTCGGTGAGTTGCCGCCGGTGAAGGGCGCATTGCGGGTGAGGTTATCCAGACGGTCTGCAAAGAAAGCGGGTCCTTCGGCTTCGCTGCGCTCCGCTCAGGATGACAACGGAGAGGCGAGTACAACGCGGCATGGATGGTACTCGGAAGATGATGGGTCTACCTCTCTGGAGCCTGCGGATGTGGACTGGATCGAGCTGCGAGGGCCTTCCGACTGCTCGCTCTATGACCGTGAGCAGTGGAAGAAGTTGCTGGCCAGGTTAGGCCCTGATGCGTTGAATGGCGACGATCCCGAGCCGGCATTCGCGAAGATTGCGCGGTCGAAGACGCCGATCGCGGCGCTTCTGATGGACCAGTCGGTACTTTCGGGCATCGGAAATATCTATCGCGCGGAGCTGTTGTACCGGGCGCGGTTGTCGCCCTTTCTTGCCGGCAAAGATGTGCCAAAGACAACAGTTGAGGCCATGTGGAACGATTCCATTCCGCTGCTTAAGGCGGGTATGGTGGACAGAAGGATTGTGACGACCCTGCCGAAGGATCGTCCACACAGTGAAGGGAAGCCGTTGAAACCGGAGGTGCACTACGTCTACCGGCGGCACGGCAAGCCATGCTGGGTGTGCGGTACGAAGGTGCAGCGGCAGGAGATGGCTGGGCGCAGTTTGTATTGGTGCCCGACGTGCCAGGCGGAGTAAGTTTAAGGGAAACAGATTATGGCAACGACGCAGCAGAAGGATTACTACGGCGCACTTGGCGTGAAGAAGACGGCGACGGCGGATGAGATCCGCAAGGCCTTCCGTAAGCTTGCGCGTAAGTATCACCCCGACGTGAATCCCGGGGATAAGAAGGCCGAAGAGAAGTTCAAGGAGATTTCGGAGGCGAACGATATCCTCTCCGACGCGAAGAAGCGCAAGGTCTACGACCAACTCGGCTTCTACTCCGACAATATCGATCCTGCCGCCGCCGAAGCGTATGCCCGCGGCGGAGCCGGCGCACGTGGCGCCGGTGGTCAGGGCGTTCCATTCGACTTTGGCGGTTTTGACTTCTCCGGTTTCACTGGCGGCGGTGGGCGTCAGCAGCAACCGCAGGAGAGTGAATCGAGCGGTTGGGGTAGCTTCCGCGATATCTTCGGCGGCATCTTCAACGGTGGCCGCGACCAGGACGAGGGGCCGCAGCCCGGCACGGATATCGAGTACCAGGTGACGGTCGATTTCTGGACCGCCATTCGCGGTGGAACGACGCGGCTTGAGATCCAGCGGCAGGAGGTCTGCCCGACGTGTCATGGGCGCTCCACCACGGGCGGCAGCATGACCTGCCCGGAGTGCCACGGCAGCGGCCAGGTCACGCAGATGGGTGGCCGCATGAAGTTCAACCTGCAGTGCCCGCGTTGCGGGGGGACGGGGAAGGTGCAGAACGATTGCGTCACCTGCCATGGGCAGGGCGTCGTGCTGAAGCGTGAGCCGGTGGAGTTTCGCATCAAGGCCGGCACGCGTGACGGACAGCGCATCCGTCTGGCAGCCAAGGGCAACGCCGGGCTGCATGGCGGACCTGCGGGCGATCTGTATCTGATCATCAAGGTCGGTGAGCACCCGGTCTTTTCGCGAGTGGCCGATGACGTCTATGTCACCGTTCCAGTCACCGTCTCTGAAGCTGCACTGGGAGCGAAGGTTGAGGTGCCCACGATCGATGGCCGGGCGCATCTGAAGATTCCGCCGGGCACGCAGACGGGGCAGAAGCTGCGCCTGCGAGAGAAGGGTGTGCCGTCGGCTACACACGAGGGCAGTCGCGGTGACCAGATCGTCGAGGTCAAGATCGCGGTGCCGAAGGTGCAGGATGAGCGCTCGAAGGAGATTCTGCGCGAGCTCGCCAAGCTGAATCCCGAGGATCCCCGCGACGAGCTCTTCAGCAAGGTATAGGGATGTGTCGATAAATTTGGTTTGTGTTTTGTTCGGAATTTTGGGTATTCCCGACCCACCCTAACGTTGTGAGGGTGGGGCACCCGGGTAGGATGTGTCGGTAGAGAAGCGGGTCCTTCGCGCTGCTCAGGATGACAAAGCCAGTGGTCGCAATAACTAGAGCGCTGAAGGGCGCGCTCTATACCAGCCTGGGGCAACGCCCCAGGTCTCAGGGCAATAACAAAACCAAGGGCTGAAGGCCCGTTCTATAACCAACTATTCCAGGCTCACGAGCAGCGTTATTTAGTTACTACATGCGTCGAGAATACGATTTCAGTAAGGGAATACGCGGTAAGCATGCAGTTCGAGGCGCAGGGAACGAATCTGGTGCTCCTGAAACCGAATGTATCGTGGGTTTCTCGCGATTCCACCGCTATCGATAACACATTGCTCGTGTTGGTCAAGACGCTCATGCAACCTAAGAAAGAGAAGTTGATCTAGACATGCCGTTGCGTGAAGTGCTCGCTACCCGCTATGCCGTACCGCTACGCGAGGGCGGAAGTCTGCCTGCGATTGTGGAGGCGGATGACGACGGTATGTATGTCGTCAAGTTCCGTGGTGCGGGGCAGGGCGTGAAGGCGCTGCTGGCGGAGATCGTTGCTGGAGAGATTGCACGAACGGTCGGCCTGCGTGTGCCGGAGCTGGTCTTTGTCGAGATCGATGCGGCCCTGGGGCGCAACTATCCCGATGAGGAGATCCGTGATCTGCTGAAGGCCTCCACTGGCCGCAACCTGGGCATGGACTACCTTCCTGGCTCGACGATGTTCGAGGTTGCCGCAGGCGATTGCGCGACGGCTGAGATTGCGTCAATGGCGGTGTGGCTCGATGCTTTTGTGATGAATGTCGACCGCACGCCGCGAAATCCGAACCTGCTGTGCTGGGGCGGCAATCTGTGGTTCATCGATCATGGAGCGGCGCTCTATGTGCAGCATGACTGGGCGTCGATGATGGAGAAGGCAGCGAGCCCCTTCAGCGCTATTCGCGATCATGTGTTGTTGTCGTGGGCGGCCGATATCAGGGCCGCTGGAAAGACAGCGCGTGCCCGGCTCAATCGCAGTGAGTTTGAGCGTATTCTCGCTCTGGCGCCGGATGCGTGGTTAGAGCCGGAAGAGGGTGCTGATACTTCTGAGGCCAAGCGTGCCGCGTATGTGGAGTTCCTGATGAGGCGGCTTGAGCATGCCGATCGCTTCGAAGAGGAGGCAACGCGTGCGCGCCTCGTTTGATTACGCCGTCATCCGCATTGTTCCCCGGGTAGAGCGCGAGGAGTTCATTAACGCCGGTGTGATCGTGCTTTGCCTGGAGAAGCGATATCTCGCGGCGAAGACGATGCTGGATGAAGAGCGCCTGAAGGCCTTGTGGCCGCAGGCCGATCTCGGCGCCATCCGGTTGCACCTGGAAGCAGTCGAGAAGATTGCCGCCGGTGACGAGTCTGCGGGTCCACTGGCGAAGATGGAACTGAAGGCTCGCTTCCATTGGCTTACTTCGCCGCGCAGTACCATTCTCCAGACCGGTCCGGTGCGGACGGGTGTATGTGAAGGCACGGAAGATCTGGTGGAGAGCCTGCTGCGGCAGCTCGTCATCGCTAATCCCTGAAAAATTCGTAGGCTCTCGTGAAGCCTCGCGATATGGTGGTTGCAGTCGACACATATCGGAGGAATCCCTTGAGACTGCACGTCCTCGTTCTGGCCGCGATGGTGGCGTCCTGCGCCGCGCAGGAGACGCCGAAGTACCCCGAGTATCCCAGTGAGACTCCGGCAACGCTGAAGCCGACCGAGACCGGCTTCGACTATGCCCGCCGCGAGGTGATGATTCCGATGCGCGACGGCGTGAAGCTGCATACGGTCATCCTGGTGCCGAAAACGGCGACCACAGCGAAGAAGGCTCCCATCCTGATGACGCGCACGCCGTACAGCGCCAATATCCTGACGGCGAACCGCGCCAGCGCGCATCTCGGTGCTGCTCTGTATGGGTATGACAACGCTGTCGATACGATTGTGGGCGGCGGATATATCCGAGTCGTGCAGGACATTCGCGGCAAGTACGGCTCCGAGGGCGACTATGTGATGAATCGCCCGGTACATGGTCCGCTGAATCCCACGCCGGTGGACGACTCGACCGATACTTACGACACGATTGACTGGCTGGTGAAGAACATCCCGGAGTGCAACGGACGTGTGGGCACTCTGGGCATCAGCTATGACGGCTTCGAGCCGCTGATGGCGGCCTATCATCCGCATCCGGCATTGAAGGTGACGGTGCCGATGAACCCGATGGTGGATGGGTGGATGGGCGATGACTGGTTCCACAATGGAGCTTTCCGTCAGCAGAACCTGCCTTACATCTACGAGCAGGAAGGCTCGCGCTCGAACGATTACAAGTGGTGGTCCGACGCTTTCGATGAGTACGACTTCTGGATGAAGGCAGGCTCGGCCGGAGAGATGGGCAAGCGTCATGGAGCAGAGCAGGTCGGCTTCTGGCGGAATATCCTGGCGCATCCGGCGTATGACGAGTGGTGGCAACAGCAGGCTGTCGACAAACTGCTGGCGAAGGAGCCGCTGGCGGTTCCCATGATGGTGGTGCACAGCCTGTGGGACCAGGAAGATATCTATGGCGGCATTGCGGTGTACAAGGCCCTATCGGCGCAGCCCGCGAACAAGGGCAAGCTCTTCCTGGTGATGGGGCCCTGGCATCACGGACAAGAGATTGAGGAGTCCAGCAACATGGCCGCGATCCGCTGGGGCAGCGCGACCGGCACCTACTTCATGCGCAAGGTGCTGCTGCCGTTCCTCGATCACTATCTGAAAGACAACGCTCCGGCGATGGACGTAGCGCCAGTAACCGCCTTTGAGACCGGCACCAATGAGTGGCGCAAGCTGAAGAGTTGGCCGGTGGGATGCGAAGGCACCTGCTCGATCGAAAAGAAAGATCTGTTTCTCGGCAAAGGACTGGCAGCGACCTGGAATACGCCGGCGAATAAGACAGGTGAGTTTGAGGAGTACGTCTCCGATCCGGCGAAGCCAGTGCCGTTCCGTGCACGTCCCAATCAGCCCATTGGATATACGCCGCCGCTGACCTGGGTGAACTGGCTGGTGGACGATCAGCGTGAGGCCTCGGGCAGGCCGGATGTACTGAGCTACGTCAGTCAGCCCCTGACCGAGCCATTGAAGATCAGCGGCCAGCCGCTGGTGAAGCTGTTGGCTTCGACATCGGGTACGGATTCCGACTGGGTGGTGAAGCTGATCGATGTGTATCCGGATGAGGTGGCAGATCAGCCGGAGCTGGGTGGATATCAGCTTGCGGTCTCGATGGATATCTTCCGCGGCCGCTATCGCGAGAGCTTCGCCACCGCCAAGCCGATTGAGGCGAACAAACCGCTTGAGTATCGCTGGGAGCTGCCGACGGCGAATCATGTCTTCCTGCCGGGTCACCGCCTTATGGTGCAGGTGCAGTCGAGTTGGTTCCCGCTGTATGACCGCAATCCGCAGAAGTTTGTGCCCAATATCTTCTGGGCGAAGCCTGAGGACTATGTGAGGGCAACGCAGCGGATCTATGCAGGGAGCGCGGTGGAATTGCCGGTAGTGAAGTAGGGACGCGGTTGAATGGTTGAATTGTTGAATGGTTGAATCGTGCGGTATGGGCGAGGCGTAGACATTTACCTCGCCTTTGGATCGATAATTCTTGGCTATCGCTGAGAGCCAGAGACGCCCTAGACTGGTTGCATGCCGAGACGGTCCACCACGCATCACCAACAAAAGGGAAAGAAAGACTCGGTACGCCGGAAGGCTTACCTGCTCATCCAGAAGAAGATTGGTAACGGTCAGTTGAAGGCGGGTGAGTTGATCTCAGAGGTTGCTCTGGCCAAGGAGCTCGGCAGCAGCCGCACGCCTGTCCGTGAGGCTGCCGGACAACTACTGGCGGAGGGCATGCTGGAGCTGAGTCCTGGCGGCGGCATTGTGGTCACGCGGCTGACGCGGCAAGGGATTACGGAGCTGTATGAGTTGCGTGAAGCACTTGAGGTCTTCGCCGTAGGCCGTGCGGCGCAGAACGGGGTTCGCCCGACCGACGTTGCCCGTCTGAAAGAGCTGTTGGACGAGACGCAGGCGCTGCTGAAAGAGCTGAAGTCTTCCGGTCAGAAAGAGCTGGATGAGGACCAGATGCGCCGGTTTGCCGTCAGCGATCTGGGTTTCCATACGCTGCTGCTGCGGCTGGCGGCCAATGAACGCCTATTGAAGGTCGTGAATGAGACGCGGCTGATGATCCGCATCTTCGGGATTCAGCGCAGCGGCCATCGCCGGGAAGAACTGGAGCGGATTCACCGTCACCACAAAGAGATTCTGCAGGCCGTGATCGATGGCGAGCCGGAAGCGGCGCGCAGTTTGCTGTCGCAGCATATCCAGGCGAGCGCCCAGGAGAGGCTGGAAGAGTTCGACTACTGGGAGCGGGAACAGCACCTGGCGAGTTTGGGAGGGTGAGCCCATCCACTGGGTGTCCCAGGTCCCTTGGGGACCTGGGTATTCGAGCGAAGCTCGAACCGTCTTTTTGTTTGTCATTTCGTAGCGACCAAAGGTCGCGGAGAAATCTGCTTCTCTACCGGACTCACAACGGAGAAATAGAACGGTCGCGCGTAGCGCGATACCCCACGTCCCAGAAACGGGACATAGGAAGCCGGTTTATGGGTTGTTAGAACTCTGTGGCCTCCCCGCCCACCCTAGCGTTGCGACGGTTCACCCCAACGAACAAAGTTTGTTGGGGACCCCGAGGGTGGGGCACCCGGGTAGAGAAGAAGGACAGCGATCTGTTTTCTCTCTATTTGTCGACAAATAGTTGACATTACCTCTATCATGCCCACATGGCAAAACTGGTGACCGGGGTCTATGCGGCGGTGCTTACGCCGCGCGATGCAGCAGGGAAGATTGACGCAGGGCAGCTTCGAGGATGGATCGAGTTTCTTCTAGGCAAAGGCGTCAAGGGTTTTGCCATCAATGGCGCGACCGGCGAGTTTCCGCTGGTGACCGAGGCGGAGTTCTCGGAGCTGATGGAGATCGTGGCCGGTACCGTCGCGGGCCGGGGAAGCTTTCTTGCTGGTGTGGGGGCCGCTGGAAGCTCTGACGCCATTCGCTTGGGAAAGATTGCCCGTGAAGCCGGTGCGAAGGCTTTGCTGCTGCCCATGCCGTACTTCTTTCCCTACAGCCAGGGAGACCTGACTGCCTTCTGCCGCGAGGTAGCCGAGAACGTGGAGACACCGATACTGCTCTACAACCTGCCGCAGTTCACCTCCGGTCTGCAGCCGGAGGTGTCGCTGGCGCTCATCGAGCAGTGCAGCAACATCATCGGCATCAAGGACTCAAGTGGTTCTCTGGATACGGTCTCGCTGCTGAGCAAGCGCGCGTCGAATGCATGCCGCATTATCGGCAACGACGGTGCTCTGGCGCCGGCCTTGAAGAGCAAGGTGGCCGATGGAGTGGTCTCTGGCGTATCGTGCGTGTTGCCGGAGCTGATCACAGCTCTCTTTTCCTCCGGTGTGGAGGAGACGCGCGGCGTGGACCTGGATGCGCTCAACGGCAGGCTGCATATGTTCATCCAGCAGCTTGACCGGATGCCGACGCCGTGGGGGCTGAAGGTCTTCGGAGAAGCACGCGGCCTGGCGCAGGCGACCTTCCCCTTTGCTCTCAGCGATGAGCGCAAACAACAGATGCAGGAGATGCTGGCGTGGTTTGCGGAGAACCGCGCGGCCATGATGGTTCAGGAGTAATGGCGATGGTGAAGGAAGTTGTTCTGATAACTAGCGGCGATCTGCGGCTGTCGGCCAACCAGGCGTGCTGGCCGGCGCAGAAGGAGCTGGAGGAGAAGCTGACCTCAGTGCTCGCTGCTATGGGGGTAATGATGCGGCGCGCCTTTCCTGTGGATGAAAAAGCAGGACATGGCTTTCTCTCCAGCCAGCGGATGGGCATGGATGTCTTTGCCACTATCCCGAAGGATGTGCCGCTAATCTTTGCCACTGCAGCGTGGCAGTACACGCATCATGTGCTGCCGGGCATGCGCTTTCACAAGGGACCAATATTGACTATCGCCAATTGGTCCGGACAGTGGCCCGGTCTGGTGGGTCTGTTGAATCTGAATGGATCTCTGATCAAAGCGGGTGTGAAGTTCTCCACACTGTGGAGCCGCGGCTTTGACGATGCCTTCTTCCTGAATGGCTTGAAGCAGTGGCTGGAGACGGGGACGGTTACGCATGATCTTTCGCATGTACAGCCGCTGAAGATGGACAGGCTTCCGGAGACGGCAAAGGCGGTGGGCCGCGAGGTGGCTACGGCTCTGCGCGATCGCAAGGCGATCTTCGGTATCTTCGATGAAGGCTGCATGGGCATGTACAACGCCATCATCGATGACGAGCTGCTGAATCCCTGCGGGTTCTTCAAGGAGCGGCTGAGCCAGAGCGCGCTTGCCGCGCGTATGACCACGGTCAGCGATGAGGAGGCCGCGGCGGTGCGTGCGTGGCTGGATGCACGCGGCCTGCGCTTCGTTACAGGCAAAGATGAGGCGACGGAGCTGACCGACCGCCAGATTCTGCTGCAGGCGAAGATGTATATCGCCGCCGTACGCATGGCGGCGGAGTTCGGCTGCGACGCCATCGGCATTCAGTATCAGCAGGGACTGAAAGACACGACTCCGGCTTCGGATCTGGTGGAAGGTTTGTTGAATAATCCCGATCGCCCCCCGGTCTTGGATGAGAACGGTGTGGAGCTCTTCGCGGGCAAGGCCCTGCCGCACTTCAACGAGGTAGACGAGGGCGCCGGTGTGGATGCCCTGGTGACTAACCGCTGCTGGGTGAAGCTTGGGCTTGATCCTTCGACGACGCTGCACGATGTGCGCTGGGGCGAAGAGCTTGAGGTCGACGGGGAGAAGCAGTTCGTGTGGGTGTTGCAGATCTCGGGCGCTGCTCCGRCGAGCCACTTCGTGGGCGGCTACGCAGGTTCTGTCAGCGAGCGGCAGCCGGCGATGTACTTCCCCCTCGGGGGAGGGTCGTTGAAAGGTGTGGGCAAGCCGGGAGAGATTGTGTGGAGCCGCGTCTTTGTCGAGGGTGGAGCGCTGCACGTGGACCTGGGCCGCGGCACGGTTGTCACACTGCCGTCTGAAGAGACGGAGCGCCGCTGGCGCGAGACCACCTATCAATGGCCTATTGTGAATACCGTCCTGCACGGCGTTACCCGAGATAGCTTCATGGCGCGGCATCGGGCCAACCACATCAGCATTGCCTATGCGAACGACGCTGCTGGAGCTGACTATGCGCTCGCAGTAAAGGCTGCGGCGTTTGCCGAGCTCGGATTAAACGTCCATCTCTGTGGTGTAAAGGCATAGTGACGAAGATCGAGGCGGTCACGGGCAAGGCCTATCCATGGCTGCTGGTGGGCATGCTGTGGTTTGTCTGCCTGTTCAACTACGCGGACCGGCAGGCCATCTTCTCGGTCTTTCCGTTGTTGCGTAAGGAGCTTGCGCTTACGCCGATTCAGCTCGGCATTGTGGGCTCAAGCTTTATGTGGATGTATGCGCTCGCCGGACCGTTGGCCGGATGGGCCAGCGACCGTGTCTCTCCGCGCAAGGTGATTGTCGGCTCATTAGCCTTCTGGTCGGTGGTGACTGCGGGGACCGCGCTGAGCCATACGTATGGCGTCCTGGTCTTCTTTCGCACGCTGGGCGGGTTAGGCGAGGCCTTTTACTTTCCCGCCGCCATGGCGCTGATCGGCGCGTATCACGGTGCGGCTACCCGGTCGCGAGCGATGGCGCTGCACCAGTCGAGCGTGTACGCAGGCACGATTGCCGGTGGAGCAATGTCGGCCTTCATCGCTGAGCGCCACGGCTGGCGCTCGAGCTTCACCATCTTTGGTGTGCTGGGCGTGGCGCTGGCGGTGGTGCTGCTCTGCTGTTTGCGGCAACCGCCTCGGGTTGCGGGCGATGAGCCACAGGAGAATCCGCTGCTGCATTTCGCCCGGGGAGTGCGTGAGGTGCTGCGCAACGGCCACATCATGCTGATGATTGCGGTCTTCATGGGAGCGAACTTTGTTGCCGTGGTCTTTCTGACGTGGCTGCCGACCTTCCTGCTGGAAAAGTTCCATATGAGCCTGACCAATGCCGGCTTCAGCTCGACGGCATATCTGCAGGCTGCCTCGGTGCTGGGTGTGTTGCTGGGCGGCTGGCTTGCCGATCGCTTTGCTGCAAAGCGATCAGGCGGACGTCAGTTGACGCAGGCGATTGGCCTGCTGTGCGGTGTGCCGTTTCTGTTTCTTACCGGATGGTCGATCACGGTGCTGGGACTGATCGTCAGCATGACCGGCTTTGGGTTTTTCAAAGGCATCTACGACGCGAATATCTGGGCGTCGCTGTATGACGTGGTGCCGGTGGAGAAGCGTGGTGTGGCAGCCGGTGTGATGAATAGCCTGGGATGGCTTGGTGGAGGATTTGCGCCTGTTCTAATCGCCGCTGCAGCGCAGCGCTTTGGATTGTCAGCGTGTATCAGCGCGACGTCGGTGATCTATCTGTGTTTGGCTGTCGTGATGATGGGATTGTCAGCGAAGCTCGCGAAGCGAACCTAGCAGCAAGGGTGAGATAAGATGTATCGCTTGCCCATGCATCCGTTGCCCCATTCTTTCGCGTAGCGAAAGGGTGGGGTATCGCGCTGTGCGCGACCTGTTTAGCTAACTGATGGAGAGATAGATGTCTTGCTCCGCCCGGAGCAATGATGAAAAGACAAAAGCGGTCTCGCTTCGCTCGATACCCCACCCTTCGCGGTGAAGCCGCGAAGAATGGGGCAACGAGTGTATTGCTTGTTCGGGAGGTGTGGCTCCTTGCCCACCCTAACTTCGTGAGGGCGGGGCACCCGGGTAATAGGGGAATGGGTGTTCTACAGCCCGGCCAGAAAGGCGCGGTCTTCATCGGAGAGGTCGGCCTTGGCCAACAGGTCGGGGCGGTTGCGGGCGGTCTTCAGAAGCTGTTGTTGCCGTCTCCACTTGCGTACCTGGGCATGATCGCCGTTGGCCAGGACTTCCGGGATAGTATGGCCGAGGAACTCCGCGGGCCGGGTGAAGTGCGGGTAGTCCAGAAGGCCTCCGCTGCCGTGGGTGGCTTGCGGGCTTTCGAGGGTGTGTTCGATCTCCTCATCGCTGTGGCCGAAGGACTCGAAGCGGGCGGAGTCGGCGTTGCCCAGAACGCCGGGCAGCAGGCGAGTGACCGCGTCCAGGATGATGGCTGCACCCAGCTCGCCGCCTGAGAGAACGTAATCTCCGACGGAGAGCTCGCGGTCGCATAGAAGTGTGTTGACGCGCTCGTCCACGCCCTCGTAGCGTCCGCAGATCATGGTGATGCGTTCCAGCTTCGATAGCTCATGCGCGATGGTCTGGCTAAACGGCTTCCCGCCGGCGGCCAGCAGAATGACGGACTCACGTGCGAGGTCGCGTTCGTCCAAAGGGGTGATGCCGATCGACTCGGCGCACTCGAAGATGGGCTGAGCTTTCAGCACCATGCCTTCGCCGCCGCCGAAGGGGCGGTCGTCCACGGTGCGATGGCGGTCATGCGTAAAGGCGCGCAGGTCGTGGGTGTTGGCAGAGACCACGCCTTTGCGGATGGCCCGGGAGACCACGCCGTAGTCGAGGGGGCCGGCGAAGAAGCCGGGAAAGATGGTGATGAGCTCGAACCGCATCCTGAGAGTTCAGTGTACGTCCCCAGCGAGGAGGGGAGAGGGGGTGTACTTCGCCGGGGCGGGTTCGGTATAGTCCATACCGAACCGTGTGTGAGCCCGTTTTGCGTTCCTGAGGCGTTTTCCGGGGACAAATCCGGTCCGTTGGGATAACGTTTTCTTAAACCCGTTCAAGGAAGATACATGCGAATGAAGTGGATGGCAGTTGGCCTCAGCGCGCTGGCGCTGGGGGTTGCGGCGGCGCAGCAGCCGGCGAAGCTGAGCGTGGACACCACGCAGAAGACGGCTGATGTGAGCCCTACGCTCTATGGCCTGATGACGGAAG
Source organism: Terriglobus sp. 2YAB30_2 (assembly GCF_052114765.1). NCBI lineage: Bacteria > Pseudomonadati > Acidobacteriota > Terriglobia > Terriglobales > Acidobacteriaceae > Terriglobus > Terriglobus sp. 2YAB30_2. Next base: position 148,184 of record NZ_JBFRFJ010000010.1, read on the forward strand.
AGATCAACTTCAGCTACGACGGTGGCCTGTATGCGGAGCTGATCCGCAACCGCACCTTCACCAATCGCTGGCCGCGGTTTGAGTGGTGGCGTGTGGTGACCCAGGGCGAATCCTCCGCGGTGGTGGAGAACGGCGACAGCGGGCCCAGTGCGGCGCTGCCTAAGAGCATGAAGCTGGTGGTGCGCGATGCGTCGAAGGGCAATGAGGCGGGCGTCTCCAACGATGGCTACTGGGGTATGGCGGTACGGCCCTCCGCGATCTATCACGGATCGTTCTATGCCAAGCCAGCGGGGGTAGGAACGGCACACATTCGCCTGATCGCCAACCAGACCGCAGCGACACTGGCGGAGACGACAGTGCCGCTGACCGACGGTGACTGGAAGAAATACGACTACACCTTGAAAACCGGCGCTGGTGTGGTTCCGGGCAAAGACAATCACTGGGAGATGACGTTTACCCAGAAGGGCAGCATCGAACTGCAGTTGGTCAGCCTGTTCGAGCCGACGTTCAACAATCGCGAGCATGGCAATCGTCCTGACCTGATGAAGATGCTGGCGGCCATGCACCCGAACTTTCTGCGCTTTCCCGGCGGCAACTACGTCGAGGGCAACACGCTGGCCGAGCACTTCGACTGGAAGAAGACCATCGGGCCGTTGGTGGATCGTCCTACCAAGCGGACCTCATGGGGCTATACATCGAGCGACGGTATGGGCCTGCTCGAGTTCCTGGAGTGGTGTGAAGACCTGAAGATGGAGCCGGTGCTGGCCATCTTCGCCGGTTACACGCTCAACGGCGAGCATGCCGAGGGCGAGGCGTTGAACCCGTACATCGCCGAAGCCCTGGATGAGATCGAGTACGTGATCGGTGACTCGAATACCAAGTGGGGCGCGATCCGCGCGCGTGACGGCCATCCGGAGCCCTTCAAGCTGCGCTTCATCGAGGTGGGTAACGAAGACAACCTCGACCGCTCAGGAAGCTACATCAAGCGCTATCCGCCGTTTGAGAAGGCCCTCCGTGCGAAGTATCCGCAACTAAAGCTGATTGCGACTTCGTGGCAGCACGGCGGCTCGCCGGACCTGGTGGACGATCACTACTATCAGACTCCGCATGAGTTCTTTGACCTGGTGCACAAGTACGACAACGGCGATCGCAACGGACCGAAGATCTTCGTGGGCGAGTGGGCGACGCGTACCGGCTCGCCGACACCGGACTTCGGCGCTGCGCTGGGCGATGCTGCCTGGATGACCTCCATGGAGCGCAACGCCGACCTGGTAGTGATGGCCGCGTATGCGCCATTGTTTACGAACGTGAACCCGGGCGGCATGCAGTGGTCGAGCGACTTGATCGGCTATGACGCGCTGCATTCGTATGGTTCTCCCAGCTACTGGGCGCAGGTGCTCTTCAATGACCATCTGGGAACGCAGGTGGCGAAGAGTCAGGCCGAGGGAGTAGGGAACCGGTTCTTCTGGTCGGCGACGGTTTCGCCCCAGAAGAAGGTGCTTTACCTGAAGCTAGTGAACGCCAGCGACCGTCCGCAGGCGCTGACGCTCGATGTGACTGGAGCCAAGGCCGGCGCGGCGGTCACCAACACCATGCATGCGGCGACCTGGTATGTAACCAACGCGATCGATCATCCGGAGACCATCAAACCGGTGAAGGGAACGGCGACGGTTACGGCGGGTAGCTGGAAGCATGTCGTGGGGCCGAACACCATCGAGGTAATCGACATTCCTCTGAAGTAAAGTCCTTCCCCAGAGGGGGAGCGGGCGGGGCGCGCAACAGCGCCCCGCCCGCTTTTTTGTGCCCGGAAACCTCCCGTCCCGAGGAATTTTAAGGAAACGTTTCTGACCCTTCGAAATCTCGATTTCCTGATATATCTGGGGAAATTTATGGGAGTTCAGGTCTTAATTCCTCTGCTGAAACTTCTTCCCTATTGACAATGAAACGTTTCACGAAATAGCGTTCCGATGGACATCCAACGACAAGATTTGGAGTCGCAGGAGGAAATATGGCAACAACCCTTTTGGAGCCGTGTGAGCGCTTTGTGTCTTCCAGGTGGAACCGTCTACTGGGTTCCAAGCGGAGCCGTCTACTGGGTCCCAAGCGGAGCCGTCTGCTGGGTATGCTGGCCCTTCTCGCTGTTGTGCTGATGCCGGGCGTATTGCCGGCACAGACCGGCGGAGAAGGCGGGCTGCAGGGCTCAGTGACAGACAGCACCGGAGCCGCAGTTCCGGACGCAACCATCATCATTACCAACCAGGGAACCGGCACGCAGACCACCCGTCAGAGCACGGGCGCCGGCCTGTATTCCATCGCCCCGCTGCCGCCGGGCATCTATACCGTCGACGTGAAGCACGAAGGCTTCCAGGAGTTCATCCAGAAGAACCTGACCGTCAACGCCCTGACCGTTACCGGCTTCGATGTAACCCTGACCGTCGGTGCTGCGACGGACGTTGTGACCATCAATGAAGCTCCGCCGCAACTGGAGACGACGAACGCATCGCTTGGTCTGACGATCGAGAACGAGGCATATTCCAATCTTCCGCTGGTGACCAACAACGCCCAGCGCGATGCAACCGCATTTGGAGCCCTGGCGCCTGGCGCACAGGGTGGCGCTCGTCTGCCGATCGTCGGCGGCACGGGAAATTATCTCGGTCAGCTCTACGTGGATGGTCTGCCCGCGCAGACGGTCAGCCAGCAGGGCGACAACCGCCTGGTCTCGCAGGCATTCTCAATCGAATCCATTGACCAGACACAGGTTCTTACCAGCACGCCGCCCGTGGAATACTCCGGCGCTGGCGCGCAGAACTTCACCATCAAGTCTGGCACGTTGGGCTATCACGGCCAGATCTCGGACTACATCCGGAATACAGCGCTGGATGCATGGCCGCTGTTGACCAAGGCGCAGACGGTCTCCGACGGCAAGGGCGGGCAGGTTGCCGCGCCGAAGCCCGTCGATCACCAGAATGAGTTGTCCGCCAGTGTCGGTGGCCACGTGCCGGGCACGAAGCGTGTCTTCTTCTTCGTTGCCTACGACCGCTATCACAACCGTACGGTGCGTGGTCCGGTGGCTTACACGCTTCCCACGCTTCTCGAGCGTCAGGGTGACTTCACGGAGCTGCTCGGTACATCCAGTCCCGCGCTGTTCGACCCCACAACAACAACCTGTTCCGGTGGAACCTGCACACGTAAGCCGTTTCAGGGATCCAAGAACGGCGTTCCGACCTACAACGTAATTCCGAGCAGCTATCTGTCTCCGTTCGCGAAGGCGGCCCAGAACTATCTGCCCCAGCCCTCAAACTCCGGAACGACGAACAACTATCTCGGCAGCGTTCCGTACGGCTTCGATAACTACACCGTCGACTACCGCGTTGACTTTCAGATCACACCCAACCACCGCATCTCGACGGTAGGCGCGATCGGTAAGGTCGGATATCTGAACAACTACAGCGCACCCTTCTTGCCGCAGCCCTACACTGGCGGAAATCTCGCAACGATCTATCCGAAGATCTTCGATGTGCAGGACGTCTACACCATCAACAACAACCTGGTGAACCAGTTGAAGTTCGGTTTCGTGCGGTTCTTCCAGGACATCAAGAACGCGACCCAGAATGTCCCGGGCTATCAGATTGGTGATCTTGGCGCCACGAACCTGCCTGCAGGTCAGGCGGGCCAGACCTTCCCAGGTATGACGTTTACAGCAGGCGGTGCAAGCTCGGTCGCTCTGCAGACCTGGACCGGCGCCAGCGATGCCGTCTCAACCCAGAAGACGACGCCAAACAACTACACCATTCTCGATAACGTGTTGTGGACCAAAGGCAAGCACTCGGTCACAGCCGGTATCCAGGTGCAGTGGCAGCAGATCAACAACGCCAACCCGGATACCTACACCGGTCTGTTGCAGATGGTGTTCAATAACTTCTCAACCGCGAACTTCGGAGCCAACTCGCAGACGCTCTCCAGCTCATCCGGATATTCCTACGCCAGCTTCCTGCTGGGAGCCATCGGTGGCAGCCCAAGTCTGCAGCTCCGTCCGGTCAGTGAGGTTGGCGGGCGATATCGTCCGATTGCTCCCTATGTCTCCGATACATGGAGAATCACGGAAAAGCTGACGTTGGATGCGGGACTTCGCTGGGACTATCTGCCGCCCTATCACGAGGTGAAGGATCGCTGGAGCTTTCTGAATCCGAACCTCACGAATCCTTATACCGGAACACCGGGCGCAATTCAGTTCGCGGGTAGCTATGGCGGCGCAGCGGCGAGCTGCCAGTGCCGCACGCCGGTGCAAACCTATTGGAAGAACTGGGGCCCGCGCGTAGGTCTTACCTATGCGCTGGATGATAAGACAGTCCTTCGCCTCGGCATCGGACGCGTCTTCTCTCAGGGCGGCGGTGTAGGCGGCCGTGGCGGAGCGTTCAACGGAACCGGCCAGTTGGGCTTCAATACCAGCATTGCGTCGCCGGCGGAAGTCACCACGGGCGCAGGTGCGGGGCCGTCGTACTATCTCAACAACAGCAGCGCGTTCCAGGCGATGGGCATGGCCAACACGGCTCTCTTTGGTGGCCAGGCATATCCGACAGCTCCTACTCCTGGACCTGCGACACTGGGGCTGAACACCGGCTTCTACTTGAGCAACGGAAGGATGGTAACGGGACAAGGTGTGAGCTATGCCGACCCATACTTCTCCAGCCGTGCTCCGAACTTCACGTTCTACAACGTGGGCATTCAGCATTCGTTGACGAAGGATATGGTGCTTGCTATCAACTACGTCGGCAATCAGAGCCATCMCCTCATCAATTCGACCTCGAATGCCTCAAACGCCCGTGGCTACTGGTCAAATCAGCTCAACCCCACCTACCTCGCCGGTCTTGGAAGTGTAACGGCCGTCGACGGTAAGACGCCGATCCTGATTGCACCGGCAACCCCGGCGAACGTGGCCAAGGCACAGGCCTCGATGCCGGGCATCAATATTCCACAGAGCTTTCAGAATGCGGCTGCGGCCAGCAATGGCGGAGCGGCAACGATCGCTCAAGGTCTGACAGCGTTTCCGCAGTACTCCGGTGTCACGGACACCTGGGGCAATGTCGGCAACTTCAGCTACAACTCTCTCCAGGTGACCGTCCAGCAGCGCATGTCGCGTGGGCTTACCTTCAACTTCAACTACACGTGGTCGAAGAATGTCGGTAATGACGGAACCTTCCGGAGCGGCTTCGCGATTCCGCAGGCCGCGATCTCGGGCGGTACGCAGAGCTGGGCGCAGGATCGCATCGATCGTGGTGTCACTACCATCTCGTCGCCGCATACGATCCACGCCTACGGTGTCTGGAAGATGCCCTTTGGAAAGAGCGGATTCAGCGGCAGTCATCTGGCGACCCGTACGCTCTTCAGCGATTGGCAGCTTTCGAACATCTTCACCTATAGCACTGGAACGCCGGTCGCTGTGGTCTGGAATACGGACGCAAGCTGCAACACGCTTTCGACTGCAACCGGATCAAATCCTCTTCAGGGACGCTGCATGCCCGACTTGAATCCGTCCTATGTCGGATCTGGTCGAAACGGTAGCAACTACGGCAAGGGGGGCAGCAGCATCGCCTGTAACCTTGGCGGGGCGGGATGCTCCGCGACCAAGTACCTTGATTCGACGGCCTTCCAGGCACCGAGAAGCATTTCCACTGGAAGCACGCCGATATACCTGCTGGGGAACGCACCTCGTACTCAGGCGCTTGGACTGAAGAATCCTGCAGCCCTCACTCTGGATGCCGCGCTTCGGCGCACCATTCCAATCCGTGAATCCATCAACTTCCAGTTTGAAGTGACGGCTTCGAACGTACTGAACCATCCCATCCTGGGCAACCCAAATGCACAGTGGGGCACGACAGCGTTCGGAACCATCACCAGCATCAGCAGTGCCAGCACTCCGCGCAGCTTCCAGCTCGCGGGTCACCTCAACTTCTAACGTAGGTAGTCTTCACAACTCATGGGCCCTGCATGACACTGTCATGTGGGGCTCAATTTTGTTACCCACTCATCTGTACCGCAGGAGTATGTTGTATGCGCTTCAAGGTAGCTGCACTCGTCCCTCTTGCCGCCGGCGTATTGCTCTGTCCGGCCCTGTCTGCCGCCCAGGACTTCAACGTCCCCAACGATCGCCGTCCCGCCGACAAGCGTCCCACGCCGGAGGAGATCGCGCATCCCCCCAAGAGCTGGATCGACAAAGACACCGGCCATCGCGTTGTCCGTCTGACCGATGAGCCCGGCTCCGCGAGTTTCTACTTCAACGTCAATGCCTACACTCCCGATGGCAAGGAGATGGTCTACACCACACCGGAAGGCATCTCAGTGCTGGACCTGCACACGCTCAAGTCGCGCAGCGTGGTGAAGGGCAAGGTCCGCACGTTGGAGGTAGGCCACAAGACGCAGAGCATCTTCTACGTGAAGAACGATGAGCGTGCTGTCTATAAAACCAACGTCGATACCGGCGAGACCACCATGTTGGCCAAGCTGCCGCCGCGCGGCAACATCGTTTCAGTGAATGCCGATGAGACGCTGGCTGCAGGCACCTATGATGAAGAGGATCGCCCGAACGAACAGTATGGCCGTAACGGACGTACGTCAACAGGGCAGCCCGCTGCCGGTGTCTCCCAGACCAGTCCGCTGGATCAGCCGCTGAACAAGGGCGAGATGATGGAGCGGCGTCTTGCGGCGAGGATTCCGCTGGTGCTCTATACGCTCGATTTGCGCAACGGTAAGGTCACGCCGCTGCTGCACTCGACTGACTGGGTAAACCATCTGCTCTTCTCTCCCAGCGATCCCAAGCTGTTGATGTACTGCCATGAGGGTCCGTGGCAGAAGGTCGATCGTATCTGGACCATCTGGACTGACGGAACGCACAACCAGCTGATGCACAAGCGCACCATGGCGATGGAGATCGCGGGACACGAGTTCTGGGGACAGGATGGAAAGACCGTCTACTACGATCTGCAGACACCCAAGGGAGAAGACTTCTGGCTGGCTTCTCTGAACCTGGAGACGGGTAAGCGCAACTGGTACCACATGGATCGCAACGAGTGGTCGATTCACTTCAACGTGAATGAGAAGGCCGGTTTGTTTACGGGCGACGGCGGCGATCCGCACCAGGTAGCTCGCGCTCCTGATGGGGAGTGGATCTATCTCTTCCATGCAAAGAAGGTCCAGAGCGAAGGCATGGTGGATGGTCCTGTGTACGTACAGCCATGGGCCCTCCAGTCGGAGAAGCTGGTGAATATGAGCAAGCACAACTACACGCTGGAGCCGAATGTAAGCTTTACGCCGGATCTGAAGATGGTGATCTTCCGGTCGAATATGTTTGGACCGACTTATGTCTTTGGTGTGGAGATTGAGAAGGCGAAGTAAGTTATTGGGGGAAGAGAAGAGGCACCCGATGGGGTGCCTCTTTTTGTGTTTAGGTTTGTCATCCTGAGCCGAAGGCGAAGGACCCGTCTTGGTGCTCATTCTTCGCTGAAAGCGAAGAATGGTATCTCGCGAAGCGAGACCGGTTTCAGTTTTGTGGTTTCCTTGCCCACCCTAACTCCGTGAGGGTGGGGCACCCCGGCGGATTGAATACCGCTCGAAAAGCAGATCCTTCGCTAAACCACCCCAGCCAGCGAAGCTGGCCGGGGTCCCCTACGCTCAGGACGACATGCAAAAAAGATATAGCTACTTCTTCTTCGTCATGCGCTTCAGTTCGCTGCCTGCCATCAGGAAGCCGCCTACGCCGTAGGTGTAGCTGGCGCTGGAGCGGTAGTAGGCGGGCTCGGCGCCGGTCTGCTGGATGTTGCCCAGGCGACCGTCGGCGTAGACGTTGGTGAGCAGACCGGCCCATGCCTTTTTGATCACCGGCATGTACGTTGCCTTGTCGAGGATGCCTTCATTCACGCCGTAAGCCATGCCGTAGACGAAGAGAGATGCGCCTGAGGTCTCGGCCGAAGGAAAGTGTTCTGGGTCGAGCAGGCTTGCATGCCACTGCCCATCTTTGTCCTGCAGCTCGGCGACGCGTGCGGCCATGTCCTTGAGCTGCTGTACGTAGAAGGGACGCCGTGGGTCGTCCTTGGGAAGGAACTGCAGTGTACGGGCGAGACCGGCCATGACCCAGCCTTCACCGCGCGACCAGAAGATCTTCTTGCCGTTCGGTCCGCGCTTGGGGATGTAGCTCGCGTCACGCGCGTAGAGATGCTCGTCCTTGTCCCACAACAGGTCATAGGTGCGCTGCCACTGCGCGTTCATGTAGTCGATGTACTTGTGATCGCCGGTTGCCGCGTACATGCGGGTATAGACAGCGGGAGCCATGAACAGCGCATCGCACCACCACCAGGGGATACGCGGATCGCCGGGGCGCAGCGTCTCCAGCGGCATGACGGTATCGAGAGTGTGGATGGTGGGAGCGATGATCTTCGCGTCCTTCTTGCCGCCAGCGAGATACAACTCGGTGTAGGTTTGCGCGATGCTGATATCGTCGGCGTTCGGCAGCTTGTCGGGATTGCGCGGCTGGTACTCGAACTTCTCTGACATCTCCGCCATGACGTTGCGGTACTTCGGATCGCCCAGCGAGTCGGAGGCGGCCATGAAGCCGCTGTAGAGCACGCTCCAGGTCCAGATCTTTTCGAAGTAAGGCTGCGACTCCTTCAGTTGCCAGTCCGCGACCTTGCGCATCACCTTGTCGATGGCAGCGGGTGTCAGTGCCGGCGAGATGTCCCTTGCCAGCGGACCCGCATCTTCGGGCGAGGTGCCGAAGTGGCGGCCGTTGTCCTTGTCGATGATGGCCTGCATCTCCGGCGTGGGCTTCGGACTTTGCTGCGCTTGAGCAGAGATGGAGACAGCGGCCAGAGCGAGCGATGCAACTCCGGCGCGGAAGAGAGACGACGTCTTCATGCGTGCGTTATTCCTCGTATTTGTGCGGTGTTTGAGCGTTGGCATCGCTCTTCTTGGAATTCTGAGTCAGCCCCTTGATGTCCTGGGTGTCATCGAGAGCGACGGAGCTGCCGTCAGCGATCTGCAGCTTCAGGTCATGCAGATTCCAGTCGCGCGCGGCGCTGATATGCCCGGCCGTGCCGGCCTGTACGTCGAGGTGATCGATCTCGAAATGTTCAACGGGTTTTTTAGGATTGCCGGCGACGTCGAAGACCATCTTGGCTCCGGTGGCCTTGATGTTCCAGATGTGCACATCGTGGAAGTAAGCGATGCCCTTCTCTTCAGGGACGGAAGTTGTAAGAACCTTGTAGTAGTCCGGATAGTTGGTCAGACCGTCGGGAATCTTGGTGTAGCTGTAGTTCGGATTCCAGTTCATGGTCATGCGCAGCACGGTCGGTGTGTCTTCCATCACCAGGTCGTGGATGCGGATGTTCTCGCCAAAGCCGCCGCGGGTGCGTGCCGACTTGAAGAGGATGCCCGAGGGAACGCCCTTCAGCGTATGCAGGTTGTAGATCTCGATGTTGCGGAAGCCGCCCGAGGTCTCGCTGCCGAAGGTCACGCCTGCCGCGCCGACGCGGATCAGCGAATCGCGGATGATGATGTCTTCGGTGGGGCGATTGACGCGCAGGCCGTCGGCATCGCGTCCGGCCTTCAGGCAGATGGCATCGTCATTGTTCTCAATGTCGGCATGGGCGACGGTGACCTTGCGGGACGAGTCGATATCGACGCCGTCGGTCGAGGGTCCATGTCCGCCCTCATTGGCGCGGACGATGACGCCGTCTACCAGCACATCGTGGGAGTAGACCACCTGCACGGTCCAGAAGCCGGGACGCTTCAACAGCAGGCCGCCGCCGAGCTTCACATCGTGTGAGTCATAGATGACGATCAGGCGGGGACGCTTGGCGTCGTAGTCCGCGGCCCAGCGCAGGCCCTTGGGATCGTCCTCTTTGCGCAGCGCCCAGTAGCCATCCCACCAGACCTTGCCGTCGCCGTCGACGGTGCCTTCGCCGGTAATGGCGGCGTTGTGCTCCTGGTAGACATTGATCAGCGCCGCCGGCCAGGTCATTTCAATCCCGGCAACGCGTGTAGGACGCATGGGATAGTCTTCGAGCTTCTGAGATCCCTGGATGGTGACGCCTTTGTCGATCTGCAGCGTGACGCCAGACTTCACAAAGATGGCGCCAGTCAGATACGTGCCGGCGGGGAAGGTAACGGTGCCGCCGTGTTTCGCCGCATCATCGATGGCGCTCTGAATGGCCTTGGTGTTCAGCGTGACGCTGTCGCCCTTGGCTCCGTATTTGGCGACAGAGAAGGTTGCTGCCGTGGCAGAGACGGTGGTGCAGGCCAAAGCGAGGAGGGAAAGAAGTGTCTTCTTCATGCGAGTTTCCTGTTATCGCTGCGCTTCAAATACGAGTTCGATGTTGCCGAGAATGCCTGATGGAAGTGACTTGACCTTATTGAGATCCTGCATCTGGAAGCGGTCGCCGTATTTGGCGATCAGCGGCCTGTAGTCATGCGGAGGCTGTGCGGCCCAGGCATTGAGCGCGGTGTTGTAGACATGGATCTCGATCTTGTTCTCGCCCGGCTGCAACAGGGAAGCGATGTCCAGGCGATAGGGCGGGTGCCACAGCGCGCCCGCAGGCTTACTGTTGATGACGACCAATGCACCTTCGCGCACCGGTGGGTTGTACCAGGCGTGCGTGCCGGGGCCGGTACGTGTGAGCAGGGGATTGGGAATGCCCTCACGTTTCTCGGCAGTCGGTGGAGCGTCGGGGGCTCCAAGCTCTGCACTGCCGCCGGTGATGGCGAGATATACGCCTGAGGGCGGAGCTTTCTCGATCTGGAAGCTGCGCGAGTAGACGGCCTCGCCGGAGTAGTGCGACGTGACTTCGTTCGACGTCCAGTCAGCAAGCGTGTGTTGTGTCTCGGTCTTGCCGGTGCCGGTGAAGCTGACACTCCAGTCGTGGCTGAGATCGATGGGAGCAGTCGGTGCTGTCGTTGTGGTTTTGGCCGCGGTGACGCTATTGCCGAAGAGATACGTCCTTGACTCGTAAGGAGCCAGTGTCAGTGTGATCTTCTTCGGCGTGAGCGTGCCGGGCAGTGCATGGCCGGTTTCCGGATCGAGCGCAGCGCCTGAGGTATAGCTGGTGGCGAAGCTGACGGTCGCTTTGATCTCGCGGTTGCTGGTGTTGGTCAGGAAGTAGATATCGCCGGTCGGAAGCTTGCGGCGGATGAAGCCGATCGCATTGCGGTCGAACTCTGCGGTCTCGAAGCTGAGATCTGGAGCTGCAGCCTGGTGCAGAGCCGTTGTCAACTCGGCTGCTGTGTTGGCGGCGGCAGGAAAGAGTTGGGAGGCCAGCTGCGTGAGTTCACCGGAAGACTTGCCTTCAGAGGTGAGTGTGGGCGTGTGGCCGAAGGCGACCACTTTGCCGCCGGCTGCCTTAAAGGCTGCGATTTTGCGCAGTGTGGCGACAGGGATGCGCGTCGTTGGAGGCAGCAGCAGAATGCTGTGTTGCACGCCCAGGGTGTCAATCGCTTCGGCATCGGTGAAGTCGAAGTTATAGCCCGCGGAGAGGATGGCGCCCAGCATCTCCTTGGGAAGCAGGTCCTGCATCGCTCCGGTGACGGTTACCTTGGAGGGCTTGAATGCTGCCCATGCATCGTCGGTCGGCAACAGAACGGCGACCTGGTTTGCGGGCTTGCCCTGGCGCATCAGGTAGCTCAGGCGGGCGATGTAGTTATTCACCGTTGGCATGACCGGATGCCACGGATTGTGATCGTTGAAGACGGCGGCGGCGTAGAGCGACCATCCGGGCTCACCGGCCTGCGGCGCTGAGTAAGGCCAGCCGTGGAAGATGAGCTGGTTCTCGCCCATGATGAAGTCGATGTCGGCCTCGGCCTTCATGTCGAGCGGGGTCGCGCGGAAGACGGGCGAGTGTAGCCAGGTAAAAGTCTCGCCGGAGGTGACGTTGTTGCCGAGGAGATGATTGCCGGAGCTGGCCCAGCGCAGCGTCGAAAAGGCGCGCCACTGCGGGCCTTCACCTTCGGGCAGGACGACCAGCCTCTGGCTCGAGAGCGATACGGCCGGCTCGCCGTAGGTCTGCGAACGGAACTTCGTGCCGTGCTGGTTGGCCCAGTCGTTGATCTGCACCAGATAGGCTTCGTTCACCAGCTCGGTCAACGTTTTGCCCCAGTCATGGCGAATGTTTGCGGCGTTGGGGGTATCGCCTGCCACCAGCTCCGGTAGGTGTGGCAGCAGATCGTAGCCGCGGCGCTTGCGGAACTCCTCGGGAAGCGTCGGTGTCCAGTCGGCTCCGTAGGCTTCGAGCGAGTCGGAGAAGATGGCGTAAGGAGGAGTGTCGCCGAAGGCTTTGACGAGCGGCTCTCCCACGGTCTTCAGGTGGGTGGCGACGGCTTCCTTGCTGAACGGATCGAGCACCCAGCCTTCAGCGCCGACGGCGGCGCGCTTCACCATCTGGCCGGTGTGGCTCTGCACAAAGAAGAGGATGACGCGTGGCGTGTCCGCAGGGGTGACCTTTGCAGCTTCAGAGTCAATGGTTGCGAGCGACGAGGTGGAGGCATCCCACTTCGACTGCGTGCCGTTCACTACAGCGGCGTAGATGAGGCTCTCGCCCTCTTTCAATGCGGGCAGCGGCGTGCTGGCGGATCCCGCAGGCAGAGCCGCAACGATGGTGCGCAGGCGTGTAGCGGCGTTGTGCAGCGTGACGGTAGGGCCGCCGTAGGGCCAGCCGCTGCCGAGGGTGACATCAATGCGCAGGCCAAGTTTGCGGCCCTCTGCCTGGGCGTATTGCACGGCATCGAGCATTTCTGGAGAAAGAAAGGTAAAGTTCTTCAGGCCGCGCGCAGGATCGTCGAGGACCTCGGGATAGACGAAGGCGAGCTCTGCTCCACCGATGCCATCGGCCTTCATCTGCTGCAGCTCGCGCAGGATCTCGGGCTTCTCGACCGCGGGGCCGAACCACCACCAGCGCACCATGGGTTTGGCTTCGTTGGGTGGATTCAGAAATCCCTGTTGGATGGCTTGCAGAGATGGTGCCGCTTGCGCGTAGGCAGAGACGTGGCAGCAGGCAAAAGCCAAGGCAGCTGCCGGCAGGAGCAGCTGTTTGCAGGGTAGAGATTTCATGCTGGCGAGCTTACTCCCTCAGGTGCGAACTCTAGTGAACCTGACATGCCAGTGTCAATAGGTAAACAGTTTCTGGAAGTGTTCACGTCGGCGATTGCGATGACAGTATTTGATCTATGGTCGTTTGGAGAGTTGTGCCATCCTTACCCGCCCTAGCGTTGCGAGGGCGGGGCCCCAGGTGGCATGAACATCCACAGAAGGACGGTTCGAGCTTCGCTCGAATCTCCCACCCATCGCTATTCACCCCAACCAATAAGTTGGTCGGGGACCCCGATGCGCGATGGATGGGGCACCCAGTGCATTGGCTTTAAAGTTCAGTCCGAAGTTGTCGGTTGGGGTGCTAGGAGCCGGAGGCGGGCAGGTTCTCGCGGGTGACTACTTCGTACTGCGTGAAGTTGTAGGGGGGCACGATCTCGCCGCGCAGCAGGGAGAGGCCCAGGCGCATCAGGTATTCGCCGTACTGTGAGACCTCGTGGGAGACGGAGGCGACGACCGGAGAATCGTTGCGGCGGAGCTCGGCGATCATCTCTTCTACGCAGTCGTGGCCGGCGACGGCGACCTGCTTCTCGCGGCCCAGCTTGCGGACGGCGTCGATAGCGCCGAGAGCGGCGGTGTCGTTGGCCGCTGCGATCAGGATGCGGCGGTCTTTCGGGTGGCGTTTGAGGAACTCGAGGACTGCCGTGGAGCTTTTATCGCGCAGGCCTCGGGTGTCGATGCGCACGAAGCATTCCACCGGCGTTTCGGGCAGACGGTTGCGCAGGGCTTCGAAGACGCCTGTGATGCGGCTCTGTACCATGGGGCCTGCTTCAGCGAGATCGAGGCCAATGATCCAGTCGATCTTGCCCTTCCAGCGCTCGAGGGCATGTTCGGCGAGGACCTCGCCTACGGCATAGCCGACGCGATAGTTATCGACTCCGAAGTAGATGGCGTGCGGGTGAGGGATGTCGACCGCGATCATGGGGATGTTGGCCGCTGCGATGCGGTCGGCGATGATGGGCGCTACGTGCTGGTCGATCTGGCACTCGATCACGACATCGACCTTGCTCTGCACAAACTTTTCGGCATTGGCGACGGCGGTGGCGCCGTCGTAGGAGTTGTCCAGCACCAGCAGATCGACGCCGACAGCGGCCGCGGCTTTGCGCAGGCTCTTTTCGACGGCGATGGCGAAGGGCATTTCGCTGCTCTGGCTGCCGAAGCCGAAACGCAGCTTCTTTTGCCGGGTGACATGGCGGTAGGCGCCGTCAGCGCTCTGCGAGACGTAACCGCGATGCACGAAGCTCTTCAGGATGCGGTAGACGGTGGTCTTGGAGATGCCCGTCTGCTTGTGAATGGATTCGAGCGTCATGCCCTGGCTCTGCTGCAGCATCTCGAGGATGTCGAGGGCCTTGGAGAGAACAGGGATCAGGTAGAGCTGCCGGCTTTTGCCTTTGGGTGCCACGTTCAGGTGCCTTCCATTATGAAGGAACCATCATAGAGCCGCCTAGGGCGATGATGCGGGTTAGGCGTAAGAGCTCTGGGTATTGCTGTTTTTTGCCGCCCGCTCTTCGGTAATCTTCGCCACGTAGCCGCTGGTACGCAGGGCTTCGAGGGGATTTGCGGGTAAACCGCGCGACTGGCGCCACTCGGCAACCATGGGGCGGATGTCGGTATAGAAACAGCCGCGGAAGTGCTCTTCGGCCTCGACCAGCTTGCAGGCGTCCTGCAGCTCGGCGAGCAGATGCTGGTCCACCAGGGCGGCGCGGGCGAAGAGCTCCTGCGCCTGCATGACAGTCTGTACCATGGCCTCCATCTTGCCCTTGAGGTTATGGCTCTGGTCGATCATGTAGGCGATCTGGTCTTCGTGGACCTCGTTCCAGGTCTTGTAGCTCAGAATCTCGTGGAAGATGCGGAAGACCTGGTATGGATCGATCGATCCGATGGTGAGGTCGTCGTCAGCGAACTTGCGGTCATTGAAGTGGAAGCCGCCCAGAACGCCCAGACGAAGCAGCCACGCAACAATCTGTTCGATGTTGGTGCCCAGAGCGTGATGTCCGGTATCGACAAGGACGACGGCCTGCGGTCCTGCAGCCTTGGCGAGTGAGTAGGCCATACCCCAGTCGGCGATATCGGTGTGATAGAAGGCAGGCTCGAAGGGCTTGTACTCCACCAGCAGACGCTGTGTCGGCGCCATCTCATTGTGGGTAGCTTTGAGAGCTTCTTCCAGCCAGCCGATGCGGCGGGAGATGCTTTGTGTGCCGGGATAGTTCGATCCATCGGAGACCCACAGCGAGATATCGCGCGAATCGAGAGCCTTGGCGATGCGGACTGAGGCCAGCATATGCTGCACGGCTTTTTCGCGAACGGCCGGGTCAGGGTTACAAAGCGAGCCGTACTTGTACTCCTGATCCTGGAAGAGATTTGGATTGATGGAGCCGGCGCGCACGCCGTAGGCCTGCTCCAGCTCCTTCACCTGCGCAACGCTGCCTTCGCCTTCGGGGAGATCCCACAGCACATGCAGTGCCACAGTGGGCGTGATGCCAGTCAGGCGATGGACTTCAGAGGCGTCCGCGAACTTTTCGGTCAGGTTGGTGGCGGCGGCCGCCTGAATGAACTTGCCGAAGCGGGTTCCGGTATTGGCAAAGCCCCACGATGGAATCTCGATCTGGAGTCCATCGAGAGCGCGCCACACGCGCTCCTGTTTCTCCTGCGGAAGAGATGACACGCTACGTTCCATCGTCAGGGTCCTTGGAAATGATTTCGATTACTGCAACGCACATACTACCAGAGTGTGAATTCACATGAGAAACTATTCACCTAATGAAGGAAGGCTCTTCTTGGTATCTGAGCCGTCTCATGGATGTTTTTCAGCATAGCCGTACCTATCTTTTGCAGCTAAAGGAAAGTTTGCATGCCCGGACCTCTGCTCGGCGTCCTGTATCACTGGCTTGGCGGACTTGCGTCAGCCAGTAACTTCATTCCGTTTCGCGCCATCCGGCGCTGGTCGTTCGAGATCTACTGGATCATTCAGGGCGTCGCTGCGTGGCTCATCGCTCCCTCGGTCATCGCCTGGATCTTTGTTCCGCATGTAAGCGAGATCCTCTCTCGCTCTCCGCGTGAGGCTGTTGTCCATGCCGTTCTCTATGGCGTGGCCTGGGGCTTTGGCGGCCTGACCTTTGGACTTGCGGTGCGCTATCTCGGTATCGCGCTTGGATACGCGGTTGCGCTAGGTTTCTGCACGGCCTTCGGCACGCTGATTCCGCCCATGCTGGCAGGGCAGCTCAGTGTTATCGCCAGCCAGACCGGCGGGCGGATCATTCTTCTGGGTGTAGGCGTGTGCCTGCTGGCGATCGCGGTGAATGGCCTTGCCGGTTACTACAAGGACCGTGACACGGCCGATGAGACACCGACGAGCGAGCAGCAGAAAGATCTTTCGTTTGGTAAGGGTATTGTGGTCGCGGTCTTCGCCGGCATCATGAGCTCGTTCTTTGCCTTTGGTCTGGCGGCAGGCAAGCCGATCGGCGATATCGCCGCCGTTGAGCTGCGCGCGCAGGGCCGGCTCGATCTCTGGCAGAACCTGCCGGTGTTGATCGTGGTGCTGTGGGGCGGCTTTGCGACGAACCTTGCATGGTCAACGTGGCTGATCCTGCGGAAGCGCTCGGCAGGACAGCTTGCGGGTGCGGTCTCTGATCCTCAGGCCGGTGGCGTCAACAAACTCACCGGCGGACAGTTGGCGAAGAACTATCTCTGTGCGGCCTCAGCCGGCATCATCTGGTACTTCCAGTTCTTCTTCTACTCGATGGGCCAGACCAAGATGGGCAAGTATGACTTTTCGAGCTGGACGTTGCATATGGCTTCGATCATCATCTTTGCGGCGATCTGGGGTGTGAGTCTGAAGGAATGGAAGTCGGCGAGCCCGCGGGCGAAGGCAGTGCTTGCGTGCGGTGTAGGGCTGCTGATTCTTTCGACGGTGATTGTGGGATACGGCAACTACCGGTCGGCGCATTAGACGAGTGACCACCCCAACGATCTTGTTCGTTGGGGTGAAGCTTGAGAAATCGTTGCGCTGAACGCAACGTCCTGTTGGACGGGCGTATAGCCGGTTATCCCTGCGGTTTATACGTCTTAGCGAGAAAACGTATTCTCTGGGAGCCAAAGATAAAACCCCATTGATATAATTCGGCCTGCGAAAATAATCGTCTATCGTTGATGATGGATTCGCAGACCGAACCGCCACTATGACCCATCTCGCGCTCGCGCTCTTGAGTGCCAGGCAGCTTGCTACCTTGTCCTGGCCCGACATTTTGATTTTGCTGATGTACTTCGTGCTGGTGATCTTCATCGGCTTTTACGTGAAGGATTCAGCCAATACCAGCGAAGAGTTCTTCCTTGCGGGTCGTGAGATGACGGCCTGGATTGCGGGTCTCAGCTTCGTTTCTGCGAATCTGGGTTCGCTGGAGCTGATGGGATGGGCAGGAACGGCCTACCAGTACGGCCTTCTGGCGACGCACTGGTACTGGATCGGCGCGATTCCCGCGATGCTCTTCCTGGGCATCGTGATGATGCCGTTCTATTACATCTCCAAGACGCACTCGGTTCCGGGCTATCTGCAGCTACGCTTCGGTGAAGGCGCGCGTGCGGTCAGCGCGGTCACCTTCGGCGTCATGACGGTGCTGATGAGCGGCGTGAACATGTACTCGATGGCGCTGGTGATGAAGGTCGTACTCGGCTGGGATATCAACTTCTCCATCTGGGTGGGCGCCTTTACGGTCGGCCTGTATGTCATGCTCGGCGGTCTGCGTTCGGCCATCATCAATGAAGTGCTGCAGTTTGTGCTCATCTGGGCGGGCGCTGCGCTGGTGCCGATTCTCGGCCTGATCGAGGCCGGCGGCTGGACCAACCTGAAGCATCAGATCGCTGCGCAGATCGGCAACGAAAGCTACATGCATCTGTGGGCTAACACCGGCAGCTTCCAGGGCAACGCGATGGGTATCCACTGGACCGGCCTGGTCTTCGGTCTTGGATTCGTCATCAGCTTCGGCTACTGGACGACGGACTTCTTGGTGGTGCAGCGTGTGCTCTCCGCCAATAACCTCCGCGCGGCCAAGATGGCTCCAATCATCGGCGCCATCTTCAAGATGGCTGTGCCGCTGATCGTGATTCTGCCGGGCGTGCTGGCGATTGCCGTGCTGCGTAATCCTGATGGAACGCTGATGCACCTGGTCTCGGAGAGCGAAGCGATCCGTACCGGCCAACACAGCTTCAACGAAGCTCTTCCACTGATGCTGGTGCGCTATTGCGGTCCTGGACTTCTTGGCCTTGGCATCACTGCGCTGGTTGCAGGCTTTATGAGTGGCATGGCGGGTAACGTCAGTGCCTTCTCCACGGTGTGGACCTATGACCTGTACGGCGCCTTCATGAAGAAGGATGCTCCCGACAAGCACTACGTCATGGTTGGCCGTGCGTCCACGGTGGTGGGTATGTTGCTGTCGGTTGCGACGGCGTACCTGGTGATGAATGCGGCTTCGATCATGGACTACGTGCAGGCGCTGTTCAGCTTCTTCATTGCCCCGTTGTTTGGAACCGTAATCCTGGGCATGCTCTGGAAGCGCAGCACGAACGCTGGTGGTTTCTGGGGTCTGCTGATCGGAACGCTCTCCTCGATCGTCATGTGGATCTGGGTCTATAAAGATCCCGGTGCGCTGCGGTATATCGCGCTTTCCCCGGATGCGAAGCCGATGGCGGAGAATCTGTATCGCGCGTTGTGGAGCTGGCTGATCTGCGTTGGCATCACCGTAGTGGTCAGCTATATGGGCAAGGCGAAGTCCGATGAGGAGCTCAACGGGCTGGTCTATGGAGCCACGGTCATTCCTGCAGAGGATGAAGTTCCGCTGTGGCAGCGTCCAATCTTCTGGGCCGGGGTTGTGGCCGTCTTGCTCGTGATCGTCAATATCATCTTCTGGTAGGAGGAAGCCTCAATGTCCGGTCAAACGCCTCACCCTAATGTTCATCCGCATCCGGCGTCCTCGTCGGTAACGGCACCCGAGAGCGGCCGTCGGTCGCTCTCCATCTGGTTCTTCGTCGGAATTCTCTGCCTGGGTTACGGCCTGGTGCTGTTGCCGATCGGCGCGTACCAGTTCTCGCATCCGCCGGCTGTCGTTCTGGCAGAGCTTCACTCGACCTTCTGGTGGGGGCTCGGGATGACCCTCTTTGGTGCTTTCTACACGATCCGCTTCCGGCCATAACGGAGGAGGAGGATCGTGTCTTTAAATCAAAACGTTTTACTGGAGGATGAGTCGTGCGTCTACGGATGTTTGCCGCGCCGAGTCTGGCGCTTGCTGCCTGGCTGGTGTCTGTTCCTGCACTGACGGCACAGGATGTTCACGTGAAGGTCTCTCCTGATTCGAAGGGCAACACCTCCAGCAGCGACGATTTCCCCACGATCCAGATGGCGATGGATCACGCGCCTGACCCCGGACCGAACGGACGTCTGTATCTGCACATCGCCCCCGGCACCTACAAGGAGCGGGTATGGGTCTCGCGTCGCCGAGCGCATACGACCTTTCTCGGCACCGGCAGCGATCCGTCACAGGTGGTGATTACGGCCGCGCGCACCGGCCCGACGACGGGCGGTACTTTTTTTTCGGAGTCGGTCGAGATCAACGGCGACGACTTCCAGGCCGATAACGTCACCTTCGAGAACACTGCGGGCAACACAGGGCAGGCGGTTGCGATTGCGGTCAGCTCTGACCGAGCCATCTTCAAGCACTGTCGCTTCCTCGGCGATCAGGACACGCTCTTTGCCGACTTCGGCCGTCAGTACTATGTGGACTCCTACATCGCGGGCGGCGTGGACTTCATCTTTGGCAACGCAACCGCGGTCTTCGACAGGAGCGAGATCCACATCTTTCGTCCCGGTTATCTGACAGCTCAGTCACGAACGACAGCGGAGCAAACGACGGGCTATGTCATCACCAACTCAAAGGTGACGGCGGAGAACGTCGAGGGCAAAGGGTTCTATCTTGGACGTCCGTGGCGCGCGTACTCTCGCGGGGTCTTCATGCATACGGAGCTGCCGGCAACGTTGAATCCGCAGGGCTGGCAGGAGTGGAAATCGAATGCCGCCGACCTCGCCAAGACCTTCTACGCTGAGTTTGGCAACACCGGGCCTGGAGCGGATACGGCACATCGTCCGTCATGGACGCATCAACTTACTGCCGCACAGGCAAAGCCGTTTGAGCCTGCGGTCTTCCTGAAGGGAAGCGATGGCTGGAATCCGGTTGCCGAAGCAGCAAGGCTGCCATAACTAAAAACCGCATCAGGAGCGACAGCCGCCATGCGATTCGTACTGTTCCGTAAAAGTCTTGTCAGTATCGCGTTGACCGCGGCGGGTGTGCTGGCTGCGCAGAGCCACGTGGATGTGCCTCCTGTGGCTGCCGGCGGCGGCGGCGATCCTCGCCCGGAGCAGTACTTTCAGGTGCAGCCTCCGTTTGACAGCGGCAACTTCATCAAGCCGGGGAGCTCGCTCACTCCGGCGCAGAGGGAGGCGCGTAATGCTGCGTGGCGGCATGAGATCCGCCGGCAGCTTTACGTTCCGGATCGTCTTCCTGCGCTCGGGGCAAAGGTGTGGTCGAGCTTCTCACCGATGCCAGGCGTCGTTGCCGATCGCGTGACCTATGCGACGGCTGACGGTATGCGTGTTCCGGCGATCGTCTATCGTCCCGATCCGAAGCTGCTGAAGCCCGGGCAGAAGCTACCTGGCATCGTGGTCGTGAACGGGCACGGCGGCGACAAGTTCAGTTGGTATGCCTTTTACAGCGGCCTGCTCTTCGCAAAGGCAGGCGCGGTTGCGGTGACTTACGATCCGATCGGCGAGGGAGAGCGCAATGCGCATCGTGCCAGCCGTGAGAGTCCATCTCCGCATGACGCCGCCGTCGATCAACCGCACTGGGGGCAACGGCTTGCGGGCCTGATGCAGGTGGATGTGATGCAGGCGGTCAGCTATCTGCGTTCGCTGCCGCAAGTCGATGCCGCACGGATCGGTACAGTCGGCTACTCCATGGGTGCGTTTGTCAGCGGTATTACCGGAGCGATCGACACGCGGATCCATGCGGTACTGCTGAGCGGTGGCGGCACCTTCGACGGTCCACATGAGTACTTCGATACCGGCAAGCTGCCCTGCCAGGCGCCTCCGTATCGTGCGCTGGCGGTGCTGGGCGATCGTGGACCGATTCTCTACACGCTGAACGCCGAGCGCGGCCCCATGTACGTGATGAATGGCGATGCGGATACGGTGATGAAGATGAGCGATCATCCTCCGGCGTGGTTTGCGGCGACACGCGAGCGTGCGGCAAACCTGATGGACACCGAAGAGGGGCTGTTTACGACGGTGCTGTATCCGGGCATCAGCCATCGCACCAGTTGGGTGAACCTGGATGGCATGCTGTGGCTCAACCGGCAGTTGCACTTTGCTTTCTGGGATGAGGCGGGAATCCGTGCCGCCGGGACGACGCATATCTCCGCGTGGATCCAGAAGAACAATGTGGAGATCTCGAAGAATTACATCCGCGAAGACCGCGAAGGCGGGCTCGATGCGGTCGGGACTGGGTTTCCGGGAATTCCACGAGCGGATCTGATGGTGCTTCCGGAAGAGGAGTGGAAGCGGGAGCAGAAGCAGCTTCTGTACGAGTCGTGGGCGGGGCAGATGCAGGCCCGGAACGCCGCCCGCTGAGGGAGGACGCTGGGGTGTGTCATCAAACTCCTGCCGTCAGCGCCGGGAGCAGATTTTTACGAGATCGAGGAGTGAGGAGCGAACTGTAGCTGGTCTACTGGAACGACGAGTGACGAAGAGATCGGGAAAATCTGCCCCGGCCCTTCGGGTTGCGGCGCAAATTCGCCCATACTTCGTTGTCGTCCTCGGCTGTGGACCCGCCACAGCCTTCGGCCTCCGCCTCGTCTGGACAAACTTGCGCTCGCAACGCTGACGGCAGGAGTTTGATGGCACACCCTAGTGTCCCAGAATGGTACATTTGGAATCCCGGTTTGCGCGGAATTCATTGAGAAGCGCCGAAACCGGGCTATTCTAGGTTCACGAAGTCAGCCACAATTTGCAGTGAGCGGGTGGGGTCCCGGAACGACGAGTGAGCCTCAAAAGGGGATCGTGTATGCGAAACCTGCCGGGTAGATGTGTGTGTGTCTTGACCAAATTTCCCTCTATTAGGACATCGAATAACGTGCTGAAACGCCGAATTCTAATGCTTACGCTGGCCGCCGCCGGCGTCGCATCCCTCCCCCTGCACGCACAGAGTTCGTCACCTTTGCAATCAACAACTTCTGACTGGTCGGTAGATAGCCGGTCGAATCGTCCCACACTGCAGCTCGCCGCGCTCGATATGAGCAGCTCGTCCCAGCCTATTGGCTCCATGGACGAGGCGGATGCGGATGCCGGGGCGATCATCCCGCCTCCTGCAGGACGGTCGGCCTTCCAGATTCGTCCATTTCGTCAATACGCTACTGCAGTTCGCTTTGGTTCTCTCGGGTTCGGACCGGAGGTAGCTACGCCGCTTGGCCGGCGAGTTAACCTGCGCATGGGTGCAAACTTCTTTGGGTATACCGGCACCTTTGGGAACGGCGGCTGGAACTATGACGCCGACCTCAACTTCAAGTCCGGACAGGTGCAGGTCGACTACTTTCCGTTCTATAAGGCAGGCGGATTCCACGTCAGTCCGGGTCTTGCCTTCCAGAAGAACCATGGATCGGCGTTTATCCATATCGATCCAGGCGCTCGGTTCGACATGGGCGACGGCACCTACACAAACTCGGCGACCGACCCGGTCAAGGGAAATGCCACCTTTGCCTACGATCGCACGGTGGCGCCGATGGTCACCTTCGGTTTCGGCAATCTGATTCCGCGCAATGGCCGCCGCTGGAGCATTCCGGTCGACATCGGAGTGGTCTTCACGGGAGCTCCGAAGTTCGGCCTGGACATGGATGGAACGGTCTGCGATCCGCAGGGCTGCGGCAAGCTTTCGACCGACGCCGGTGCTCAGGCTGACCTGCAGCGCCAGCGTGTGAAGATCCAGAACGATCTCAAGGACTATGCAACGGTGTATCCGGTTATCTCCGTTGGCTTTGCCTGGAACTTCGGATCACGTGACTAAACTTGATTGGTTTTTCGAAGCCGCATGCTAGTTAGGCTTCGCAGGGACGGTGAAAGCCGTCCCATTTCTCTCCGGTGGTATCTCTGGTAACAACAAACGCCTCGCAAGCCGCGAGGCGTTGTTGGTTAACCATTGATCTCCAGCAAACCTTCCGGCAGGTTCATCTCGATGCGTTTCGCATCGAGATTCAGCGACTGGATATATGCCTGCACGAAGGGGATCAGAAGCTCATCGTCGCTCTCGTGTTTCTTCACGACGAGAAGCGATGCGCCGTGCGGCGATTCACTCCCGTGAACATCGACAATGGTGCCGATAGGGCGATCGTGATGATAGAGCTCGCAACCGATCAGATCTGCGATCCACACGCGGTCTTCTGCGAGGGCCACGCGTTCTGCGTCGGGAACGAACACCAGCTTGCCCTGCAGGGTTTCAGCATCATTGATGGAATCAATGCCGCTCAGCTTCAACACGACACGGCCGGCGTTGCGGCCGACGGGAAACCAGTGGCCTTCCACCGTGGCGGGTGTAGGTTCGCCGGCAGCATTTTCCAGCAGCACGGAGCTGGTGGTTTCAAAGCGCTCCGGAAAGTCGGTGAGCAGATCCGCCAACACCTCGCCCTTGCGTCCCTGGGGACGCAGAAGGCGAGCGATAGCGGTGTAAGGTGAACTGCTCATCCGAGAATGCTCTGCTCGTCCGCCGACGGACCATACATGCCGGGGATGGGAACTTCCAGCAGGCGCAGATAGACGCCAAGCTGTGCCCGGTGATGCACGAAATGGTTGAAGAACATGGTGCGGTAGGCCAGGATGCGGCCACCGGTAAAGAGGACGCGATCATGGTACTTCAACTGCCAGGTCGTCTCCATCTCTTCGTCGGAGATGTTTGCGAGCAGTGCGCGCGTCTTTGCTGAGGTTTCAGCCAGTACCGCAGAGGCCACTGCCGGGCTTTCGAAGGTAAAGCTCGGTATCTTGCTCTGCGAGAGGTCGACGACCGGCTCGCTGAGCACCGTGGCGCCAAAGCCCGGCAGGGTGGCTACGTGCATCACCAGCTTGCCGAAGAGCATGGACCTTTCATGGGGCTTCCAGTCGGCCTTCTCAACGGAGGGGAGCCGCTCGAAGAGCCGCTGGGCGCTTCTGATCTCCGTGTCGTAGTCGGCCAGCAGAACATCTGCAATGCGCATGAAGGGTCTCCTTACATTCCCGTGATGTTGTAACCGCAGTCGACGTAGGTGATCTCGCCGGTGATGGCGCTGGCCAGAGGAGAGCACAGGAAGACTGCTGCGCCACCCACCTCGAGCTGATCGACATTGCGATGCAGCGGGGCGCGCTCGGTCACGGTGTCCAGGATCTTGGTGAAGTCGCCGATGCCACGCGCAGCCAGGGTCTTGATGGGACCGGCGGAGATGGCGTTGACGCGGATGTTCTTCGGTCCGAGCGAGGCGGCGAGGTAGCGCACGGTCGCTTCCAGCGCAGCCTTGGCGACGCCCATGACGTTGTAGTTGGGGAAGACCTTCTCCGCGCCGTAGTAGCTCAGCGTGAGGATGGCCCCGCCGTCCGTCATCAGCGGCAGCGCCGCACGCGAGACGGCGATCAGCGTGTAAGCGCTGACGTCGTGTGCAATGCGGAAGCCTTCGCGGCTGGTGAAGATGAAGTCGTTCTTGATCTCATCGGCTGGTGCGTAGGCAACGGCGTGGATCAGGATGTCAATCTTGCCGAACTCCTGCTGGAAGGCGGCGAAGGTTGACTCAATCTCAGCATCGACGGAGAGATCGCACTGGAAGGCTTTGGCGCTTTTCAGCTCCGGCAGCAGAGCATCGGCTTCTCTCTTCAGACGCTCATTCTGGTAGCAGAGGGCGATGGTCGCACCTGCCTCAGAGAGCTTCTGGGCAATACCCCAGGCGATGCTGCGCTTGTTGGCCAGGCCGAAAATAACGGCAACTTTGCCGGTCAGATCAATCATGCAAATCCTTCCTTTCCATTGGAAAGGGTATCAGGATTGGAGCAAGATGAGGCCAGATGGTTGCGTCTTGATCGTGGTGGGAGCAGCGGGCCTCAGCCCGGGTTGGCGGACCTTATATCGAGCCTTCGGTACGACTCTGAGCCTTGCTACTGCTGAGGCTGTGTAGGTTGTTGCTGCTCCTTGTCGCCTCCGCCGCCGAAGATCTTCTGCAAGAAGTTCTTCTTCTTTTTCGGCTCTTCCACCGCTGGATTCGGTGAAGAACCAGGATTCGGCTGTGCCCCCGGATTTGGTGGCGGGCCTGAACGTACCGCGGCTGGATTCGGCGAAGCTCCCGGCTCGTTGCCTGCGGGAGGTTGCTGGTTCTCCTGCGATTGTGCCTGTCCGCCGATGCCCAGCATCTTCTGGAAGAAGTTGCGCTGGTCGTCGCCCATGTGTGAGCAGGTGTTGTGCGGCTCGGTTCCTGAGAGGAAGGCGGCTGAGTAGGCGTTGGGGCAGGACGAGTCAGAAAGCAGGTTGGTGCTCTTATCCAGCCGCTCCAGCACGACGCCGTCCGGATAGCTGAACGGCTTCATATCGGAGTACTGCGGCAGCTTGATGGCGCGGTTCATGAACTCCGCCCAGATGGGCGCCGCGGCCAGAGCACCGGCAAGCTTCACGTCGGTGTAGTCATCGTTGCCTACCCACACAATGCAGATCAGGTTCGAGGTGTAGCCTGCGAACCACGCGTCGTGGCTGGTGCCGGTCTTGCCCGCGGCCGGAGCCATGAAGCCGCGCTTGCGGGTCTCATAGCCGTAGCCGAAGTTCATCACGCCTTCCATCAGCGAGGTGGAGAGTGCGGCGACGCGTGGATCAAGCACCTGGCGCGCTTCGGGCGCGAAGTCGGCGACGATATCGCCGTTCAGATTGCGGACGCTGGCCAGTGTCCACGGGTTCAGATGCACGCCGTTGTTGGCAAAGATGGTGTACGCGCCGGCCATGTCGAGCGGCGTGGCGTCATACGCTCCCAGTGAGACAGCAGGTGTGCCGCGTGCAGCGGCAATGCCGGCCTGGCGCCCCAGCGCAGCGACGTTCTCAAAGCCCACCATCTGTCCCAGCGAGATGGTGGCGTTGTTCAGCGAGTGCGCCAGCGCATAGATGGCGGTTACAGAGCCGTGGAATTCGTCCTTGTAGTTGCGCGGCGCGTAGGTCTGACGGCCGTTGTCGAAGGTAAACGTGGTGGGTTCGTCGTCCAGCATCGTCGTCGCGGTGAAAATGCCTTTATCGCCGATCGTCTGGCCATTCACGCTGGCGTTGTAGGCAGCCGCGTAGACGAAGGGTTTGAAGATCGATCCTGTCGGCCGCTTCGAGGTGGCGTGGTTCAACTGCGAGACGCCGTAGTTGCGTCCGCCGACCATTGCCAGAACCTGACCGGTGTGCGGGTTGAGGGCGACGAGAGAGACCTGCGGCCAGGTGATGGGGCCATTGCCGCGATGCTGCTTGCGGACCATCTCATCCACGTTCTGCATGCCGATAGCGACAGCTTCTGACGCGGCACGCTGCAGATCCGGATCAAGCGAGGTGTAGATGCGCAGCGATTGGTGCGAGAGTTCCTGGTCACCGATGCGCTGCACCAGGTTGTCATGCACGACGTCGACGAAGTACGGAGCCTCAGAGGCATCGACGTTCGGCGGAGCCAGGCGGATAGGCTCTGCCTTGGCGCGCTCAGCCTCGCTCTTCGTGATGGCATTCGTCTCCACCATCGAATCGAGAACGATATTGCGACGCTCCATCGCGCGTTCCGGATGCTTGTAGGGCGAGAAGTAGTTGGGCCGCTGAATCATCCCGGCCAACATCGCGCACTCGGCCAGATCAAGCTGCTTGAGGTCTTTGCCGAAGTACGCCTGTGCCGCTTCGCCAAAGCCGTTGATGGCGAAGCTGCCACGCTGACCCAGGTTGATCTGGTTGGCATACATCTCGAAGATCTGCTGCTTGGTGAACCGGGCCTCAAGCTGGAAGCTGATGAGGATCTCGATCAGCTTGCGCTTGATGTGCTTTTCAGGCGTAAGGAAGAAGCCGCGAGCAAGCTGCTGCGTCAGTGTGGATCCGCCGCAGGCTTTGCGGCCGCTCAACACGTCCTGCACGCCGCACTTGATAGTACGGGCATAGTTGATGCCGCCGTGTTCGAAGAACTGACGGTCTTCGATTGCAGTGACTGACTGCACCATGCGCTGCGGAATGTCCTTGTAGCTGACCAGGCGGCGCTTGATACGGTTCTTATCTTCGGAGAGGCCGGTGATGAGCAGCGGTTCCAGCTCGTAGCCGCGCAACGCCACACCGTTTTCCGCGGTGATGGACTGAACTTCTCCATCCTCGGTGGTGATGGTGGCGCCGTCAGTGGAGTGGAAGCTCTGCGGACCAGGCTTGATCAGGATGGTATCGCCGCGTAGTTGGAAGGTGCCCATCTGCGGGTTGTTGTTGTATCCGGCCTGGCGAAGCTCCTGCCCGATGGCGCCGGCGCTTAACTTCTGGCCGGGACGCACCTCACGTGGAGCAGCGAAGATCTGCGAGGTATTGGTAAACATGGGACCGGCGTTCAGCCGGTCGTCCACGATCTTCTGATACCTGAAGTAGTAGTAGCCGAAGACGGAGAAGAACAGAAGCAGCAGCGCCGAGCACGCGATCAGCGCGACCCGAAGGATACGAACGCCCAGCGAATGCTGGGCGCCGGTGCGGCTGTTGCCGCCGATCTTCACTTTTACGGCCATAGGTGTTCTCTTACTTAGACGCAGATTCGCAGACACGCGTCAGTGCCTGCGTAACTTCCTCTACAGCAACATCTACGCTCTCATTGGTCAGGCGGTTCACAAACTCCACCTTCCCCTCGGCAAGTTTCTTGCCGATGTTGATACGGAAGGGGATACCGGCCAGATCGGCATCCTTGAACTTCACTCCGGCACGCTCGTCGCGGTCATCGAGAATCGTATCGAAGCCGGCCTTGTCGAGTGCCTGGGCCACGGTTTCACCGGCTGCGCGAAGCGTCTCGTCGGCGACGTTGGTCACCGTGACCACCACTTCGAACGGCGCGATGGAGGGCGGCATGGCATAGCTGATCTCGCCCCTGGAGTCGATACCACGATTAGCGGCAGACTGCTCGATGGCCGCGGTGAGGATGCGCTCGATGCCGATGCCGTAGCAGCCCATGATGGGCATGACTTCCTTGCCTTCGCGATCGAGCACGCTGGCACCCATCGACTCTGAGTAGCGGTAGCCGAGCTTGAAGATATGGCCGATCTCGACTGCCTTGCCCAGCTTGAGCGATGTGCCGCACTTCGGGCAGGGCTCGCCTTCGTTGATGTTGCGGACGTCCGCGATCAGGGTCGGTTTGAAGTCCTTACCCGGCGTGACGTTGCGTAGATGGAAGCCTTCCTTGTTGGCTCCGGTGATCAAGTTCTTGCGGCCTTCCAGGGCGGCATCGAGGATGACGAAGTCGGCTTTGACGCCGATCGGACCAAGGAAGCCGGCCGGAGCGCCGAAGGCAGCCAGAATCTCTTCAGCGACCATGGGACGCAGCTCACCTCCGCCGACAGCGGTTGCGAGCTTGGCCTCGTTCAGCATGTGGTCTCCGCGCAGGAAAGCGACGATGGTCTTCGACTTGCCGTCGGGAGTAGTGACGACCATTGCCATGGTCTTCATCTGGTAGACCGGGGCAACGTTCAGGAACGCGCCTACTTCGTCGATGGTGCGCTGGGTTGGCGTGGAGACCTCTTCGACAATGCCGTCTTCGAGTTCAGTGACAACCGCCAGGGCGCTGGTGGCTTTCTCCAGATTGGCGGCGTAGTGGCAGTTGGGGCAGCTTGCGATCAGGTCTTCGCCGGCATCGGTGTAGACCATGAACTCCTGCGAGGCGGAGCCGCCCATTGCGCCGGAGTCGGCCTCGACGGCGACAAAGTCCAGGCCGCAGCGCGAGAAGATATTCCGGTAGGCGCGGTCGTGCTTGTCGTAGCTCACGTCCAGGCCGGCAGCATCGATGTCGAAGCTGTAGGAGTCCTTCATGATGAACTGGCGGACGCGCAGCAGGCCCGCCTTGGGACGGGGCTCATCGCGGAACTTGGTCTGGATCTGGTACCAGATCTGCGGCAGCTGTTTGTAGCTGCGCAGCTCCTTGCGGGCGATGTCGGTCATGACCTCTTCGTGGGTCATGCCCAGACAGAGGTCGGCGCCCTTGCGGTCTTTCAGGCGGAACATGTTCTCGCCCATCACAGACCAGCGGCCGCTGGCCTCCCAGATCTCGCGGGGGTTCAGCGCCGGCAGAAGGAACTCCTGCCCGATAGCGTCCATCTCTTCGCGGACGATGGCGACGATCTTGTTGATCGAACGGTTGCCGAGAAGCAGGTAGCTGTAAATACCGGCGCCCAACTGGCGCACATACCCCGCCCGGAGAAGCAGCTTATGGCTTGCCACCTCGGCGTCGGCCGGAGCCTCGCGCAAGGTGGGGATAAAGAGCTGAGACCAACGATGCATAAGTGTTGATTGTATCGAAGGGAACCCGGCGAAAAACGGTTCCGGCGCCCCCGGTTCCTGCTTGGTATAGTGGTAGGCACCATGCCGCCTGTGCCGCTGAAGATTGATACTGCTCCTGGTGCGTTGGAGGGAATCCTCATCATGCGTCTCTCCGGTTCGCTGACGCTTGGCGATCTGCCTAAACTGCAGGCGGCGGCAAAGGCGTCTACGGAGCCCCTGGTGGTTCTGGATATCTCGGGGGTACCGTACGTCGACTCTGCCGGGCTCGGCGCCATCATGAACTTCCATCTGGCAGCCCAGAAACAGGGGCGAAGGCTGGCCGTTGCGGCCCCGCAACAGCGCATCGCCGCGCTGATGGAACTCACCAAGGTGAATACGGTGTTGAAGGTGTTCCCCACCGTAGCCGACGCCGAGTCGACCCTGTAGCTTAATTCGGGCTTAAGGTTCCAGATCCAAAACGGTCTTTTTTTTCAAAAAGTTGCACTATGTGTGCTGTATGACAGACACGTATATGCAGAATCATTCACGATAGGTTCAGCACTTCGATACACACTCTGAAAATGCCAGGGATAGGCATACCCCAGGTATGGCATTCGTCGTGCTCTGTGTTGTGTAAGGAACCCCACGATGAATGGACTGGAAACGACGGGGACCATGAATCAACGGCCCCTGAACTGGATTTTGCTACAACTCCCGGAAGCCACCTATGCCGCACTGCAACGGCATTTCACGCAAGTGGAGTTACAGGTGGGTATGACACTTGCAGAACCGGAGAAGCCGACGGAGTTTGTGTATTTTCCGTTGAGCGGATTCGTCTCACTGAGCGTGCTTACTGAGTCGGGCGATTCGGTCGAGGTGGCCACGATCGGTCACGAAAGCCTGATCAATGTCGGTCCGCTGATCGATCAGCCTGTTGGGCCCCACCTGGCTACTGTCCGGGGCGAGGGTTCGGCTCTGCGCATCCGTTCCGCAATGATGCGTGAGGAGGTGCGCCGCGATCCGGCGCTGCTCCATGCTGTACACCAGGCGGCATACCTCAAGATGGTGCAGATGGGCCAGAACGTGGTCTGCAACCGCATCCACTCTGTCGAACAGCGCCTGGCGCGCTGGCTGCTGACAGCTTCTGACCGCATGCAATCGAATTCGCTTCGGCTGACGCAAGAGTATCTGTCACAGATGCTGGGTGCGCGCCGGTCGACCGTGACGATTGCGGCGGGCGATCTGCAACGAGCCGGACTGATGGAGTACACCCGCGGCAAGATCCGCATCAAGGATCGCGTTGAGCTGGAGAAGGCAGCGTGTGAGTGCTATCACACGCTCCGTACGGCGACGGAACGGTTTCGGCCGGCGGCTCTGAAGAAGGCTTAGGGCGCTCGGCAGATCCGGAAGCAGTAGACTCTTGCTGCCCCATTCTTCGCGGTTTTATCGCGAAGGGTGGGGTATCGCGCTTCGCGCGATCGTATTTCTGTAACCCTAACGTTGGTTCAGAAAGATTGGTAAAAGTGCACAGGAAAGTGAAAGACGGGCCCATGTCCCCGAGGGACATGGGGCAGCCGGTGCATGGGTTATCCCGAATCTGTCGACACTCCTAAACCAGTTCCAGGCCCCAGAGGTCGTGAAGGTGTAGAACTCCCTGCAGATGGCTGTCTTTGGTGACAACCACCAGCGAGGTAATCTTTCGTTCTTCCATCACAGCCAGGGCGGACGAGGCCAGGGCATCCGGAGCGATGGTCTGGGGCGCCGTGTTCATCACCTCTACGGCGGTGCGGGAGAGTGCCTGCGCCTGCTCCCGTTCCAGCAGGCGGCGCAGGTCGCCATCCGAGATAATGCCGAGCAGTCTGCCGTCTTCCGCCACCGTGGTGATGCCGAGCCGCTTACGGCTCATCTCATGGATGACCTCCGGCATGGGGGTGGAGGGCGCGACGATGGGAATGTTGTCGCCTGCATGCATGAGCTGCGAGACCAGCCGCAGCCGTTTGCCCAGCTTGCCGCCGGGATGAAGCTGTGCGAAATCTTCGCTGCGGAACCCGCGTTGCCGCGCCACCTCAATGGCGAGCGCATCTCCGAGTGCGAGCATCACGGTGGTGGAGGCTGTCGGTGCGAGGTTCAACGTGCAGGCCTCACGGGAAACGGAGCAGTCCAGAACAACATCGCTTGCCTGGGCGAGCGTCGACTGCGGTTCGCCGGTCATGGTGATGAGGGCATCGCCCAGCCGCTTCAGCAACTCCAGCAGGCGCAGAATCTCTTCGGTCTGACCGGAGTAGGAGAGCGCCAGCACCAGGTCTCCGCGGGTAAGCATGCCGAGGTCTCCGTGGATGGCCTCCGCGGGATGCAGGAACTGTGCCGGGGTGCCGGTGGAGTTCAGGGTTGCGGCAATCTTCTGCGCGATGAGTCCGCTCTTGCCCATGCCGGTGACCACGACGCGCTGACGATTGTTGGCACAGGCGGCCAGCCGCGTGGCGGCGTCGTGAAAGGCCTGGTGCATGGAGCCGTCCAGGCGTGAGGCTAGGCTCTCCAGCGCAGCGGCTTCAATGCGCACCAGATCGGAGGGGGTGATGCTGTTTGCGGTTTCCATCAGTCCAACCAGATGCTACACCGGCAGGCATGACTGAGAGCTCTGCCGGTACACTGGAGGGTAGGAGACTTCAATCGTGAAGCGGAATCTGGCAGTACTCGGCGTCCTTGCGTTGCTGGTGGCGGCGCTGGTGTGGGCGGGGGTGCAGAACCTGCGCGCACGCCGTCTGGCGGCAGAGAAAGCAAAGCAGGCGCCGGAGCTGGCCCTGGTGAAAGAGGGAGAGGCGCCTCCCACGCCGAGTGTGAGCGCAGACAGCTTCGTAGGAGATCTGGATCTGCGGGGTAAACCTGCGCCGGCTTTCACGCTGACCACGCTCGAGGGCAAGAAGGTCTCGCTCAGCGATTACAAGGGCAAGCCGGTGCTGGTGAACTTCTGGGCCACCTGGTGTGCGCCCTGCAAGCTGGAGATGCCCTGGTTCGAAGAGCTCCGCAAGAAGTATGCGGATCAGGGATTCACGATTCTTGGCATCTCTGAAGATGAGGATGAGCCGAAGGAAGCGATTGCCAAAGCCGCAAACAAGCTGGGTGTGACCTATCCCATCCTGCTGACCGATCACAAAGCGGATAAGGCCTATGGCGACTTCGCGATCCTGCCCATGAGCTTTTACATCGCCGGCAACGGCACCATCGTCGAGCAGTCGGCCGGGCTGGGAAGCAAGGACGACATCGAAACCAAGATCAAAAAGACCATTGCTGCAACGGGAGCCATGTAACCATGAAGCGTCTGCTGAACCTGCTGGTTGTACCTGTATTCGCTGCGGGACTCGCTTCTGCACAGATGAACGGCCCTGTGCCGAAGAGCTTCGTGACCTACGCCGCCGAGCCTGCGTCGATTGCGGCGAAGAAGGCTGCGGTGGTGGAACTGCACTTCAAGGTGCTCGACGGCTATCACATGAACTCGCATACACCGAAGAGCGAGTTGCTGATTCCTACCGTGCTGAAGCTGGAGCCGGCCACCGGCGTCAAGCTGGGTGCGATCGACTATCCGGCGGGGCATGAGTACAGCTTCTCGTTCAGTCCGCAGGAGAAGCTGGATGTCTATACCGGCGACCTGACGTTGAAGACGCATCTCACCGCGGCAGCGGCGGGAACGTATACGGTGAAGGGCGTGCTCAGCTACCAGGCCTGCGACAACGCCGCCTGCTATCCGCCGAAGAAGCTTCCGGTGGAGATTGAGGTCACTGCGAAGTAAGTCGGGTCTTCTGTCATTTCGTAGCGAAGTCCAATAAATTGCCCTCAGCGGCTAAAGCCGCTCTCATCTGGCCTTGATATCGCACGGCTGAAGCCGTGCGCTTAAGCAAGGCATTCGCGCCTGCAGCGCGAAATGGTTGCGCTACGCGCAACGGTTTTGCGGGGCCGGCAATGAGCAATGCATCGAAACTCTCCATCGGGTTTTATTCGCCATCAGCCACCGCGATCAACTTCACAGGATGGTCTTGTTTAAGGGCACGGCTTCAGCCGTGCCGCCCAGAGCCCGCGAAGGCCGCGGCTTTAGCCGCTGAGGGCAATGTGGCGGCAATAAAGCGGGTCCTTCGCTTACGCTCAGGATGACAACAAAGAAATAGAAAGCCCGGCGGTTGCCGGGCTTTTCTTATTTCTTTGTATTGGCGGCTGCCTTCTTCTGGTTATCGATGAAGCGCCGGATGCGGTCGATGCTGCGGGCTTTGCCGAAGACCACCAGCGACTCCAGCAGCGGCGGCGACTGTGCACTTCCGGTGAGGATGGCGCGCAGCAGCATGAAGGCTTCTTTGACAGACCACTCCTTTGCGGTCAGCAGTGCGCGCAGTGCTGCATCGATCGCTTCCGTCGTCCAGTCCGTTCCTTCCAGCGCAGTAAGCATCTCCGCGGCGAAGGCGAGAGTCTCTTCCGGCGTGCGCTTCTTCGGAATCCACACATCGGCGGGCGGAGCGACGATGTCGCGGAAGAAGAAGTCGGTCAGGTCACCCCACTGTCCCAGCGTCTCCATACGCGTCTGCACCAGCGGCGCGATGGCTCGGATGTAGCTGTCGGAGAGGATTGTCTGCTTCAGCACAGCGACGAACTCTTCCTGCGGAAGGGCGCGGAGGTATTCGCCGTTCAGCCACTTCAGTTTCACCAGATCAAAGACGGGGCCGCCGAGGGAGATGCGCGGGAACTCAAACTTCTCCACCATCTGCGTCAGCGAGAAGATATCGATCTCTTTGGTGTTGCCGGCGTTGGCGGCTTCCACGGGATTGAGAGTCGGCATGCCGCCGCCCATCAGGCCCAGGAAGTTGATCATGGCCTGCGGCAGGAAGCCGGACTCGCGATAGTAGATCAGCGAAACCGGATTCTTGCGTTTGGAGATCTTCGACTTGTCGACATTGCGCAGCAGCGGCATGTGCCAGAACTTAGGCCGCTCCCAACCGAAGGAAGCATAGAGCAGCACGTGCTTCGGCGTGGAGCTGATCCACTCCTCGGCGCGGATCACGTCAGTGATCTGCATCAGGTGGTCGTCAACGACGTTTGCCAGGTGATAGGTGGGGAAGCCGTCGGACTTCAGCAGCACCTGGTCATCGACGTTGTTGTGGTCGATGACAATCTCGCCGCGCAGCTCATCGCGGAAGGTGGTGGAACCATCTTCCGGCACGGCCATGCGAATGGTGAAGGTCTTACCGGCGGCGATATTCGCCTCGACGGTCTCCTTCGGCAGGTACTTGCAGGTGCGGTCGTACTTGGGTGCGACCTTGGCGGCCATCTGGGCCTTGCGCTTGGCTTCCAGCTCCTCGGGGGTACAGAAGCAGCGGTAGGCGGTGCCGTTGTTGAGCAGCGTCTGCACGTGCTCCCGATAGATCTCGGTGCGCTCCGACTGGCGGTAGGGGCCGTGGGGGCCGCCGACATCCGGACCCTCATTCCAGTCCAGCCCCAGCCAGCGCAGCGAGTCGAAGATCATCTGCTCGGAGGTGGGGACAAAACGGGTGCGGTCCGTATCTTCAATGCGCAGGATGAACTGTCCCCCGCGCTGGCGCGCAAAGATGTAGTTCAGCAGGCCAATGTAGGCGGTGCCGACGTGGGGATCGCCGGTGGGCGAAGGAGCAATACGGACGCGAGTAGGGCGGGCGGAATCAGTCATGCTGGATATCAGAACCAATCTCTGATTCTAGCGGAGATTCCGCCCGTTCCCGGATTTGACGTCCTGGCCTAAACGGACTGCCGTGGTGGATTTCCTCTCCCGAAGGCAATCACGAAGAGAAGCCCCAGATTAACCAGTGGGACGATCATCAGAAGGCTGAGCGCTGGCGGGAAGCCGCACTTCCTGAAGATCTGCCAGAAGGGAACTATTACCAAGGAGCCGAAAAAGAAGAGGACGATGAGATGAGTTGGAGCGAAAAGCTCACCCATTTTTGAATTGTTCTCCTGTATGGATGTTATGACCTTCGAAGCTGATCTTTTCACGGCAATCAGGCTTGCGGCGGAGCCTCATAGGGCGACGGTGGCGGTGGTGGCGGATATCCGGCTGTTGCGTATACCGGAACAACTGGAGTCTTCCACTGTGAGAAGGCCAGGACATACAGCATCACAAGGTTCGCCAGCGGCACCACCATCAGAAACGAAAGCGCAGGCGCCATGCCGGCTTTCTTGAAGATCTGCCAGAAGGGAACGACGATGATGGCCGCGCCGATGATCCAGCACATAAGGATCACGGGCGCCATAAGAGCGATGATTGCGGATGGATCGGGATTACCAGAATTCATGCCAGCTCAACTCGCTTTCCTGAAGATGTGAGCCACTGTAGATGCTTTCCGGCGGTCTGCCAATGAAAAAACGAAGGGCGTCCCGCGGGACGCCCTTCGTTTGAATACTAGACAAAGACTAAGTCAGATCGTCGGTATCGAAGGCCGGTTTACGGCCCAGGGCGCGGGTGTCGTGGACTTCGATGCCGTCCACAAGGTTCTTCACGGCGGCGTCGACATCATCTTCCACAGCGATGGCCAGTTTGCCTTCGGGGGTCTTGATCTCTTCCAGGAGAACGGTCGCGTGGGCCACGGCGACTCCATCCTGGTTCAGACCCTCAGGTGTCTTGGCCTTGATGCCGACGTCACGGGGCGAGACGCCGAGCAGTTCGGCGACGCGGGCGCGCATGTCTCCGGCGATGGGAACGATCTTCGGTTTGGCCAGCACCAGCACGGTGTCGATGTTCACGATGCGATAGCCGGCAGCAGCTACCTCTTCCAGCGCGGTGCGCAGGAAGATGTCAGAGGCCGCGCCTTTCCAGCGCGCATCGCTCGGAGGGAAGAAGGTGCCGATATCTCCGGCGGAGACTGCTCCAAGCAGGGCATCCGTGATGGCGTGCAACAGTACGTCACCATCCGAGTGCCCGGCCAGGCCTTCCGGAGAGTCAATCGGCAGACCGCCGATGATGAGGGGAACGCCGGGTTTAAAGGCGTGAGAATCGAAGCCGTAACCAATTCGCATGCAAGCACCAGCATAAATGCACCGGGCGGACGCGATATACTCGCGTCCTGATATATGCGAGTCTTTGTCATTCTTCCAGCGGCCGGAATCGGCACGCGCATGGCGGCGGCAGGCGCTTCCGCTCCCAAACAGTTTCTCGAGCTGGGCGGCCAGCCGATCCTGATTCACAGCCTTAAGACCTTCGCCGGAGTTGCGGCGGTCACTGAGATTCTGGTCGCGGTGCGGCCGCAGGAGATGAAGCGTGTCCACCAGCAGGTTGCCGCGGCAGGTCTCAACGGCCGCGTGCGTGTGGTTGAAGGCGGAGAAAACCGCCAGGGATCGGTAGCCAATGCCTTGGCTGCGCTGGATTGTGCTGATGATGACATTGTGCTGGTGCACGATGCTGTGCGTCCGCTGATCGACGGACACACCATCGAACGCACTATTGCGGCGATTCAGAAGCACGGAGCGGCGATTGTCGGCGTACCCGCCATCGACACCATCAAGCAGGTGGAGCGTACCGCCGACGGAGCGATTATCACCAGCACCATTCCGCGTGAGCTGATTGTGCAGGCACAGACGCCGCAGGGCGCCACCGCCGCTCGGTTGCGGAGGGCGTTTGCGGAGGCCAATGCGGATGGCTTTAGCGGAACCGATGAGGCGAGCGTGCTTGAGCGTGCAGGGATGGAGGTCGCTGTGGTCGCGGGATCACACCGCAATTTCAAGATCACGCAACCTGGGGATTTGGAGCTGGCTGAGTTTTATTTGAAGCATTAGGGGCTATCGATTCCGGTGGGAGCCTATGCACTGAGTGCCCCATCCATCGCTACTCACCCCAACGAACGAAGTTCGTGGGGGACCCCGATACGCGATGGGTGGGATATCGAGTCTTGTGGTGATTTAGGCGATTTACAAGTGAAGCATCATCTCCGTTGTTCCGCTGAAGCCCATCTTTTCGTAGATGGGTTTTCCCATGCGTGAGGCATGGAGCGAGAGCAGGCGGCAGCCGCGGCTCCGTGAGGCTTCAATGGCAAGTTCGACCAGTTTCCGCGCCAGACCATGGCCGCGGTGCGCCGGATCCACGAAGACATTGAGCAGGTAAGGGCGCAGCGGTACTGGGTCTAAGAAGTGCGGCGGCCACTGCATCCACCAGATTCCCGCGCCGGCAATGGGACGGCCATCGAGTTCGACGATCCATCCGGTGTATTCGCCAGACTCGAGCCGCGGCCTGACCCAGGGTTCAAAGTTGGCGCGCACCGTGGCACGGACGGCTTCATCTCCCTGGCCGGAGTCAGCGAACATGCGCTGGCGGTGTTCGGCGATAAGGGCGGCGTCGGCTGGCGTGGCAGGACGTGTATGGAACATAACGTATTGATAATGGAACGATGGCTCAAGGTGCACTGAATTTGAACGGCAGTCTTTTCCGGGTGGGTGACCGCGTCGCCGTCGGCGTCTCGGGCGGGGCAGACTCGGTGGCGTTGCTGCTTGCCCTGGCTGACCGGAGAGCGGACCTGGGCATCGGCCTCAGCGTTGTGCATGTGGAGCATGGGATTCGCGGAGAAGAAGGAGAGGCCGATGCGGCCTTTGTGCAGCAGCTCTGCGAGCGCCTCGAGATTCCGGTGACCGTGGAACGGGTCGATGTCCCAGCGCGGGTGGAGCAGGAAAAGGAGTCCGTCGAGGAGGCCGCCCGCACTCTGCGATACCAGGTCTTCGCGCGTCTGGACGCCGATGCCGTCGCTACCGCCCATACCCAGGATGACCAGGCGGAGACGGTGCTGATGAAGCTGCTGCGCGGCGCCTGGACGGAAGGGCTGGGGGCCATTTCGCCGGTGGTCGCGGG
This sequence comes from Terriglobus sp. 2YAB30_2, assembly GCF_052114765.1. Lineage (NCBI taxonomy): Bacteria > Pseudomonadati > Acidobacteriota > Terriglobia > Terriglobales > Acidobacteriaceae > Terriglobus > Terriglobus sp. 2YAB30_2. Next base: position 186,696 of record NZ_JBFRFJ010000010.1, read on the forward strand.
CGAGGCGCCCCAGATGGGATCCCAGCTCGGGCCAAGGATTGTTCGTCCTATGCTTGCCGTCTCCCGGGCGGAGGTGGAGGCGTATTTGCGGTCGCGGGGCCAGGAGTGGCGGGAGGATTCGACCAACCGGTCCCTCGATCTGACCCGCAACCGTGTCCGGCATGAGCTGATGCCGCTGCTGCGGCAGTTCAACCCGCAGATCACGCCAGCTCTGGCTCAGGTAGCGGAGCTGGCCCGTGCCGAGGAGGAGTTCTGGGCTGGAGAGCTGGCGAGGCTGTTGCCGGGGCTGGTGCTGCCCGGGACGCCGGTCCGGGGCGGGGGCCGCAGTTCGGAGACGGCTCCCGGCGCCAGGGCGGTCGCTATGGAGATTGAGCGGCTGCGGCCGCTTTCGGTGGCGGCGCGGCGACGGGTGCTGCGGGGGGCAGCAGCCGGGCTTGGGTGCCGGCTCAGCTTCGTGGAGACGGCAAAATTGCTGGCGATGTGCGGTCTGGCGGGGGAGGGGTGGACGCCGGATCCCACCGTCTCGGCCAAGCCTGGGGCCCAGCTTCACCTACAGGGTGGTTTACGGGCCCGCAGAACCGCCCGGGAGCTGCAACTGTCCCGGATTTGAACATCGTTACCTCCGACCGAAGTTGCAGAAACTTCCCCTGAAAGTGGCGGCGGAATCGTTAATGCTGGGAGTAGAATCAAAAACACCAGCGCGAACGCTTTTCCCGGGAGCACCTTCCGCCCCTGGGTGGCGTCTAAACCATTGCAGGGACGTTTCTGCGAAACGTGCCGGCTGGTTTAGCTTCCAGGCGAAGCAGCCGGAAAGAGGAACCGGATTTGAATTCAACTGTTAAAACCGTCCTGATCTGGGTATTCATGATCACCTGCCTCGTGATTCTGTGGCAGTTCGTGGTCAAGGGAACAGGCATCGGACATGACACAACCATCTCCCTGAGTCAGTTGTTGAACGATGCCGAACAAGGCAAGATCTCTGACGTAGTGGTCAACGGCACGGAAGTGACCGGACATTACCGAGACAACAAGGACCAGTTCCATACCACCATTCCGGCCAACTATCCGGACATGTACAAGTCGCTGCGTGATCACGGTGTCGCCATTACGGTGAAGGATCAGCAGTCGAATGCATGGCTTGGCCTGTTGATCCAGATCGCTCCCTTCGCGCTGATTCTGAGTTTGTGGTTCTTCCTCCTGCGCCAGATGCAGTCCGGCGGCAACAAAGCCCTCAGCTTTGGCAAGAGCCGTGCCCGTCTGCTGAGCATGCAGCAGAAGAAGGTGACGTTCAAGGACGTTGCCGGCGTGGACGAGGCCAAGGAAGAGCTGAAGGAGATCATCGAGTTCCTGCGCGAGGCGCAGAAGTTCCAGCGCCTGGGTGGCCGTATCCCCAAGGGCGTGCTCCTCGTCGGACCTCCGGGAACCGGTAAGACCCTGCTGGCGCGCGCAGTCGCCGGCGAGGCCAATGTTCCGTTCTTCTCGATCTCCGGTTCGGACTTCGTTGAGATGTTCGTCGGTGTGGGCGCCAGCCGCGTTCGCGACCTCTTCGAACAGGGCAAGAAGAACGCTCCCTGCATCATCTTCATCGACGAGATCGACGCTGTCGGCCGTCACCGCGGCGCTGGCCTGGGCGGCGGACACGATGAGCGTGAGCAGACACTGAACCAGCTTCTCGTCGAGATGGACGGCTTTGAGTCCAACGACGGCGTGATCCTGGTGGCTGCCACCAACCGTCCTGATGTTCTTGACCCGGCGCTGCTGCGTCCCGGCCGTTTCGACCGCCGCGTGATCGTGGGCCGTCCGGATGTCCGTGGCCGCGAGGAAGTGCTCCGCGTTCACTCCAAGAAGGTTCCTCTGGCTGAGGACGTTGACCTGAACATTCTGGCTCGCGGGACACCGGGCTTCTCCGGCGCCGACCTTGCCAATATGGTCAATGAAGCTGCCCTGATCGCTGCCCGCAACAACCGTAAGGCCGTACACATGTACGACTTTGAAGTTGCCAAGGACAAGGTCCTGATGGGCGCCGAGCGCAAGTCGATGCTGCTGACCGACGAAGAGAAGAAGGTCACGGCCTATCACGAAGCCGGCCACGCCCTGGTTGCCGCCATGCGCGAGAATGCTGACCCGCTGCACAAGGTCACCATCATCCCGCGCGGTATGGCTCTGGGTGTGACCATGCAGATTCCTGAGGAAGACAGGCACACCGTCACCAAGGACTACCTGGAGACGCAGCTTGCCATCCTGATGGGCGGCCGCTGCGCCGAGGAGATCTTCCTCAAGAAGATGACCACCGGCGCCGGTAATGACATCGAGCGTTCCTCTGATCTGGCTCGCCGCATGGTCTGCGAGTACGGTATGTCGAATCTTGGCCCGTTGACTTTCGGCAAGAAGGAAGAGCAGATCTTCCTCGGCCGCGAGATCGCACAGCACCGCGATTTCTCTGACGATACGGCCAGGCAGATCGACGGTGAGGTTCGTAACTTCGTCGATGCGGGTTACAAGTCGGCTTACTCGATCCTGGAGAACAACCAGGACATCATGCACCGCATGGCGCAAGCCCTGCTGGAGCGTGAGACGATCGACGCACAGGAGATCCGCCTCATCATCGAAGGCAAGGATCTGCCTCCGTCGAAGTCGGCTCTGGCCCACGCGGACTCGAACACTGCGGATACGCAGAAGGTCCTGAAGCCTGAGAGCGGCCGCGCTCCTGGCTTTGGCGACAGCCGTCCTAGCCCCGCATAAATTCCTGATACAGGAAATCGAAAGGCCACCCTTCCGGGTGGCCTTTTCGTTTAGCGTGAAGGCATGCTGACGCGTCCCCGAGTTCTGTTGCATCTCGAAGGTGCCGCCGTCTTTGCGGCTGCCCTGTTCTTCTACCAACAGATCCATGCAAGCTGGCTGCTCTTCGGTCTGCTCTTCCTTGTGCCGGATCTTTCGATGATCGGTTTTGCAGCGGGCGCTCGCATTGGAGCGGCGGCGTACAACTTCTTTCACACGGAGGTGCTGCCTGTTCTGCTTGCTATCGTGGCTGCCTGGGCGCACCATCCGCGAGCTTTGGCGATTGCGCTGATCTGGATCAGCCATATTGGCTTTGACCGCCTGCTGGGCTATGGATTGAAGTACCCTACGCACTTCAAAGACACGCATCTGCAGCGTCTGTAGGCCTGCCCTATAGCTAGCGTGAGATCGAATTTTGTCATAGTGTGCTCTGCCAAGCGAGCTGTGGGCTGCGAGTTAAGTGCGCGGCGGTATCGAGACGTTTCAAGAACGCAAGACTGCATGAATATAGAACGGGCCTTCAGCCCTCCAACTCTTTGTGGACTCGCTACCTGGGGCGTTGCCCCAGGCTGATATAGAACGCGCCTTCAGCGCTCCGAAGTGGCAAGTAAAAAGAGTGGGGTACCTTTGATTCTGCGTACACTGAACATGCGATGAAGCGGTTCGTCTTTCTCTCTGTTTTGCTGGCAGCAACTGGTTGTGGCTATCACCGTGCGGGGCAGGCTACGCATATTCCGGCGGGCGTGCGTACACTCGCGGTCCCCATCTTCAAGAACAATACGCAGAGCTATCACACCGAAGTAGCTTTTACGCAGGCCGTGGTGCACGCGCTCAACAATCGCACCCGCTATGTAGTCACGTCTGATGAGAAGCCGGAGAACAGTGACGCTCTGTTGACCGGAACCATCACCTCTCAGACCATTGCTCCGCTAACGTATGACTCCACCAGCGGACAAACCTCCAGTTACCTGATCACGATTGTGGCCAAGGTGGAGCTGACCGCGCCGGACGGACGGGTTCTGTACAAGAACAACGGCTTCAGCTTCCGGGAGCAGTATCAGTCGACACAGGACCTGGGTGCCTTCATCCAGGAAGACAGTCCGGCCGTCCAGCGGCTGGCACGGAACTTTGCCCAGGCGTTGGTCAGCGACATGGTGGAGAGCTTCTAAAAGAAGTTGAATGGTTGAATCGTTGAATTGTTGAATGGTGCGTAGTCGGAGACGACTTGGACCGCCAGTAAGGGTATCCAGTTATCCGAGGGCCCTGTGGATTGCACAATCCTTTGTGCACGCCGCGTCGGTCAAGGCTCAAAGTATGTTCTTCTTTGGATTCGTCCCCTGATTTCCACTGCCGTTAACACGCCGTAGCCGTTGAAAATCAAGGTAATGGCAGCTTTGCGCAGCTTTGCATCCGTGGACCGGTTTCAGGCGGAGATCGCTTCCCCGAACCCGAAGCCCGGATATGTTCTCGTCGGCGATGAGCTGTTCCTGTTGGAACGGGCTCGTAAGGCCGTGCTGGCTCAGTTTGTGCCCGGCGATCTGCGTGACTTCTGCCTGCATGATCTGGACCTGGCAGAGACCTCGATCTTCGACGCTCTGGATATTGCGCGAACACCGTCGCTGATGGCGCCCTTCCAGGTCATCTTCATCCGCAATCTGAAGAACCTCTATACCCGCGGCGCAAAGAAAGACGAGTTTGCCGCGATCGACGCCTACTTCCGCGTTGCCAATCCGCAGGCGCTGATCCTCTTTGTCGCGGATCACCTCCGCATTCCCGCCGATCTGCGGCGCATGGACTATCAGGAGAAGGAGCGGTTCGATCGCATCCGCGAGACGCTGGGCGACTGGTGCGGTGTGGTGGAGATGGGCCGCGTGGACGAGGGCGATGCCGTGCGCTGGGTGACTGAGTATGCCGCCCAGCAGCAGGCGAACTTTGAGCAGGATGCTGCCCGCGAGTTGGTGGATGCGCTCGGTGCGGACATGATGCTGATCGCCTCCGAGGTGGAGAAGCTGTTGCTCTACACCCTGGGCAAGGGCCGCATCACGCTGGGCGATGTCGAGACCCAGGTGCTCGCCGCCAAGCAGCGCTCGCTGTACGAGCTGACCGACGCGATCTCTCGCCATGACCGCGCCGCAGCATTAGCGCTGCTGCATGGCCTGTTGAATGCGTCGGACGGCGGGGAAGACTCGGCGATCGGACACCTCTACATGCTGGCGCGTACCTTCCGCCAGATGCTGATCATTCTGGAGAAGAACGTGCGCGATACGCGTGCTATCTGGCAGGCCCTGTGGCAGGGGTTCCGCATGCCTCCGTTTGCGGCGGAAGATCTTATCCGGCAGGCACGCCGCTATAAGACACGCCGTGAGCTGACGCGCGCTCTGCGTCTTATTGCCAGGGCCGACCTGGAGCTGCGTTCCAGCCCGCCGGATAAGCGGCTGGTGCTGGAGCGGCTGATCCTCGATCTGGCGGCGGAGCCAAAGCCGACGCCTCCGGGCTTTGTCTCAGGGCAGTACGCGATGGAAATTTAGGGGAGTAGTCCAGAGCACGCTGAAACTGTGGGAGCAGCGGGCCCCCGGCAAGCTTGCTGGCTGGGGTGTTCAGCGGCTTCAGCCCGCTTCTATGTTGAGCCTATAAACCGTGGGCTAGAGCAATTCTCCTAAAGGTGTAGAGCGAAGTTCTGGCTATTTGCGCCGTTTTCCGCAAAGAAAACGGCATTCGCGGATGTATCCAACACCACAGTATTAGGAGAATTGCTCAAGAAGCCCACGCCTTTACCCCAGCCAGCGAAGCTGGCCGGGGGCCCTATGCTCCCACCCGGTTCGAGCTTCACTCGAATAGTTCACCCCAACGAGCCAAGTTCGCCGGGGACCCCGAATTTCCCACCCATTGCGATGCAATGGATGGGGCACCCAGAGTATGGGTACCCGAATTTGTCGATATCCCTGAGGCGTTTGATGACACGCCCTAGCCTCTTCGCGGTAGGCGCCGTTACTCCAACGTAATGAAAACTCCACTAATGGGTGATGGGATTGATGCCGATATACGTCTACGGTGGAAAGTACCGTGGTACGGAATACCGCCAATGCGCAGGAGTTGCTGCTGGATCGGCAGATCGCCCGTCTGAAAGCCGGGCGTTTTGCCCCCCTGCGTTTTCCCAGGGAGCTGGAAGAGCGGTTCGAGGGCGCGGTAGGAGCTCTGCGCGCGCTGCGGATGAGCCGGGACGGCCTGCTCATCATTCTGATCTACAACCTGTTTCTGATCGGCGATTATCAGGCGATGCCGCAGCGCATCTGGCTGGCGGTTTTCCTGCGCACCTGTATCTTTACGCCAGTCGCTTTGCTGATCTATGGCGTACTCCGGCGAGAGCCATCCGCCCGCGTTCGGGAAGGCTCTATCGTTGTGCTTGCGGGCGTTGCCGCCACTTGTGCCGTGATCCTTTACTGGCACGTCTCCGATCAGATCTCGACGCATGCATCCGTCAGCCTGATGCTGATCCTGCTGGTGACCAATATCGTGATGCGGCTGCGTTTCAACTACGCAATTGCATCCATGCTCTTCTGCAATCTCACGTCGATTGCCTTCCTTGTGAAAGATCCCTTTCTGCAGCCGATCGAAAAGGTGCACATGGGAGGCCTGGTCTTTTGGGGCGGTGTATTCATCCTGATTGCGAACTACAGCCTGGAGCGTGAGGAACGGCTCTCCTATCTGCTGTTGCGGAGCAATGAGTTGAAGCGTGTAGAGCTCAGCGAAGCCAATCGTGAGCTAGAGCTGATCTCTACTCACGATCCGATGACGCAGCTTGCGAACCGTTCTGCCTTCGAGAAGGAGTTCGAAGTACTGTGGGGTCACGCGGCACAGACGCGCCAGCCGATCTCCGCGGTCATGATCGACATCGATCACTTCAAGATCGTGAACGATACGCAGGGACATCTGTACGGCGATGAAGTGATCAAGCGCGTGGCCTTGTTGATCCAGCAGGCGCTGCGAGGTAAAGATGACTTTGCAGCCCGCTACGGCGGCGAGGAGTTTGTTCTCCTACTGCCGGGAGCGACCCTTGAGTCCGCGATGAAGGTGGCGGAGCGCATACGGCAACTGATCAAGATGGCCGGTTCTCCCGCTCCGTCTCACCCTGTGCCGCAACCGGAGCTTGGGTTGTGGACGACGGTGAGTTGCGGTGTCGCTTCCGCCCAGAATGTCGAAGGGATTGATCGCCGCCGGCTATTGCTTGCCGCGGATACGGCGCTCTACGCGGCTAAGGCTGAAGGTCGTAATCGCGTATGCGCCGCGCCGTTGCTTGAGGCCGCCTGGCAGCATAAGGGTTATGAGTAAGCGACACATTCGGGAGCAGTAAACACTGGGTGCCCAGGTCCCTAGGGGACCTGGGTATTCGCGCAAAAGCGCGAACCGTTTTTGTGAAGGGCGAAAAGCAGATTTCTCCGCTCCCTTTGGTCGACCACCCCAACCAGCAAGCTGGTCGGGGACCCCGGAGCTACGAAATGACAAACAAAAAAGGCGGTTCGAGCGTTGCTCGAATGGTTCACCCCAGCGAACGGAGTTCGCCGGGGACCCCGAATGTCCCACTCACGCTGTCGCGTGAATGGGGCACCCAGTACATGCCTTCATTCAGATGGCGAAGGGTTCTTCGATTGATTTGCTGGTTGGCGTGAACATCTCGCCGCCGTTCTCTGTCATTACCCAGTCATCTTCCAGACGCACGCCGAACTCACCGCGGATGTAGACGCCCGGCTCATCGGAGAAGGTATTTCCGATCGCCAGCGGCTGTTTATTGCCGCGTACAAGGTACGGCCACTCGTGGCCGTCCATACCGATGCCGTGACCCAGGCGGTGGGTGAAGAACTTATAGTCGGGGCCGTAGCCGGCGTCAGTGATCACTTTGCGTGCGGCAATATCGACTGCTTCGCAGGGCGCGCCGGGCTTTGCTGCGGCGAGTGCGGCGGCCTGGGCTTTGCGTACGATCTCGAAGACCTGCTTCTGCTTGTCGGTCGCTTTGCCGCCGAGCACAAAGGTGCGGGTGATATCAGACTGATAGCCCTCAACCGTGCACCCGTCGTCGATCATCACGATGGAGCCTTCCTTCAGCGTCTGCGGTTTGATGGAGCCGTGCGGCAGAGCGGAGAACTCGTCTACTTCCACCGAGGCAAATCCGGAGACACCGCACTTCATATAGGCGGCTGAGATCAGCGCGGACGCGTCGCGTGTGGTCATACCAGGGGTGAGTGATTTCCATGCCGCTTCGTAGACATGCCAGGTAATGTTGTTGGCCAGCTTCATCAGTTCCAGTTCATGAGCTGACTTCACTCCACGGCAACCTGCAGTCACGGGCGTTGCGGAGACGATCTTTGCCGCAGGCAGGGCGTGGGCAAAACCGTCCGAGAAGGCGAACTTTGTCTGCTCTTCCACACCGATGTTTCCGGTCGCCAGACCCGCCTCTTTCAAGCCTTTTCCAAGCAGCGCATAGGGATTCTCGTGCTCGTCCCAGGTATAAAAGCGAACCTTGTCGCCTCCGGGGACATTGCCGGTGAGCTCGCGCATACGCTCTTCTTCGAAGACCGGGCAGATGATAAAGGCCGGACCTTTGACGGGAAGTACCCATGCGAAGAGCCGCTCTGAATTGCCGCCGCGCATGCCTGTGAAATAGACCAGGGAAGTGCCGCTGGTGATGACGATGGCGTCAATCTTGTCCTTCGCCATCAATGTTTGCGCACGGTTACAGCGTTCCTCGCGTTCTGCAATGGCGATAGGCTTCACGCCTGATACGCGATTGGTCAGCGCGGCAATCGCAGGCGGCAGTGGACCGTTGGGCATCTGCGCACTGCCACGTCCCTGTGCGAATAACGGCGCTTCAACAAGACCAGCGGCCGCAACTCCAGCCGAGGAGAGAAGGAAATTTCTGCGATTCATGATGACTGAGATTGTAGCGGCAAGTTAGAACATAGGGCGTGTTATCTACGCACTGGGGCACGCCCCAGCCTTCAGAGCATTTCTCCTGTTGCTGGGTATCCCGCGAGGAACGTGCAGCGGCGTTTTCATTGAGGAAAACGCCCATAGATGCATCAGCCCCGCACTACACCTACAGGAGAAATGCTCTAGCATGGGGGAAAGGGATAAAAACAAACATGGCTCAGCAGCAGTCGATGATCACCACGGTCCAGCAGCATATTCTGCAGCAGCAGAAGAACTTTCCCGACGCGACGGGAACCTTCTCATGGCTGCTCTCGGGCGTCACGCTTGCGGCAAAGATGATCGAAGCCAAGATCCGCTCCGCCGGATTGAGCGACATCCTCGGGGCCTACGGACAGACGAATGTGCAGGGCGAGCAGCAGCAGAAGCTCGATGTCTACGCCAACCGCGCGATGGAGCATTGCCTCGGTCTGCGTGACAGCGTGGCCGCACTGGTGAGCGAAGAAGACGATGAGCCCGTGGTCTTCAATCGCGATGGTGAAACCGGAAAGTACATCATCGTCTTTGATCCTCTGGATGGCTCGTCGAACATCGACGTCAATGTAAACGTCGGCACGATCTTCTCCGTCTTCCGCCGTCCGCAGTGGGGCGATGTGAATACCTCGGTGTTGCAGCAGGGCATCAAGCAGGTGGCCGCCGGCTATGTGCTGTATGGGCCGTCGACAATTCTGGTCTACACCACAGGACACGGCGTACACGGGTTCACGCTCGACCAGACGATCGGTGCATTCCTCCTGAGCTGGGAGAACATGCGTATGCCGGAGTCCGGGCCGTACTACTCGGTCAACGAAGCGAATCTCGAAGAGTCGGCACCTGAGTACACACAGTTCGTGCATGACATGCGTGCCGGCAAGATCGGTGAGAAGCATGGCTCGCGCTACATCGGTTCGCTGGTGGCGGACTTCCATCGCACACTGCTGAAGGGCGGTATCTTCTTCTATCCGCCGACGACCAAGGTTCCCACTGGCAAGCTGCGGCTGATGTATGAGGCTAATCCGCTGGCGTTCATCGCGGAGCAGGCGGGCGGCATGGCGACCAATGGTATCGATCGCATCCTCGACATTAAGCCCGAAGCGATCCACCAGCGCACACCGCTGGCTATCGGCAGCAAGGTGGAAGTGGAGGCGCTGCGCAGCGCGTTGGCGAAGTAATGTTCGAAGCAGAAGTGACAGATATCCGCGAGGCATCGCGGCAGCAGGGTCGGTCTGTATGGCAGATCTCGCTTAGCCACACGGAGTTCACACCGGGAGCGACGGGCGTGTTGGAGGCCACCGCGCGCAGCGGAGCGAAGCTGGAGGTCCCGGTGTTGGAAGTAGTGCGAGACGAGGCTGGCGTGACGTGGCACGTGACCATGAAGCCGTTGCTCGAGGGAACGGTGGTTGTGGGGCGGGTGAGTGAAAGGCCAGTTGCCAGTTAACAGTTGCCAGTTGCCGGTTGGTGATTACGGAGGGATGGCTTGACTGCCATCCCTCTTTGTTTAGGGGATATGGTTCGCGCGGAAGCGCGAATGTCTTGCGCTTAAGGGGACGGCTTCAGCCCGTCCCGTATCGTGCCATCGAGAGAAAGGGGCTTTTCAGCTCCTGAGGGCAAACAAGGATTCGCGCAAAGCGCGAACGTCCCACCCATCGCGTTATCACCCCAACGAACAAGTTCGTCGGGGACCCCGATTTTGCGATGGATGGGCACCCGGTGCATGGGAAGTCTTAGAACTTGGTCTCCGGTGTGTACTCGGTGATGGCGTCTTCGCCGGCGACCAGTACGAGGCTTGCCATGCCGAGGAACAGGCCGTGTTCGACGACCCCGACCATCGTGTCCAACTGCGCTGCCAGAGCCGCAGGATCGTCGATCTGCGTCGGGTCGCAGTCGAGGATGAGATTGCCCTCGTCAGTGATGTAGTTGCCGCTGCCGTCCTTGGCCTGACGGATGCTGCTGGGGTAACCCAGCGCACGCAGACGCTCCGAAACCAGAGGCTCCGCCATGGGAATAACCTCGATCGGCAGTTTGAATTTGCCCAGCTTCTTTACGACCTTTGACGAGTCAGCCACGATGATGAATTTCTTCGAAGCGGAGGCGACGATCTTTTCGCGCAGCAGCTTGCCGCCTCCGCCTTTGATCAAGGCCAGACCGGGAGCGACCTCGTCGGCGCCATCGACGGTGACATCGGTCTCGGTCGCTTCCGTGAAGCCGATAACAGGGATACCCAGGGATGCTCCCAGCTTCGCAGAGTCTTCGGACGATGCGATGCCGCGGATCTTCAGGCCCTGCTGCACTTTTTCGCCCAGCAGCTTGATGAACAGGGTAGCGGTAGAGCCGGAGCCCAGGCCAACGACCATGCCGGGTTCAATAAAGTCGAGTGCGCGTTTGGCGGCGAGAAGCTTGAGCTCGTCCTGAGTAGGCATGGAACTAGGGTATATCCACGGCATGGCGCTTATCTTGCCGGGTGGGGACGAAGCCTCTTTATTCCAGGTTCAGATCCTTGGCTTCCATCTTGCCGTTCTGCTGTTTCATCAGGACCTGCAGCTTGCCTTCGGCTGCCTCCAGGTCCTGTTTGCATGCGGCAGAGAGCGCCATGCCCTGCTCGAAGAGCTTGACGGAGTCTTCCAGCGGCAGGTCGCCCCGCTCCAACTGTTCCACCACCGTTTCCAGCGCTTTCAGATTCTCTTCAAAGGTCGGCATCGTCTTCCTCGTTTAGAGCATTTTCCCTGTTACCGGGTATCCCGGAAGAGGCGTACAGCGGCGTTTTCATTGCGGAAAACGCCCATAGATGCGGAAACCCTACACTACACCTACAGGGAAAATACTCTATCCCAGCACTTCCAGCACCTGTGCGGCTGCGGTGTACTTGCCGAAGGGGGCCGAGACCTGTACGCCCTCGACCTGGGGCCGCGTGTGGGCCAGCATCTCTTGCGCGATTTTGATGCCTTCGGCGCGTGCATGGTCGGCTGAGACCTCGCCTGCCTTGTGCATGCGGAACATAATCTCGTCCGGTACGGCGACGCGAAGGTCGTTCTTCATGAACTCGGCGTTGCGCAGCGAGGTCAGCGGCCAGATGCCGGCGATGACCGGGATGCGGAACTGCTCGACGCGACGAAGGAAGGTCTCCAGCAGACGCATGTCGAAGACTGGCTGCGTGATGGCGTACTCCGCGCCTGCTTCCACCTTGAGCGCAAAGCGGTGAACTTCGTTGTCCACGTCCGGCACGCCGGGATTGGCGGCGACGCCGATGGCGAAGGCAGCGGACTCACCGATCGGGTTTTTGCCCAGGTCGAGGCCGTGGTTCAGGTTGCGGAGGATGTTTACCAGGCCGATCGCATCCACGTCGAAGACAGCGGTCGCATCCGGATAGTTCCCCAGCTTGGGCGGGTCGCCCGTCAAGCAGAGCACATTCTTCAGCCCGATGGAGGAGGCGCCCAGCATGTCTGACTGGATCGCCAGCAGGTTGCGGTCACGGCAGGTGACGTGGATCAGGGTCTCGATGCCGATCGTGTGCTGGATCTGAACGCACAGCGACTGCGCAGACATACGCGCGGAGGCGCGGGGAGAGTCCGGCACGTTGATGACGTGCACGCCCAGGTCGGCGAGCTTCTTTGCCCCGTCCAGCTCCTTCTGGCAGTTGACGCCGAGCGGCGGCACAATCTCCACCATGGATACGAACTGGCGGTTGGCAAGCAGGCCGGCGAGCTTGGAGCGTTGGCCGAAGGCCGGCGGCTGGACGGCTGCCTGGGTCTCATCGGTGACGTCGGCTTTGGCGGTCACCTGGGCGTCGATCGCGCGCAGGGCGGAGCGCATCGCCTTGATGTGGTTCGGCGTGGTGCCGCAGCATCCGCCGATGAAGGTCGCTCCCGCCTTGGCGAACTTGCGGGCGAAGCTGGCCATATATTCAGGCGAGGTCAGGTAGATGTTGCGGCCGTCGACGGCGCGCGGCAGACCGGCATTGGGCATCGCCGCCAGCGGAAGATGGGTGACGGCGCGCATGCGCTCAATCACGTCCAGAACGGCGTGCGGTCCGGAGCTGCAGTTGCAGCCCACAGCGTTAGCGCCGGCGATGGTCAGACGGGTCGCCGTTTCCTCGGCGGTGGTGCCGTCAAGGGTGTTGCCGTTGTCGTCGACCGTCACCATGACGAAGATCGGCAGATGGGGAGCAATATCCCGGGCGGCGCGCACCACAATCTCCGCTTCGGCAACCGAGGGGAAGGTCTCGGCGATCAGAAGATCGGCGCCTGCGGCAGCCAGGGCTGCGATCTGCTCGGCAAAGGCATCGTGCGCCTGCTGTACTGTGATGGTGCCCGCGGGGGCCAGACGGGCTCCCAGGGGGCCGATGGCGCCCGCGACGTAGGCATGGGTGGCCGTCTTCTCCTCGGAGTGCTGGGCCGCTTTGCGGGCCAGGGCGACACCGGCATGGTTAATGGCGGAAACCTTGTCAGCCAGGCCATAGCGCGCCAGCCGGATGGCATTGGCGCCAAAGGTGTTGGTTTCAATCATCTCCGCGCCGGCATGGAGATACTCCTCGTGAATGGAGCGGATCAGGTCAGGCTGGGAGAGGTTCAACTCGTCGTAGCAGCGGTTGATAAAGACACCGCGGGCGTACAACATGGTGCCCATCGCACCGTCACACAATACAGTGCGTCCGGGGGCGATCAGGGTCTCAAGCAAGGATTCTGAGGTCTCGACCATGGCGGATATGCTGTTTCCAGTGTAGCGGGAATGGGGCAGCCGGGCGGGCGCTTGCTTTATACTTGAGGCAAAAGTTCAGGCGGTTTTTACACCGCAGTTTGCTACCGCCGGGCGGTGGGCTGGAGTCCGTTACTTGATGAAGCGTAAGTTGTATGTTTTTGCAGCCCTGACCGCTGTGGCTATGGTGCTGAGCGCCTGCGGTGTCCGCTACTATAAGTTTCCGCAATACACCTACGCCGGACGCCCGATTCCTCCCAGTAAGTTCGCGTATCGCGTGCTCGCCTCCTACACCAGCACGCTGAGCGGAGGCCTGCAGATTCTGGACGCGCAGCGTGACCTGCGCAACAACGTCTTTGACGCGAACTCGTCCTACACGATCTCGGGCTACTCGGGGAACTCGCCGAGCCCGATCCTGAACTTCCCGGAGCAGGTCGCCGGCTACGTCTACGCCCAGGGCGACGGCTCTCTGGCAGCCATCGACTACGGTGCGGAGAAAACCGGCGGCGCGGCCGCGACGCTGATCAATAGAACTGCCGTTCCGGACGGAATCAAGGTTTCTACCGACCAGACCATGGTCTATTCGGCGCAGGAGACTGCCGGCCARCTTCAGGTGGTGATCCGTGGCGCAACCCAGGCAAGCTATTCGCTGAACCTGCCAAACGTGAACCGGGTCTTCGCGAACCAGGGCAACACGGTGGTTCTGGCCATGCAGCGGAACGGCAACAACATCTATCGCCTGGTGAAGCTGAACAGCAACCAGGCTGTGCCTCCGGGAGCGGTGGATTGCCAGCCCTACCAGTTGCCGGTTTACTGCCTGGTGAAGGTGACGGGCTCCTTCGATCGTCCGGTCGGCGCCTACTTCTCCAATGACGGCAGCCAGGCTTACATCCTGAACTGCGGACCGGAGTGCGGGGGCACGACAGCCGGTGTCAGCTTCCTGAGCCTCAGCAACCTGACCATCTACAACATCCCGACGGTCTCGCCCGAGCCCAACTATGTGTCGCAGACGGTGGTTGTGCCGGGAGGTGTGACGGCGGCGCTGACGGATGGTTCGACGCTTTATCTCAGCGGACAGCAATTCCTGGCTGACGGGTATTGGTCGGGGAACCTCTCGACGCTGAATCTCTCCACGAAGACGGTGACCGGCAAGTACTCGATCTCTGACGGCTATCACACCAAGATGCTGTTCGGTGATGACAACACGCTCTGGATCGGATCGCAGAGCTGCGCGAACGGCGAGCGTGCCCACCAGGCGGATCTTGGCGTCACGTCCCAGGCAGCGAACTACAACTGCCTGACTCGCTTTGACCGCTCAGCCAGCTCCGTCCAGATTGTGCCGTCGGTGAACCGCAACGCCAACACCACCGTGAAGTATCCCAACCAGGATTACAACCTGTACTACTACGGTGACCTGACGGGCCTGTGCTGGGTGCAGAGCCTGCATAAGATGTACACGGCCTACGGCGGCCAGATCCATGCCTTCAACACCTCTGATGGATCGGAGATCAACAACAGCCAGATCACCATTCAGGGAACGGTTCTGGATGTGGCGTTCATGGATGCGCTGACGAACTTCGATAACTAGGGTGAGCCTTTGCCGGAAGCGCTGCCCGAGGGCAGCGCTTCTGTCTTTTGCGTAGAGGATGGGCAGCGCTGAAGGCGCTTACCCTTCCCGGGTGCCCCGCCCTCGCAACGCTAGGGTGGGTTCGGAATACCCCAGCTTCTCCGCCAGCCAGTCCTTCAACTCGGGAGAGAACGGTTCTCCAACCGTGTATGCAAAGTTCGGTTTCCCTGCCAGCAGCCTTAGCGAGACACCCTGCCATGTGGGTGCGTCCGGCTTTGCCGTCAGCAGGTAAGCGTCGGCGCGGTCCAGAACGTACTGTGCCGAGGGCTTGAAGTCGGCTGTCTCCGGCGACAGTACTGCCAGGTAGAGGTCGGGTCGCAGAAAGCGCATCACTGAGTTCGATTCCAGGATGTTGTTGGCTGACTTGGCCAGCTCGGCGCGCAGACGGGGCATCGCTTCCGCGAGTTGGCCCTGACGGGTGCGCAGCCACAGGGAGCGGGCAGCACCGGCTGCGAGATACCTGCTGGTGTCGGTACCCGAGGCCGAGTCGCGTTCTTCGCTCAGGGCAATGGTGTGGTCGGCTGTCTGGCAGTCGCATGGCTCGCCATTGGCGGAGCAGACGTTGTGACCGTACTGTGTGATCTTGACCGCGGTCCAATGCAGGGCAGGGAAGGTGCGTATCAGCTCGCAGACGGCAGAGGTCTTGCCGATGTTGCGTGTGTGTCCTCCGATAACGACCAGCACGGCTGGGCCCTAATCCTTCCGCAGTTTGGCCAGGTCTCGCAGATATTGCTTCAGAGGCTGGGCCGGACGGCCCCAGAAGACCTGGTTGGCTCCGAAGAGCTTCTTATTCGAGAGTACGCCGGCGCCGCCGCCCAGAATGACTCCGGGGCCGATAAAGGCCTTTTCTCCGATACCGACCTGGCCTCCGAGGATCGCTCCGTCTTCCACCACGGAACTTCCGGAGATGCCTGTCTGCGCCGCGATGACGACGTGCTTTCCGATCCGGCAGTTGTGCCCGATATGCACCAGGTTGTCGATCTTTGTGCCCTGGCCGATGCGGGTCTCTTCCAGAGCGCCGCGGTCGATGGTGGAGTTTGCGCCCACCTCGACGTCGTCTTCCAGGGTTAGCGTCCCTTGCTGCGGAAACAGCGTATACGCTCCGGAAGACGAGCGCGCATAGCCGAAGCCGAACGAGCCGAGTACAGCGCCGGTTTGAATGACGCAGCGTTCGCCAAGAATCGTATCCGCAAGAATGGTCACGCGAGGCCCGATCACGCAACCATCGCCGATGCTGACTCGCGCCTCAATCACGGTGTAAGGACCAATGCTTACGCCTTTCCCGATGACGGCGGTCTCATCCACGACAGCAGAGGGATGAATCTCCGTCGTCTGCGGAGCCAGGAAATGCTGCGCGGCCAGGGAAAAGGCAAGCCGCGGGTCTTTGGTCAGAACGATGCGAGGG
The DNA here is from genome assembly GCF_052114765.1 of Terriglobus sp. 2YAB30_2. Taxonomy (NCBI): domain Bacteria; kingdom Pseudomonadati; phylum Acidobacteriota; class Terriglobia; order Terriglobales; family Acidobacteriaceae; genus Terriglobus; species Terriglobus sp. 2YAB30_2. The sequence goes on from NZ_JBFRFJ010000010.1 coordinate 203,159, forward strand.
TCGGAGATGTCGGCAGTGAGCGTCGGCTTGGTCAGAATTGCCCCGGCGGCCGACAGCAGAGCAGCCTCCAGTGTTTTTTCATCACTGGCGAAGACAACAGCATCCGGAGTCGCTTTGCTGATGGCGGAAACACGAGCGATCTCACCCGGGCCCTCGTCGGCTGAGGCAAATGTGGGACAGCCGGAGGCCGTAATCTTCGCTGCTAGCTGCGAAAGGTCAAACATGCGGTGTGCCTCCGTACCTTACTTCGTGCTGGAGCCCTTGTAGAGTCCCTCGGTAGATCCGTGTCGAATCCAGCCTTCGTCCAGAGTGACTTCCTTAATCGTCTGGCGGCGGTAGGTAAATGCCACATGGATCCTGCCGTCGCTAGTCTGTATCACGGTTGGATAAGAATACTCCTCGCGTCCGGGCGTTTTGGGGCGCTGCTCCTCGATGCCGAAGCCGGGCCGCCCTGTTTCCAGATCTCGTACGTAGCTCCAGGTTGCGCCGTTATCCTCGCTCAGAGCGACCGACAGCGGTTTCCGCAGGCCAGGTATCGGCTTAGAGCCCGAACGGTCATCGTGGGAGTTATTGAAGACCATGACGATACATCCGTTTTGCAAACGGACGGCCTGAACCGACGCGTTGTTGTTCGGAAGAGTGGTAGCCTCCGGTTTGCTCCAATGGCAGCCATCGGACGAGGTGCTGCGATAGACCCACTGCGATTTGCGATCGCGGAACCAGGCGACGAAATGATGGGAATCGATCTGCACCACCGTCGGCTGTACCCGGGCAAAGGAGTCGGTAACGACGCACTCCTCCCAGTGTGCCCCGCCATCGCGGGTGAGCTTCATGGCGGAGTAGTTGGTCTCGGCGCCCTCGCCGATGCCTCTGCTGGTGACATACGTCATGGGCAGCAGCCAGGTCTTCGGCGCCAGAACCAGCAGCGGATGGCGGGTGAAGGAGCCTCCCTTGTCGAACAGGACCACCGGCGCAGACCAATGCTGGCCGTTATCGCGTGAGACGACCTCGAGTACCTTGGAGTTCGCCTCTCCAGCTCCTGCTCCCTGTGTCGTGTGATAGATGTGCACTGCTCCGTCGGGCGACTGGAAGATCACCGGGTTCTGGTAGGACTCGCCGTCGTGATTATCGATCAGCTGCGGCTTCGTCCAGGTGTGCGATCCGCGATTCAGCCGCGACAGCACGATGCCGACACCGGAGTTTCCCTCCCACGAGCCGGCAAACCACACACACAGCAGGTCTCCATTCTTCAGTTGCAGCAGGTTGGCGGCGTGCGAGCTCGGGAAGCCAATCGGTAGCAGGGCCTGTTCTGTTCCGTTCGCCGCGTGCCGCACAACGCCGTCCGCGGTTGCCGCTAGGGCAGGGTCTACAAGTTGTTTCGAGGGTTCGTTCGCGACGGGGGCCTGAAGAGCCAATGCGAGCAGAAGGTGGGGAACCAACATAGTTTAGTAAAGCTTCGCTTCTCCTTCCGGCCGGGTCTTCCAACGGCGGTGAACCCATAGCCACTGGTCAGGATACTCGCGCACATAGCGTTCGATCTCCAAGGTGAAGAGAGCGGTGTTGGCGATTGCGTCCCTCTCGTGGTCGCCGGTGCGGGTCAGCTCGATCTCGGGACCGAAGTGAAGTACATAGCGTTTCTCTGCTTCATTCCACAATAGGAAGCCCGCCAGGACGGCGGCATTGGTCTTGAGAGCGACGCGCGCCAGGCCTGCGCCGGTGCATGCCTGGGTTCCGAAGTATGGAACGAAGACCCCCTGAGGCGGCGTCATGTTCGTGTCCATCAGGATGCCGACCGTCTCGCCCTGATGCATGGCGCGCAGCAGACCGCGTGCGGAATCATCTTTGTGAAGGACGCGGTTGCCGTGCATGCAGCGGATTTCGTTGACGAATCTGTCGACCAGCGGATTGTCCAGACGCCGGATCACCATGGCCATCGGAAAGCCGCGCAGGGAGTGGAAGAAGCTTGAGAGCTCCCATGCTCCCAGGTGGCCGGTGATGATCAGGACTCCGCGGCCTTTGTCCCGGGCCTTCAGGTAGTTATCCAGGCCTTCATAGCGAATGAACTGGCTGGCGCGCTCGGCGGTGTATCCCGCCATCTGGCAGAACTCCGCCAGCTGCCATCCGAGGTGCCGGTAGAGTGAGCGCAGAATGCGCTCCCGCTCCTCGGGGGGCATCGCCGGGAACGCGATCTCCAGGTTGCGGACCCCTGTTTTTCGAAGCCGGGAGAGCAGATGAAATGCCGCAGTACCAATAGCGGCGCCAACGATCCGGGCCACAAAGCGGGGCAGGATGCGCAGAGCGCCAACAAGAAGCCACAGAGGGATGAATTCAAGCCAGTGGCGAAAGGTCGCGGATTTGTTCGTGCTTATTGCCAAAACAACAGTCTAGAGCGTTTTTCCTGTTGCCGGGTATCACCGACGCGACGTGCAGCGGCGTTTTCATTGCGGAAAACGTCCATAGATGCGGAAGCCTTAGACCTACAGGGAAAATACTCTATGGTCTTTGTAGCTCGTGAGGCGTGTGAACGGGCAGAAAGATCTCCAGGGTAGTTCCGTGGGTCTCCGGGGCGGTGCTGCTCTCCACCCGGATAGTCCCGCCGTGGCCTTCCACGAACTGCTTCGCGACAAACAGGCCGATGCCGGTGCCGATGGTGCTGCGCGTGGTGAAAAACGCCTCGAAGACACGCTCGAGGTTCTCCTTTGGAATGCCAACGCCTGTGTCTTTGACGCGCAGCCTAACTCCATCTGAGGGGAATGAGACATCCTGCACCGAAACAGCAAGGGTGCCGCCCTGGGGCATGGCATAGAGGGAGTTGGTGATGAGGTTTGAGATCACCTGCAGCATCTCGCCCTGACGCAGGACGATCTTCCGGTCTGACTCCAGATGCCTCTCCAGCGCAATACGATAGGCCTTGCAACGTGGCTCATAGACCTTGAGAGCATTCTCCACCAGGTCGGAGATGGAGGTGGGTTTCGCCGAAGAGTGTTCGCGGTAGTAGCCCAGGGTCTGTTTCGCGATATGAGAGACGCGTGCCAGCTCGCTCTCGGCTGTCTCGAGATAGGCCATACCCTGTGGGTCGGCAATCATGGGCCGCATCAGGTAGAGGAGATTCACCACGGCTTCCAGTGGATTGTTGATCTCATGTGCGATGGTGGCGGCCATCCGTCCAGTAGCCGCGATCTTCTCCGCCTGCAGCAGCGACTCTTCCATCCGCTTGCGGTTGGAGATGTCGCGAAGAATCTTTGAGGCGCCGACGATTCTACCGGTTTCATCTTTGACCGGCGAGACCGTCAGGGAGACCGGAATCCGCTCTCCGCCCCTTGTCAAGCGCGTGGTTTCAAAGTGGTCGATCCGTTCTCCCGCTCTGATCTTGCTCAGGATAAGCTCCTCGTCGGCATGGAACTCCGGTGGGATGAGCTTCAGGATGGACTGCCCGACTATCTCCTCGGGGCGATACCCAAATACGCGGGTCGCCGCGTCATTCCAGCTGGCAATGATGCCGTTCAGGTCCTTGCTCAGGATCGGGTCGTCGGATGAAGTGACAATCGCCGCAAGCTCACTGAGACGTCTGGCATGTTCCTTTTGCTCGCCGGCGTGCAGGACGAGTTGTTTCCGTAAACGGATGGTTTCCAGGCAAGCCGCCGTCTGTGATGCCAACACGCTCATCGAGAACACACCCTCCTCGGAAAAGGCGGCGGTTCGACTGCTGATGTAAAGGAGGGCTCCCGCGCCGATGATGCACGGCAATGGAACCGCCAGCAAGCTGCGAAACGCTTTGCGGGAGATCTTTTCCGGCAGAGCAGGTATGCCGAAGCGGGTACTGGCGTTATCGATGCGAATGACTTTATCGGGGATAGGAAAGTCGGCGGCAAGCGGCGTCACAGATGCGCCTGGTTCCGCACACCACACCGACCCGGTGTCAGATGGACGATACAGCAGAACCCCTGCGTCTGCAGCGCTGAGAGTGCGCCCGGTATCGGCCGCAAAGCACAATGCCTGCGTGCTCTCCGTTGCACGGAGAAGAGACAGACCCGCTTCCGCGAGCAGGCGCGAGGTATCGACCTGTTCCCTCAAGATCGTCATGTGTGCGGCGGCAGACATTCTAGTCAGAAGATACGTGAGGCCGCCGGAGAGGCGGCCTCATTTGTTGAGATGCGTGAGAGATTACCGGGATGCCTTGGCGGTCACGAAGTACTTCGCCACCGTGCTGACGAATGGGTGAGCCGCGGGAGGAGTAGGGGTATTTCCTTTCAGGATGGTCTCAAAGGGAATTGCCGAGCCGTAGAAATCGCGGGTATCGTCGGAATTCTGTTCGAACCACGCACCCTCCAGATCGATGCCGGCAAACAGTCCCTTCGAACGGGAGTAGGTCAGCAGTTCGGCGTTGAGCTTCCAGTCCGTTCCGGCCTGGGCGTTACGGCCCACCGGTCCGGCTGACGCTGCGGCATCGCCACCGATCTTGAACTTATTCTTCAGCATGTCCTGCATGCCTTTCTGATTCATCGCAATGATGACCAGATCAGTTGCCTGACCGCCGATCTGAAAACCGAGGCTGCCGCCAGTCAGCTTCACAAAGACAGGTGCAGACCAGCCGTGGCCGGTGCGACAGGTCGTAACACCCTGGCCGTACTGTCCACCCACGACAAAGGCAGCCTTCTTGTACGAAGGAATCACGGTGACGCAGTAAGCGCTGGCAAGAATGCTCTCTGGAATCGACTTGTCAGGAGTTGCCATGATCTCGTTGAGTACACCTTCGGATGCCTGCAGGCGCTCCAGCTCTTTGGAGTTGTCGGCTGCGTGAACCAGCGGAGCCACAGTCATCAGCGTGCCACACAGTGCTGCTGCAAACTTTTTCATGTTCTTTCTTCCTTTCGGGCGCAAGCGCCTCGTCCTATTGGAATGGATGGACGGGCAATTCGAGAAGTTGTCCCGAAGGAACAAGTGCGAAGAACCTAGGTTGTGATCTGGTGAATGAGTGGAGAAGTAGAGGGGTAAAAAAATGGGGGCTGCGTTCCCGGTGGGTCCCGTATCCGTCAGCCCCGCTTCTCCCAGGTCTGTGTTGCTGTGATTACTCTGAGTGGTTACGAGAGAGTACGCAACGGTACGGAGGTCTATCGACGTAAGTGCTAAAAAAGTTTACTAGTTTGCAAACAGCTTAAAGTTACCGGTTTTTCCTTCCCGAGATTGGGAAGAGGTGCTGCATCGCGAACATTGTCAATGAGATACGGTTCGCTACTCCTACCTTCCGCATGAGCCGGCCGACGTGTGCTTTGACCGTGGACTCGTCAATGTCGAGGGAGAGCCCAATCTCACGATTCGACCGTCCGGCGGTGAGTAACTCCAAAACCTGAAGCTCGCGAGGCGTGAATTCCGGCGGCTCGGGTGTGGTTCGGCTGTTGGTTGGAGCCTGACTGATGAGTTTCGCCAGCACCTTCCGCGGCGCCCAGATGGAGCCTTCGCGCATGGCGTCAATCGCCATCTGGAAGTCTCTTTCTGAAGCGGAGTAGGTCAGGTAACCGCGCGCACCCGCAGCGATGACTTTTTCGACATACTCCTGATCCGTGCGATCCCCCAGAACCATGGTGAGCAGCGAGGGATGCGTGCGTGCGAGCGATGCCAGCAGAACGAACGGATGCTCCGTCGCCTGAGAGTCGATGATGAGGACGGAGATCTCGTCCTCTCGGAAGCCGCCTGGGATCGCGATCGGGACGACTTCAATCCTCGATGATTCGAAGATTGCCTCGAGGCCGGCAAGGCGCACGAGGTCCGTCGTCATCAGACCCAAACGGAAAGGGTGATTCTTGGACGCTAGTGTCATATTTCCGCAGTGATTTCTACTCAACAGGGCTGCGGGCACAACACGAGGAATTTCGTGCTTTGCCTGGGAACGACAACAGAGACCAGGGGATGATCGTTAGAGTTTCGGTAGAACGATCCCCTGTTGGTTCTGATATTTTCCGCCGCGATCGGCATAACTGACCTCGCAGCGTTCATCCGACTGGAAGAAGAGAATCTGGCAAAGGCCCTCGTTGGCGTAGACACGCGCCGGCAGAGGGGTTGTATTTGAGATCTCAAGGGTCACAAAACCCTCCCATTCAGGCTCGAACGGCGTCACGTTGACGATGATGCCGCATCGAGCGTACGTAGACTTTCCAACGCAGATAGTCAGTACGTCACGGGGGATTTTGAAGTACTCAATCGATCGTGCCAGAGCAAAGGAGTTTGGCGGAACAATGACAGATTCCGCCTGTACCGTCACAAACGAGCGCTCATCGAACTGCTTTGGATCGATGATGGCCGAGTTGACGTTAGTGAAGATCTTGAATTCATCGGAGACCCTGAGATCGTAGCCGTACGACGACAGCCCGTAGGAAATGACGCCTTCCCGTACCTGCTTCTCGCTAAACGGGCGAATCATTCCGTGTTCGATGGCCTGCTGACGAATCCAGCGGTCGCTCTTGATGGACATGTCTGGGGTGAATCTCCTTGGGTAACAAATTCCATGCTCTTTTAACGGGAGCCGGAAAAGGCAATCTTACGGGACGGGCTGCGCGTTGACAATCTTTTCAACGCTTTCTACCATCAGCACATGCATATGGCGTCGTTTCGAGTCTGTGCAGAATTCCACGGTGGCGAGGCAATCCTTCTTGATCAAGCAAGATCTCATTCAGCGGATTGTGGATCGTACCGGCCTTCCACGGACGAAAGCCGAGGCGGCTGTCGACACTATCTTCGATGCCATGAAGCAGACTCTGGCGGCCGGAGACAGGATTGAGCTTCGCGGCTTCGGTGTCTTCAACGTACGCCCGCGCAAGACCGGCATCGGCCGCAATCCCAGGACTGGCGCCGAGGTCAGCATCACTCCAGGAAAAGCAGTTCGCTTCAAGCCCGGCAAGGACCTTCAGGTCATTGGCTGAATTTGGATATTCAAGGCCTCACTGCCCACTGAGCCGTAGGAAGCTCGTGGTCCTATGAGTGCCGGCCTACTGGATACCTTTGCCGAACCCGTTGTTGAAGCACCACAGGTAAGTGCGCGCCGCCCGCTATCTTCGCCCATCTGGGTGCATCTGTTGCTGTTCCTCCTGACCCTGTTCACGACCACGGCGCTCGGCATGCGCTACATGGTCAACTTCAACCAGGGCAAGCCTCCGCTGGCGAGCAGCGAAGACATCCTTCCGCACCTGTGGATCGCAGGCCATCTGAATCTTCTGCCGATGGGGCTGCCGTTCTCCCTGACGCTTCTGGCCATCCTTCTGGCGCATGAGTTCGCGCACTATGCTGCCTGCCGTTATGTGGGCGTGCGCGCCTCGCTGCCGTACCTGTTGCCTGCGCCGACACTCAGCGGCACGGTGGGCGCCGTGATCCGCTTGCGTTCGCGCATCCGCTCCCGCAAGGCACTGCTGTTGATCGGAGCTTCGGGCCCGATTGCGGGTTTCCTGGTTGCAATCTTCACCACATGGGTGGGCCTGGCGAACTCCAGGCCGGAGCCCCTGGCTTCTTCGATCGTTCGCTTCAATCCGCCGCTGCTGCTGCAGATCTTTCATCTGCTGGTGCAGGGGACGAATCACTCGCTGCCGGATATCTATAACATCGTTCCGCACCCGATGGTGGTGGCAAGCTGGGTTGGTGTGCTGATCACGGCCGTCAACCTCATCCCAGCCGGACAGCTTGATGGCGGCCATATCCTTTACTCCATCTCTCCCAAAGCACACCACATCGGCACGCAGATCACCATTGGCGTGCTGATGCTGCTGGGAACTGTTTACTGGATCGGCTGGCTGCTGTGGGCGATGCTGTTGATGCTGCCCGCAATGAAACATCCGAATGTTCCTCTCGACGATGAGATGCAGCCGTGGCAGGTTGGCGTGATTGCTGTCTGCGGTGTGATCTTCCTGCTGTGTTTCTCGCTGCAGCCCTTCGCCGACGCAAGCCTGGTGGCTGAGTTCTCGCGCATTACCTGGGGACGTTAGGGCTGACGTGTTGCGCTGACTCTTCGCCCACCCTAGCGTTGCGAGGGTGGGGCACCCGGTTGAGTAAAGCATAGCCGGGTGCCCCACCCTCACGAAGTTAGGGTGGGCAAGAAGAACTACAAAACCTAAAAGCGGTCTCGCTTCGCTCGATATCCCACTCACGCTTCGCGTGAATGGGGCACCCGGTGTATGGGAGAAATCGGATTGTCAGCCAGAACTCCGAGTTACATCAGATGAACCGCATCGACATCGGCGATCAGCGCCGCACGTGGGATCTGTTGTTCGGCAGCGTGCGCGAGCATGGCGCGCAGCGCCTCAGACAGCGCGGCACGGCTCTCCGACTTCAGCACAAAGTGGAAGCGATAGATCCGTTTGATCCGCGAGAGCGGAGCGATTGCCGGGCCGATGATGCGCACCTTCGGTAGAGACATCTTTTCCAGGAAGCGTCCGAGCGTTGCTGCCCATCCCGCCGCCTGCTCCAGATGGTCTGACTGGATGACCAGGTTTGCGAGCGCCGTAAATGGTGGATAGTGCATCCACCGCCGGTACTGCAGCTCTTTCTGCACGAAGGCGTGGAAGTCATGCTGCTGCGCGAACTTCATGGCGTAGTGCTCGGGATGATAGCTCTGCACCACGACTCGTCCGGGTTTGTCGCCGCGTCCGGCGCGTCCGCTGACCTGGGTGAGCAGTTGAAAGACACGCTCGGCGGCGCGGAAATCAGGGAGACCCAAAGCAAAGTCCGCGCCGACGACGCCGACCAGCGTGACACCGTGGATGTCGTGGCCCTTGGCGATCATCTGCGTACCGACCAGGAGATTGATCTCACCGGAGTGCAGGCGCGTGAGCAGGCGTTCCATATCCGCGCGGCCGCGCACGGTATCGCGGTCCATGCGGCCGATGCGCGCGTTGGGAAAGATCTCGGCCAGCCGCTCTTCGCCCTGCTGTGAGCCCGCGCCGAGGTAGTACAGGTGTTCTGACTGGCAGTGCGGGCAGTGTTGCGGTACGGTGCGACGGAAGCCGCAGTAGTGGCATTCCAGACGCTGCCCGGCACGCGCGTGATTGTCCATCTCATCGGCGCGGCCATGCTTGTGATAGGTCATGGCGATGGCGCAGTTCTGGCACTCGATCTTTTCACCGCAGGAGCGGCACATCACCACGAAGCTGTAGCCGCGTCGGTTGAGAAGAATGATGGCCTGCTCGCCGCGGTCGAGTGCGGCACGGGTTTCTTCAATCAGCGTGCGCGAGAAGATCTGGTCTGCGCCGGTTTGCTGGAACTCGGCGCGCATGTCTATGAGTTCAACCTCGGGCAGCGGACGGTTGGAGACGCGGTCTGGCATCTCGACGCGCGCATACTTGCCCCGCTGCCCGTTGTGCCAGCTCTCAAGGGAGGGCGTGGCGGAGCCCAGGGCGATGGCAGCGCCGTTCAGGCGAGCACGAACGATGGCCGTGTCGCGCGCGTGGTAACGAGGCGTCTCCTCCTGCTTGTAGCTGCCGTCATGCTCCTCGTCCACAAGGATGAGCCCGAGGTTCGATGCCGGCGCGAAGATGGCTGACCGCGTACCGACGACGATAGGCGCTTCGCCGCGGCGAATGCGATGCCACTGCTCGGCGCGCTCATCGGGGGAGAGCTGCGAGTGCAGCAGGGCCACCTGCGATCCAAAGGCCGCGTAGAGCTGCGCGGCCATGGCGGGCGTGAGGCCGATCTCCGGAACGAGAAGGATGGCGGCTTTGCCCCGGTCAAGCGCGGCCTGCATGGCGGCGAAGTAGACGGCGGTCTTACCGCTGCCGGTCACGCCGTAGAGCAGGATGGGCTGGAACTGTTCTGCAGGCGCGTCCAGTGCCGCGATGATGGCGTCGGCGGCGGCCTGCTGTTGCGAGTTCAGCGTGTGTTCGTGGGCATGTTTCTTGCCGGGTGCGTGGACTGCGCCGAGATGGAAGTTCTCGGGGACCTCTTCGATGGTCACCAGGCCTCGCCGGACCAGTGTGACGAGCGTTGTCTGCGGCACCGGAAGCCCGCGCAGGTCGGCGAGCTTCATCCGACCATTGACGGCGGCGAGCTCCGAGAGCAGGCGCATCTGGTTGGCGTTGAGCTTGGGAAGCCGGGCGTCAGGGACAAGGACGGCAACGCGCTCCATGCGGCGGGCGTCGCGCTGTTCGGCGACGGTCTCGCGTACGAGCCACTTCTTGCGCACCATGCCTTCCAGCAGCGCTTTGTTGGCTCCGGTGCTGGAGCGAATGCGGCCGGGGCGCAGAGCATCACCGGCTTCCAGCAGGTTCAGGACGGCGTACTCGCGGTTCTGGTCTTCAGGCGAGAGCTTGCTGCGGCGGGAAGAGCCGACTTCGGCTCCCTGGTAAAGAATGGCGCGTCCTGTCTCGCTGATGCGATAAGTGATGTCGCGGCGGACTTCCGCCATCAGGGGCAGCATGCCGCGCAGCACCTCGCCCAGCGGAGCGAGGTAGTAGCTGCTGATCCAGGCGGCCAGCTCCATCTGCTCAGGTGAGAGTACGGCTTCTGCATCCAGCACCTGCTGGATCGGTTTGGTCTCGACCTCTGGAGGCGGTGGCGTGTCATGGACTTTGACGACGATACCCATCAGCTTCTGCCCGGAGAAGGGAACCAGAACGCGGGCTCCGACAGCCGGAACGACGCCATTTACCGCGTAGGTAAAGGGGCGGTCCAGGGGGACGGGCAGAGCGATGTCGGCGAAGCGGGACACTGCTTCTAGGGTACGAGGATTGGGTGCGGATATGTGGTCTGGATTTGCCCTCAGCGGCTGAAGCCGCCGTCTGTGGAGCGTTTGTACGGGACGGCTGAAAGCCGTCCCCTTAAGCAAGACATTCGCACCGCAGGTGCGAACTAGTTGCGCGGTGCGCAACGGTTTTGCTTAAGGGCATGGCTTCAGCCATGCCGGAGTTGAGCTGCGAAGGAAGCGGCTTTAGCCGCTGAGGGCAAWGTGTTGGAGAAGCRGATTTCTCCGCTACGCTACGAAATGACAAAACTAAAAAGCGGTTTTATCTAGCGGTCGCGGTCGACGACGTAGGCCGGCACCCACAACAGGGCGCGCTTGGCGTCAGTGTCGGGCAGGTCGGCGATGGAGAGCCGTGCCGCTTCGGCGTAGGCGCGGGCGGTGTCGTGCGCGTACTCGAGTGAGCCGTGCCGTCCGAGGATCTCCAGAATCTGCGAGTGCGTCACCCGCTGGAAGCTGCGGTCGGCCAATACGGTACGGATGGCCTCACGGTCGGCTCCGGTGCCACGCTCCAGGGCGTGGATCACGGCCAGGGTCGCTTTGCCTTCGCGAAGGTCGCTGGCGACAGGCTTGCCCAGGGTGGACTCGGTCGCGGTGAGGTCCAGCACGTCGTCGATGATCTGGAAGGCCAGGCCGAGATTGCGGCCGTATTCGCCGAGCTGGGCTTCAATGGCATCTGGAGCGCCGGCGACAGTCGCGCCAAGCTGCATGGAGACCTTGAAGAGGCAGGCGGTCTTGCGGAAGATCAGGTCGAAGTACTCTTCCTCGTTGATCAGGTGGCCGAGCTTCTGCATCTGTAGCAGCTCGCCTTCGACCATCTGCTGGGTCAGTGAGATCAGCAGGTCGAGGATGTGGAAGTTCTGCTCCTGCAGCGCCGCGTTGAAGGCCTGCATATAGAGCCAGTCGCCGGCCAGGACACATTTGGAGTTGCCCCAGGTGGTGTTGGAGCTGGGACGGCCGCGGCGGGTGTCCGCCTCGTCGATGATGTCGTCGTGTACCAGGGTGGCGGTGTGCAGCATCTCGACCACTGATCCCAGCCGGATACGCGATTCGCCCTCGAAACCGAGCGCCTTGGCGCTGAGCAGCAGCAGCAGGGGGCGGATGCGCTTGCCGCCGCCGGCGATGAGATAGCGGCCGATCTCGGTGATGACTTCCACCTGGGACTGCGACTGTGAGACGAACTCCCGCTCAATGGCGGCAAGATCGTCACGCAGCAGGTCGAAGACCTCTTTCGCCGTCGCTATCTGCAAATCACTCACTCTTTTGAATGTACCAGTTACTTGGACGAAGGTGATGCCGTAAGAGCGCGGCGTTGCCGGTGCCGGACGATTACCGCGCTGAGACCGAGCAGCAGCAGCAGGTCCAGCGTAAGCCCGGTCCAGATCCAGCCTCCCCGCCCGACGGAGCCGGGATCGAAGTAATAGTGAAACGGCCAGCCGTGAGGGGTAAGGCAGCTCGGACAGGGTGGGCGAAGGTGCCGCGTAGCTCCGTCAATGAACTCGGCGAGAACGCCAAGAACCACGGCAGTCTGAATGTATTGGACGACTACCGCGGTTCTGGTCATGGCTTGGAGCTTTTCCCTGTGGGTGTAGTGTAGGGCTTCCGCATCTATGGGCGCTTTCCGTAATGAAAGCGCCGCTGTACGACGCTTCCGGGATACCCAGCAACAGGGAAAACGCTCTAGTTCGAACGGTAGTTGGTGAACTGCAGATCGATGCCGAGGTCTTTCCCGCGCAGCAGAGCCATAACCTCCTGCAGCACGTCGCGGTCCTTGGAGGCGATACGGACGGTATCGCCCTGAATCGAGGCCTGAGCCTTCTTCTTGGAGTCCTTGACCAGGGCAACGATCTGCTTGGCCTTCTCGGAGGGGATGCCCTGTTGCAGTTTGATCTTCTGGCGGGCAGATCCGTGCGAGCCCTGCTCAATCTTTTCGAAGTCCAGGTTCTTGAGCGAGATGCCGCGCTTGACCAGCTTCTGCTGCAGAATCTCGCTGACCGCCTTCAGCTTGTACTCGTCTGTGGCGGCGGTCTGGATCACGTCCTGACCTTCGAGGGTGATCTCGCCCTTGGCGTCCTTCAGATCGAAGCGGGCCTTTACTTCTTTCAACGCCTGTTCAATGGCGTTTCGTACTTCCTGAATATCTACTTTGCTGACAACATCAAACGAGTTTTCGCCTGCCATGTTTTTCTCCGTGGTCTAGCTTACGCCAAAGATGCGCCGGAAGTTGGCGGTAGTCGCCTGGGCAAAATCCTGCGGCGTCAGGCCGCGCGCGGCGGCGATTGCTGCTGCGGTATAGGCCGTGTAGGCGGGCTCGTTGCGCTGGCCGCGATGAGGAATCGGAGCCAGATAGGGAGCGTCGGTCTCCACCAGAATGCGGTCCAGCGGTGTCGAGATGGCCACCGCCATCAGGTCTTTGGACTTCGGGAAGGTCGTATGTCCGGCGAAGGAGAGGACGAAGTTGTTGGCCAGGCTCCGGTCGGCGTGGTCCTGCGTTCCACTGAAGCAGTGCATAACGCCGGTGATGTCGTGTGGTGTCCAGTGCTCTTCGATCAGGGTGAAGAGATCGTTCCACACATCCAGGCCGGGGAAGTTCGGGGTGCCGTCGTTGGGGCGGCAGTGGATCAGGATAGGTTTACGAGCCGCCACGGCAATCTGCATCTGCCGTGCGAAGCATGCTGCCTGAATCTCTGGAGCCGGCGATTCGGCGTGGTAGTAGTCCAGGCCGATCTCGCCGACGGCGATGCAGTTGGGATCCTGCACAAGCTGTTCCAGGCGCGCGTAGTCGGCTTCCGTGGCCTCATGCGCGTTGCCGGGATAGATACCGGCGCTGGCGTAGACGGCGGGAGTCGAGGCGGTTGCTGGACGAGCCAGCGCCAGGCCGTTGCCCATGGAGGCGGGGCCTTCCCCGATGCCGATGGTCAGGATGGTGCGGACGCCGGCGGCATAGGAGCGCGCCAGCACGGCGTCCAGATCCTCGGCAAAGCGGGGATTGTCCAGGTGGCAGTGCGAATCGACCAGATGCATTACTTCAGGCGTGCTCCCAGCGGCAGGCTTTCGAGGAAGGTGGCCAGGTAGGGATGTCCGTGGTCGCCGATGCTGGCGGCTACGATCATGCCGTTCGACTCCAGGCCACGCATCTTGCGGGGCGCGAGGTTGGCGACGATGACGACAGTGCGGCCGATGAGCTGTTCGGGCTCGTAGAACTCGGCAATGCCGGAGAGGATCTGCCGCTGCTCGAAGCCCAGGTCTACCTGCAGCTTCAGCAGCTTGTCTGCCTTGGGAATGCGTTCGGCGGCGAGCACCTTGGCGACACGCAGGTCGACCTTGGCGAAGTCGTCGATGGTGATGGTCTCGGCGATAGAGGGAATACCGTTGGCATCCTCGGCGGGCGCAGCAGCTTCTGCGGGTGCAGTGGCTTCGGCTACCGCGGTAGCAGCTTCGGTGGCGACGGGTTTCTGTTCGGTGTCGGTCATCTTCTGAATCAGTTCCTTGGGTGCACGCGGGAAGATAGGAGCAAGCGCACCGAGCTTCGTGCCCGGCCTGAGGCCGCCCCATTCGAGGTTTTTGAGTTCACCGCTGTTGGCGGCCTCACTCATGTGGCCGAGCCCAAGCTGGGCCCAGACCTTGCAGGTGGTGTACGGGAGGTAGGGATAGAGCGATGCCGTGAGGTGACGGATCGCCTCGGCCGCGCTGTAAAGCACCTCTGCAAGCTGCTCCTTCTTCGTCTCGTCAGCCGCAAGCTTCCACGGCGCATTGGCCGTGATGTAGCCATCGGTGACAGCGATCAGGTTCCAGATCCGCTGCAGATGCGTACCGAAGTCGTAGTCGGTCGGGACACCGCTCAAGAGGGCTTCGCGGGGATGAGAGCCCGTCGTGGCAGTGTTTGCTACGTTCGGGACAATGCCCCCGAAGTACTTCTCAATCATCGCCAAGGTGCGGCTGACGAGATTGCCGTAGCCGTTGGCGAGGTCAGAGTTATAGCGCTGCACCAGCGCATCGAAGCTGAAGCTGCCGTCCTGGCCGAAGGGAATCTCGCGCATCAGGAAGTAGCGGAGCACGTCGGTACCGAAGAGGTCCTGTTCTTCCGTCGTAGCCCCGGGCTTCAGGCTGCCAAAGGCGTCCAGAATGGTCTCGGCGCGCACGATGTTGCCGCGCGACTTGCTCATCTTGCTCTCCTCAAAGAGCAGCCAGCCATGCGCCTGCACCATCTTCGGCAGCGGAAGGCCGGCGGCCAGAAGGAAGGCCGGCCAGTAGATGCAGTGGAAGCGGATGATCTCTTTGCCGACGAGGTGGAGATCGGCGGGCCAGAACTTGTCGTAGGTCTCGCAGTCGTCCTGTCCGAAGCCGAGCGCGGTCATGTAGTTTGCCAGCGCGTCCAGCCAGACGTAGATGACGTGCTTCTGCTTGCTCTCGGAGGCGGCCGGCTCAGGAACGGGAATGCCCCAGTCGAAGCTTGAGCGGGAGATGGAGAGGTCCTTGAGTGCTCCGGGGATATAGGCCGTGCCGGCGGCGGAGAGCTCGAGTACCTCGGCGGGCGCAGCGGCTACATTGCCACGCAGGAAGCTCAGCACCTCGTTGCGGCGGGCTTCCGGCTCGACGGCGAAGCGGCCCGACTCGATCAGGTCGATCAACTGAAGCTGAAAGCCCGAGAGGCGGAAGTAGAAGTTCTCTTCGGTGACGGTCTCCAGCGGGCGTCCGCAGTCTGGGCAGGGCGTCCCCGGGGGCAGATCGACAAACGCCTCATCGGAGACGCAGTAGCTGCCGGTATAGCTGTCCAGGTAGATGTGTCCGCCCTCGTAGAGACGGTTGAAGAGCGCCTGAACGCCCTTGGCGTGGCGTTTCTCGGTGGTGCGGATGTAGTCGTTGTAGGTAATGCCCATCCGGTCCCACAGGGCGCGGAAGGTCGCCGAGACCTCGTCGGTGAACTGCTGCGGCGTAATGCCGGCAGCCGCGGCGGAGCGCTGAACCTTCTGGCCGTGCTCATCGGTGCCGGTGAGGAAGTAGACGTTGTCGTTGCCGCGCAGCAGGCGCTGGCGGCGCGCAATCGTATCGGCCGCGAGCGTGGTGTAGGCATGGCCGATGTGCGGACGCGCATTGACGTAGTAGATCGGCGTGGTCAGGTAGAAGGTGCCGGGCTTGTGCTGGTCAGACATGGTCAGTTGTTAAGGATAAACGGGTGGGAGGCAGATAAATGGGCGGGAAGCGCTGAAGGCGCGTTCCATACCAGCCTGGGGCAACGCCCCAGGTTTCGAGGCCCACAGGATTTAAAGGGCTTTAGAGTCTGTGTGAGAGAGGCATCATCTCTCTGGATGAGTGAGCCGTTGTTGGAGGATTTCATTGTTGAGTGTGGATGGGAGCTGTTTTAGTGGGATTTCTGGAGGATGTAGATGCGTTTGAGGTTGTAGGCGGTGGCGGCGAGGGCGAATGTACATCGCTCTTCCGTCCGGATCTCGTAGCTTGTGGCGCATGCGTTTCAGACGCGGATCATGGCCGGCAAGATCGGTTGCCGGCTTGCGGGTGTTGAGTTCGCGGGCCAGGTTGGAGTCCGGTACATAGGCATCGACGTTGAGCACTTCCATTCGTTCTACGTTTTGGTTGGAGTAGTAGCCGGAGTCGGCCAGCACGCGCCGGGGAAGCTCTCCGCAGGTCTCGTTGACCAACTTCACCATCGGTTCCAGGCCGTCGTTCTCGTTGCCCGACTGAGTCACCCTCTGAGCCACGATGAGGTGATCTTCTGAGACCGCGATCTCACCGGAGTAGCCCAGCAGGAAGCGGTTGCCGCGGCTGCGTAAAAAGCGCGCATCCGGGTCGGTGATCGAGCGCTTCTCAGAGGGTCTCTTCGCCCGCCGGGGAAGCGGCTTGAGCGTCCCAGCAGCGTCCTCGATGGCGTCGATCGCAGTTCCTACGCGACTGCCCGCGCCTTCGTTCGGCTCATCCCCGTCGCAGCTCTGCTGCCAGCGGCGTATGTTCCGGCGGGTCTTGGCCCTTTGCTGCCGCTCCTTGGCGATGACCTTGTCCGGGGATGCCGACGCCTTGATCCGAGTCGCGTCGATCGCTACGGTGCCTAACTGAGCTAACCCCAACGATCGGGCCATCTCCACCACCTGCGTGAAGCAGTCGTTGATCGCCCGTCCATGACGGGTGCGGAACGCGTTCAACGCCCAGAAGTCAGGCGTCGCCGCTCCCGCAAGGAAGCGGAACGCGAGGTCTTCACGGATACGCTGCTCCAGACGGCGAGACGACGTTACACCCAGGAGGTAGGCATACAGCCACACCTTCAACATCAGCGATGGATCATACAGACGCCCGCCTATCTGACCATACGACTGAGCAAACCGGCTCAGATCCAGCTTCTCTACACTCTTGTGAACGAAAAAACACAGATGATCCGCACTCAGAACTTCATCCACTCGAGGCGGCACCAGGTACCCTTGCTCCGGCGAATAGGGCAAATACCGTGACATACTCTCTTCTCGTATAAATAACCCCGAAAAGCAAGTACTCACACAGACTCT
>NZ_JBFRFJ010000011.1:0-201528 GCF_052114765.1 Terriglobus sp. 2YAB30_2
ACAACGATGAAATTGGCGACGGTAAGCACCAAAGGTGCGCTCTATACCAGCCTAGGGTGAAGCCCTAGGTCTTCGGCCCATTGAAAAATAAGGGCTGAAAGCCCGCTCTATAGATCTTCAAACGCATCGAATTTGTCGATACACCCTAGTTGCTAGTTGCTAGTTGCTAGTTTCTAGTTGCTGGTTACTAGTTCCGAAACATCGTCGATGAGTGCGAGGCGTCGCGCTTACCCCCGCTGCCGAGCAACCAGGAACTAGCAACCAGTAACCAGCAACTAGGTGGATAATGGAAAAGGGAGAAACGCTGGTGCTCATTACGCCGCTGTTATTGGAAAAAGAGCCACTGGAACTGGACGAGAAGCTTCCCACCCTGGACTATGCTCCGGATGTCCGCCAGGTGGGTGTTCTGGCCGTAAACGGCCGGGCAGAGCTGCTGGCGGAGCACCGTGGCCCTCGCGAGATTGTGCAGGATATCCGCCTGCGGGCTAAATATTCCGGCGACTTCGAGGTACTCTGTGCCCGGTGTGTCGACCCGGTTCCGCAGCACATCGAGGGCGAGTTTGACCTCCTCTTCCGCCCGTCAGGGGTGGATGGCGAGCAGGGAGAACGATCCATTTCGGAGGCGGAGACCGAAATCGGGTATTATGAAGAGAGCGGCCTCGTGCTGGGGGACGTCGTGCGGGAACAGGTGTTGCTTTCCCTGCCCGGACGGACGCTCTGTCGCGAAGACTGCAAAGGACTTTGCCCGCGTTGTGGACAGAATCTGAACCAGGGAAGCTGTGACTGCGAGGACCGCACGGTCGATCCGCGGTGGAACGCTCTCGCAGATCTGGCCAGCCGGATGAAATCTTGAAAATCTCAAGGATTGTGCCGTAGAAGCGTGCGGAGAACTGATAAGCGCGCCACTGCGGTGATGTGAAAGGAACACTGCCATGCCGAATCCGAAACGGCGTCACTCCAAGCAGCGCACAGCGAAGCGCCGCAGCCACGACTTCCTCGTTCCCACGGGCGTTTCCGAGTGCCCGAACTGCCATGAGCGTAAGCTGCCCCACCGTGCGTGCCCCAAGTGCGGCACCTACAAGGGCCGCGAAGTTCTCGCAGTGAAGAGCGAAGCTTAACTCTGACATCTGAAAGAGACCCCTGGCGCTGAATGTTGATTGATATCGTTCTGGACGCGATGGGCTCTGATAAGGCCCCCGAGCCCGAGCTTCGTGGGGCCATCCTTGCCTGCCGTCATCTGCCGGTCAGGGTCCACCTCGTTGGGCCCGAGGATGTTCTGCGCCCTGCTCTTCACCAGCATCTGCGTGGCGAGAAGCTTCCGATCGAGATTGTCCACGCCAGTGAATGGATCAGCATGGAGGACAAGGCGGCGCAGGCCGTCCGCTCCAAGCGCGACTCCTCCATGCGTGTCGGTCTGAAGATGGTCCGCGAAGGCCGCGCCGCCGGTTTCTTTACCGCCGGCAATACCGGCGCCGCCATGGCGACCGCCAAGATGGTGCTGGGCAGCCTGCAAGGTGTCGACCGTCCGGCTCTGGCGACCATTCTGCCTACGCAGACCGGGCTCCCCTGCCTTCTGCTCGATGTCGGAGCGAATGTCGATTCGGAACCGAGAAATCTGCTGGACTTCGCCATCATGGGCAAGGTCTACAGCGAACAGGTGCTGAAGACCAGAGACACCTCCGTCGGCTTGCTGTCGATCGGCGAAGAGGACTCCAAGGGCAACTCGCTGACCCGCGAAACCCTGCCGCTGCTGCGCGATCTGCTGGGACGGAACTTCATCGGCAACGTGGAAGGCCGCGACCTCTACAACGGCCGCACCGACGTTGTGGTCTGCGACGGCTTTACCGGCAACGTAGCCCTCAAGACCAGCGAGGGCCTTGCCAAGCTGGTCTCGTCATCGCTCAAGAACGCATTGAAATCGACCGTAACCTCACAGGTCGGGGCTTTGCTCTCCCGTAAGGCCTTCAACACCTTCAAGCGCAAGCTCGACTACTCCGAGTACGGCGGGGCTCCGCTTCTGGGTGTACGCGGTGTCTGCACCATCGGCCACGGCAGCTCCAATGAGCGCGCGATCATGAACGGCATTCGTGTCACCGCCGAGGTCGCCCAGGCCAACGTCAATGCTCAGATCGAAGCGGCGCTCCGAAATAGCAATGACACCAGCGATATGACGCTGTAGCCGGTCCGTAGATTTCGCGGGGATCTAGACAAAGCGCACCCAGAAAGTCTGCTTTCTCCCAAATGCCGCATCATGGGTGCCATCGTTCTGAGCGCGCCTTCAGCGCTTTTTCCGAGTGCGCTATTTCGCGATCGGGATGCCCAGATCCCTGGAGCTTATGCCCCCTGTGATCGGCCGCAACGGCTTATCGCGATACATACGGTCATCGGCGATGCGCAAAAGCTCGGCTACCGTATCAGCGTCCTCGGGGAATACCGCCGCTCCCATCGCGGCTTCGACCGAAAACGTATGTCCCTGTACCTCATAGTTCCCGGCTCCGGCTCGCCGCATTGCCTCCACTAACCGGTCAGCAGGCTGGCCCCGGACGATATCGCCGACGACCACCACGAATTCGTCCCCGCCATACCGCGCCAGCGTATCGGCGGCCCGTACCGCCTTCTTCAGCTCCTCCACAAACTGACACAGGATCCGGTCGCCGGCGGCATGGCCGAGGGTATCGTTGACTCGCTTGAAGCCGTTCAGATCCAGCATGACGACAGCCGCGCTGCTTCCGTTTCTCTCAGCCCTCGCCATCGCCTGGGCCAGTCTGTCTTCCAGCAGGCGGCGATTGGGCAGACCGGTCAGGTCATCATGCAGTGCCAGCGAATGATTGCGGGCGATCTGTTCATCGAGCAGCACCATCAGCATGCCGACCATGATGATGAACTTCTGCAGATCCCAGAACCGGCTCATGATCGGCCCCCAGAACCCGGTGTCACTCACAAACGGATGCGTTCCGAAGCAGAAGGCCCACAGGGTGAATCCCGCCACGATGGCGAGTTTGCCGGCTCCGCTGCGCTCCAGCATCTGGTGCATGCTGATACCGGCGGCAAGAAAGAGCGTGGCCAGCAGCCAGTACACGGCTGCACGAACCTGTTGCGTATACAGAAAGCCGACCGCCGGTCCCCAGATGAGGATGCGGAAGACGAGATACGTTCCCAGCCGGCTGGACAGGCTGCTGCGAAAGACCGTCGCCATCAGGGCGCCCGTTACCAGCGCAAATGCGCAGCATACGTAATAGGGAGCCATGCTACCGCGATACTCGGCGCCGTACAGCGTTGCGATGACTGCCATTGGAAGTACGTTGACCGCGTGCACCACAAACCGGGTGATCCAGGGAATCGCGTTCCGGTGCGCGCTATAGACGAAGATCGTCCCGGCAATCACATACGAATCCAGCGCAACGACGTGAAGGAACCGGTGGTAGGGAGCGTGGCGCTCATAGAACATCCGTGCCACGCATTCAACGAAGATCCACAGCATGCCGATCAGCCACAGCCGCACCCGGTCCGCGGGATGGCGACGCCGAAAGACCTCCAGCAACGCGATCAGCGTTACCAGGGCAACCGTATCCGGAATGAGCTGGGCATTCAGCATCAGCACTGTGCTCAGCAGGTTGGTCCTGCTGTGCCATACCCGAAAAGCTTACCTCAGGCCGCATAGCCCAATCTTGCACTCCGCGGAAGCAATCTGGATCTCAATCCCCTTTAGGGAAGACAGGCTACGCTCAATCCCTTTTTCCAATGGGTCGTGTCGAGGGATTCATGCGCGGTCAACCTCGGCGCAATGGTACACGCCACCAAGAACGAACAAAGGACTGCGGTACTATGGGGCGGCTCTAGAGCAGTTCTCCTAAAGGTGTAGAGCGAAGCGTTTGCAGTTTGCGCCGTTTTCCTTCGAAGAAAACGGCATTCGCAGATTTCTCCAACACAGTATTAGGAGAATTGCTCTAGTAAGCTGGGAGCGCATTTATGAACAACATTGACGTGATTGTGGTGGGCGCCGGTCCGTCCGGATCCACAGCTGCCAAACGGCTTGGTGAGGCCGGCGTGCGTGTGCTCGTGCTGGAAAAAGCCGAAGTCTTCCCTCGTGAAAAACCCTGCGGAGGCGGCCTCTCCGCCCGCATGCTGACACGCTTCCCCTATGTCAGAGACGTCCTCTCCGAGATCGGCACCAATCCCGTCCGGCGCGTCTACCTGCAGTCGCCCGACGGCACCGGCGTGACTTGGCAGCAGGCCGATCCCATCATGTACCTGATCCGCCGCTGGGAGTTCGATGCCGCTCTCTTCCGCCGTGCCCAGGCAGTCGCCCCGGTGGAGCTGGGAGTCACTGTCCGCGCATTGCGCGTTTTGCCCGATGGCGTAGAGCTCGAAGCCACGGACGGACGCACCTTCCGCGCGAAGATGGTCATCGGCTGCGACTCAGCCAACTCCGTTATCGCCCGTCACAGCGGCCTGCGCGTCGGAGATATCCGCTCCGAATACGCCGTCGACATGATGGAGGAGACGCCGGTTGCCCGGCTGCAGGCAGCGCGGCCCGATACGGTTTCGCTCTTCCTCACGCTGACCAAAACCTTCGGCTACGGCTACATCTTCCCCAAGACCGACCACTGCAACCTCGGCTTCGGGTGCAAGCTCGATTACTACCTGGAAGAACTGCGCGGCAAGGGCAAAGAACATCATGCCGCCTGGGTGGAGGAGATGAAGCAGAAAGGTTTCGTCACCGGCGAGACACAGAAGGACGGCTATAAAGCATTCCCCATTCCCGTCGGCGGCCCGCTTGCGAAGACCTATACAGACCGGGTTCTGCTGGCCGGCGATGCCGGCGGATTCGTCAACGCCTTCACCGCCGAAGGCATCTTCTACGCCATGAGCTCGGGCTCGCTGGCTGCCGAAGCAGCAATCGCCGCCATCCAGGCAGGCGATTTCTCTGAGGAGCAGTTGAAGAGCTACGAGCGAGCATGGAAGGCGGAGATCGGCGGAGACCTCGAACACTCGGTCGATATTCAGCGCCGCCTCTTCAACGACTCCGGCCGCATCGACCAGATCGTGCGCGCCGCCGCACGCGATCAAGGCCTGCTGCGGCTCCTGATCGGCTACAGCATGGGCGCGGTCCGCTACGAAGAGCTGCGGAACTACATGGCAGCCTCGGCACTACCCAAGTGGGTGATGAGTAAGGTCATCTCGGTCTTTCGCTTCGGTTCGAAAGGTAAGGCAGCTCCTCAGGGCGCATCATCCAATTCCAGCGTCTAATGGAAAAACCGATGCGGATACAGACAAGAACCTACGGAACTCTCGCCGCTGTTGCGGCACTGTGGACATTCTGGGCGGCACTGCCCGCACAGGAGATCTCGCCGGAGCTCAAGCAGAAGGTCGACGAGACCGCGCAGAAGGTGCTGAAGGATACCGGCGTCCCTTCCGCCTCGGTTGGCATCGTGAAAGACGGAGCGATCGTCTACACGACTGCCTTCGGCAAATCGCGCCTCGATATCAGCGCCGACGCCATGCCGGAGATGGCCTACGCCATCGGCTCCATCAGCAAGCAGTTCACCGCGGCCTGCATCCTGCTGCTGCAGGAGGAGGGCAAGCTCAAACTCGATGATCCGGTGGCGAAGTGGTTTCCGGAGCTCACCCGCGCCAAGGACATCACCCTGCGCAACCTGCTGACCCATACCTCCGGTTACTCCGACTACGCTCCGCAGGACTACACCATTCCCGAATGGACCAAGCCCGGCGACCCACTCAAGCTGGTCCACACCTGGGCCGGCAAGCCGCTGGACTTCGAGCCGGGAACGAAGTGGCAGTACTCCAACACCAACTTCGTCCTCGCCGGTCTGATCGTGGAAAAGGCAAGCGGGATGAAGTTCGCCGACTTCCGCCGCCAGCGCATCCTGGAGCAGCTGCACATGCAGCATGTTCTGGATCTGAATACGGATCAAGCTCGGCTGCAGGTAGCCGGCTACTTCCGCAACGCCCTCGGCCCGCTGCGCAAGGCTACCCTGGAGGCTCCCGGCTGGTACTTCGCCGACGGCGACCTGGCGATGCCGGTGGAAGACCTGCTCACCTGGGATCTCAGCGTGATGAACCAGACGCTGCTCAAGCCGGAGAGCTATCGCGAGCTGATGACCAGCTTCAAGCTGAAGGACGGCGCCGACACCCACTACGGCCTCGGCATCGGTGTCGGCGACCGCAACGGACATCACGTCGTCTCGCACACCGGCGAGGTCGGCGGCTTCGTCGCCTCCAACAGCGTCTTCCCGGATGAGAAGGTCGCTATTGCCGTCCTCACGAACCAGGAGGCGAGCTCAGCCGCCGGTGCGATTGCGCGCGGTATCGCCGGCGCCATGCTGCCGCCGGGACCCAACGCCGCCGCCAGCCCCGAAACCCAGGCGAAGACCATCCTCACCGGCCTGCAGCAGGCCAAGATCGACCGCTCGCTCTTTACCGGCAACGCCAACTTCTACTTCAACCAGGAGGCGCTGGACGACTTCTCCTCCAGCCTGCAGCCCCTGGGTGAGGTGAAGTCCGTCGTCAAGCAGGATGAAAGCCTGCGCGGAGGCATGACCCTGCGCAGCTTCGCCGTGACCTTTGCCGGGGGCAAAGAGGTCAGGCTCTCTACCTTCACGACAACCGACGGCAAGCTGGAACAGTTCCTGATTGTTCCCTGATGCCGCCATCGATCTTTTACTGGATGGGAAGCATCAGGCAGGGAACGCCGGCCTGTGATCTTGAATCCAACATGTTGGAGCATTCTCCTTTGGAGCATTTCTCATAAAGTATCGCGCGGAGTATCGGGGTCCCCAGCGAACTCGTTCGCTGGGGTGAAGTGTTGGCTGTTTGCGCCGGAGAAAACGGCATTCGCAGATTTTTCCAAAGCTACAGTATTAGGAGAATTGCTCTAGAAGGAGCGGCGTGAAGGTACTCGGAGTCCTGATTCTTATTCTGTTGTTGGTCGCGGCCGCGGGAGCGTATCTCCTGCTGACGCCCTTCGGTCCTTCCACCGAGACCTTCGTCGATATCCCCGCCGGTACCGGCGTTCGCGGCATCGCCGGTTCCCTGGAACGCGCCGGCATGGTTCGCAGCCGCTACGCCTTCGAGGCCTGGCACACCTATCAGCACGGTACGCTGAAGGCCGGCGAGTACCGCTTCGACCATCCGGTGACCGTCCGCGAGATCTACGACCGCATGGCCCGCGGCGATGTCTACACCATCTCCGTCACCGTTCCCGAGGGCTACAACCTCTTCGATATCGCAACCACTGTGCAACACGCCGGGCTGGGCACAGCCGATGCCTTCCTCGCCGCCGCGCGTTCGAACACCGCCCTGATCAGCGACCTCTCGCCCGATGCCAAGTCACTGGAAGGCTATCTCTTCCCGGAGACCTACAAGTTCTCCCGCCATGCAACGCCGGAACAGATGCAGGCGGCGATGGTGAAACGCTTCCGGCGCGAGGCCACCTCCCTGGGTCTGACTACCGACGTCGCCCGCACCGTCACCATGGCTTCGCTGGTCGAAAAAGAGGTACGTGTCGATACCGAACGCCCCCTGGTTGCCGGGGTCTTCGTCAACCGGCTGGCCAAAGGCATTCCGTTGGCCACCGATCCCACGGTGATCTACGCCGCGCTTCTTGATAATCGTTGGCGGGGCACGATCTACCGGTCCGATCTGGACTACGACTCGCCCTACAACACCTATCGGCACACCGGTCTGCCGCCGGGGCCGATCGCCAGCCCAGGGGTCGCGGCGCTAAAGGCCGCGATGCATCCCGCCGAGACGAATTACCTTTATTTTGTTGCAGATGCAGCCGGTCATAGCGTCTTCTCCGCCGACCTGAAGGAGCACGCCGAACAGGTGCAGGCTTACCGCCGCGCCAGCGGTGAGGCTCCGGCGGCGCCCGCTCCGTCCAAGCAGGAAAGCAGATCGCCGAAACACGCCGTACCTGGCAGCGCTTCTGGCAGGAAACGACAGAAATAACGAATCTGCGCACCCTTGGCCGTGGATGGAACATCCAAGAGAAGTCTGCGTAAATTCAAGAACATGCGTTCGGGCGCCCAAAGTGCGACCCGATATACTTGGCAGGTTGGGTAGGATGACGAGAGTACGATGGCAAGCTGGAGTATTGCTGGCGGCAGTGTTGCTGACCAGCGGATGTTTCCGGCATACCTACCGCGTCCAGAAGGCACCGCCGGTCGCCAACGTCAAATCCGCCACGCTGGATGAGCTGATTAAACAGATTCAGGGCCGCTTCGACGCCGTCAAGACGATGAATGCGTCAGTGGATATCATTGCCAGCACCGGCGGCACTAAGCAGGGCAAGGTGACGGTCTATACGGCCTTCAGCGGTTACATCCTGCTCCGCAAGCCGGAAGACCTGCGGGTGCTTCTGCTGTTACCCCTGCTTCACACGACCGCTCTTGACATGGTTACGGACGGCAGAACCTTCAAGATGCGGATTCCACCGCAGGGCCGTGCGATCACGGGCAGCAATGAGCTGGCAACCCCGTCCAAGAACCCGCTCGAGAACCTTCGTCCGGGGGTCTTTTACGACTCACTGCTGATCAAGGGTGTGCAGCCGGGAGAGCTGGTTGCTATCACTTCGGACGAGCGCGTGATCCAGGTCGACGCCAAAAAGAAAGAGATGGTCTCGGAGCCGGACTACGACGTCAGCCTCTACGCCCAGAAGAACGGCGGCGTGGAGCTCGCGACCCACCGCGTGATCCACATAGGCCGCAGCACCCTGCTGCCCTACGCGCAGGACATCTACGACGGCGGGGGCCGGGTCGTCACCCGCGCCACCTACGATGGCTACCAGAAGTTCGGGGATATCGATTTTCCCACGCGCATCAACATCGAACGCCCACTTGACCAGCTCAAGATCGCGATGACCATCACCAAGCTTACCCCCAACCAGGAGATGGAGAACGACCAGTTCGAGCTGACCATCCCGCCGGGGACACAGGTTCAGCAGCTTCCCTGATCAACCACGAATCTGGGTGCCCCATCCATCGCATCGCGATGGGTGGGATATTCGCTACAACAATCCCGCCCGCATGGCATGCTGGGCGATCATCCGGTTAATCTCCAGGGCCAGCTCCAGTGCCTCGCGTCCCTGCTTCCCGGTCACACGCGGTTCCTGCCGTGTCTGTACCGAGGTCAGGAACGATTCGATCTCCAGCTTCAGCGGCTCACCATTCTCGACCGGCAGTTTGCTCAGCGAAAGCCCCGCGGAGGGATGCTGCAACCCGGCACCCTGAGTAAAGGCGGCAATGGCGGCTGCAGGGTCAGCGACATCGATCACCAGCAGGTCCTGCCGCGCGAAGTCGAGTGAGACATACTGGCGCGGCTGGAAGTAGCGCAGCTTACGCACGCGCTCCGTCGAGACGCGGCTGGCGGTAAAGTTCGCGACGCATCCGGTAGCAAACTCCAGACGGACGTTCGCGATATCGACCTTCGGCGACAGCACCGGCAGGCCGACGGCACGCACCTCCGTTACCGGCGAATTCACCATCGTCAGAACAATGTCGAGATCGTGGATCATCAGGTCCAGCACCACATCCACGTCCAGCGACCGCGGCGTAAAGATGCTCAGACGGTGCGACTCAAAGAACATGGGCTTGGTCAGGATCGGCATCGTCGCGGTTACCGCCGGGTTGAACCGCTCCAGATGACCGATTTGCACGATGCGGCCATGCTGCTCGGCGAGCGCCAGCACCTGGTCTGCCTCCGCGAGGGATGCGGCAAAAGGTTTTTCAATCAGGCAGTCGATGCCTGCGCGCAGAAGCTGCGATGCCACCTGCGCATGCGCCACGGTGGGGACACAGACCGACGCACAGTCGATGGGAATGCCGCTGGCCAGCAGCTCATCCACGCTGGCGAAGACAGGATTGTCTTCCAGGGTGACGGCCGGGTCAACCACGGCGGCGAGGTGAACCCCGGGAAGCTCGCGATAGATACGGATGTGGTTCTTGCCGAAGACGCCGGCGCCTATGACTGCGACCTGAAGCACGTGCTCTTAGCCTTCCACAGCCTTCTTGCAGCGGGCGTACAGCTCGAGAATCTGGTTGACCTGCTCGTCGATCTTATGCGGTGCTCCGGAGGCTCCGAAGCCGGTGGAGGCGGTAGCGGGCTTGGCGATTTGCACGGTGTTCGCGATGAACTTCATGAGGTCCAACGCGATGTCTTCGTTACGGCGGGCTCCAAGACTCTGTTCCATAGAAGTCAAGTGTAGAACTCCAAAAAGGAAATGCAAACCCGCTAGGGCGTGTCATTTATGTATGCTGGCGAAACACCTACGAGGGAGAGCGGATCGGGTTGGCGGTTCTGGCGGTGCAGGCGATACGACGAATGCGCGGAGGCGCCCAGAGCCAGCTCATGCTCGGCGCAGACGGCCGGCTCTGGGTCGTGAAGTTCCGCAACAACGCCCAGCACCTCCGCGTCCTGGTCAACGAGTTCCTCGCCACAAGGCTGGCCGCCCATGCCGGCCTCAGTGTTCCCACGTGCGAGGTCATCGAGGTCACGCCCTGGCTGGTCGAGAACTCGCCGCAGATGTGGATCGAGCTCGGCAGGAACAGACAGGAACGCTGCTGCGCCGGCCTGAACTTCGGCTCGCAGTTCGTCGGCGGCCTTCTGCCCGGGCAGGTCGTGGACTATCTGCCGGAGGAGCAGCTCCGCGAGGTGCGAAACCTCGACGAGTTTGCCGGCATGCTCGCCATCGACAAGTGGACCGGCAACATCAACGGACGCCAGGCCGTCTTTCATCGCAAACCCCGGGAGCGCAAGTACCGCGCCACCTTCATCGATCAGGGCTTCTGCTTCGGCGCCGGCGACTGGGTCTATCGCGATCCGCCGCTGCGAGGCGTCTATCTGCGCAACACCGTCTACGAAGGCGTGACCGGATGGCAGAGCTTCGAGCCCTGGCTGCATCGCATTGAGACCATGGACCCCAACACGGCCTGGAAGATCGCCGAAGAGATTCCGCCGGAATGGTACGCGGGCGACACCGATGCCCTGGAGGAGTTGATCGCCGCCTTGCTGGCACGGCGGGGACGGGTGCGAGAGTTGATCGTGCAGTTTCGGGAATCAGATCGGAAACCCTTCCCGAACTGGATCGAAGGCGTGAAGGTTCCCGTACCGAGACAGTTCTCGGAGTCCGGTTATGTCATGTGAGTTTTGTTCAGCAATGATGCGGGGATATCGAATGGCGCACACAGGCAGATGTCCCCGCGGGAATGATTTGGTCTTGCAGATGCAAAGGTTCAGTGCAAAAGGTTCAGAAGAGGACTGAAAAGGTTCTGACGAGGGCTGGAAAGTTCAGAAGAGGTAGATGATGGAGCGGGTTCCCTGCGAGTTCTTTCTGCTGCGCTATGTACCGGATGCGGTGAAGGACGAGTTCGTGAACATCGGTGTGTTGCTGCGTGAGGCCGCCCGGCCGGACGAAGCGGTGGTGCGTTTCACGCGCGACTGGAGCCGCGTGCGCTGCATCGATCCGGACGCCGATACCGCGATGCTGGAGGCGATGGAGGCTGAGATCGCACTTCGCCTGCGCACCAGCGCCACCGATCCCAAGCCGGTGATGACCGTTCTGGAGGACACCTTCTCCAACAGCATCCGCATCACCGAGGCCCGGGCGACGCTGGCCGAGAGTGTGCCTGCGGAGCTGGAGCAGTTGATGCAGCTCTACGTCGAGTCCCGCAAGCTTCCGGCAGCCCGCCGCCGCACCGGCCGAGCCGCCATTGCCGCGGCGATGCGCAGTGAGTTCGAGCGCGCCGGCGTCTGGGAGCTGATGCGCAAACGCATCGCCGCCTCCGCTTACACCCGCCCGGGCGATCCCCTGAAGCTCGACTGCGGCTACCGTCCCAACAGCATCGTCCGCATCTTCCACGCCGTCTCTCTCGAAGGTGACCTCGAAGCCGCCAAGGTGCTGGCCTTCTCCTCAGCCTCACTGCGTGAAGGTGTGCAACGCGTGGAAAACGCCGGTCTGGAGCTGACCGCCGTCGTCGAGCCGCTACGCCAGGTGGACGAAACCACCGAAGGCGAGGCCGCGGAACGCTACCGCTTCGGCGTCGAAACCATGGAACGCGAGGCGATTCGTGTACTGACTACGAATGACCTGCCGCGTCTGGCCGAGACGGCCAGACGAGAGTTGAATGGTTGAATAGTTGAATAGTTGAATGGTGTTTTTCCGCCAGGGTGACGGATCGACTCACCTCATTCAATCGACAATTCTGAACGTTGCATCGCGTGGCGGCCACATCATTTCGGCCAGCCGGGAAAACCATTCAACAATTCAACCATTCAACCATTCAACCCAAGGCCTTCCTGTGGAAGGCTTTGGCACGCTGCTGCGCGATACAGCAATGCAACAGCGCACGTATTCAAAATCACCCACTATAGAGCGGTGAGTCGATCGGCCATCCCGGCGGAAAAACACCATTCAACGATTCAACAATTCCACCATTCAACCCCCAAAGCCTTCCTGTGGAAGGCTTTGGGGCGCCCCTCCCGCTGATATCATCAGGCCCATGAGCACCTCGCCGCTGGTTGGAGTGGTGATGGGCAGCCGCAGTGACTACAAGGTCATGAAGGCTGCCGTTACTGTGTTGCAGGAGTTTGGCGTTCCCTGTGAGGCACGCGTCGTCTCCGCCCATCGAACGCCGGATCTCCTGATGGAGTACGCCGCGACCGCCGAAGCGCGGGGCCTGCGCGTCATCGTCGCCGGCGCCGGCGGCGCCGCGCATCTGCCCGGCATGCTGGCGGCCAAGACCGTCGTTCCTGTGCTCGGAGTTCCCGTGCCTGCCACCATGCTGCAGGGCACCGATTCGCTGCTCTCCATCGTCCAGATGCCCAAGGGCGTCCCCGTCGGCACGCTCGCTATCGGCGAAGCCGGAGCCATGAACGCTGGGCTGCTGGCGGTCGCTATCCTGGCCACCACCGACGATGCTCTGCGCGAGAAGCTCAAGGCATGGCGTGCCGCACGCACCGCCGCCGTCCTGGCTGAGTCCCTGGAGGACGAGGCGTGAGCGCAATTCTTCCCGGTAAGACCGTCGGCATCTTCGGCGGTGGACAGCTCGGCCGCATGATGGCCATGGCCGCTCGCTCCTTCGGCTACAAGATTCACGTCCTCGATCCCGATCCTGCCTGCCCCGCCGCCTATGTCGTCGACAAGGTCATCGAAGCAAGCTGGCGCGATGACTGGGAGGCCGGCAACCTCGCCCGCGGATGCGATGTGGTCACGCTCGAGATCGAACAGATCTCACCCGAGAGCATGGCCATGGCCTCGCGCTTTGCGCCGGTGCGCCCCGGAGCGCCGATGCTTGCCATCATCCAGGACAAGGTTGAGCAGAAGACCTGGCTGCAGAAGATGGGTTTCCCCGTCGGTCCCTTCCGCGGCGTCCGTAGCCTGGAAGAGTTGTCCAGCGCGGTGATGGAGCTGGGCGGCGACTGTTTCATCAAGAGCGCCCGTGGCGGCTACGACGGCCGCGGACAGGCCCGCATGTATCCCGAAGAGGTCTCCGATGGATCGATCCGCGATGCCTGGCTCGCCGTCGGCGAGACCGATTGCGTCGTCGAAAAGGCGGTCGATCTCGAACAGGAGATCTCGGTGATGGTCTCGCGTTCGCCCAGCGGCGAGGTCAAGGTCTTTCCCGCTGCCGGCAACGTGCACGAGAACCAGATCCTGGTCTGGAGCGTGATCCCCGCCCCGATACCGCATGAGCTCGACCGCCAGGCGCGCCAGATCGGCGAAGCGCTGGCCGATACCTTCCAGCTCGAAGGCCTGCTGGCGGTGGAGATGTTCGTCACCAAAGACGGCAAGCTGCTGATCAACGAGCTCGCTCCGCGTCCCCACAACAGCTACCACCAAAGCGAGCGCGCCTGTGTGACCGGCCAGTTCGAACAGGCGATCCGGGCCGTCTGCGATCTGCCTCTCGGCGATGTCTCGCTGGTGCAGCCTGCGGCGATCGTCAATCTGCTGGGCGAGGTCTGGCTCGATGAGCAAGGCAATGAGCGTCAGCCGCGCTTTGATGCCGCCTTGGCGGTTCCGGGGGTGAGGCTACATCTCTACGAGAAGCTGAAGCCGCGCCGCGGCCGCAAGATGGGCCACTTCTCCGCTGTGGGAGCAACCGGCGACGAGGCGATTGCACGGGTACGGGAGGCGAAGTCGCTGCTGTGATCACTGCCGCCCCGGTGTACGATCTTCCCTATGAGTAATGATCTTGTTCCCAAAGCGCCCGTTCGGAAGACGGGCCTAAGCCCCAAAGAGCAGAAGTTGCAGGCGATGCTTGAGAAGATGAAAGGCAAGGCCGCGGGCGCCAAGCCCGGCAGCAACGGCGCTACCGGCGGTTTCAAAGCAAAGGGCAACGTCGCCAAGAAGACCTCGTTCCAGCGCAAGGCAACGTAGAGTGCGCGCGAACTCTACCGATACGCCGATCCGAAACCTATACACCGGGTGCCCCATATCTGCGGAGCAGATGTGGGAGTATCGGGGTCCCCAGCGAACTTGTTCGCTGGGGTGAAGTATCGAGCGAAGCTCGATCCATCTTCCTGTCACTTCACCTCCATCCCCGGATGCGCCGCCTCAACCCCACGCAAACTAAAACTAGCAACACTCGCCGGATTCGACCCAGCCCGCACCTGCAACGTCCCCAACACCTCAAACGCCGGCGGCCTCTGGCTCTGAAGCCGAAAGACCAGCACCCCCGGCTGCACCTCTTTCGCCGACAGAAGAGCAAACCCACCCGTCTGCTCCCGCAGATCCATCTGCGCGGCAACCACCTCTTCGCTCGCCAGCGTGGGCACAGCCTCAACCAACGCCGGCGCACTCGCCTGGTTGAAAGCCGCAAGCCACTTATAAAGCAGATGACCTGATGGAGTATCAGGAATAAGCCCGGTCTGATTCCCATAACGGGGCAGATGCACCAACAGGGTGGGATGAACCGGGCTCACATGATCTCCCTTGCGCGCCGGCACCGGAGCATCCGCCGGATCGGAAAGCGCAATGGTATCGATCTGGTTCGGATCGTCGTTATCGTCGTCGTGCGACCTCGCCGACGCACCACTGCTGGACGAACGTGAGACCTCATCATCATCCTGACTGAAACGAATGTGCCCGTTGTGACGCAGCGCATACGCAACCGCGAAGAGCACGACAACCGCCATCACCATCGCGAGCAACACAGCGGAACGCCGTATCGGCTGCCGCTCACTGACATAGAACCGCGGAGCATTCGGAATCGCGTGTCTCTCGGGAAGGGGCTGCATAAGACTTGGGTCCTCTGCACGTTCCACAGCGGCGTGCACTTAAGAGCAATAAGAGCCGCCATCAACAGTCTAGTCGCGCCACGGTTCCGAGCGCTGAAGGCCGGAGTCCCCGACGAAGCCGGTTTCCAATAAGCGCTGAAGGCGCGCTCTATATCAGCCTGGGGCAACGCCCCAGGTTTCCGGCAACAAAAGAAAAAGAGGGCTGAAGGCCCGATCTATAGTCCTCCATTGAAAGCGAATTTGCCGCTAGTGGCGCCTTCATAAATGTTGTCATCCTAAGCTCCGAACTGGGTGCCCCAGGTCCCCCGGGACCTGGGTATTCGCGCTAGGCGCGAAATGTTTTGCTTAATGGGACGGCTTTCAGCCGTCCCATACCAACAGCCAAATGAAAGAGGCGTTCAACCGCTGAGGGCAAAGCCTCCGAGTCTACCAACAAACACGCAGTCGCGATCAATTGCAGAACAACCCGCTATCATGATCCCGCCATAACTCCAGCGGATGCCCAAAACCTCGGAGAGAAAAATGAAAGCAAAGACACTTGCAGTTCTAGCCGGCGCCGTATTCGCCGGGATACTGATCTCAGGCTCACGTTCCCAAGCCGCAGAGATTCCTCCGGAACGCCTGGTGCGGCTCGCGGAACTGGAGATCGATCCGGCACAGTTGGCCGCCTATCGAGCAGCTCTGCGCGAAGAGATTGAGACATCTGTCCGTGTTGAGCCAGGGGTTCTCGCCTTATATGCGGTTACGGTGAAGGATCACCCAAACCAGATCAGGCTGTTCGAGATGTACGCGAGCCCAGCGGCATATCAGGCACATCTGCAATCCGCGCATTTCAAGAAGTACAAAAGCGCAACCGCTGAGATGGTGAAGTCCCTGCGTCTCATCGAGACAGAGCCCTTGCTGCTCGAGTCGAAGTGATGAACTCCGCAACTCCCCCAACCTCTAGGCCTGTCATCCTGAGCCATAGGCGAAGGACCCGCTTCTTCCGCTGCACACAGTGCAGCCAGTTCGCACCAGAGGTGCGAATGTACTGTTTAAGGGCATGGCTTTAGCCATGCCATATAAAGCCCGAAAGAAAGCGGTTTTAACCGCTGAGGGCAATCGTCCCAGCGCCATCAACAGTCGCTATCCCACCCGCTATCATTATCCCGCCACAACTCCAGCGGAGGCCCAATGAACCGAAGAACCTTCCTCCGCCTCCTGCCGGCAGCATCTCTTTCTCCCACCCAATCGCAATCCCAACTCAAAGACCTCGAAACCCAGATCCCCGCGCTCCTGAGGTCCACCAACGTCCCAGGCCTCTCCCTCGCAGTCTTCAAAAACAGCCGAATCATCTGGCTCCAGGGCTTCGGCGTCACCGATCGCGCATCCGGCACTCCCGTTGACAGCAACACACTCTTCGAAGCCGCCTCGATGAGCAAACCTGTCTTCGCCTACCTGGTTCTAAAGCTATGCGAACAGGGCATGCTCTCACTCGACACTCCACTCACCACCTACACCAACCGGCGTCTCCTCGAAGACGATCCCCGTATCAACCGCATCACCGCACGACACATCCTCTCGCACTCCAGCGGCCTCGTCCCCGACTGGCGTTCATCGGACGACCCGTTGCGAATCGCATCCGACCCCGGCGAGCGGTGGTCCTACTCCGGCGAGGGATACTACTACCTTCAATCGGTCGTAAACGACCTCATCGGCCACACCGACCCGAAGCAGTGCGGCCAGTTCGAAGCCGGAGTAAAGGTCTGCGCAACCGACTTCGGCGAATCCATGCAATCCCGGGTCATCACTCCTCTCGGCATGACCTCCAGCGGCTACGTGTTGAACCCGGACTTCGCCAAACGCCGCGCACGTCCGCATGACGCAAACGGAAACCCATTACCCTATGGAACCAGCCGAGCCATCGATCTCGCACGCTACGGCGCCGCTGGCGGACTCCTAACTACTCCCGCCGACTACGCAAAGTTCCTGATGCAGATCATCGATCCCAGACCACAGGACGATCATCACCTCAGCGCAGACAGCCTGCGAGAGATGACGACCCCGCAGATCGAAGTCAGCAAGGCGGCCGATTACACCATCGCTTGGGGACTCGGCTGGCGAATCGCACGCACACCGAAACACATCTACTTCGGACACGACGGCGCAAACCCCGGCTTCCAATGCATCGCAGAGGCCTGCGCCGCAGACCACTCAGGCTTCGTCCTGATGACCAACAGCGACAATGGCATGAAGGTGCTGGAAAAACTAGCTCCCGAAATATCGAAGCGACTGCACTCTTAGCGTTAGTGAAGTCGCCAATTTTTATCCCTCCGCCACAATAGCGAGCTGTATTCTCTGTTTGAAGAGATGCTGAGGCGTCACGCAGGCCGGTTTCGTTTCGTAGAAGCAGGGTCGGAGACAATGATTGCGACAATTAGGATGATGGCCAAACACAGATCGATTAAATAATGAAAGTAGCCACTCCCAATCCACTTCGCGGTACTCTCGGGTTCTTCTTCCAAGGCATTCCTGTTGTCTTCATCAAGAACGACGTTTTGTTCCGCAGAGCCGACTCCGAGGATCATTATTTCAAGCTCATTGGTGAGGATGGAGAGGGGAAAACAGGCATAGTCTTTGGCGACGATGCGGCGTTAGCCTTCAATCGCTTCGCCACATTGCTCCATGAGCTCCGGCACTTCCATGATGCTCTTCTTTGCCGCCCTCTATTCGAACAGTTCCTGCGACAGCACAAGATTACCTTGGCTGTAATGCAAATACTCAGCCGGCTTACCAAACACCGTTATCTCCCGGCGGGGGTGAATGACCCGATCTGGCATTCTGATCCTGAGATGGCATTCCTCAAGCAGTTGATCGATGATATCGACGAGGACGCGTTCAATCGCAGCCAGGGCTTGTATGCGGACGGCATGATTGAGTCCGACTCCATTTCTCTGGAACACTTGCTCGAAGCCAGCGCGATCACAACTGAGCTGCTTCATCTCCACGCGATCCATGGTGTCGAATCGATGGAGCACTATTACAGGACGGTGATCCTCAATGCCGGCAAACTCTATAAAGGTTTGGTTGAGCGATTCGTTACGCTTTATAGTGGCAACATTCTTTACGGAATTGACGCCCTCTATTGCGCGCTCGGCATCTCTCTCTACAGCTCTGATAACCCGATTGCACGCTTTGTCTTGATTTATGAAGAACTGCGGAGGGACACAGGTACCCTTCGTGTGGAGGTCGAGCGCTGGCTCTCGAATCCGGTCCCGGATGAGGACGATCTCGCCCAACGAGTCTACGGAGAGTGGCTCATTGACTATGCATCGAGACAGCCTATCGGACCTGAGAGCTTTGCGGGCCACGAGTTCCCGATGGAGGAATTTGCCTGTCTACATCAGACTCTATACGAGGCACGCCGCACACTGATCCGGCGCTACATACGACTGGCCGGGTACCGATCAGACTTCTACGTCGATCATCTTCATGAGTTCGCCTCGCCTGCCGTCCTTTTCTATCCGGTAGAAGCCGATAGTTCCGCGACCGTAGTCCCCGCCATCCTAAAGAGCGATCTTCAGGCGGACGGTATCGAGCACTATCCTATTGCCGACGCCGAGGAAGAAAGAATCGTCTTGGCTGGTTTACGGAACTTTCCGTCAACCCGATCTTGCATAAGCTTTGAAGTAACGGACCACATCCTGTTTGTAAACT
The DNA here is from genome assembly GCF_052114765.1 of Terriglobus sp. 2YAB30_2. Classification (NCBI taxonomy): domain Bacteria; kingdom Pseudomonadati; phylum Acidobacteriota; class Terriglobia; order Terriglobales; family Acidobacteriaceae; genus Terriglobus; species Terriglobus sp. 2YAB30_2. The sequence continues at coordinate 18,952 of NZ_JBFRFJ010000011.1, forward strand.
TCTGCTATCGGTATCTCTTTATGGAAACAGAGCGATCATATTCGCGAGGTGTGGACGACACTTATCTTCACACTCTGAGGAGCCTAGTCCTCGCCCGTTGTGAGGGCGAGATATGAGCAAGCGGAGCGCTGGGACGCCTAATAACGTCGGCGCTGGTAGATGAACCCGGAGGTGTCTCCTAAAAGGGGATGTCGTCGTCCGGGTCGGGAGCCGCGTGAATGTTCCTTTGAGCGGCGATCTCTTCAACTTCTTCAATGAAGCGCACGAGGGCTATAACATGAGAGAAGACAAAGCGGGCCTCATGCTTATTAAGCACGCTGTCGTTTGGATGTGCGAGGCTGCTGTTATTGCGGATTGAATTGAATGCCTCAAGCGTAGAGATCGAAGAGCGCAGGATGCGCACAGCCATCTCTGTGGGACTGGAATCCTTCTGGATAAACTTAGCGTATGTCCCCATGAGGGAGTGGAGCGGCACGCCTTCGTCGGGCGCTCCTCCATTGCGCTTTGCGATTAGTAACCGTAGGTACTGTGTCAGAAATGTATGCAGCCGGTCGATTCCGACCTCGAAGCGACCTTCTTCGTTATAACGCTTTACCTCGTCTCGAACCTGGACAAAGGTCACGTGCGTATTGCCGACGTTGACCAGTGGCAGGGGATCTGTTTCGGCAGCGGAACGCAATCTGCTCACAATGTCTTGGCAATCAGCACGGTCGCGATCGTTGATCGGTGGCGTGCGGTACACCTCTGGATGGCGCGCTTCACGACGAAGCAAAGCTTCGAGAACAATTGCTACGGTATGGGAATCTTCCTTCGACCAAAGCTCACGAAGCCTGTTTGCCTTGGAGTTGCCGCGTCCTTCGTATGTTCGCGTGTAAATATCTATTGCTACAGTATCGAAAATGAGTTGACTGAATTCAGAGTTGCTGAGATCAAGCACGTAGCCGCTCTTCATGCCGAGAACATGCTCTAGTGTCTGCCTCTCATCAAACCGTAGGTTTGCCATCTCAATGATTTTGCCAGATTGCTGGCACTGGGATTCTTAGCTCATATCGATGAATGAGTCACCGTCGAGCGTATTCCTAAGTTGTGCGGGGCGTGATTGTGGTTTCAACTGAGCAGGCTGCATTGTTATCATGTCAGGCACTATGGACGGCGCAGGAGAAATTCTCAAATCTGGAGCAGCTGCAAATCTTACCGATCTTCTAAAGAAGCTTGCCGGGCCCGCTTTTGAGGAACTTGGGGCTATTCTCGCTGACAATGTAAAGGTTTATCGCGTCAAGAATTTTCTAAAAACAACCGAGAAGACCAGGCGCATTCTCCAGGAGGCAGGTCTGCCTCCCAAACCAATCCCAACTCGATTGCTCCTTCCGATTCTGGATACTTGTTCTGTTGAAGATAATGAAGATCTGCAAGAGCGTTGGGCGGGTCTGCTCGCCTCTGCGTCTCAAGAGGCCGATTCGCTTTCTCCATCGTTTATCGAAACACTCAAGCAGTTAACTCCCAAGGAAGCAAAGCATCTCGATCACATTGTCATTGAGGTATCTAAGCTTCAAAAACGCCCCTTGGCGGGCGGCCATGCGATCCCATACCAAGCGTTCACTGGAAGTTGGGGCGCTCCCACAGGAGCACGCGAAACATACGAGCGCCTAGGTTTAATTGAACGGGAGTTCAATGTGAAGATGGAAACCAGTGCATGGAGAATCAGTTACGACGCCAAGAACATGGAAAATACTGTGCATGATATCGAGAGCGCGTTCGACGATATCGACGCAGAGGTTGAATACCAATACATCCTTACTGCCTATGCCGAGTGCTTCCTTCAAGCCTGTCGCGGCCCTCGAAAGAATACTGACTAGTTTCGCTAGTTACACCTGGCTGTTCGGATCGAAGTGGTGAGAGCCGTTTGATTGCTGGGCAATTCAAGGCAGCATCTGTCCGATCCCCAATGCGCATCATTTCCCCAACCTGATACTCTGATGCTCGAAAAGAGGCTTTCACGTATGAAGACACGTTCGTCCCGCCGTTCGTTCCTCGGTTCCGCGTCTGCTGCTGCGCTTGGATTGGGCGCTGCTGCCCTGTCCTCCAAAGACGCCGCTGCGCAGGCTGCTCCTTCCGGTCCTCCGGTTGCCTTCCAGCCGATCACCGCGGAGAAGCTCGCGGAGCTGCTGCAGGCTGTCCATCAGAAGCCGGGCAACAAGGACCTGGTCGATGGCAAGGGAACTGCCGTGACCATGGTGCTGACCAACGAGGTCGCCAAGGCCGCTCCCGAGTTTGAGTATCACCAGACCCGCGACCATGTCTTCCAGATCCTCGATGGCGAGGCGACGTACTATGTCGGCGGAACCCCGAAGAATCCCCGTCAGACCAAGCCGGGTGAGTTTCTCTGCCCCGACTCCGAAGGCGCGACCGCAGTCACACTCAAGAAGGGCGACTACTTCTTCATCCCCCGCATGACTCCGCATAAGCGCGTCACCAAGACCAGCGTGAGCTTTGTACTGATCAACGCGACCACCGCGTAGGGCGTCTCGAGAGATTCGATTTGAGTTTTGTTGAAAATCTTGGGTGTTCCGAACCCACCCTAGCGTTGCGAGGGCGGGGCACCCTGCGGGGTAAGCGGCTGAGCGCTGAAAGCCGGGGTCCCCAATGAACTTGTTCATTGGGGTGGAAAGGCGCGCTCTATACCAGCCTAGGGCAACGCCCCAGGTTTGGTGCCCACAAGATTCTTAAAGGGCTGAAGGCCCGCTCTATAGTTCTTCAGCAAAGGCGAATTTGTAGCTACGCCCTAAGTCATGTAACCCGATCCGCACGAGAGCCCGTCCAAAAGAGATGTGCCGTGCACGGCAATAAATTCTGCATACTGAGAACGGGCCGGTTGTCACCCAACCGGCCCGCTACTTTTTGAAAGTGTTTCCTGGTCTAGTCAAGAGTGTCCGAATCGACAAAAGGTCGTGGTCGCAAGCAGGCGCCGGCAAAGCCGTCCATCGCGGGAAAACGCATCAGCCTCAAGGAGCTTGCCGCTTACCTGAAGGTCGACCCCTCCACCGTCTCCGTCGTGCTGAACGATGTACCCGGCCGCTCCATCTCGCCGGCCACACGCCAGCGCATCAAGGACGCCGCCAAAGAGTTCAACTACAGCCCCAGCCTCCTCGCCCGCTCGCTGCGCCAGCAGGACACCCGCACCTTCGGTATCCTTCTCCCCCTGGTCGGTGAGGAGTACCACGCCCAGGTGCTCAGCGGCGTCGCCAGCGAGCTGGAGCGCAACCAGTACTCCTACCTCATCGCGCAGCATCGCCACAGTGAGGAAAAGACCGAAGGCTACATCGAGATGCTGATCTCGCGCGGTGTTCAGGGCTTCATCGCGATCGATACGCATCTGACCAGGTCGCTGCAGGTGCCCTGTGTCGCCGTCGCCGGTCATGCGCATATTCCCGGCATCACCAACGTGATGCTGAACCACGAGCACGCCGCCGAGCTGACCATGCGCCACCTCCGCGACCTTGGCCACAAGCGCATCGCCTTCATCCGCGGACAGGCCTTCAGCTCCGACTCCGAAAGCCGCTGGAAGGCCATGTCGGATGCTGCCAAGCGCTTCAAGATCTCCATCCCCGAAGGTCTGGTCATGCAGCTCGATCGCGACATCACCTCGCCGGAGCTGGGCTACACCGTGGTGCAGAAGCTGATGAAGCAGTCGCGCGACTTCACCGCCATCGTCTGCTTCAACGACATCGCCGCCCTGGGCGCCATTCGTGCGGTAGGCGACGCTGGTCTGCGCGTGCCGGAAGATGTCTCGATCATCGGCTTCGACGACATCCGCGTCTCGGTCTTTGCCCGGCCATCGATCACCACCATCCGCCAGCCGCTGCAGGCGATGGGCGAGACCGCCGCCAAAGTCCTTCTTACTCGTCTCAAAGGCGAGCGTGACGGCGATGACATTGCAGTAGAGCCGGAGCTGATCTTCCGCGAGTCGACCGGACGGGCTCCGTACCGTTACCCGGTTGGGCGCGCCTCTGCAAAAAGCTCTTGACAGCATTGTCGGCCAAAGCCTCTAATGACTGCCGGCAGACCCGCGTCTATCACAAACAATCGATTGTCTTCATGAGTGGAGAAATAGGCATTTTCAAAACAATCGATTGTTCATGGCGCGAAGGCTGCTCATTTGGAGGCACAATATGTCAATCTCTCGCAAGCAGCTTGCTGCAGCGGGCGTTCTTGTACTTTCTCTGGCGACCTGGTCGGCAGAGGCTCAGAATGCGAATGCAGGCGATATCCGCGGCGTGGTCACCGATCCGACAGGAGCCGTGATCGCCGGAGCAACCGTCACCGTTCTCGATAAGGACAAGGGCGTCACCACTACCTACACCACAGACACATCCGGTCTGTACGACACCGGCCCGATCGTGACCGACAACTACCAGGTCACCATCGTGAAGGAAGGCTTCTCCAGCTACGTCCGTTCGCAGATTACGCTGCAGGTCGGCGTCATCACCGTGAACGCTCAACTGAAGGTGGGCGCCACCGAGACCTCGGTCGTTGTGGCCGAAGATGTGCCGCTCATTCAGACCGAGACCGGCGAACAGTCCACCACTCTGGAAGCCAAGGTCCTGTCCAAGCTGCCGAACCCTACTCCGGACTGGCAGAACTTCATCAAGCTGATTCCGGGTGCGACCGCGACCTCGACCTCCGGAACCACCAACACCGGCCAGGCCTACTCGGTAAACGGCAACCTGCCTTACAACGCTGTGTTGGCTGACGGCGCCTCGTCCGCTCTGTCGCACTCCGGCAATGCCGATGTGTCGACCTTCGAGACGGTGCAGGAGGTGCAGGTCAATACCTCAGCCTTCTCCGCGCAGTTCGGTACCGGCGGCGTGATCATGAACCAGATCAGCAAGGGCGGAAGCTCTACCTTCCACGGAGCGGCGTACGAGTACTTCCAGAACGATGCGCTGAATGCGCGCAGCTTCTATCAGACCTCGAAGCCCTATCGCCGTTACCACGACTTCGGTGGATCGATCGGCGGACCGATATGGCTGCCGCAGTCGCTGGGCGGAAAGAACCGCCTGTTCTTCTACTTCAACTACGACCGCACCATCAGCCTCAGCGCGAGCACCGGCTACCAGACGGTACCCACCGATGCGATGCGCCGCGGAGACTTCTCCGGCATGGCCCCGGTCTATGACCCCAACACCACGTCGCAGGTGACCGTCAGCGGAAAGACGTACATCAAGCGCAACCAGTTCGCGAACAACCAGGTGCCGATCTCGCCGGCGGCGGCAAAGGTCCTGGCGCTGTTCCCGAAGGCGAACTATAACGGATCGAACTCGTCCACCAGCCCTACGACCGGCGTTACGGCGAACAACTACTACTACAACCTGCGTTCCACCAATCCCTACAGCCGCTACTTCGGCCGTTTCGACTATGACATCTCGCCGTCGAACCGTCTGACCGGCTCAGTGAGCGAGCGTGACAACCCGGCCCGTTACGTCAATGGCCTGGGATGCCCCCTCGTCTGTATGACCGGCGATGTCAGCAGCTATAACTCGCAGATCACCGACGTGTGGAACATCAGCTCGCACACCATCAACGAAGCGCGCCTGGGCTATACCAACCAGCTCAACTTCTTCATTCCGGATTCGCAGGGAACCGGTCTTGGGCCGTCGCTGGGTCTGCCGTACCTGAAGTTCGACATTATCCCGACCTTCAATATCTCGTCTTATTCGGGCGTCAACCAGCCGCTCTCGCCCTTCACCTACAAGGAGCACAACTACGATCCTTCGGACGTGGTGACGATGATCCGCGGCAAGCACATCCTGCACGTCGGCGGCGAGTACATGATCTTCCAGGACAACTCGACCGCATACGGCAATATCAACGGATCGACGCTCGGCTTCACCGGTGTCTATACGCAGTGCACCTACTGCCAGACGGCGGCAGGCGGCAATCAGGCGTCTACGGGCAATGCCTGGGCCGATCTCTACACCGAGCAGATCAACAGCTGGTCGGCACAGGTCACGCCTGAATATGCCGGCCGTCAGAAGGCTCCGCAGATGTTCGTCCAGGATGACTGGAAGCTGACGCCGAACCTTACCGTCAACCTCGGCCTGCGCTACCAGATCATGGAAGGCTGGTCTGACACCAAGGGCAACCAGCGTACCTTCGATCCCACCGTAACCAACAGCGTGACCAACACCCTGGGCGGCATGTGGTATGCCACCACCAAGACGAACGGTCGCTCGCAGTTGCAGAACAACGTCTACGACACCGTGCTCCCGCGCGTGGGCTTTGCCTGGCAGTACCGTCCGGGCTTTGTGATCCGCGGCGGCTACGGTCTGTATGCCTACCTCTGGAGCCTGGATACGTACGGCGGCGACGAGGGTGCGGCCTTCGGCTTCAAGGGGTCGCTGTCAGATACCAGCAACGGCCAAACCGCGATCGGCAAGCTGTCAGCCGCGAATCCGCAGTTCCCGTACATCGGGCCGACGACGGACTCGGGTGCGTACAACGGACAGGGTGTCTCGTTCACCAACCAGCACACGCCGGTGACCAAGATCCACCAGTACAATCTCACGGTTGAGAAGCAGATCGGCAGCGACATGAAAGCGAGCCTCGCGTTCGTTGGCAGCCGCTCGGTCAACCTCACCTTCAGCCGCGATATCAACCAGGTGCCGGTCGACAAGCTGGCCGTCGTCGACCAGCAGTTCCGTCCGTTCCCGCAGTTCACCTCGATCAGCGGCAGCACCTTCAACGCCGATGCCAACTACAACTCGCTGCAGGCTGCCTTCCAGAAGCGCCTGACACACAGCCTGTCCTTCGATGCCAGCTATGTATGGTCGAAGTTCCTCAGCGAGTTCGACTCGTCGGCGTGGGGCAGCCGCAACGGCACCACCACCTATCAGAACTCGTATGACGTGGGAGCCAACTACGGTCCCTCGAACTTCGACGTGCGCAACGCCTTCAAGGGAGACGCGATCTATGTGCTTCCCTTCGGCAAGGGACAGCGTTTCCTGAACAATAACTACCTGCTTGACCAGGCAGTGGGCGGATGGCAGCTTTCAACCACCTACCAGCTGCAGTCGGGTAATCCGATGACCATCACCATTCCGTCAACGCTGGCGCAGACCTATGCCGGTTCGGGCAACATGTATCCGAACTGGGCCAGCAGTCCTACGCTCGGTGACCGCACTCGCGACCACTGGTTCAACACCACCTACATCAGCCAGAGCGGCCAGAAGGTAGGCCCCGACACCAACGCCGCATTCATCATCCCTGCGAACGGAACCTTCGGCAACTTCCATCGCAACAACGTCTACGGCCCCGGCATCGTGAGCTTCAACACCTCGCTCGGCAAGACCTTCAACCTCTATAAGGAGCAGTACAAGTTTGAGCTGCGTGCCGACGCAACCAACGTACTGAACCACCCGGTCTTCGCAAACCCGAACAGCTCCATCACCAACGGAAACTTCGGAAAGATCACCTCAACCAACCTGTTCGTAGGCGGGCGAGCAATCCAGCTCATGGGTCGCTTCTCGTTCTAATCTCCTGGCCTGAGAGGCGGGTGCAACTACCCGCCTCTCATTTTTTCTGGTGTAACTACAAATTCGATTTTTGTTCCTTGTTACGGATTTTGGTATTCCTAACCCACCCTAGCGTTGCGAAGGTGGGGCACCCGGGCAATATAAGCTTCGGGTGAAAAGCGCTGAAGGCGCGCTCTATACCAGCCTGGGGCAACGCCCCAGGTTTGCTGCCAAATAGAAGTTAAAGGGCTGAAAGCCCGCTCTATAGTGCGGCAGTCACATTTGGGACCTCATGCACTGGGTGCCCCATCCATATCGCGAATCGGGGTCCCCGACGAACTTGTTCGTTGGGGTGATAACGCGATGGGTGGGATATTGGCGACAAACTATATGCAATCGAAAATCACGCAAAAACTATCGATCGGAATCCTCGCACTTTCGCTCAACGCGGCTATAGCCCAAAAACCAGCCCAGGTATGGCTCACCACCAACGACGGCGCAAAGCTCCTGCATCGCGAAACCGATCTGAAATGGAGCAAGACCCCCGCCACCGGCGCCACAATCTCGGTTGATGATGCAAAACGTTTCCAAACCATCGACGGCTTCGGCCACGCCCTGACCGGCGGCTCCGCACAGCTCCTGATGAAGATGACGCCCGCGGCCCGCAGCAACCTGCTGCACGAGCTCTTCGGCAACGGCGACGGACAGATCGGGATGTCGTATCTCCGTGTCTCCGTTGGCGCCTCCGATATGAACGCCTACGTCTACACCTACGACGACATGCCCACCGGTGAGACCGATCCCGAGCTGAAGCACTTCACGCTCGCCGAGGATGAGAAGGATGTCATCCCGGTACTGAAAGAGATTCTGACGACTAACCCCAGGCTCAAAATCCTCGCCTCTCCATGGACCGCACCCTCCTGGATGAAGACCAATGAAAACGTAAAAGGCGGAGCCCTCAAGAAAGAGTATTACCCGGCCTACGCGCAGTACTGGGTGAAGTATCTCCAGGGCATGAAGGCGCACGGCATCACCATCGATGCGCTGACCGTGCAGAACGAGCCGGAGAACCCGAAGAACACGCCCAGCCTGGTGATGACCGCCGATGAAGAGGCCGAGTTCATCGGTCAGCACCTTGGCCCTGCATTGCACACAGCCGGGCTGCAGACCAGGATCATCGCCTTCGATCACAACTGCGATCATCCCAACTATCCGGAGACGGTATTGAAGGATGCAAAGTCCGGCCCCGTGGCCGACGGCTCCGGCTTCCATCTCTACCTCGGTGACATCAGCGCCATGACAGCCGTCCACGATGCCTATCCGCAAAAGAACATCTACTTCACCGAGCAGATGGTGGTTGCTTACAAAACCAAGGAACCGATGCCGATCGCGCGCCCCTTCTCGCGCGTCGTGATCGGAGCGCTGAATAACTGGAGCCGCAATGTGCTGCTCTGGAATCTCGCCGCCGATCCGCAGAACGGGCCGCACACCAACAATGGCGGCTGCCCCATGTGCTCAGGCTCGCTGACACTGGATGGCGACAAGGTCGCACGTCTGGTGGCGCACTACACCGCCGCCCACGCCTCGAAGTTTGTTCCTCCCGGCTCGGTACGTATCGGATCGACATGCGACGGAACCTGCCCCTCCGAGGTAGTCCTACGCACGCCCAAGGGAAAGTATGTTCTGCTGGTCAGCAACCCGGATGCGGAGGCGCGTGAGTTCAGCGTACGGTTCCATGGAAAGACCTTCCATACCTCGCTGGCCGCCGGCGCCGTCGCAACCTACGTCTGGTGAGACATTTTTTCTGTAGGTGTAGTGTAGGGATTCCGCATCTATGGGCGTTTTCCGTAATGAAAACGCCGCTGCACTTACCTTCGGGATACGCAGCAACAGGAAAAATGCTCTGAGGAAAGGTTTTTGCGATGCTGACACGGAGAGAGTTTGTCCAACAGGCCACGCTGGCGATCAGCGGCTTGCGCTATGCGGCTGCACAAGGTGCAAACGAGGTCGTCGTCAAGACACCCTCAGGCCCGCTGCGTGGTTTGCAGATCGAGGGAGTTCGCGTCTTCCGCGGCGTTCCCTTTGCGCAGCCTCCTGTGGGCGATCTCCGTTTCCGTGCGCCGCAGCCAGTCACTCCGTGGAAGCAGATCCGTAACGCGACTGAGTTTGCCGCCTCTGCGTATCAGCAGGATAAAAGTCACCCTCAGAGCGAAGACTGCCTCTATCTCAACATCTGGGCTCCCCAGGGTGCTGGACCATTCCCGGTCTATGTCTGGATCCACGGCGGCGGCTTCACCGGCGGCCGCTCCTTCGATCCCATGTTCGATGGAACGAACTTCGCCCGGAATGGCAATAGCGGGAGCGGCATCATCGTCATCACCGTGGCATATCGTCTCGGCGTCTTCGGCTTCCTCGATCTGGAGCCGCTGCTCGGCAGCAGCTATCGCGGCTCGGCCAACAATGCTCTACGCGATCTCATCGCATCGCTCACCTGGGTCAAGCAGAATGTAGCCGCCTTCGGCGGCGATCCAAATAAGGTGACCATCGGCGGCGAATCCGCAGGCGCAAAGCTGACCTGCCTGCTGATGGGTGTTCCCTCCGCAACCGGCCTCTTCCATCAGATGATCTCCGAAAGCGGCGGCGCCGAACGCATCTGGCCAAAGAACCGTGCAGACCAGATCGCCGACGAGTTCGGCGCAGTATGGAAGTCCGTCGGCGGCGGAGTAGCGCTCACCAAGGCCGCGCCCGGCGAGCTGATCGTCGCGCAGGAGCGGATGATCCGCACCTCGCCCGTGCACTTCCCACTGCGTGTGGAGATCGATGGCGACCTCATCCAGCAGACACCGCTCGCAGCCATCCGCGGCGGCTCGACACGCGGCAAACGCCTGCTCATCGGCACCAACCGCGATGAGAGTGCCTCGTTCATCGGCACGCATCCGGCAAAGGATGCCGGCAGTCAGGACCTCGGCAATCTGACGGTAGAAAAGTTCCATCCCATCGACGAGGCCTACAAGAAGCTCTACCCCAATCTCTCGCCGGAGATGCGCCGCATCCGCAGCGTCACCGCGGAAGAGTACTGGGTGCCCACTATGCGTGTTGCCGAAGCGCATGCCGGCGGTGGGAATGAGACGTACCTCTACCGCCTCGACTTCCCCGGCGAAGGAAACTACGCAGGGCTGGCCTTCCACTCCTACGACCTGCGCTTCGCCTGGAACCATCTCCCGCCGGAAGCAGCCGCGAATGCGAAGACATTAGCGGGCACCATGCACGCGGCCTGGACTGCCTTCCTTAAGGGCGAAGCCATGCCAGTACCGGGTACGCCCGCATGGCCTACCTTCGATACCGGCAAACAGACAACCATGATCCTCGACGTACCCAGCCACGTCGCGCAGCGTCCACAGGCCGACGAGCTGGCCTTGTGGAACGGCCTGCTCACGCAGTGAACCCTAACCGAGATACGAAAGTGAGCTCATGCTGAACCGTCTTCCCAATCGCCTTCCCCGCGCCGTCGCCGGTGCTCTTCTGTTCTCCCTTGCGGCCTGCCTGCCCGGACAAACCGCAAAGGACGACGCGGCGATCCAGAAGAAGGTCGATGCGCTGCTAAGGCAGATGACGCTGGAAGAAAAGGTTGAGCAAATGGAGCAGGCCGCCGGCCAGCCCATGTACACGCCCAAAGAGAAGGCCGATGCCCTGGCAAAGAACGGCATCGGCAGCTTCCTCTTCTTCACCGATCCCGAACGCATCAATAGTCTCCAGCGGATCGCCATGACGGAGTCGCGGCTGCATATCCCCATCCTCTTCGGCTATGACGTCATCCACGGCTTCCGCACCATCATGCCGGTGCCGCTGGCGATGGCCTCGTCGTGGGATCCCGCGCTGGTCGAACGCACGCAGTCGATGGCCGCGCGTGAGGCGCGTGCCGCCGGCGTGCACTGGGCCTTTGCTCCGATGGTCGACATCGCCCGCGACGCACGCTGGGGACGCATCATGGAAGGCGCAGGCGAAGACCCCTATCTCGGCGAGCAGATGGCCGCAGCGCAGGTGCGCGGCTTTCAGGGTAAGTACGCCGGCGCTCCCGATCACATCCTGGTGTCGGTCAAGCACTTCGCAGGCTACGGTGCAGCCGAGGGAGGACGCGACTACGACAGCACCAACATCTCCGATGAGCAGTTGCAGAACGTCTACCTGCGCCCCTACAAGGCCGGAGTCGATGCAGGCGCGGCCACCGTGATGTCTGCCTATCAGAACCTCAACGGCGTTCCAGCCACCGGCAACCGCTGGCTGCTGACGGATGTGCTGCGGCACGAGTGGGGATTCAAAGGCTTCGTCGTCAGCGACTGGGAGTCGGTCGGCAGCATGAAGACCCACGGTTTCGCGAAGGACGAAGAAGACGCTGCGATCCGAGGGGTGCAGGCCGGCGTAAACATGGAGATGACCGGCTCAACCTATCGCAAGTGGATTCCCGCAGCCGTAAAGTCGGGCCGGATTCCTGAGTCGGAGATCGATGCCCTGGTGCGTCCCATCCTAACGATCAAGTACCGCATGGGCCTCTTCGAGAATCCGTACGTCGACCTCAAGAACTTCCAGCAGGTGACGCTCTCCGCAGAAGAGCGCACCGCATCGCGCACCGCAGCGGAACAGACCGCCGTCCTGCTCAAGAACGAGAATCATCTCTTACCGCTGAGCGGGAGCCTGCACAGCTTGGCCGTCATCGGCCCGCTTGCTGACAGCAAGCTCGACACCATGGGCTCGTGGGCCATCCACGGCGACCGCCGCGATACCGTGACGGTTGTTGAAGCTCTGCGCGAATCTCTGCCGCAGACCAGGATCGACGCAGCCGTCGGCGTCGAGATCGAGCGCGGCTCCGCCACCATCTTCGACGAGCAGGTTGTTCCGGAGAAGCCCACGCTCACCACCGATGCAGCCAAAGCCGAAGCCTTCGCGCACGCAATCGAGCTTGCCCGCAATGCTGAAACAACGGTGCTGGTCTTAGGCGAAGCGCAGACCATGAGCGGCGAGGCAGCATCGCGCGCTCGGCTGAACCTTCCCGGCGAGCAACAAAAATTACTCGAAGCAGTTGTGGCCCTCGGTAGGCCAGTTGTGCTGGTGCTGATGACCGGCCGCCCGCTCGACATCACCTGGGCACAGCAGCACGTGCCCGCAATCCTGAACATCTGGTATCCCGGCACCGAAGGCGGACACGCAGCGGCAAACCTGCTGCTCGGCAAGGTCAACCCCAGCGGACATCTGCCCGCAACCTGGCCGCGCGAGTCCGGACAGGAGCCGCTGTACTACTACCAGTCGATCCCACAAAACCCCGACAACACAGAGCACCGCTACTGGGACACCTCCAGCGCTCCGCTCTATCCCTTCGGCTATGGACTCAGCTACGCGGAGATCCGCATGAAGGGCATGACACTCGACGCGGAGACGATCAACGCAGACGGAACCATCTGCGCTCGCGTCACGGTAGAGAACACCTCCAAGGTCGCAGGCGCACAGGTGGTGCAGGTCTATACCCATCAGCGCGCAGGCAGTGCAGCACGTCCGGTGCGCGAGCTCAAGGCCTTCCAGAAGGTATGGCTGGCTGCGGGCGAAACCAAAACCGTCGAGCTACAGATCCCAGTCAAAGAGCTCTCCTACTGGAGCCCGGTGGTAAAGAAGGTCGTACTCGAACCCGGTGACTTCGATCTCTGGGCAGGCTTCGACGCCACCGCGACGGAGCACAAGAGCTTCCACGTAACAGCAGGCAAGTAAGGACGAATTGCAGATGAAGATGCGAGTGGTTGCAGGTGTCGTACTAAGTTTTGTCTCTGCTGTAGCAATAGCGCAAAAGTCCCCACGCCTCAACCCGGAAAACCTGGATTGGGGGCCCAACGTAAAGCTTTTTCGTCCTGGGATGAACCATGACGAGATGCAGCAGGCCATCGACAAGGTCTACACCGAACAACAACACGCCGAGTTCGGCAGCTCGCGCTATGCGTTCCTGCTCATGCCCGGCAAGTACAACCTCGACATCCCCGTCGGTTTCTACACACAGGTCCTCGGCCTCGGCGCAGGCCGTGACGATGTCCGAGTAGCCGGCGACGTGCATGCCGACGCAGCCTCCAAAAACAACAACGCCACCACCACCTTCTGGCGCGGCGTCGAAGGCTTCTCGGTTGTCCCGACGAGCGGCACCATGCAGTGGGCAGTCTCGCAGGCGATCGCTGCGCGCCGCATGCATGTACTGGGCAACATGGTGCTGCATCAGAAGCGCGGCTGGGCTAGCGGCGGCTGGCTCTCAGACTCGCTGGTCGATGGCACCGTCGACTCCGGCACGCAGCAGCAATGGATCTCGCGTAACACCGAGTGGCAGCAGTGGACCGGCGCAAACTGGAACATGGTCTTCGTCGGCGCCGAGCACGCTCCCGAAGGCGAGTGGCCCAAGCCTCCCTTCACCAAAGTGGCGACTGTACCCGTCGTCCGCGAGAAGCCCTTCCTGCAGGTCGATGCCAAGGGCAACTTCAGCGTGCGCGTCCCCGCCATCCGCGAGAACTCCTCGGGTATTACCTGGAAGAAGGGTTCAACCGCAGGACGGTCCGTACCTCTCTCGCACTTCTACATCGCCCGTCCCGACCGCGATACCGACGTCACCATCAACGCCGCGCTCGACAAGGGCAAAGACCTGCTACTGCTTCCCGGCAACTACGATCTGAACGCCCCCATCAAGATCCGCAAAGCCAACACCATCGTGCTCGGCATCGGCTTCGCCACACTGCGCCCGGTGCACGGGACTGAAGCGATGACGGTAGCCGATGTCGACGGCGTCACGGTCTCGGGCCTGTTGTTCGATGCGGGCACCGTCATCTCCCCCTCGCTGCTGCATGTGGGCACGCAAGGCAGCAAGCTGCGGCATAAGACCAACCCCATCTCACTGCACGACGTCTTCTTCCGCGTCGGCGGAGCAGGCGAAGGCCGGACGGATGCCAATCTGGTGATCGACAGCAACGACACCATCGTCGACCACACCTGGATCTGGCGCGCCGACCACGGCCACAACGTCGGCTGGGACAAGAACCAGAGCAACTACGGCCTGGTTGTCCACGGCAACGACGTCACCATCTACGGTCTCTTCGTCGAGCACCACCAGAAGTACCAGGTGCTCTGGGCAGGCGAGCGCGGCCGCACCTACTTCTACCAATCCGAGATTCCCTACGACCCGCCAACACAGGCCCAGTGGACAGACGAGAAAGGCGCGAAGGGCTGGGCCTCGTACAAAGTAGCCGACAACGTCCGCGAACACGAAGCCTGGGGCCTGGGCATCTACAGCGTCTTCCGCTTTCCGGATGTCGTGATGGACCGCGCCATCGAAGTCCCCGACACCCCCGGCGTAAAGTTCCACCACATGATCACAGTAGCCTTGCTCGACAAAGGCGCAATCCTGAACGTAATCAACCAAACCGGCGGCAGCACCAGAACCAGCTCCGCAGGCCAACCACCCCGCATCGAACCCAAGGTCACGGACTACCCAGAGGCAAAGTAGGATCTCGTTGCCCCATTCTTTGTCGAAGACAAAGGGTGGTATTCGCGCTCCGCGCGAAACGTCTTCATTTGTTCCCACCCGGGTGCCCCACCCTCACAACGTTAGGGTGGGCAAAGAAGGCTCTAAGCGCTGAAGGCGCGCTCTATACCAGCCTGGGGCAACGCCCCAGGTTTCGATACCCGCAAGATGTTAAAGGGCTGAAGGCCCGCTCTATAATTCCGCAGCCGGGCGCACGTTCGCGCGCAACAAGCCGATACATTACTTTGGTTTGTTATGTCCTGTCGTCTCCTTAAGCTCAAACGCGATCATGACGATGGAGACAATAAGTAGTCACCTATTCACCTTCAGAGAAGCACATCCTTCCAAAAGCTACACAGGATGTGCTTCTCTTTGTTGTTTTAGACAAGCTGACGAAATTTCGGATTACCGATACACCGGGTGCCCCAGGTCCCTGGGGGACCTGGGTATTCGCGCTTCGCGCGAACGCGCCTTCAGCGCTTAGAGCGCAGCCTGCCCAAGACAACAAAAAACGATTCGCGCAACGCGCGAATCCCCACATCTGCTCCGCAGATATGGGGCACCCAGTTCATGGGCTCACAAAACCCCACCCCAACCGCATACACTTCCCCAGGTGACACTCCGCAACAAACTCTGGACCTATCTCGGCTTCTGGGCAACCGGCGTAAGCCTCATCATGCCCGGCGCCATGCTGCCCGCCATCACACACGCCTGGCATCTCACCGACCGCGGAGCAGGCGCCATGCTCTTCTGCGTCTACTTCGGCTCATCCCTCGGAGCGCTCTTAGTCCGCGGCACGCTGCAACGTCTGATCGCCACCTACTCATTGCTGTTATGCGTGGCGGCAGCACTATGGGCATCGACAACAACCTGGCCGCAACTCCCCGCACTGCTCTGGGGCATAGGCCTCGGCACCGTCATGACCTCGACCAGCATCCTCTTCAAACAACAACAAGCCTCCGCGGTGGCACTGGTACGTCTGAACTTCGTCTGGGCCGTAGGAGCACTCCTGGCCCCCACGGTAGTCACCCAGGCACTCCGCACCGGCAGCCCCCGCACCGTCCTGCTGGCCTTCGCCATCTTCTGGGCCATCTACGCAGCAGGCACCTGGCTGATGACCGGCAGCAGCACATCCCAACTCACTGCGCCCAGGCTGGACGCGAACGCATCGCTGCTGCAAGGCCTCCGCGGAGTCCCCACGGCACTGATCATCGCCACCATCCTCGCCCCCGGCATCGAAGCCGCCTGCTCAGGCTGGCTCTCCACCTACGCCGACCGCTACGCCATGCGCCTGGCCATCACGATCGCCGCCCCCTCATGCTTCTGGGCCGGACTACTACTAAGCCGCGCCATGGCCTTCCTCCCCGGCGCAGACCGTTACCTCGAAACCCGCTGGCGCTGGCTACCCCTCCTGGTCCTCGCCGGCACCGGAGGCCTGCTGCTACCCCTGCAAAGCGCCTGGATGCTAACCTGCGCCTTCTGCACCGGCTTCGGCCTCGGCCCTCTCTACCCAGCCCTGCTCTCAAAGGTCCTGGACCGCCGCCAGAACAACACCATCTTCTTCCTGGCAGGAGCAGCCTCCTCCGCCCTGCCATGGCTAACCGGCCAAGTCTCAGCCTTCAGTCATTCACTGCGGTGGGGAATGATGGTGCCGGTGCTCGGTGCTTTGACGATGTTGATGGTCATCCTGCAAGAAGTTGGTTCCGAATATTCGGAATCTTAGATTGTGTCCCGATAGGGAATCTCTGACCGTTGAATATCAATATCAAGATCGCATTGCCCAAAAAATTCATTCAGAGCATTTGTTGACAGATCTGAATGCGGCGAGGGGCCTACAACTATCTCATGTATGAAATACGGATTCTTTAGGCGTCCGACAGCATTCAAACCGGAATGAAGTGAAGCTGTCGGGTGGGGAAGATTTACCTCTGCATAAGGGATAAGCGTGAATCGGGATGGCTTGAAATGAATGCGACCGCCTATGTAAGGATTCGTCAGAATGAGACGGAACTCTTCCTCGGTCGCGAACGAAATATCTTTTGTGTAAGACGCCAATTCGGCGATTCGCCACCACACGCTGTCGGGCAAATGAAGTTCAAACCCCTCATGCTCGCGCTCTACGTCTGCCTTATCATCTTTTGCTTGAGCGATGGCGTCAGATAGCATCTGATCTATCAAGGGTGCTTCTGACTTGCTCAGGTAGTTGACCTTTTTGAATGAGACAACGGGTCTCAATTGCCAATGCTCGCCCCCACCCTTCTGCTCACCCCCAAATGCATTGATGAGGGATTCTGTTCTTATTCCAATGGCGACTCCATTTCCGTTGGAGCAATAGGCGCGCCATTGAGGCAGCGAATCTCTATTACCTGAAAAAGAAGATACAAACGGCAGATCTCGGATCATTGCGTTTGGTTCTTCCATTTCTTCGAAAAATTTCGATAGTTCAAACTGGCTGACGCTGAATTTTCCCCACGCATCGGGCTGTTGTAGGCGGCCCGAGATGGCTTCTAAGAAGAATGTTCGTTCGGTAATATCGTTTAAATAATTCACGCTGGTTGCGTGAAAAACGGGAAGCTTTGCACCTGACCCGATCGTAGGCCTTACGATTTTAAGAAGCGTATCCATCGAGGTGTAGTGATAAACCACCTCGGGTATTATTTTGTTTTCCTTCAGATTTTTCTGCGCTTCCATCTCGTTCATGTGTCGCTCTCAACTTTTATCCAGTGGCGAGTAGAAACATCTTATTCAGCCTGCACAGAACCCCTAATAGGATTCTTGTACAAGCGTCAATTTCTAAAGCTGTAATGCCACTATACGGTCGGTAGACGTAGGCCGGAACTATTGTCTTTTCAGAAAAGACGAGGTGTAATTCATTGCGATGGCGAATCCTGAATCTCGTCTCGAAGCTGTCGAATTAGCAAGTTTCCTTGCTTCTACCCCGCCTTACGCCACCGTTAAGATCTTGACACGCGGGCTGACGGTTCAACAGGACGGCAGGTTAGGGACGGCATACCTGAACCTCCCCGAAATCAACATATATTGCGACTTTTGCGATGGTTCTCGCTACTTTTCCTCTTCTGAAGACACAATAAATTTCCACGCACGGTTACCTGCTCACCGCTTCCTTTACTACACATGCAAGAATTGTTCGATGGACCACAAGGCCTTCGCTCTATCCCTGAGTACTAATGAGAATGGCGACGATCTTGAGGCGTTCAAGTTTGGTGAGATGCCGCCATTTGGTCCACCTACTCCAACTCGCCTTTTGAGGCTTTTGGGGCGAGATAAAGAGCTTTTCCTAAAAGGCCGGCGTTGTGAATCACAGTCACTTGGAATAGCGGCCTTCAGCTACTATCGTCGGATCGTTGAACTTCGCAAAAATGATTTGCTAGACGAGGTGATCAGGGTATGCGAGCGCCTCGGGAAGCACGAAATTCTGGTAGGCGAGCTTCGGACAGCGAAGGATGAAACTCAGTTTGAAAAAGCTGTCAAATCGATACATCATGCCCTGCCAGATAGCCTGCTACTGAACGGTCGTAACCCTTTTACGTTATTGCACGGAGCGCTCAGCAAGGGTCTACATGCTGAGGATGATGAGACATGTCTGGACTTGGCCCAGAGCGTACGAGTCGTTCTGTCCGCCTTTATTGAACGGCTCAACTTCGCCCTACAAGACGAAAATGAGTTGACTATCGCCGTGAATAAATTAATCGCGTCCCGAAACTCCAAAGTTGGGAACGAACGCGAATGAAGTATCCGCTCGCGTTAATAAGTAAATGAGGAGAAGAAATGGTCGGGACGACTAGATTCGAACTAGCGACCTCACCCACCCCAAGGGTGCGCTCTACCAGGCTGAGCCACGTCCCGACTCTTACGTAAACAGCGGGTTGCGCCGGGCGGCGCTGGGGCTATTGCCCGCTGTCTTTTAAGTTTACTACACCCATAGCAGGGTGGCCTTGCGGCCTCCCCCTAGTGCTCTGGAGCGACGTATTCCTTGGGCAGCTCGCCGCCCGAGCCGTAGAAGAAGTCGTTCATCTGCTCGACCAGGAACTCCTGCGCCTGCGGCGTCCAGGGCTGCAGCCGATACTCGTTCAGCAGCATCTTCTGGCGCTCAAGCCACTCATTCCAGGCCTTCTTGGAGACAGTCTTGTAGACCTTCTGCCCCAGTTCAGAATCGAACGGAGGCTCATCAAGACCCTCCATCTCCTGCTTGTACTTCGCGCAAAAAACTGTGTTTGCCATCGGTTCTATCTTACTGCGGGCCGAGCCGGGTCGGCCCGCAGGTTGAATGGTGGAATTGTTGAATGGTTGAATAGTAGGCCCTAGAGCATTTTCCCTGTAGGTGGAGAGTAGGGCTTCTGTATCTATGGGCGTTTTCCGCAATGAAAACGCCGCTGCACCCTCCTTCCGGGATACCCAGCAACAGGGAAAATGCTCTAGTTGGGGGTGGAGCGTATGGGCGTGCATCGGGCGATTGTCGGGTTTCATCAGGATGATGAGGGGCATTGGGTCGCCGATCTCGAATGCGGTCATACCCGGCATGTGCGGCACGATCCGCCCTGGCAGACGCGGGAGTGGGTAGTGACCGAGGATGGACGGGCCGAGTGGATCGGGAAGTCCTTCGAGTGCCTGAAGTGTGGTGAAGTTCCCAAGTGAGCCACGACACTGGGTGCCCCGGGTCCCCTTAGGGACCTGGGTATTCGCGCGGGAGCGCGAATTGTCTTGCTTAAGGGGACGGCTTTCAGCCGTCCCGTACCAACAGCCAAAAGAAAGGGGCTTTCAGCCCCTGAGGGCAAAGTCGCAAGGCCCATGCAGTGACCTCAGCGGCTGAAGCCGCTTGCCTTGTTGTACCCTCGTACGGCACGGCTGAAAGCCGTGCCCTTAAGCAAAGCGGATCGCGCGTAGCGCGATACACCCAGACCGTTAATTCACCATCGGCTTGATGATCTCGTCCAGATACGCCGGCGATCCCTCCGCCCGCACCAGATGCGGATACTTCTCCCCATCGTGATAATTCAGCGAGATCGTCTTCAGATCATTCCCGATCGCCACCAGCAGATCGATCGTCTTATCCGTCCCCTTCGCCGCCTTGATCGCTCCATACAGCGCATCGCCGGAGAACGCCGTGCTGTTCACACCCACAATCTTGATCCCCGGTCCCAGCCCTGCCTTATACGCGACTGAGTCCATATAGACATCGCTGATCACGCCCTCACGATTCGCCCGGAAGCCCAGCGAGTACAGCGCATCCACCGTGCCGCGACGGGCGAGGCCGCTGCGCTGATAAGACGACATCGTGTCCGTGTAGACCAGCGTGTAGCCAGCCTGCGCCAGGCCTTCGATCGACGGATCGCCGGGGCCGTGCGACAGAATGCGATCCTTCAGGAACTTCGCCCAGTCATACGCGACGACCTGATTGAGATCCTTCACCAGCTCGTCGAACTCATACGGCAGCACCTTCGCAGGCGTATCGCCGCCCGCCCCGAGGAAGAGCGCCGCAAAGTCATTCAGCGACTTCTGATCGTTGGTCAGCTTGCGGATGGTCGTATCGGCATCCAGCCAGATCAGCTCACCCTCCTGGTAGTAATCCTGCGAGCGCCGCCAGCTCACCCACGCCTGCGATCCGCCGCGGATCGACTGTGCCGCGATCGCCGTGTCCTCCGCATTACGCCACAGGCGCCCCGGCCGCGTATCCAGCGACGCAGCAGACGAGGCCAGAGCATCGCGATAGTTCTCCGCCGTCCAGAAGCCCGCCCGCGCCGACAGCACATTGCCCCAGTACTGCGTCATGCCCTCGTACACCCACAGCAGGTCACCCTGCTGCGGCGTAGCGTAGTCAGGCTGATACAGCCGTGCCGGCCGGCGATACTTGCCGTTCCACGAGTGCGTAAACTCATGCGGCAGCAAATCTGCATTGCTCACAGCCATCGCCGGGCTGCTATAGCCATCCAGCTCCACGCCGTTATCCGACGACTGATGATGCTCCAACCCCTCACCGCGAATCTTGTCCGACAGCGAAAGCACGAAGTGATAGTCGCGATAATGCGAGCTCTTATAGAGAGGCCGAGTCTCGCGCACCAGCTTGCTGGCCGCCTCGATCGTAGCCTTAGGCAGATTCGCAGCCTCTTCCGTGTCGGCAGCAACATCAAGGAAGTGCTTCGGCGTGCACTCCGGCGCGAGCGCAATCTCGTGGAAGTACTTGCCGGCGATATAAGGCGAGTCGACCAGCGTCTCTACATCGGTGGTCTCAAACGTAGTGGTGTTGCCGTTGGTGTTTGTGGGCACAAGAGCTCCACCACCATGCCAGCCCGCAGGCAGCGTGATCGACGGAGTCACCTTGATCTTCGCTACAGGAATCTTCGCCGGATACAGCACAGCCGAGTTCCACTCCAGCACCGCAAGGTTGTTACTGGTAAAGGACCGCTGATCGGTGGAATCCAGATAGTCGAACTTCGCTTCAATCTCACTGACACCTGCAGGAATCTCCAGGTGGAAGGCGTACATATCGACATCATCACGACGCCATCCCAGCGGCTTGCCATTCGCGGTAAAGAAGATACCGGCAAACTGCGCAATCGGCCCCGCAGGCATATGCGTGCCGGGAATCCACTCCGGATACTCAAGCGTAAGTTGTCCAGCGACGACGGGAATAATCTCCGTGCCATGCACGAGATGACGATAAGAGTCCGTCAGATCAACCGAAAGCCGGATCGGCGCAGACGGCGCCTCCGGAGTCTTTGCGACGGTCTTTTTATCAGCGGCCAGGGCGGCGAGAGGAAGGGCGAGGAGCGCCAGAGCGCAGCGAAGATGCATGGAGGAATTCTAGATCGGCGGGGCCTTCGGCCCCGATAGTTGAATGGTTGAATTGTTGAATGGTGAGTCACGGGCCTTTGGTGGGGCACGACAGGGTGCCCCACATACGCGCCGCGGGGTCCCCGACGAACTTTGTTCGCTGGGGTGCAAGCTTATGTGGGAAGTTCGCGCGGAAGCGCGAATGTTTTTTGTTTGTCATCCCCTAGGGATCTGCTCTTACACCTTCGGCGAATGCTTCCGAAACGTCACCCGAATCTCCGTCCGCCAATGCTCATCAAGAGCAATCAAATGCCACTCCACCTCCGGCTTCAAATGCCGCAACACCACCTCCGTCGCGGGATGAATTCTCAGCGCCGGAGCCACCAGGTACATCAGCGGAACATCCTGCGAGAGCCCAATGCCGGGAAAATATCCATGCTGCTGCAGCGGATTCACCGTCTCATGCGGAGCAAGCCTCGCATGCCAACGCACTCGGATCCAGTAATCAAGCGCCTGCAACGCAAGATGGAGATCCTCATCCGCCTTCAGCTCCAGCACGGCAAGCCGCCCGCCGTTGGTGACCCCGAGCAGATCGAGCATGCCGCGATCCGTAGCGGCAAAAGCCGGCACCTGCGTATAGACAGGCGCTGCCCGCAGAGCTTCATCCATCTCCGGCAGGCTGGTTCTCAAACGCGACTCCATCCAGCGTTCCGGTTGCATCCTGAAGAGCGGATCGTTGCTGTCGCCCTCAGGCCGGCGTCGCTGAAAGAGCTCGCTGACCAACGCACGAAGCGCATCGCGGTCCGCGTCATTGAGCAAGGTCTCATTCGCACCCGCGCCCACCGTGATCTCCAGCGTGTGCGCAAAGGAGTTCGCTGCGCTCCGCAACACAATACGGGCGAACTCCAGCCCATGCAGCAGAAACGCCAGCTCCGTCGCAGACCGCAGCCGCTGCTCCACAAGCCCACGCGACGCAGCCGGAACCAGCTCCATCACCTTCGCGATCGCAACATCAAAACGCGTAGTATCCGGATTCGGAGCATGGATCAGCCGTGTCTTCAGATTGCCATGATCCGCAGGCTCGCGTTGCGTCAGCTCTTCCGCTCGAGGATCAAGCTCATACAGCTCCCACTGCGCAATCCGCGGATTCAGCCACGCCATGCGCGCCAGCGTCAGCGCCGCCGTGCCTGCTGGAACAACGATGCGTAGTCCCGCAAAGAGATGCTTCCCCATCGCCCGCTCGCGGCAGAGCTGCAGCCACAAAATGCCCAGTGTGAGCACACCATCGACGGTCTGCGCCGACTCCTCCGGCCCAACCCCAAGCACCGCCCACGCCTGCTGCCCACGCGTGATCACACCCCGCGCATACGCCGGTCCAAAACTGCGCTCCAGATCCATGGCAGTACTGAAACCCGCCGGCTTCCACTCCGGATAGTTCCGGACAAGCACACGCTCCAGCGTTCGCAGATACTGCCTGCGAGCAGCATCACGAGTCGAAGGCAGCCGCCGCTCCTGCTTCGAGACCAGATCCAGCGTCGTAGGTTTCGGCTGGCCAAACCGCTGCACGCTCAACCGCAAGCCGCTGCTGCGAGCCTCCGCAGACAAGACACGCCGCGTAAGATTCCGCTCCTCACTCCAAAGATGAAGCGTGCAGCGATTGTGATCGGTATTCAAACTCCACTGCGCCGAGCGCATATCGAAAAGCAGCGCCCCGTGCTCGAGGATGGCCGCGTGGGGATAGGCCTGAAAGAAGTCGGTGATGAGCGCAGCCGTTTGCTGCGCAGTTGCTAGTTGCTGGTTCCTGGTTGCTAGTTGGTCTGGAGCGTCGGGATTCCTCATGAGGAAGAGCAAGTTTCTCTGCTAGGCTACACGTCACACAAACGAGGCTCTGCCTCAACTAGGAACCAGCAACTAGCTATGTAACCATCGACTGCCCAATCGCCGTTCCCCGCGCTTCGCGTTGTTCGGGGGTCTGCATCGGGCGATCGTAGAGCAGGCCCATGCCCACCACAGCAAGATTGTTACGAGTAGTGTTCTTCACCTCGTACATCATGGTGTCGGCCGCACGGATGATGGAGTGCACGGTGTCGCCGTCCTCGGGGAAGGTGGCCAGGCCAAGACTTCCCTGCACGCGCAGTGAAAGGCCTTCGCCGGTCAGGAAGCGGGACTCGCCCAACGTGTCATAGATAGTGCGGGCCAGTGTGACGGCGCGTTCTTTTTCAACGCCGGGCATCAGTACGACAAACTCATCGCCGCCGTAGCGGAAGGCCGGGTTCGCGGTGCCGAAGACACGCCGCAGCAGGTTGCCAACCTCAGCGAGCAGGCGGCTGCCGACCAGGTGGCCATGGGTGTCATTCACTTCCTTGAAGTGATCCATGTCCATGAACATCAGGCTGAAGTGGTTGCGGCGGCCCTTGCGGACCTCTTCCTCGATCGCCTTGTAGAGATACCGCGCATTGAATAGGCCGGTCACGTCATCCGTGATGGTCAGCTCCTGGATCAGCTCCATGCGGCGCGAGTTCTGAATGGCGATAGCGGCGTAGTCGCAAAGAATGCGCAGGAAGGTGACCGAGTACTCGCTCATCAGGTCGAGCTTGGAGTTCATCAACTGGATGACTCCCAGCACCTTGCCGTCCGCCTGAATCGGCACGCACGCCAGCGACTGCATGTTGAGCTCCGGATGGCGGCGGGCATAGGCCGACCACTGCGGGTCGGTGGTCACACTGGGCACGATCAGCGCCTGGTTGCTCTGAGCCACCCAGCCGGCAACACCCTCGCCCATCTTCAGGCGCAGCGTGCGCAGGTATTCGGTCTCTTCGCCGACCGCGATCTCGTAGTAGAGCTCGTTGGCCTTTTCATCGACCATCAGCAGCGACCAGCGCTCCGGTGCGAAAAACTGCGCCATCTTGTCCATGATGGTCCGCAGAATGACGCCGAGCTCCAGTTGCGACGTGAGCGCACGCGCCACATCGTGGAAGACGCGGACCTGATCCATCTGCCCGCCTTCAATGGCTTCGAACTGTCGCCGTCGAATCACCTAAGAGAGTCCGCCGAAGCTAACGTACAGCAAATACAGCACAAATGTTACAAAACGAAAGTAATCGCAACCTGGAGCATTTTCCCTGTAGGTGCAGTGTAGAGCTTCAGCATCTATGGGCGTTTTCCGCAAAGAAAACGCCGCTTCACTCCACTTCCGGGATACCCAGCAACAGGGAAAATGCTCTAATCTGCGGTCAGCCACCGATCTGCACCATTGCGCGTACTGGCTTGATAAACCCGGTGTCGCCGATGTGATGCCGCTCTTCTTTCCGGTCAACGATATGCCTGATATACGAAGACATCTCCTCGTCAGTTCCACCGCGCCGCATGATTGCGTGCAGATCGTGGTCGAGATGCGAGAAGAGGCAGGTGCGAATCTTACCGTCCGACGTAAGCCGGACGCGGCTGCAGTGGCCGCAGAAGGGATGTGAGACAGGGGCGATAATGCCAATCTCGCCGCGGCGATCGCTAAAGCCGTAACGGCGGGCGGTTTCGCTAACGGAATTGGGGGCAAGCTCCACCAGGTCGCCGACGTTGCTCAGACGATTGACGATCTCTTCCAGAGGAATCACCAGATCGCGGGACCAGACCTTGTCCTCTTCCAGCGGCATGAACTCGATGAAGCGGACGATGACATCCTCGGTGCGCGCAAACTCGGCGAAGCGCTCGATCTGGTCGTCGTTCCAGCCCCTCATGAGCACGCAGTTCACCTTCACCGGGGCCAGGCCGGCTGCCTTTGCGGCGCGAATGCCCTCGAGAACGCGCTCATAACTGCGCGGCACCCGGGTAATGCGGGCAAAGGTCTCGGCATCGACCGCATCCATGCTGACGGTAATGCGGCTTAGCCCGGTGCGGCGAAGAGGCTCGGCAAGCTCGGCAAGCAGGTGGCCGTTGGTGGTCAGGGCGATATCGGGACGGTCGCCATCGAGAGTGCGCATCTGGGCCAGCTCGGCGATCAACTCCAGAAGATCGTGACGCAGCAGCGGCTCGCCGCCGGTCAGCCGGATCTTCTCGATACCCATTCCCAGAAAGACGCGGGCGATACGGGCGTAGTCGGCCATGGGCAGCTCGTGCACCGGGGTTGCACCCTGGCCGCTGCGGCAGTAGACACAGCGGAAGTTGCAGCGGTCGGTGATGGAGAGCCGCAGGTCGGTAATAGCGCGGTCGAACTTATCACGCAGCCGTACCGTGCTGCCCATCGGGGTATTACCAGTGGGCATTTGCTCTTCCACCACGGCCATGGAGGGAAAAGACATGTGGAGACTCAAGTATAGGACGCAAAAGGCCACCCTGCCGGGTGGCCTTGGTAAATCGTTTGCCTACCCTTAGTAGCTCTGGAACTCGTTGGTTCCCTTGCGCAGACGCAGGCCGTTGATCAGGAAAGTCAGGGCAAAGATGCCCGTAATCGCGCACCAGTAAACCATGGGGTGGATCACGCCGGGAGAGTAGGTGGCATCCTGGCCGGCCCAAAGGGTCAGCACGATGCAGACGATCAGGCACTGCCCGCCCATCACCAGCAGCAACTGTCCGCGGCGGCGACGAGCGTCAAGAATCTCCACCTCTTCCGGGGTAAGGTTGCGTTCCGCGGCTGGGATCAGCTTGTTTGCCATCGTTCCTGTCTCCTGAAAATCTTGCTTGTCTGCTATTAAACCACAGCCGGACGAGCGGCGTGATTGAGGGCGTGTCATCAAACTCCCGACGCCAACTGGCAGGAGTTTGACGGCATGCCCTAGTCCAGAAAGGCCATGGTTTTGATGCCGGTGACCTCGAACCTCTTCCGGCAACGGATATTTTTGCAGCCGACCAGGTCATCGCGCAGCACCATGTAGCTCTGGGCCTTAGCGAAGCGGGCGCGGTCACGTTCGTCGGCGCGGCCCTGCAGCGCAGGCTTTTTGCGGCGGACCAGCCAATTAAGCTGGTATTCCTGGGCCTGGCCGCAGTGGGGACAGGTAAGTGTATGGTTGCGGGACTCTGCCCGCTCATTGAAAAAATCGCGCTCTTCCATGGGCACTGCACCTCAATCAGCGACCCAAAGTATTGCATAATCGGCAGGGGAATTTCCCGTGATAGTAGGAGTTGATGGCACGTCCTAAGGCAAAAAAACAGGTATTCTCGGCAACCAAGGCAGTCAAAGCCAATGCGCGCGAGCGTGTCGGCACGCCGCCGCCATCGCAAACGCTGCCCGACACCAAGGCAAAGGCCGAAAGCCGCAAGGCGAAACATAAAGAAACCCTGGCCGACCTGCTCTCTGAGAAGGAAGCGTAGACGTCCAAGGGCAGGTAAGGAGTCTTGACCCAAATGAAGTCCCCCCTCTTCGCTGTTGTCCTGTTATCCGCCGCCACCATCGCCGCGCTGGCCCAGACGCCAACGCTGCAGATCAATAAAGAGAACCGTACGATCTCGGTCTCCGCCTCTGACTCGGTGACCACCGACGCAGATCTGGCCGTCGTGCATGTCGGCTACCAGGTGCTGGGCCGCGATGAGCAGGGCACCTATGCCGAGGGATCGCGCATCTCCAACGCCATCATGGGAGCGCTGACCGCTGCCGGTGTAGAGAAGGCAAGCATCGAGAGCGAGAACCAGAACCTCTCGCCATTGAACGACTTTGAGATCAAGCAGCTTCCCCCGGACCGCGCCGCGAACCGCTTCCGCCTGGTCCAATCCTGGAGCGTGAAGACCTCGCCCGAAAGCGCCGCCAAGGTGCTGGATACAGCCGTGAAGGCCGGGGCGAACCAGAGCGGAGCCATCGACTGGCAGTTGAAGGACGAGGCAGCGCTGGAGGCACAGGCTGCCGCCAAGGCGCTGGCCCACGCACAGCGTATCGCCGAACAGATGGCCGCCGGCCTGCATTCGAAGCTGGGATCGCTGGTCTACGCCAGCAACGAGGCTCCGCAGATTCCAAGACCTATACCCATGGCGCGCATGACCATGGCTGCGGTTCCCAGGGCTGAGGTCCAGCCGCTGGCAATCAACAGCCGCAAGGTGGAGCGTTCGGCCACCGTGACTGCCATCTTCGCGATCGAATAGAGCACGCCCCTTCCGGGATACCAAGCTGCAGGGAAAATGCTCTAAACTTCCGCCATGCCAGCGACCGACCTCAGACCCACGCCCGAAGCCGAGATCATCTTCAAGAAGTGGATTGCTCACCTGAACGACGAGTTCACCCGGCACGAGGGCTATGACCGCCGCGCTGAGATCGTCCGCGATGAGCTGCACCAGATCGTTCTCGGCCGTCCGCACGGCGGTCGCCTGAACTCCACGCTCGTGACCGAGCTGCCGATGAATGTGCTGATCGAGTCACTCGACCCGCGCAACCTCACCTTCGAGGCAGAGCTGCTGCCGGAGGTAGATGCGGCACGCTTCTACCCGCGCAAGCCGCTGCTCTTCTTCTGGGAGGCCTTCGACCGCTCGCCGCTGGGGCTGAATCACTGGCTGGGAAAAAGGTTCCGCTGCATGCTGGCGCGTCACATCTTCGCCTCGGCCGGCAAAGGCCTGGAGCTCTGCTCGGGCATCCGAATGACCTTCGGCTACAACATCACGGCGGAGGAGAACACCCTAATCCGCCGCGGTGTCATACTGGACGACCGCCAGCCAATAACCCTGCGCGGCGAAGTTTTAGCCAAATAACTGAAATAACCCAGGTCCCCGGGGTGCCCCAGGTATCGGGGTCCCCGGCGAACTTGTTTCGCTGGGGTGGTGTCCCATGGGGACCTGGGCATTCGCGCTTCGCGCGAATTGTCTTGCTTAAGGGGACGGCTTTTAGCCGTCCCGTTCCAGCTATCCATTGGAAAGGGGCTTTCAGCCTCTGAGGGCGGGATTGCGAAGCACTGCTACCATCACAGTAAGAGCCATCCATGAATCAAGAAGTCATTCTGATCCTGTTCGAATTTGTCGTTCTTGTGTTTGCCTTCAGCATCCATGAGGCCGCGCATGCATGGATGGCGAACCGCCTTGGCGATCCCACAGCGCGGATGCTGGGACGTGTCACGCTGAACCCGGTCAAGCACATCGATCCGTTTGGTTCGGTCATCATGCCGCTGATCGCGATGTTCTATCACATGCCGCTCATCGGCTGGGCCAAGCCCACACCGGTCACGCCACGCAACTTCAAGAAATACAAGCGCGACGACATCCTGGTTACGCTCGCCGGCCCGGCCTCAAATCTGTTTGTAGCGACGGCAAGCCTGTTGCTGCTGCTGATCATCAAGCATGGAACGGCTGATGGCGGACGATCGGTACTTACCGCGGTGATGGTGGCGTTCCGCATTCCCCAGGCATCGACCGAAGGACTGCCGACGCTGTTTCCCATCGCGCTGCTGCTCTACTTCGGCGTACTGATCAATCTGTCGCTGTTTGTCTTCAACCTGATTCCGCTGCCTCCGCTCGACGGCAGCAAAGTGCTGCGGCACTTTCTCCCCTACTCTGTGTTGGAGACCTACGACCGCATCGGTATGTTCTCCATCCTGATCCTGATGTTCCTCGGCGGGCGCCTTATCTCCATCGGCCTCAGCCCGCTGCTGGGCACCTTCAACAGCCTGCTGCTGGGCATGTAAAGCATTTTCCCTGTTGCCGGATATTCTGGAAGGGGCGCGAAGCGGCGTTTTCATTGCGGAAAACGCCCATAGATGCGGACGCCCTACGCCACACCTACAGGAAAAATGCTCTGGCGCTGATTTACCATCATCTTTTCAATCATGGCCGAAACCTCTGTCAGCAATTCGCGCCGCCGCGTCCTCTCCGGCATGCGGCCTACGGGCAAGCTCCACCTGGGCAACTACATGGGGGCGCTCTATAACTGGGTCCGCCTGCAGGATCAGTACGACTGCTTCTTCTTCATCGCCGACTGGCATGCTCTGACGACCGACTATGCCAATCCAGGCAACGTGAAGGAGAAGTGCTTCGAAGTAGCGTTGGACTTCCTCGCCGGCGGTCTCGATCCGGAGAAATGCGTCATCTTCCGGCAGTCGCATGTACCGGAGCACGCTTCGCTGCACCTGCTCTTCAGCATGTTTACCCCGCTGGGCTGGCTGGAGCGCGTGCCCACCTACAAAGACCAGCAGGAGCAGCTTCGCGAGAAGGACCTGGCAACCTACGGCTTCCTGGGCTATCCGCTGCTGCAGGCCGCAGATATCCTGCTCTACAAGCCGGACTTCGTCCCGGTCGGTCAGGACCAGGTAGCGCACGTGGAACTCACGCGCGAGGTTGCGCGGCGTTTCAACCAGTTGTACGACTCCCGTTGGAGCGAGGCGATCGCACAGGCAGAGTCCGACAAGGAACGGATCAAAGCCGAGGTCTCGGCCAACAGCCTGATCGAGCTGACCTTCCCGGAGCCGCAGGCGCTGCTCACACCCTCGCCAAAGCTCCCGGGCCTGGACGGCCGCAAGATGTCCAAGAGCTACGGCAACACGCTCATGCTGAACGAGCCGGAAGCGGACATCCGCGCCAAGCTGAAGACCATGGTTACCGACCCTGCGCGGGTGCGGCGCACCGATCCGGGCAATCCGGACGTCTGCCCGGTCTTCGACCTGCATAAGGTCTTCTCGCCGGTAGAGAAGCAGGCTGAGGTGCGCGAAGGCTGCACCACAGCCGGCATCGGCTGCATCCAGTGCAAGGGCTGGCTGGCGGACAACGTGGTCGCCGAGCTGGCCCCCATCCGGGAACGCCGGGCAAAGTATGAAGCAAATCCCCACCTGGTAACGGAGATCCTGGAAGCAGGCGCCGCCCGGGCCCACGCCAAGGCCGCCGCCTCCATGAAAGACGCCCTGGCAGCCCTCGGAATGGAGTAGCAGGAGCGGCCAGATTTCAACGATTCATGAAGCCCCTTTCGCTCTTGCGGAGGGGCTTTCCTTCTTCTTCCTGGATCTGATCGAAAGCTAGAGCATTTCTCCTGTAGGTGTAGTGTAGGGATTCGTTATCTATGGGCGTTTTCCATAATGAAAACGCCGCTGCACTCCACTTCCGGGCTACCCAGCAACAGGAGAAATGCTCTAGAGAATCATCGAATTCGATATCGCTGGTCCATTCGGGCCCGTTCGCGCGCAGCGCGAATGTATTTGCTTAAGGGGGCTGTAGCTGTTCAGCCTCCAGACATCCTTTTACAGTCGATTTGCTCGAAATTCCTATAACTAGTGGTCGTAGTGGCTGGGGAAAGTGGGAAAAGGCCTTTCTTTTCCTAGGTTGCGCAGCAACCGCCTTTTCCTGCCTCTGTTGACCTCAAAGGACGACACGGAAGATGCCGACGCTCCAGCGATTGCCATCGGGACACTATTTCGTTTTTTGCCAGGTAACGGGATCCCGTTCTTATCGGTCGTGATATTCCGACTTCATCGCAACAGTCAGAAACATTGCTCGCAGCGGGAAACGGCCAGCGAGCACTGACAGATTCAGTTAAGACTTCCGGCACCCTTGGAGGAACTGTGACATCTGTTGCACACATTTCACCATTGCTGTCACAACGGCAGCTGGTCGTCGCATAGGGTTGCTGTTGCATGTCATGAGAAAGAAAGGTATTCGGCCACTCTGCTTGAGGGGGAGGACATGAACCTTTGATTCGCAAACGGAAAGATTGGAGACCTACGTGCGAAGGCTATAGGTAGCAGTTCGCCTATGAGGCATTGGAGCGATATGGAAAAGACGTATTGCGTCTATAACCTAACGCGAGAAAGTTTCCTGAGCCTGAATGTGAAGGCGGCTGGCAGCATCTTGATGCGCCTGAAAAGATCGATCAGAAGACTGAGGCTCCGCTCCGATGAGGGAACATGGGTCGTGCCTTCTCAAGGCGTTCATGCCCTGAGACCTTTTTTCCCACTCGACCTGATCTATCTGGATGACCAAAACCGGGTCATTAACCTGATTGAATCCATTGTTCCTCTCGCCTTTGGACCGATAAGGACTCGGGCCGGAAGTGTTCTTGAACTGCCGAGTCATACGATCTATTCCACGAATACGCAGATCGGAGATCAGATGATGATCTGCGTTGCCGAGGAGATGAGCGGACATCTGGCTCCGGCGAAAGAAAAAGCGCATCACGGCGCTCGCTGGGAGTGGGGCAAGAGACGCCCGGAGTACGGGCGAAGTATGAGAGCGATTTTGGAAGGGCTAACGTCGTCGAGATCGCGAAAAAAGCGGAGGAAGGATCTGGGGGACAATCCTCCGCTGGTAGCTCACTACTGGGACGGAGGCGCCCCGCTGGCGCACAAGGTGCAGAAGATCAGTTCTGACAGGCTCTATCTGGTGACCGATCAACGCTGGTATCCCGGCACGCTCGTCATGCTATCTCTACAACGCGAGGACGTCCCGGCAACAGATCCGAACCGCGCGATTACGGTCAAAGGACAGGTGGTGGGGGCAGACGAGAATGGAGTCTTCTTCCTGCTTGTACTACCCGAGAAGAAAGGGCGCGACTTCAGCAGAGAGGTTCTTCCCGGCGGCGCGGACAAGAAAACCTTCCGCGCCTTCCTGAAGCGTCTCCAGGAGAACCGCGGGCAGGCATTGATCGCGTATGCCCTGATCCTGCCTTTGGTTTTTCTGCTCATCGTCAAACTGATTAATTTGGGCGGCTTCTTCTTTGCATGGATTAGGGCAACGAACGCCCGCGAGGGCTGGGGGCCGATTGGCACACGATATGCCACTGTTACGGCGGAGAGCGGACAGGATCTGACATCGATGGTCCCAGGGGGGACCGGGGCCACTGAGCACAATTCTGAATAAAACAATGGGGAGCCCAGTCAGAGATTATTACCTCCTGAGGAGTTAGGCTATGCGCTTTTTTGAAGAGGAAGATGGCCAGGCGGTAATCATCGTCGCGCTTGCAATGAGCATCTTTTTGATCGGCGCTGTTGGGCTGGGAATAGATGGATCCCACCTGTATTCGCAACGCCAGATGGCGCAGACGGCAGCAGATGCAGCTGCTACTGCGGGTATGATGAGTGTCTTCAACAGCACCAATACATCAGGTACGGCCGCATTTTCGACATCAGGATCATTTACTTGCGGCACCAGCGACGCTAAAACACCTTGCGTCTATGCGCGCAATAATGGCTTCGGTGGAACCGCCAGCGATACCGTGACGATCGACTACCCGGGCAGCAGCGGGGCGCCGGGAGTGAGCCTGGCGACAGGCTATCCGGTAAACGTTGTTCGCGCCACTGTGAGCCGAAGCGTGAACACATTCCTGATAGGCCTGATCGGTCAGTCAGCAACAACGGTGAGCGCTACGGCCACAGCCGCCATCGTCAGCGTCGTTGCTCCGGTTCCCATCCTCGTGACGCATCCAACAAAGACAAGCTCTCTGTCCCTGCAAGGCACGCCTTCGATCAAGATCTGCGGTGGCCCCAGCCGTAGCATTCAGGTCAACTCCACCTCTACGACGGCAGCCTCCACCGGAGGCAATTCCTCCATCGATCTGTCCCACGCCGGCCCGGCCGACACGAGCGGAAACTGCACCACGGGAACAGGCGCCGACCTCGGAGTAACAGGCGGGCCGAGCACATCGCCCAGCGTAAGCTACGGAACTACCGGGCACTATGTGGAACCAGATTCCTGGATGCAGGATCCTCTGGCCGGTGTCTCACCCCCCAATGTGGCGGCTCTTCCAACTGCACCGGCTCCGGCAGCGCTTGCGAATAGCACCAGCGGATGTCCGGCATCTCCCAAGAAGGGCTGCATGCTCTATTCGCCTGGCATCTACCCGACCGGAATTGATGGAAAGAATTCAACTCCCGTGATGAAACCGGGAATCTACTACATTCAGAGCAAAGGCCTGTCGTGTTCGGCGAACTGCGACATGCTCATGGCGACCGGGTTTACTGACGGATCTACCGGTACCAATACAGGTTGGAATGGGACGGCTGCCGGTGGCGGCATCATGGTCTACAACACAGGAGGCGGCAACTTCGACCTTGGCGCCAATGGCACCATCAACCTGATCGGCTCACCATCGGGTTCGGCCTATAAAGGCATTCTCTTTTTTCAGGACCGTACCGCGGCCGCAACGAGTCATAACCTGGGTGGTGGCGGAGCCATGACGCTGGTTGGGACCATCTACCTGACCAATACCCGCACTACCATGCTGGGTAACGCAGCTCAGTTTCAGCAGCTCAATCTACAGGGCGGGTCGGGAAGCGGCACTCTGGTTCAAGGAGAGATCATCGTTGGAGCCTTGCAACTAGGTGGCAATGGCACCATTACTATGAACCTCAACTCCGCCGCAATTTTCAACGTCAATGAGGTTGCACTGGTGCAATAGCCTCGCGGCTGCATGTAACCGCAAAGACCGTACGACGTGGCGCCATTACTGGTCGTTCCGGACGCGACCATCAGTATCAGGCCAGCGTCCCGAACCATTCCCATTGCCTCTCCCAGACCTCCCTCCCAAGGTCCTTCCGCTTTTTCCAGTTGACAAAATTTGTAACAAACCTCGATACTCGCTGACCGAAGTGGACTGACCAATTAGTCTGTTTCCCAAAACACCCAAAACAGCACAAACAAGAGTTTCTATTCAGAGGCCCTTATGTATCGAGCAATAAAAACGTTTCTTACGACCTTCGTTCTTCTGGCTTCCACCCTCTCAGTTGTCGCCCAAAGTGAACGCGGCGCAATTACTGGTCGGATCACTGATAACACCGGGAGCATTCTTCCGGATGCCACCATCACGCTGCGCAATGAGGCGACTGGCGTTCAGCAAACCACCAAGACGAACAACGACGGTGTCTACACCTTTCCCAGCCTGAACCCGGGCAGCTACACCCTGACGGTGAACCGCATCGGCTTCAAGCGGCTGGAACGTATCCACACCATGGTCGACGTCAACGCCACCAACCAGCAGGACGCCGCGCTGGAGATCGGCGAGACCTCCGAAGTGATCGAGGTGCGCGCCGGCGTGCAGCAGCTGCAGGAGACCACGGGCTCCATGGGCATGATCGTGGAAGAGCGGTCGATCCAGGAACTGCCCTCCATCTACGGCAACCCGTTCACGCTGCAGAACCTGGCGCCGGGCATTATCCCCTCGGGCGTAAATCCGAATATCCATACCTACGACAGCGGCACTGCCAACGTGTCGGTAAATGGCTCGGTGCTGAACTCGCTGGAGTACCGCCTGGACGGCGCCCCGGACAACCGTATCCGCCTCTCCGCATACACCCCATCAACCGAGTTCATCAACCAGTACAAGGTGGAGACGTCGTCGTACGACGCGTCGCAGGGACACTCCGCCGGCGGCTTTGTGAATGTCGCTCTTAAGTCGGGTACGAATGCATTTCATGGATCGGCCTTTGGCTATTACCAGAACCCAACGATGAATGCGAACTACTGGCATCTGGGAAGCCAGCCCGCGGCGAAGGCAGTCTGGCTGCGCGAGGGCGGATCGGTAGGCGGCCCGGTGTGGCGCGACCATGCATTCTTCTTCACTGGATGGGAGCACTCGCGGGCAGCGACACCGAACGTGCTGACGTTTGGCGTACCTCCCAGCGCCTTCCGTAACGGAGACTTCTCGGCGCTGCTGCCGAAGTACCAGCTTTACGATCCGTACTCCAGCCGCACGGTGAACAGCAAAGTGGTTCGCGATCCGTTCCCTGGAAACATCATCCCCAGCTCACGCATTAGCCCCATTGCAGCGGCGGCGTTGAAGTATTACCCGACGCCGAATACAGCCAGCAGCGATCCGGCGGGAGCCAGCAACTATTCCTATGCAGGCGCCGAACCGGATTATTACTACGCCTACGTCGTGCGCAGCGATGTGGCGATCTCGAACCGGCAGTCGATCTATGGCCATTATGTGCAGAGCCGTCGTCTGCAACCGGGCAAAAACGCCTACTTCGGCCAGGTCTCCGGAACAACGCTGACCTACCGCAACAAGGGCGCGGCGGTAGGGTATACCTTCGTGCTCTCACCGACGACGGTGCTCGAAGCTCGTCTCTCGTGGACGCGTTTTGTGAACCAGAACGTCGTGCCGTCGCAGGGCATCCTGAATGCGACCTCGATCGGTATGCCCGGCTATC
Organism: Terriglobus sp. 2YAB30_2; assembly: GCF_052114765.1. Lineage (NCBI taxonomy): Bacteria > Pseudomonadati > Acidobacteriota > Terriglobia > Terriglobales > Acidobacteriaceae > Terriglobus > Terriglobus sp. 2YAB30_2. The sequence continues at coordinate 54,834 of NZ_JBFRFJ010000011.1, forward strand.
TGATTAACGGTCTCGGACCGAATGCGCAGGCCTTTCCGCGCCTGGACATTACGGGTTATCAATCGCTGAACTCAGATAACGGCGTGATCTCACACAACGACATCACCATGGGGTCGGTGCAGATCTCGCGCACGCTGGGACGCCACTTCCTGCGTACCGGCTACGAGTACCGCATGTACAACGTCAACGCCGGTATCACGGCGCAGTCGAACGGCCGCTATCAGCACGATGGCCGTTACACGCAGTCGACCAGCGGCGGCTCGGCGAGCATTGACTACTCGCTGGCGCAGTTTGAGATGGGTCTGCCGAATACCTCGGCCATCACCATCAACTCTGACCTGGCGGTGCGGTCGAACTACATGGCCGGTTGGTTCCACGACGACTTCAAGGCGTTGCCGAACCTCACCATCAACCTTGGTCTGCGCTATGAGTACGAAGGTCCGAACAGTGAACGTAACCAGAAGGCGAACACCTACTTCGACTTCAATACAGCAAATCCCATCGCAGCGGCGGCACAGGCAAAGTACGCCACCATTGCGAGCTCGAACTCGACTCTTCCGGCGGCTTCAGCCTGGACGGTCAACGGCGGCCTTCGCTTCCTGGGAGACCAGGGTCTCGACCGCAAGGACTTCGACGCGCAGAAGCTGATGCTGCTGCCGCGTATCGGCTTCTCCTGGCGCTTCATGGACAACACGGTGATGCGTGGCGGTTACGGCCTCTTTGCCGATTCGCTGAGCACCTTCTATCTGTCGGGTGGAAACGGCGGATCGACCTCGACCTTCCTGCTGCCACAGCAGGGCTTCACGGCGACCACCTCGCAGTCGGCGAGTACGGACAACGTGACCTTCACCGCGCCGATCTCCAATCCGTTCCCGTCCGGCATTGCGCAGCCAACCGGAAACTCGCTTGGCATGCAGACCTTCCTCGGCAACTCGATCACCTTCCAGCCGAGGAATCCGCAGGTGCCCTACAACCAGCGCTGGAGCGTCGGTTTCCAGCGTGCCTTCGGCTCGTGGCTGGCCGCGGTGGACTACGTGGGCAACCACGGCGTGCATCTGCCGGTAAACAAGGAGTTCGATCCAGTGCCGAAGCAGTATCTCTCGACCGCGACCAATGGCTATGACGTGGATGCGACGACCAAGATGTCGGCGACGGTGACCAATCCGTTCCTGAACATCGTTCCCTCGACCGTCTCTCTGGGCTCCGGAAAGACGGTTGCGGTCTCGCAGCTGGTGCGTCCCTATCCGGAGTTCACCGGCGTGACGGCGTACATGACCAACGGCATGTCGATGTATCACTCGCTGCAGGCGCAACTGCTGCGGCGCTTCTCGAACGGAGCGTCCTTCACCTCGGCCTTTACATGGTCGAAATCGCTGGACGCAACCCAGTACCTGAACAATTCGGATTACGGCCTGTGGTACGGAACCTCCAGCAACGACCGCACCTTCCGCTTCGCCACCTCGGGCATCTACCAGTTGCCCTTCGGCCGCGGACGCCAGTACCTGCACGACAACGCTTTCGTCTCCGCCCTGGTCGGCGGATGGCAGATGCAGGGTGTCTACCAGGTACAGAGCGGACAGCCCTTGTCGTTCACCCCGGCCAGCACCAGCCCGTTGTACAAGGGGACTAACCCGGTGGATGCGGCCTGGGGTCGCAACGGATATAAGTCTTCGGCAGCGGCGCAGGCGGCCGGTGTGGCCGGCTACTGGTTCAACATCAACAGCTTCGTGACCAAGACGACCAGCACGCAAACCAGCGGCATCGACACCAGCGCGACTCCGAACCAGTACCAGGTCCGCACTTTCCCAATTCGTTTCAGTGGTTTGCGGGCCGACTTCCTGAACCAGTGGGACATGGCCCTGCAGCGGAACTTCTCGCTGGCACGGTTCTATGAACCGCTCCAGCTTCAGTTCCGTGCAGAGGCGACCAACCTGCTGAACCATCCGGTCTACTCGACTCCAAGTACCGATTGGACCAACGCGGCCTTCGGCCAGGTAACCTCGCAGGCCAACCAGCCGCGTGTCTGGCAGTGGGTAGCAATCGTCCGTTTCTAACGGATAAACAACCCACGCACTGGGTGCCCATCCGACGAACTTCGTTCGTTGGGGTGAGACCGCGATGGATGAGATTCTCGTCAGATTAACCAGTGCTCCCCAACCCACAATTCACCAGAGAGGGGCGGCAAATGTCGCCCCTTTGCCTTGGCCAGGAGGCATTGAATGGCTCCGATCGCGACCAAAGAAGGACTAGACGCGATAGAGTTCGTATTACAGAGCTCTCTGCTCGGAGCGAAAGAAAAGCACCAAAGGTGCGCTCTATATGAGCCTGGGGCAACGCCCCAGGTACGCTAGCTGATAGAAAATGAAGGGCTGAAGGCCCGCTCCATAGAGCTACAACGAAGGTCGATACGCAGCAGAAAAGCAGCACGAAAAAGAAGAAGAAAAGGAGTTGCTCATGCTACACCCTGACCCCAATCTAACCAGGCATGCTGAACGATCCACTGATGCATCGAGCAAGTCCAAGCGCGCAAGCAAAAATTCGGACAGAATGGAGTCGCTCCGATCGGTTTCCAAAGAAGGATTCGATGCGATAGAACAGGGCAATTACACCGCTCTGAGTTCAGACGAAGAGATTTCGGCGTTCCTGCAGGAAATTCATGAAGACATTGCACCGAAGTAGAGCCTGTCATTCGAGTCGGTTCCTTCCATTCTGTTCCGTCCTGTTCGCGCATAGCGCGAATGTCGTGCTTAAGGGGCCGGCTTCAGCCGGCCCGTATCCACCAGTAAAAGAAAGCGGTTTTAACCGCTGAGGTCGATGCCTGGTGTGCCAACAACCTTGACATAACCCCGCCCTTGCCATTCCTCCCTGAAAGGAATCGCGAAACGCCCCGGCCCGTCGGACAAAATCCGTCCGTCCCCTAACGCACAATTCATCAAACAGGGGCGGAATTTGCCGCACTTAACGCTGGACAACGCATGAGAAAATAGAAGACGAATGATCTCCGTTTCCAATGTCTCTATGCGTTACGGCTCGAAGGTTCTCTTTGAGGACGTAAGCACCACTTTTATCTCGGGCCGCCGGTATGGCCTCACCGGTCCGAACGGCGCCGGTAAGTCCACCTTTATGAAGGTGCTTACGGGCGAGCTCGATGCCCAGAAGGGCAACGTTGTGCGCCCCAAGAAGCTGGGCGTGCTGCGTCAGGACCAATACGCGTTCGACGCCTACCGTGTCATCGACACCGTCATCATGGGTAACAAAGCCCTCTGGTCTGCCCTGGAAGAGCGCGACCACCTCTATGAGAAGGCAGAGCTGACGGACGACGACGGCATCCGCCTGGGTGAGTTGGAAGGCGTGATCGGCGAAGAAGACGGTTACGAGGCCGAGTCGAATGCGGCGGTGCTGCTGCAGGGTCTGGATATCGCAGACGACCTGCATGAGCGCAAGATGGGCGAGCTGCAGGGCGGCCAGAAGGTTCGCGTGCTGCTGGCACAGGCTCTCTTCGGCAATCCGCAGGCGCTGCTGCTGGACGAACCTACGAACTATCTCGATCTTGAGTCCATCCACTGGCTGCAGGACTTCCTGGTCCGTTTCGATGGCACCCTGATCACCATCTCGCACGACCGCCACTTTCTGAACTCGGTCTGCACTCACATCGCCGATATCGACTATCAGACGATCATTACCTACACCGGCGGCTACGACGAGATGGTGCTGCAGAAGACGCAGGTCCGCCAGCGTATCGAATCGCAGAACGAGCAGCGCGAGAAGAAGATCGCTCAGTTGAATGACTTCATCGCCCGCTTCTCGGCCGGTACGCGTTCGTCGCAGGTGAACTCACGTAAGAAAGAAGTTGAGCGCCTTCAGACCACGGACCTCGCTCGGTCGAACATCCAACGCCCGTATATCCGCTTCGACCAGCTTCGCCCTTCGGGCAAGCACATTCTGGAGATCGAGCACGTCTCGAAGTCGTATGACCAGACGGTCTTCAAGAACTTCACCTCTGCGGTCATGCGAGGCGACAAGGTTGTGCTGATCGGCCGTAACGGAACCGGCAAGACAACGATGCTGAAGTCGCTTCTGGCCGGCATGCCGGAAACCGACGACAAGGAATTCACCCGCGACGGCGGTACGGTGAAGTGGGGGCACGAGGCTAACATCGGCTACTTCGCACAGGACCACACCGGCACCGTGACCAAGGGCATGACGGTCGCCGACTGGCTGCACCAGTTCGATGAGAAGGCTACGGAAGAAGATATCCGCGGCATTCTGGGGCAGATGCTCTTCCGCGGCGAAGAGGGCCTGAAGAAGACTGAAGCTCTGTCAGGCGGCGAGCAGGCCCGCCTGATCTTCTGCAAACTGATGCTGCAGAAGCCCAACATCCTGATCTTTGACGAGCCCACCAACCACCTCGACCTGGAATCGATCAACGCCCTGAACCAGGCGCTGCAGAAGTATGAGGGTACGGTGCTGCTGGTAACACACGATGAGGACCTGATCGACGAGGTCGCGACCCGCATCTGGCACTTCCAGGACGGCAAGGTCGAAGACTTCAAGGGACCGTACGCCGAGTATCAACAGGTCCTGGCCGCCGCAAAGTAACTTCCCGCAAAACTTCACCGTTTGTATTGCACTGGGACACGCCCTGGCATGCGGACGGTGAGGTTTGCACGTAAGAATCCTTGTGATTCTTTTACTTGACAACCCGTCTGCGGTCACTGACCGTAGATCTAACACCTGAAATAGGTTTTCGGGCGCAGCCGTGCCCAAACGAGCGCGCCACGAGTTCCCGGGATTTCTTAACCGATAGAACCGCTTCGAAACCTTTGATTTTTGTTTCGCCCTTTTGAGGAGTGACGTTTCATGAAGATTGCAAAGATCTGTAGCACGCGTGTATTCGCGGCTGTGCTGACTGCCGGTATGTTAGTTGTTCCGGCGTATCTAGCCACGCCGCGCGCTCTGGCACAAACCGCTGCGACTGGTACTATCTCCGGAACTATTACGGACGCCTCCGGCGCCGCAGTTCCGAATACCACCGTCGTCATCACGAACACCGACACGGGCGCAAGCCGTACGGTGACCACCAACAACGACGGCGACTATAGCACGACCTTCCTGCAGCCTGGCCATTATGAAGTTGTGGCCGGTGGCACCGGCAACTTCGGTAAGGTCACGCGCAAGAACCTTGTTCTGACGGTAGGTCAGACTCTGAGCGTAGATGAAAAGCTCCCCGCAGCCTCGGTCGCCCAGGACGTTACCGTCTCCGACGTTTCTCCGCTGATTGATAGCGAAAAGACTGAGATCTCGCAGACAGTAGATCAGCAGCTTGTCTCGAACCTGCCCGTAAACGGTCGCCGCTGGGATAACTTCGTGCTGCTCACCACCAACGTGGTGCCGGACGGTAACAGCGGCCTGATCTCCTATCGCGGTATCTCCGGTCTGTACAACACGAACCTGGTCGACGGCGCCAACAACCAGCAGGCCTTCTTCTCGGAAGCCCGTGGCCGCGCAATCGGCTCTCCGTATGTCTTCTCGCAGGACTCCATCAAGGAGTTCGCCTCTTCCGCTTCCGGTTACTCCGCGGAGTTCGGACAGGCGGCCGGCGGACAGGTCAACGCCATCACCAAGAGCGGTACCAACCTGATTCATGGCGACCTGTTCTACTACCTGCGCTATCCGACTCTGAACGCACTTGACCCCTTTGCGAAGTTCACTGGACGCAGCAGCAATCAGCCCTTCCTGCTGACGCCGACGGTTCGTCAGCAGCAGCAGTTCGGTGGCTCGGTGGGCGGTCCCATCATCAAGGACAAGCTCTTCTACTTCTTCACCTATGACGGCTTCCGCAAGGTGAATCCGCTGCTCTACACCAGCTCGATCTCTGCGTCGTCTCTGGCAGGCTACAGCTGCCCAACGCCGGTCAGCCAGACCCAGTGCGATGCCGCCAAGGCATATATCCTCAGCGGTCAGACGGCTGTTTCGCGTAACGTCACGCAGGATATCTTCTTCCCGCGTCTTGACTATCAGCTCAACGGCAAGAACCACATTTCGGTGAACTTCAACTGGCAGGACTACAAGCAGCCGAATGGTTACACCACCTCTGCTACTGCCAATAACAGCTCGGCGACAACCAACGGACGCGCGGACTTCCACGAGCGCTTCCTGGTGGCCAACTGGGAGAGCGTCGTCTCCTCCAAGTCCGCGAACACGGTGCGTTTCCAGTGGTCGCGCGATCTTGAGACGACCGGAGCGAATGCCCCCGGACCGAGCGTGACCATTAGCGGTCTGTTTGCCTACGGTATGCCGAATGCTCTGCCTCGCGGAGCATTCCCGGATGAGCATCGCTGGCAGTTTGCCGATATCTTCTCAACCGTGCATGGTAAGCATTCGCTGAAGTTCGGCGCGGATATCAACCTGATCCACGAGCAGCTCTCGAACCTGTTCCAGGGCGGCGGTATCTACAGCTACTCCCAGGCAACTACGCCGCTCTCGTTCCAGGCATGGGTACAGGACGTCTATGGCCTGAACGGTGGACGTCACTACACCACCTTTACCCAGGTGAACGATCCCATTACCCATGTAGGTGCGGATGACTTCTGGAACAAGAACATTGCCGGCTTCGCCGAAGATGCCTGGAAGCTCCGCAACGACTTCACGCTGACGGTGGGCGTTCGTTACGACGTGCAGTTGATTCCTGCGCCTCCGCGTCCCTACACCAACAGCTACAACGGCGTTCCCAGCCCTCTCGGCAACTACTACACCAACACGATTAAGAACAACATGAAGATGGTGCAGCCGCGTGTCGGTTTTGCGTGGTCACCGGTTGACGGCATGGTGGTTCGAGGCGGTTACGGTATGTTCTATGGCCTGACCTCCGGTTCAACCCTGTATTGCACCCGCGTAGAGAACGGTGTCTTCCAGCAGCAGTACACGGTGGCCCCATCGGCCGCAGGTGCGCCGCAGAACATGGGTGTTCTGTTCACGCCTCCGGGACCGGCCTTGGCGGCCCCATTTGCCGGTGCTGTCACCCCGACCGTACAGAACACGGGCGCGGGAGCGATTCCGCTCTCGTTCCGCGGCCAGGACCCGAACTTCACCAATCCCTATACCCACTCTGTCGATCTGGCAGTCGAGCAGCGTCTGCCGGGAAACGTTAGCCTCTCGCTCTCGTATATCGGCACCCGCGGCATGCGTCTGCCGTACTTCATCGATGCCAACCTGCCCCAGTCGGCCTCTTCGAAGACCTGGGACATTGTCAACACGGCGGGTGCCACCCAGTCGACGATCACCGTGCCGTTCTACTCGGGTACGCGTCCTTCACCGAACGATGGCATCATCCTGGTGGGCTTCAGCGGCATCAACTCCTGGTATCACTCCGGAGCCTTCTCGGTCCGTAAGCCTTTCAGCCACGGTGTTGAGCTGCTTGCCAACTACACCTGGGCGAAGGCCATCGACGGATCGCAGGTCTCCGGTCAGAACGGTACCTTCAACGGAACCAACGCGATCTCCGATCCGCACAATCTGAAGAGCCCCGGAACTCTGAATGAGTACGGACGTTCGGATCTGGATATGCGCGGACGCTTTGTCGGCAGCATCGTCTACGCTCCAACCTTCGGTCTCTCGAACTCCATCTTGCGCTACGCGGCAAACGGCTGGACGGTCTCCGGAACGGCGACCGAGCAGACCGGTCTTCCGCTGACGCAGTTCATGTCGAACTTCCTGTCGGCTTCCGCCGGCGGCGGTATCGACGGTGGTGTGACGGGCGGCGTGGTCAGTCTCTTCGCTTCCAGTACGGGTGGTCGTGCTCCGCAGTACCGCCGCAACAATCTTCCCGGACCGGGTATCCGCAATGTCGACGCTCGCGTCTCGCGTTCGTTCCCGATCCACGAGAGCGTCAAGTTCGAAGTCTTCGCAGAGGTCTTCAACCTGGCAAACCGTCGCCACATCATTGGGCAGAGCACCAGCGCATTCTCGGCTGTGCAAAATGGAACGGCAGCGTGTGCGGGACACAGCAACTCGTGCATCGCCCCGTTCACGTCAACCGCATTCGGTACGCCAACCACAACCAGCTCGGTTCTCTTTGGACCGCGCCAGGTTCAGGTGGCAGCCAAGCTGTGGTTCTAAAAAAAAGACGAACAACAAAGCCCCGGCTTCGGCCGGGGCTTTGTCATTTTTGGCTCGGCCCATACTCTGGGTGCCCCATATCTGCGCAGCAGATGTGGGAATTCGAGCGCAAGCTCGATTCGTTTTTGTCACACTGAGCGAACACTTCCGGGCTACTCTCAACTCTGTCGACATCTATGCTCACTCGCCGCTCCGTTCTCCGTCTTCTTGCCGCCTCAGCCGTCTCCCCATCTGCCTTTGCTCAGAGCTCGGCCACGCTCCCCGCGAAGCGCCCAGGCGAACTCGACATCCATCACATCGATACTGGGAGAGGCAACAGCACCCTCATCCTCGGACCGGACGGACGTTCCTTCCTGATCGACGCGGGCTCCTCCACCAGTTCTCTGGAGACATCCTCTTCCCCCAGACCCAACGGCACCCGTCGCCCCGGACAATGGATCGCTGAGTACGCCCGCCGCAACAGCGTCAGCCGCATCGACTACTCCCTGGCGACCCACATTCATCCCGATCACGTAGGTGATCTCGAAGCAAACTGTCCAGCCTCTCCCGACGGTAGCTACAAACTCACCGGTCTAAGCGATGTCGATGCGCTGCTCCCGATCGAGACCCACATCGACCGCGCCTATCCCAACTTCGGCGATGCCAAGCCACTGGACGCACCCTTCGCGGCCAACTATCTCGCCTATCTGCAATCGCGCGTTCGTAACCACAAGCGCGTTGAAGCTGCGAAGCTCGGCTCCAGCCACCAGATCGTTCTCAAAGGCGCGGAGATCCGTATCCTCTCCGCCAACGGCCGCATCTGGACGGGCCAGGGAGAGACATCCCGCAGCGTAATACCGACAGACGCACTGAGCGCAGAAGAACAACCCAACGAGAACTTCTACTCCATCTCGTTGCGCATGACCTTCGGCAAGTTCAGCTACTACACCGGCGGAGACCTCTACTGCGACACCCACGACGGCCGCATACCGTGGCTCGATCTGGAATCACCGGTGGCACGACTTGCAGGCAGAACTGACGTAGCCACCGCCAACCATCACGGCTACTTCGACGCCACCGGCGGCGAGTTCGTCCGTGCCCTCGACGCACAGGCCTACATCATCCAGGCATGGGACGTAGGCCACCCCGGTCCAGCCCAGGCCCAACGCATGCTGGGCGAGTGGCCAGGAGCAGCAAGGCACGACGTCTACGCTACAGAATCCCTGCCCGCCAACCGGCTCCTGAACAACCGGTTCACCCCGCACTTCCGCAGCCGCCAGGGACACATCGTAATCCGCGTCTCCGCCAACACCGAAACCTTCCAGATCTTCGTCCTCGACTCCACCCGCGAAGACGCACCCATCCTCTTCACCTCCCAGCCCTACCGCACCCGCGGCTAGATCCGGGTAGAGCGGTCGGGTACCGGGCTGGGTGCCCCATATCTGCGAAGCAGATGTGGGCATTCGAGCGAAGCTCGAACCGCTTTTGCTTTGTCATCCTGAGCACCGCGAAGGACCCGCTTCATCGGTGTGGCAGAGAAATATCCCAGCCACGACGACCGTTGCCCCATTCTTTGCGAAGCAAAAGGGTGGGTATCGCGCTCCGCGCGACCGCTTTAACAACTTTGTCCCAGCCCGGTGCCCCTCCCTCGCAACGCTAGAGCCTTTTCCCTGTAGGCTGTAGGGCCTCTGCATCTATGGGCGTTTTCCGCAATGAAAACGCCGCTGCACACCCCTTCCGGGATACCCAGCTACAGGGAAAATGCTCTAGGGTGGGTGAGGACGTCACAACATCTCAAGCAAGCAAAACAACCAACAACGAAAAGGCCCCGACATAGTCGGAGCCTTTTTCAATCTTAAGGAAGTGGTGCACCCGAGAAGATTCGAACTTCTGACCTACAGCTTCGGAGGCTGCCGCTCTATCCAGCTGAGCTACGGGTGCCCTTGGAATACAAACCCTGTCCACTAGCCTAGCACGGATATCAGGGCCGCTTGTGATGATGGGAGCACTCGGAAACTTCCGCCCCTAGCATGCTTACCTTGCCGGGGTGCCCCACCCTCGCAACGCTAGGGTGGGCAAGGAAGGCAAGAACTCCTATGGCTGCTTCTGGCTCTCCAGCTCCTGCATCACCGACTGAATCAGCTCCTTCGCCCCGGTAATCTGCGAGAGAACAAACTGCAGATCGAGCGCCGGAACCGCCGGATTACGGTTCGAGGTGCAGTAGACGCCATGCTGTCCAACCATAGCCAGGGCATCTGTCAGCACATCGAGCGACACGGCGAGTCTTCCACGAGCAACGCCCATCATGAACTCGTGTTTCTCGAGTTCCTCGCGCCGGTCGTGGAAGACATTCGCCAAACTACCACTCCTTCGCTGCGGTATCGGGAGTCAACGGGGTGCTCGCAACCGGAGCCTTCCAGCGAAGGACCGGCTTACGCGCAGCCGTGGTCTCATCCAGGCGCCGCAGGCGGGTTGTATGCGGAGCAGTCTTCACCAGCTCCGGATTTTCTTCAGCTTCACGTGCGATCTGGCGAAGAGCATCGACCAGCAGGTCCAGCTCCTCACGGCTCTCGCTCTCGGTCGGCTCAATCATCATCGCGCCGGCAACGATGAGCGGGAAGCTCACCGTATAGGCGTGGAAGCCGTAGTCGAGCAGACGCTTGCCCATGTCGCCGGTCTTCACGCCATTCTTCGCCTGCAGCTTATCGCTGAAGACGACCTCGTGCATCGACGCCGTCTTGAAGGGCAGGTCGAAGACATCTTCCAGCTTGGCGCGTAGATAGTTGGCGTTGAGAACAGCGTCTTCCGTCGTCTGGCGCAGGCCATCCGGACCGTTGGCCAAAATGTAGGCCAGGGCGCGGATAAACATACCGAAGTTACCGTACCAGGCGCGCACACGGCCGACGCTCTGCGGACGGTTGTAGTCCAGTGTGAGCATACCGTCGCTCTTGGTCGCGAGCACGGGTGTCGGAAGGAAGGGCTCCAGAATCTTCTTGCAGGCCACCGGACCGGAACCTGGGCCGCCGCCACCGTGCGGCGTGGAGAAGGTCTTGTGCAGGTTCAGGTGCATCACGTCCACACCGAAGTCGCCGGGACGAACCTTGCCAACCAGAGCGTTCATATTAGCGCCGTCCATGTACAGCAACGCGCCCTTGGCGTGGAGAATGTCGGCGATCTTATGGATCTCGCTCTCGAAGACACCGATCGTTGAAGGATTGGTCAGCATCAGCGCTGCTGTATCCTCATCGACCAGCTTCTCCAACTCGGCGAGATCGACCATGCCCTCGGCATTCGACTTCAGGTTCTGCACCTGGTAGCCGACTACCGCAGCCGTAGCGGGATTCGTCCCGTGAGCCGAGTCCGGAATCAGGATCTTCTTCCGCGGATTGCCCTTGCTCTCGTGATACGCACGCACCAGCAGAATGCCGGTGAACTCTCCATGCGCGCCCGCAGCGGGCTGCAGTGTGATGGAGTCCATGCCGGTGATATCCAGCAGCGAATCCGTGAGCACCTGCATGATCTCCAGTACACCCTGCGACAACGACTCCGGCTGATAGGGATGCGCCTCGGCCAGGCCTTCCAGGCGGGCGACCAGCTCATTCACGCGGCCGTTGTACTTCATCGTGCAGCTTCCCAGCGGGAACATGCCGAGATCGATCGCATAGTTCCAGGTGGAGAGGCGCGTAAAGTGACGAACGATTTCGATCTCTGAGAGCTCCGGCATCACGCCGAGGTCGGTGCGGACAGCATCGCCCAGCAGCGCGGCGGCGTCCACAGCCGGAACGTCCAGCTCGCTCAGGCGGTAAGCCTTCTTGCCCGGCGACGACTTCTCAAAGATCAGGTCCTCGTTCTGATTAACGTGGACTGAGGCCTTCTTCGGGGTTCCTACAAACTTATCTCCCATTACTTCAGCACCTCCGCCGCAGCATCAATCTGTGCCCTGGTCGTGAGCTCGGTAGCGCACCAGAGCGAAGCGTTCGGTCCGAGCTCGGGATAGAACTTCTCCAGCGGCAGGCCGCCGACGATCTTGGATTGGAGCAATGCGGCATTGCCCTTTTCGGATGTCTGTGAGCCCTGATACACGAACTCGTTGAAGCGCGGCGCTCCACCGAACAGCACTTTGCCGGTGCCGCCGATGGTCTGTGCCGCGTAGTGAGCCTTCGCCAGGTTCTGCTCGCCTAGCTCCTTCAGACCCTTACCGTAGACCGTCAGGAAGACCGTCACCATCAGCGCCACCAGCGACTGGTTGGTGCAGATGTTCGAGGTCGCCTTCTCGCGGCGGATATGCTGCTCGCGAGTGGACAGCGTCAATACGAAGCCGCGCTTGCCGTCCATATCCTTGGTCTCGCCGGCCAGGCGTCCGGGCATCTGCCGCAGGAACTTCTCCTTGCAGGCAATGACGCCGCAGTACGGCCCACCATAGCCCACGGGAACACCGAAGGACTGCGCTTCCATCGCGACAATATCGGCCTCAGCCGGTGGCTTAACGATGCCGAGCGAAACCGCCTCGGCGATCGAGACAATCAACAGAGCGCCCTTCTTATGCGCGATATCCGCAATCGCGGCCACATCTTCAATCGTTCCGAAGAAGTTCGGCGACTGGATCAGGACGCAGGCGGTGTCATCGGTGATAGCGGCATCGAGCTTGGCCAGATCCACACGTCCGGTCGCGGGGTCATAGTCGACCTCGGTCTTCGGGATGGACTGATGCTGCGCATAGGTCGTCAGCACCTCGCGATACTCCGGGTGCACCGTGCGCGCAACGACAGCTCCGTTACGTCCGGTAACCCGAACCGCCATCATCACAGCCTCGGCAGCACCGGTTGAGCCGTCGTACATGGAGGCATTCGAGATCTCCATGCCGGTCAGCTCGCAGATCATCGTCTGGAACTCGAAGAGCGCCTGCAGGGTTCCCTGCGCGATCTCCGGCTGGTACGGCGTATAGCTGGTCAGAAACTCACCACGCGAGACCACCGTGTCGATCAGAACGGGACGATAGTGACGATAGGCGCCCGCGCCCAGGAAGCTGGCATAGCCAAGAGCGTTCTTCTCGGCAAATGCCTTGAAGTGCTCGATGACCTCCTGCTCGCCATGTTGCCGCGGAACATTCAGGTCGCGGCTCAGGCGATACTCCGCCGGAACCGTCGCGAACAGATCGTCGATGGACTTCGCGCCGATATCGGCGAGCATCGCCTCACGGTCGCTGGGACTCTTTGGTAGATAACGCATCAGTGGCCCGTCTCTTCGCTGATGAACTTCTCATAGGCCTCGGCGGTCAGCAGGCTCTCGAGCTGTGAGGCATCGAACTCGGACTTGATCATCCAGGTCGCATTGGCATCGGCATTCACCGATTCCGGAGCGGAGTTCAGGGCTTCATTGATTTCGAGGACCTTACCGTTCACCGGCGAGTACAGATCGCTGACGGCCTTTACGGACTCGACGGTGCCAAAGCTCTCACCGGCCTTCAGCTCAGCGCCCACGGCAGGCAGCTCGACAAAGACAATATCGCCCAGCGTCGACTGCGCGTAGTCGGTGATGCCGATTCTGCCATCGGCTGCGATCCACTCATGTTCTTTCGTGTAGCGGTACTCGGTCGGGTAAGCCATTGCGGGTGCGCTCTCCAGTCTTTAGAAAAATCGGATGCAACGGAAACTGCAAAACTACGTGGTCTTCTTAGGCTTTTTGTAGAAGGGCAACGGAACTACCTTCGATTTCACCATGGTGGAGCGGACCTGTACGGCCAGCTCTGTATCTACGGCACTCAGCTCTACAGGAACGTAGGCCATGGCAATGTTCTTCTTCAGGAAAGGCGAAGGCGAGCCGGAGGTAACGACCCCGATCTCTTTGCCATCGAGCGTGAAGACCGGATATCCATCGCGGGCGATGCCGCGGTCAATGGTCTCAAGGCCTACCAGCTTGCGCTTCGGTCCACCCTCCGCCTGCACGGCGAGCAGCGTCTGCTTGCCGACGAAGTCGGCGTCCTTATCAAGCTTGCAGTAGCGGCCCAGGCCGGCCTCGAAGACGTTGATGGTGTCAGAGATCTCGTGACCGTAGAGGGCCATAGCGCTCTCCAGGCGAAGCGTGTTGCGCGCGCCCAGACCGCAAGGCAGAATGCCGAACTCCTTGCCGGCCTCCATAACCTCATTCCAGACGCGAGCGCTGGTGGCTTCGTCGGAGGGGACATAGATCTCGAAGCCGTCTTCGCCGGTGTAGCCGGTGCGGGCGACCAGGACGTTATACAAACCACAGACCTTGCCCCAGGTGAACCAGTAGTTCTTGATGGCGTCCAGGTCAACATCGGTCAGCTTGCGCAGCACATCGATGGCCTTCGGGCCCTGGATGGCAAGCTGCGTGTACATATCGCTGAAGTCGTTGATATGAACACTCGGCATCATGCCGATGGTCTTGCGGACCCAATGCACATCCTTCTCGCGCGTGCCGGCGTTGATGACGATCAGGTAGTCGTTCTCGCTGAGCTTGTGCAGCACCACGTCGTCGACGAAGGTGCCTTCGGGGGTCAGCATGGCGGAGTAGTGCGCCTGTCCTATCTGCAGCTTGCTGGCGTCGTTCATCAACAGCTTCTGCACGGCATCCAGCGAACCCGGCCCGCGGAGCTGGATGTCACCCATATGCGAGACATCGAAGAGACCCACACCCGTGCGGACAGCCAGGTGCTCGGCGATCAGGCCCGAGTACTCGACCGGCATATCCCATCCGCCGAAGTCGACCATCTTGGCCTTCAGGGCGCGGTGGGTGGCATTCAATGCGGTTTTACGAAGCACGGAGCCAGAGTCAGACACGGTTACGACCACCTTTGTTTGAGCTTGGATTGTGGTGCGAAGGGCAAGGATTGATTTTAATTCAGGGGGCCGGATGTGTCACACATGTGCGCTAACCGCGCAAAGGAGATAAGAGAGATTTGGCCCTTTTTTGTCATTTCGCAGCGACCGGTACCCCCGGCTGCCACGCCGCCCGGGATGGGCGAAGATCCAGGTCGCATTAGCAAATTCCGGCTATCCCATGCATTGGGTGCCCCATCCATCGCATCGCGATGGGTGGGATAGATCGAACTTGCCGATACGCCCTAACGGGGCTTCTTTGCCGCCCGGACAAAGCTGGTGACAGCAAACCACGTAAAAAGCAGGGCAATCGCCGCGCTCATGTACCACTGCTGCCGATGGACTCCGCCTTCGCGGTAGGAGGCGAAATGGGTAATCGTCGCCTGCACAAAATACAGGGCAAAGAAGGCGAAGAGCGTGCCCATCACCTGCAGCCAGACGGCTCGGCCGGCGTGTTTGACGGTGCCGAAGAAGCCCCGGCTGGCGCCCTGCGCGGCACGGCGCACATCGATGTGCTGGCGCGCACTCTGCCGTGGAGCCGGCGTTGGATCGGGGGCGGCAGCCGCCTTGCTGGCTTCAATGGCGGTGCGCGCGGCGTGTCGAACGCCCGCACCCAGCACCTTTCCCAGCCGCACCTTATCCATGTCTCCAGTTTACGCGTTGGGAAGTTTTTCCCTGAAACACGTGTTGCAAGACCAACCCCGCAGGATCGACCTGTAATCCAACCAGGCATGAGAATGCTTATTCTTTCGGCTGCTTTTGTGGGCGCCGCTGCTGCCGCGTTTCTGATCTCCAGGCCAGGTGCTGAGCCGGAGAAGAAGAGAGAGAAAGAAGAGGAGAAACCAATCGAAAAGGGAAAAACAATTGGGGATCTTGCCCACCAACTCGAAGACGCATGGAGCGACCACCATACCCTGGTGGCATAAAAGCCAGTTGCCCGTTGGATGAAGGCACTGCGGCAGGTTGCCCCGAAGTGTCTTTTTATAGGTGTGTTGAGGCTGACTCGCTAACCCTGCCGTACCTCGTCAACTGGAAACCGTTTACTGGCAACTGCCATTAGGCAACTGTCCTCAAAAATGGTATCCAGAACCCATTGCGAGTCGTCCAATACAGCAGTAATGTAAGAGTCAACAGGCGGTGCCCAACACCCCGCAATGCCGTTCCCGCCGCTGCGAAGGCTGGGAATACCCGATGCGCGGCGAAGTGGCTATTCGACGGAGGTGTCATTGAACCAAAAAGTGAAGGACCTGATCCAGCAGCTTGGCGAAGCCATTCACGAGTCGGTCTCTGAGTCGGAGCACATTGCAGGCGTAGTGCGCGACATCCGGGAGCAGGGCTTCGACGTGCTGCTCATGCTTGAGGCGACCATCGGCCTGAACGAGGTCCACGAAGAAGAAGCGGCGGGAGCCGTAGAGGGGGAGGAGACGATGAACGGACCCTTCACCTCAAACGACGTCAATTTTTTGAAGTCGCTTCGGATCTCTGTAGAAGACACCGAGAATCAGTAAGCCTCGCTCCATCAGGATGAAAGATGCAGCGGGGTGGTGCGTGCCCGGTTTCTGTCCGATGGCGACCCCTTAAATCTTTGTAAGAGAACAACAAACGGGGATGGCAAATGCCATCCCCGTTTATTATCGCTTCATCCTCGACGGGATATTCTTATCCGTCGGGAACGCGGAGACGTAAAGTTGCGTCTTACCCAGAAGTCTGACCTCAGCAAGTAAAGGGTGTTTGGGTGCCATCAATGAAAGATACGTTGGGAGTCCTGCTTGCCGGTGGCGCTGGAGAGCGCCTCTTTCCTCTAACCCGTGACCGCGCCAAGCCCGCCGTTCCATTCGGCGGCCAATACCGCATCATCGATATCACCCTCTCCAACTGCATCAACTCTGACCTGCGCAAGGTCTACATCCTTACGCAATACAAGGCGCTCTCGCTCAATCGCCATATCCGCGAGGGGTGGGGACCTGTAGTCGCCAATGAACTGGGTGAGTTCATCGAGATTCTGCCGCCGATGCAGCGTGTCAGCGTCAACTGGTACATGGGCACAGCGGACGCGGTCTATCAGAACATCTATTCGATTGGTTCAGAACAGCCTAAGTACGTCATCATTCTGTCGGGCGATCACATCTACAAGATGAACTACCAGCTCATGCTGGATCAGCACATCCAGTCCGGAGCGCATGTGACGCTGGCGACGCTGCCGATCAAGCCGGAAGAAGTTCCGCGTTTTGGCGTAGTGGATGTTGCCCGCAACGGTGAGATCAACGGCTTCCTCGAAAAGCCGAAGGAGACCAAGCTGCGGTCGCCCTTCAATCCGGAGAGGGTCGATGCCTCCATGGGCATCTACATCTTCAATACGGATGTCCTGCTGCCGGAGCTGATCAAGGACGCGGAAGACCCAAACTCGAAGCACGATTTTGGCCACAACATCCTGCCCAATCTGCTTGGCCGCTTCAAGATGATGGCCTACAACTTTGTCGACGAGAACAAGCAGGAGGCGCTGTACTGGCGCGATGTGGGCACGCTGGAGGCCTACTACGAGGCCAATCTTGACCTCGCTTCGGTCTCGCCGGTCTTCAATCTGTACGACAAGTCCTGGCCGATGCGTACGCGGTCCTATCAGTATCCGCCGGCGAAGTTCGTCTTCGGCGAGCCCGGACGTACGGGGATGGCGATCAACTCGGTGATCTCAGGCGGCTGCATTATCTCGGGCGCGGTGGTGCGCAATTCGGTTTTGTCACACGATGTTCGCGTGAACTCGTATGCCGACGTCGACTCGAGCATCATCTTCTCGCATGTCAATGTAGGTCGGCACTCGCGGATTCGCCATGCCATCATCGATCGCGACGTTCATATTCCCGACGGAGCGGTGATCGGGTACGACCCGGCCGAAGACAAGCGCAATTACTTCGTCACGCCGAGCGGCCTGACCGTAGTCACGCGCGATTACTCCGTCTATGAAAATCCGGTAAGCCAGACCTTTATGCAGCCCGGACAGCCCGGGAAGTAGGCTGTTTGTTTTGTGCAAAATCGCCCGCCTTCTGGCGGGCGATTTGTTTGTGCGGCTTAAATGCAAAAGGCGTCCCGGTCTTGGACCGCGACGCCTGAAGAGTGTCTTGCTACTGGCGATGGCCGAAGCGCCACACCACACCGCCCGAGATGGAGACGAACTCGCGGTACTCGGTGCCGTAGTGCTCCACGATCAGGTCCGGCTGCAGGCGGATGGCCCAGCGATAGCTACCGTTGATGTCCAGCGAGCCGCCGAAGGCGCCTACGGGCTTCACGCGGTTGGAGTAAAGGCCGACGGCAACGGCATTGGCGGCAGCGTTGTGGCTGGGAGCGTTGATGCCGCCCAGAGTACCGCCGTCAAACTTGCCGGCGCCGACGCCAACCAGACCGTGGTACTGGATCGCAAAGCGCTGATTCTTCCATCCCCGGTACTGCACGCCGCCCATGCCGATGATCTGGCGAACGACCGGACGGTTGATCTGAAAGGTATTCGGGAAGACCGGGGTGGTGCCGTAGTCGACGCGAAGGTCGACTGCCGGTCCAATGCGATCGGTCAGCCAATAGGTGGCCTGGCCTTCGACTCCGCCCATGTTGTAGCGCTTGGGCAGGTTCTGGCCGGCCTGGCCGTTCATGAAGTTGAGGCCGCCGTAGACCTCCCAGCGGTTGTCATAGGTGACGGGAATGCGACGGGCGAACTGAACGTTGCGCTTCGGAGCTGTTCCGGGCTGCGGCTGAGAGGGCTGGGCCGGGGCTGCCGATCCACTCGTCTGGCCACTGGTTGAGGCCGGAGTCTGGGCTGCCATGGTGGCGGAGAGCAGGGTGGTGGCAATCAGGGCGGTCATCCCGGCAAGCGCGCGCCGGGTCACTTCGTGTCGCATGGTCCTCCAGACAGCAAAGCTGCAACTTCAAAGATATAACGGTTGGACGCCGCTGCGCCCGTCCGGCTGCGGTTTATGCGACAATAGAGCAAGGATTCCTGGAGACAGTTATGGGCGAGCTATTCACACCTACCCACCTCATCGTTATCGCGGTCGTCGCGCTTGTTCTTTTTGGCGGCAAGAAGCTGCCGGAACTGGGTAAGGGGCTTGGCGAAGGTCTCCGTGGCTTCAAGGACGGTATGAAGGGTGTTACCGAAGACACCAAGGACTCACACACCGTCACGCCGAAGCCCGAAGAGACGAAGTAACCCGGCCCGCGCGCAGGCGCACTGAAGATTGAAAACGAGCACAGGGGAGTGGTTCTTTAACCACTCCCCTGTCGCCTTTTTGGGTCAATTCCTTTTGCGTCATACCCGTTTTGCGTCAGCCTTTTGTGTCAGGTTTTGTGCCACGTCTTTGGGGTTCAGATTAGCCCGATGGCGCGTCCGGCAATTCCCACCCCCAGCCATAGTGAGAGCGAGATCACCGCGGTAACGCGGGAGGTCAGGGTGGCGGCGCTGCCCAGGCTAAGAACGACTCTGCGGTAGAGCGTGAAATAAAAAAGGACGGCTGCGGCGAGCAGCGCCATC
The DNA here is from genome assembly GCF_052114765.1 of Terriglobus sp. 2YAB30_2. Classification (NCBI taxonomy): domain Bacteria; kingdom Pseudomonadati; phylum Acidobacteriota; class Terriglobia; order Terriglobales; family Acidobacteriaceae; genus Terriglobus; species Terriglobus sp. 2YAB30_2. Next base: position 74,286 of record NZ_JBFRFJ010000011.1, read on the forward strand.
TTCCAGCGGAAGGCTGCGTTGTAATAGCACTTCAATGCCTCCTCCGAGACCAATGCGATTCCGGTCAGCACCAGGATGGCGAGACTACTGAGCAGGACGCGGCTGAGATCGCGGTTCAGCGTGCGTGGAGATTCGCGCCGCAGAATCAGGCCCAGCAGGCGAAGATCCAGCACCAGGACGGAGCCTCCGAGCAGCGTAAGCGCCAGCAGGTGCACGGCTTCGACCGCGGCAAAGCCCCAGCGCGAGTTCTGCATGAACTGGCCGAGCGAAGAATGGGCGAGAGCGACAAACCAGAGGCGAAGCATTGGCGAGAGCATTTCTCCTGTTGCTGGGTATACCGTGAGTAGCGTGCAGCTGCGTTTTCATTGAGGAAAACGCCCATAGATGCATAAGCCCTGCACTACACCTACAGGAGAAATGCTCGAGCCTTTCAGAAGTAGGCAATCGCCCGGCCGGCAACGATGATGCCGCACCAGAGCGTAAGCGACGCAAATGCGGCAGCGCGCGCACGCCAGGGCGAGAAGCGAGCCATCTCCCATTCCTGCACGCGGCGATAGACCGTGGTGTGAAAGATCAGTGGGTTCAGGCCCACGAGAGCGAGCAGCACGAGTTTGATACGGAAGGCGGGATTTGTATAGTTCTTTGCCGCCTCTGCCCAGAAGAGCAGGAGGCCGCTGACAAACATCACGCCGAAGCCGGACCACGTGAGTGGAAACACAGCGCGCGCAATGCGCGTGACTGAGACATCGCGCAACACGACACCAAGCATGCGCAGATCGAGTAGGGCGATGGTGCCGACCAGCAATGTAATGGCGAGTACATGGACGGATTCGATGATGGAGAACAGGTACTCTGACTCGCGGATCGAGGTTCCGATCTGCGAGTCATAGATCACCTGACAGATGTGCTGCAGCAGAGGCATGGCCATGCTTTCCGAATTACTTCGTGGGCTTCACGGTGTTGGGCAAGGCTCCCTGAACAGAGCCGTCATCGCCGGGGCCGCCGTCGCCGGGCGTTCCACCGTAGATGCTGCGGCCATCGGGCAGTGTGACGCGGCGTGCGTCAATGAGGTGCGAACCATCCTTGGCGCGATAGCCATCCACGACGATGGTGTCACCGACCTTCAGGTCGCCTTTCTTGAAGCCGCGACGGCTGAGTGCGCCTGGGCCGGCGCCTTCGCATCCCCAGTTGGTGACTGCGCCCTTAGCGTCGGTGATGTCGACGTAGAAGTACGAGTGCGGATTAGTCCACTCGACACGCGTGAGTTTGCCGACCAGGCGAACGGGCTTGTTGCCGTCGAACTCGGCGGAGAAGGAGTGATGGGCGTACGCACTGGCCGATGCGAGCGCCAATGCACCAAGAGATGAGAGAAGCAATCTGCTCTTCATGGTGTCTTTCCTGTGTTGTTGGGAGGTGGCTTAAAACGAAAAACCCGTTTCCGAGAGGCACGGGCTTCTAAACCTTGCGATGTGAGGAGATGCGGAATCCCTGGTGAAATTCAGCATATTCCTACGCGCCGATGCGTGCGTCGCCCGTCCACTTAGCGATGGAGGTAGCAACAACAACGAAGCATGGCGCGGAGCGGATGCATAGCTGCACTCTATGTTGCGCCCGGCATGGTGTCAAGCATGAGCGCTTGACTCGTTGGAGAAATTGCTCTACGGTTTGCACATGTTCAGCCGCCAATCGCTCGAACTGATGCGTTGTTGTTGCGCCTGTCGCTAGACAGTTGCGCCCACGTGTCTGCCGGTAGTATCCGGTTCACTTCTCTCACGAATTCCATCCGCAATAACGAAAGAACTTGTGCGAGCCCTCGTCTGTACCTGCGAAGGCGCATCGTTTCAGGTTGACTGGAAAGGGTTTCCCTGATGAAAGCTATTGTGCGCTTAAGTGCCGCAGTGTCTCTGGCAGCGTGCCTCTCCGGCACTGCCGGCCTGTGGGCTCAACAGAAAAAAGAGAAGGCTGCGGATGTCACCGGCCGCGAGAACTCTCCGTTTTCGCGCAATGAAGCGGATCTGCCGAAAGGACCGGCGCCGCGATTGAATGGTCATCCGGATCTTTCCGGGTACTGGATTCCGTCAAAGAAAGACAAGCCCACGGGGAATCTTGGAAAAGACTATCCGGGATACAAGCTTCCTTTCACGCCTGCCGGTGAAGCCGCGTTGAAGTACAACCTGGAACACACGGTGGACCCAGAGGCAGTGTGCATCGTCGGAGGCCTGCCGCGGCACAATGCCAGCGGGCTTCCCTTTCAATTGCTGCAGGGTGCGGATCACGCGGTCTTTCTCTACTGGTACACAACCTATCGCCTGGTTCCTTTTGATGGCCGCAAACATGCGGAGGATCCCGATCCGTCATTCTTTGGTGAGGAGATCGGATCCTGGGACGGCGATACATTTGTGATCGACTCCACATCGTTCAAAGAGCAACGGACGTGGGCGGATGAGAATGCCAATCCACACAGCGATCAGCAGCATGTGATGGAACGCTGGACGCGGCCTGACATCGGCCACATCCATGTCGACATGACGGTGACCGATCCGAAGTTCTACACCGAGCCGGTTCACTATCAGCGCACGTGGCTCCTGGGTAAGCCGGGCGATGAGGTGAAGGAGTACTCCTGCGCCGAAGACAACGTAGACGCGCCGCACCTTGGACCTGGGCCTGGGCCGATTGGGCCCGATGGGCAGCGCGGTTACGGAAAGCTGGCGCCGCTTCCACCTCCGCCGGATAAGAATCATCCGGCGGTAACCTCGATCCCTGATTAGTAACGGAGGAACGCGATGCGGCGTTTACTGATACTCACGCTGATGGCGGCCTCCACGCTGGGGGCTGCTGTAACAGCGGATAGGTTTGCGGAGCTGCGGGCGCGTATGGATACGCTGCAGGATACGCGTGACGATCTGCGCGATGCGCTGGATGCGAAAGATGGTGCGAAGACAGCAGCGTTGAGCGGCGAGATCGTGCGGTTGCTGCAGCAGGATCAGGCTCTCTGGAAGGAGCAGGGTTTTGATGATGTGCAGAAGATCAACCAGGGGACGATTGAGCTTGCGGAGAAGATTGGTTCACAGGCAAAGAGTGAGGAGATACCGCACGCATTGCAGAGTTATCTGGCGCTGCAGAAGAGCTGCGCGTCGTGTCATGATCTGCATCCGGAGAAGCGAGGGCGTTGAGGCGGAGAGAACTTGTTCGCTGGAGGTAGCGTGAGTGTCGCGCTTCGCGCAACCGTATGCCGATAACGATATGTCTCTTCAGAAGAGATTGAATCGAGTGCTTAGGAAAGCGAAGGCCGGGCCCAGGTCCCTAAGGGGACCCGGGGCACCCCGTGCATGGGCGAAATCGAATTTGTCGATACGTCTTAGCTCGAAGACGCGGTCAGAGCACCGATAAAGCGTTCCTGATCGACGTTGCCGCCTGTGAGGACCACACCTATGCGAAGGCCGCGGAGAGAGGCGACTTCCTGCAGGACGGCTGCTAATCCGGCTGCCGCTGCGCCTTCTGCGACGTTGTGAGTGTCCTGGTAGTACGCGCGCATGGCCGCAGCGATCTCCTCTTCACCGACTTCGACGATGTGATCGACATTCGCCAGGGCGGTTTCCAAGGCCTCTGCGTCAGGTAAACGGCACGACAGGCCATCGGCCAGAGGCGAGTTCGCCAAAGCAGGAACTACTTTCTTCTCGCGGAAGGAGAGAGCAAACGCCGGCGCATTGCTGGCGACCACGCCGATAATTTTTGTCTTCAATCCGAGAGCGTTGCGAACAGCGATCATTCCGCAGATCGAAGATCCCATCCCAATCGGCACATAGACCGCGTCGAGCTCAGGCACAGCAGTCAAAAACTCGAAGGCATACGTGCTGGTTCCGTGTACCAGCAACGGGTGAAACGATGGTACGAAATGGAGATGCCGGGTTTCTGCCAGATGCATGGCGTATTCCAACGCCGCCTGGAAATCATCGCCGTGTTCGATCAGCTCGGCACCCAGGGCCTCCATCGCCCGATTCTTTTCACGGCTGTTGCCGTGCGGAACGACGATCACAGCCGTTAGTCCCAGACGAGTCGCGGCGAGTGCTACACCTTGTCCATGATTTCCCCGCGTTGCGGCAATGACTCCTGTGACGGAGGGCTGGGTGTGTTTTAGCCAGTCCATATAGACGGCTGCTCCGCGGAGTTTGAAGGCTCCGACTGGAGAGTGATTCTCATGCTTGACCCACAGCTCCGTTCCGGTGCGTGCATTGAGCAGCGGCCAGGTGTACTGGGGCGTGGGCGGCATCACGGAGCGGACGATCTGTGTCGCTTTGTTAATTGCTGCGAGATCGGGCAGTTGCATACGGATTCGATGAAAGGTCTTCTTGATGCGTTACAGATTCTTGTTGGGTTGGTGCTCCCATCCGATTCGAGCTTCCGTCGCCGACTCACCACTTCAAAGCGAGTTCCATCAAGCTCCAACACCGCACTTACTTAGCAGTAATGTGCAGGCTGTAGGTCGCTGTGTGGGTCAGGAAGCCATCCGTAACGGTGACCGTGTAGGTATAGTCTCCCGGACCGGTATAGTTAGCGTTCTGCGCGGGTGCTTTTCCGCCACAACCGGAAGCTCCTACGCCGAGTGTTGCCAGGACGACGAGCATCAACGAAACCCGCATGACCTGTCCCGCACGGCGACGGCAGACCAGAAGCAAGAGCCCTGAACCCAGTCCGACAAGCCAAAGGTACCGGCCTCCGCCGAGGCCATAACCGATGACCTTATACTGCGATGTCGTCGCAATCGTAAGCTGCGCTGTTGTGGCCGCGGTTGGGATAAATGTTGCTTTGGATGAGCTGCACGTCGAACCAGCCACCGAATCAGTGCAACTCAACGTAACAGGATTGGCGAACCCTGCCGTCGGCGTCACGGTCGCGACCGTAGAGATATCAATACCCGCGACCGTTGAGCCGCTGGTCGGAGCCAGCGCGAGTGTAAAGTCCACGCCCGTCCCACTCAGTGCCGCAGTCAGCCCGGAGTAGACCGGAGCCGTCGACGCGGAGGCCCATGTGCCGGTGCGGCTTCCCGTTCCCGTGGGACGGAAGGTTATCGTCACCAGGCAGCTTGCTCCTGCCGGAATCGAGGCGCCACAATTGGAGGTTGCGGCATAGTCACCGGAGACGGTAAACGGCGGGGTCGCAATGGCTCCCGAGGCGACGTTCGTAATCGTGATGGTCTGGGTTGCCGAGGCGCCGACGTCCAGGCTGCCGAAGGTCAGCGATGCGGGCGCAGAGGTCAGGCCCGGGGTCCCTGTGCCGGTCAACGTGGCCGTCAGCGCCTTGCCGCTGGCCTGCACCGACAACGTTCCAGTGGCAGCTCCGAGGACGGTCGGCGTGAAGGTCGCAGCGATCTGGCAGGAAGCTCCGGAGGCTATATTGGTGCAGTTGATCGGATTGGCTGCAAAAGGACCGGTCACGGTCGCGGACGTCACCGAACCGTTAAAGCTCGAATGATTGGTCCACATGAAGTACTTCGTAGCGCTGGTAAAGCCGAGCGGCTGGTTGCCGAAGTCATACGACGAAGGATCGAGAGTCGGAGCTCCGCCATCACTGGTCAGCGAGAAGAGCGAATACTCCAACAGCTGCTCCTGCGGTGTCATCGCCGTATTGGGGCACTCGTTCGGAAAGATCACATTGGCGTTTTGGATCGTCGGATTTTCCACGTGATATTCGTCAAACAACACACGGCCGCATTGGTTGCTGCTACTGATCGGGGTATCGAAGGTAAACTGCATCACCGGATTCCCGGCAGTCGGATTGTTGAGCGTCAGCCATGTCTTGGTCGGCGAATTCACCGTCGTGAAGTCGCTGCGCAGCGTGGAGATATTCATCTGCCCCAGCGTGGTCGACGCTCCCACAAGTTGCAGCCACTGCGCCAGGGTCTGCCCTTCTCCCAGGTTCTGATTGACAGTGGCGGTGCCGCTCACTCCGGAAAAGCGGTTAGGTTGCCAGTTCACGACACCGTTGAACGGTGCGTTGTGGTACATCCAGACATAGCTGTAATGGCTTGCGTAGACTCGCCCGCCCGCGTTGGCAAAGGCCTGGAAGGCGGCCAGTTGGGCCGCGGAGCGGTCATACGGACTTCCCTGACACGGCAGCATCAGTACGTCATAAGCATTCAACGTAGAAGAGCTGACATCGAGCGCCGTCTCATTGGGAGTGGTGGTGGTGATACGGGCGCCAGGAGCCGCGCTAGCCGAATAAAAGTTAATGCGGCCGGCTCCGGAAGGATCGGTAAACTCCGAATCCTTGATTCCAACCTTCCGCAAAACGCATTCCACAGAATCCTGATTGCCTGTCACAATGGCGATCTTCGGGATATCGCCTTCGGTGTGATCTTTTGGCATGTTTGCGTCAAAGCTTGTGTTGGCACACGCCGTTGTCCCCGGCACCGTTAACTGGCGGCGCCAGCGCCCGGAGACGATGACCAAGGGGATATTCGCTCCAACGGGAGCATCGGTCAGCGTGAACGACCCATCCACGTCGGTCACGGTTCCCACGAGTGGAGAGCCGGAGGGCGGCGTACCCACCACGGGACAGGAGACACCCGCGGTAAAGGCATCGACCGGAGCGTTGGGAATATAGACCGTCACATTCGGCAGCGGATCTGTCCCGTTGGGGGCATAGACCTTTCCGCTGATTGAGGTTGTCTGTCCGGAAGGACAGGTCACCTGCTGCAGGCAGAGGCCGGTGCAGGTCGACGAGCCTTGGGCATGGCTCCAAAGTGTCGTAACAGACAAAAGCAGGGCGGAAACAACGCGGCGGCTCATAGCTCAGGCTGAAAGTCCTCTTGAGGCTACGTACCCCCCGGCCTTACAGCAAGCAAAATTATCGTCAACCCGCGATTTCACTCATCTGTTAGTACCAGTTGCCACAGAAGGCAATACCAGTCGTCACAAAAGGCCAGTACACCCACATTGCCGGACGGATCGCCGCGACAAGTACCGTGTTGGGAAAATGGATTGGGAGAAGTCCTCCCAATGATTCCCGAAGTGGCACAGCTGCATATAGCATGGAAATCGCAACCCCTCCCCTCGCCAGCGTCTGCCCCGCCGGCGGCTTTGTCTTCGTTAGTTGAGAGTTCTGCTGTTTTCACAGTTCTGCTGTTCAACGTGTGGGAGAGGTGCAAGAGGAAACATCCCCAATGAATATGTCGACAGTTGTGTCCGGTCACTATGACCTGAGTCTGGTCGTCCTCTCTGTCTTTATCGCGATTCTCTCTGCTGGCGCTGCCCTGGATCTCTCCGGCCGAGTCAGTTCCTCACGGGGCGCAGTACGCCAGATCTGGCTGCTGGGCGGCGCCATCGCCATGGGAACCGGCATCTGGGCCATGCACTACATCGGCATGCTGTCCTTCACCCTGCCGTTCAGGGTGCTGTATGACTGGCCCACGGTCGGGCTTTCGTGGACCGCCGCGGTTGTTGCCTCGTTGATTGCACTCTTCATCGTCAGCAGGGAAAAGATCGGCGTACTCCAAGTCGCTATCGGCAGCATTCTGATGGGAGGCGGCATCGCCTCCATGCACTACATCGGCATGGAAGCGATGCGCATGCCGGCCATGTGCCACTATCATCTGGGTCTGCTCGCACTCTCCGTTGTCATCGCCATCGTGATCGCCTGTGTTGCCATCTGCATGGGCTATGTTTTTCGCGGAGCAACGGCCAGCGGCTGGGGATGGCGCAAGGTTCTCACCGCTGTGGTCATGGGCGGGGCGATTCCGGTCATGCATTACACCGGTATGGCTGCCGCCAGATTTATGCCCATACCGATGGCAGAGGTTGATCTTCGCCATGCCATCAACATCTCCGATCTCGGCGTTTTCACCATTACCCTGACGGCCGTCCTGCTGCTTGGGCTGGTCTTTCTGACCGCCACGGTGGACCGCCGGTTTGCCCAGCAAGCGTTGCAGTTGGAGAGCAGCGAACAACGGTATCGCCTGATCGTCGAGTCTGCATTCGATGCCTTCCTCGAGATTGACCCAAACGAAACTGTTACCGACTGGAACGAACAGGCACAGCGTACCTTCGGTTGGACTCGCGAAGAAGCCCTGGGCAAGACCATCGGCGACCTTATCGTTCATGACGACCACCGAACCGGAGCGTTGCGCGAGCTTCTCGCCGAACGCGAGCAACGCGGTATCCAGGCGCGCCTGGAAGTGAGCGCCCGGCATCGCGACGGACATATCTTTCCGGCCGAAATGACGCTCTCTGAGATTGCATGGGGCGACTCGAAGCTGCTTGCAGCTTTTGTTCGCGACGTTACGGAGAGAAAGCAGGTCGAGCAGGAACGCGAAGCCTCCAAGGCACAGGCAGAGGCTGCCAACCGCGCCAAGAGTGAGTTTCTCGCCAACATGAGCCACGAGATCCGCACGCCGCTCAACGGCGTCATCGGTATGACTGAACTCGCGCTCGAGACGGAGCTCACCGGCGAACAGCGCGAATATCTTGAGACGGTCAAACTCTCCGCCGATGCCCTGTTGCACGTCATCAACGACATCCTCGATTTCTCAAAGATCGAAGCAGGCAAAGTCGATCTGGAAGAGATCGACTTCGATCTGCGGGATTGCATGGAAGGGGCCCTCAAGACACTCGCCCTCCGTGCCGACGAAAAGGGCCTTGAGCTGCTGTGCGATGTCGATGCCAACGCTCCTGAAAGCGTTCACGGCGACCCCGGAAGACTGCGGCAGATCCTGATCAATCTCCTCGGCAACGCCATCAAGTTCACCCATGAGGGTGAAATCGCGCTCCACGTCGAGGCGCTCGGCGCGGACGAGGACCACGTCCGCCTGCACTTCATCGTTGCGGATACCGGCATCGGAATTCCTCCTGAAAAACAGAAGGCTATCTTCGATAGCTTTACCCAGGCTGACACCTCCACTACGCGAGAGTACGGCGGTACCGGCCTCGGTCTGACCATCTCACGCCGCCTTACCCGGATGATGGGTGGCGATATGTGGGTTGAGAGCGAGGCCGGGGTGGGCTCCAGGTTCCACTTCCGCATCGTGCTGCGTCTGGCAAAGGACCTTCCGCAGGCTCCAGCGGTCCCGGTTACAGACGACACCCTGCCCCCCGCCCGCACTCTTGTCGTCGACGACAACCGGACCAACCGCCGCATTCTGGAAGGCATGTTGCTGCGCTGGGGCATGCATCCGCGCTCCGCAGCCAGCGGCGAAGAAGCGCTGCGCATGATCGATGAAGCGAACCAGGCGCAGCTTCCTTATGAGCTTCTGCTGACCGATATGCACATGCCGAAGATGGATGGCTTCGACCTTGCCCAACGGCTGCAATTAAACCCTGGCAGCGCGGCAACCATCATGATGTTGAGCTCCGGCGGACAGAAGGGCGACGCAGTACGCTGCGAACAACTGGGGATCTCGGCGTATCTGTTGAAGCCCATCCGTCAGAGCGAGTTGCGCGCGGCCATCGCACGCGTGTTACATGATGGTATCCGCGGAAAGGAGACACCGATGATTACACGCACCTCGCTGCTGGAAGAGCTTGATCCCGCCCGCACTCTGGATATCCTGCTGGCTGAAGATAACCAGGTCAACCAGATGCTGGCGACACGTCTGCTGCAGAAGCGCGGTCATCGAGTCGTTGTTGTCGGCAACGGCCGCGAAGCCCTGGCGGCTCTGAGCCGTGGAAAGTTCGATCTCGTGCTGATGGACGTACAGATGCCCGAGATGGATGGCCTGGAGGCGACCCGCGAGCTTCGCCGGCGTGAGGCCGCGACCGGAGCACATCAGACCATCGTTGCCATGACCGCGCTTGTCATGAAGGGCGATAAAGAGCGCTGCCTTGAGGCAGGCATGGATGGCTATCTCTCCAAGCCGCTGCGTCAGCAGGAGCTGGATGAAGTTCTGGATAATTTTGTCTCTGTCAGAGATGTCGAAATGGAAGATGACTCGGCGAGCACATTTCCAGCCTCTGTGCATGAAGAAGAGCTGATGGAACGTATCGATAACGATCGGGCGTTTCTGGCTGAACTTCTTGCCATCTTCCGCGATACATGGCCGGGCCAGCTTGCAGCCGTGAGAAGCGCCCTTGCCCTGAGCGATCACGAAGAGGTAAAGCGCACCGGACACGCCCTCAAGAGCGCGCTGGGTAACCTTTCCGCCATGCAGGCCTATCACTTTGCTTCGGGCATCGAGATCGCCGGCGGCACAGGGGACATGGCGCGCGCCACTGTAATGACCGATCAACTTGAAGCCGAGCTGCCACGCGTAGAGATTGCGCTCGAAGGAATGTGCCAGGAGGCAGCACGTTGAGAATTTTGGTCGCTGATGACGATGCGGTATCGCGTCGTCTGATGGAAAAGATTCTGACGCGGAGTGGGTATGAGGTGATGACCGTAGCCGATGGCCGCGACGCGCTCGATGCCCTCACGCATAAGGATGGACCTCGCATGGCGCTGCTGGACTGGATGATGCCCGGCATCGACGGTCCCGAGGTCTGCAGGCAGCTTCGCGCTCGCCAGGAAGGGTCGTACGTTTACCTGACACTGCTTACCTCGCGCCAGGACCGCACCGACGTCATTCAGGGCCTGGAGGCGGGCGCGGATGACTACCTGACAAAGCCATGCAACTCAGACGAGCTGAAGGCTCGCCTGCGCACCGGCCTGCGGATTCTTATGCTCGAAGATAAGCTCGTCGAGGCCCGGGAAGAGATGCGCATGCGAGCCACACACGATGCCCTGACCGGTTTGCTGAACCGCGGGGCGGTGTTGAACTTCATGAAAGCCGAAATGGCCCGCTGCCGGCGCGAGCGCACACCGCTCTCGGTTCTGCTTTGCGATGTCGACCATTTCAAACAGGTCAACGACGCCCATGGACACCTGGTAGGCGATCAGGTCCTTCGTGAGCTGGCTCATCGCCTTAAGGAGGCTATCCGTCCGTTTGATGGAGTGGGCCGCTACGGCGGTGAGGAGTTTGTTGTGGTTCTGAGCGGCTGCGGAAGTGAGCAGCTTCGTCACCGCTCCGGCCACATTCTGGATGCGGTACGGTCAAAGCCGATCGAGACCTCCGCGGGGCCTCTGCACATCACCATCAGCATCGGTGCATTCACCATGGACAGCCCGGAATGGAGCGGCGACGTGGAGTTCCCCCTGGGCCGTGCGGATAGCGCTCTTTACCGGGCGAAGATGAACGGGCGCAACTGCGTTCATTTTGCCGATCATTTGTCGACAAATGATAGTGAACATGTAAGCCTTCCGACTGTATCCTGATACGCGGAGGTTTTAACTGCCTTGCGTCTGCGTCATCTGCTTTCCGCTGCCGTTCTTGTCGCCTCGTTTCTTCCAGCTGCTGCCCAAACCATTGGCGAGTTCATCTTTCAGCCGGGCTCGACCAGTTTTCCTGAGAGCCACGCCTCAACCATCGTGGAATTGAAAGACCACACGCTGATGGCCGCGTGGTTCGGCGGAGCCAGAGAGGGAGCGAACGACGTTGCCATCTGGGGAGCAGTCCGCAGCGCCTCCGGCTGGTCCAAACCCGTCGAACTGGCACGTGAGCCCAATACTCCCTGCTGGAACCCGGTGCTCTTTCATACGAAAGATGGAACACTCTGGCTCTACTACAAGTACGGCAAAGCGCCTGCGGAATGGGCAGCAGCGCGTATGTCCAGCAACGATGAAGGTAAGACCTGGTCAACGGTGGAGAAGCTGCCCGCCGGCCTGATCGGCCCGGTGCGCGCCAAGCCTCTCATCCTGGCCGATGGAACCATCGTCGCCGGCAGCTCGATTGAGAGCGCCGCGGGCTGGGCTGCGTGGATTGAACGCTCGACCGACAACGGCAAAACGTGGGCAAAGATCGGTCCTATTACCGTCCCGGACTCGCTCGACCTGCCGACTGCGGAGTCGAAGGCGGCGCAAGCGCTTGGGAATGTCGCCAAAGGAGAAGGCGTCGACGGAGCCGACGAAAAGCTCTATCCGCCGCCATCCACCAACATTGGCATCATCCAGCCGGCGATTGTGGATATGGGGAAGAAGCATCTTCGCCTGTACGCGCGCAGTCACAGCCAGGCGGCCCGCATCGCAGTAGCCGATTCGATGGATAACGGTGTTACCTGGACACAGGCGCGCTATATCGATCTGCCGAACCCCAGCTCCGGCATCGACGCCGTACGCCTGAGCGACGGCCGCATCGTAATGATCTACAACCACAGCTATAACCGCAGGTCGCCTATCAACCTGGCGGTGAGCACGGACGGCGAACACTTCCGGATGTTCAAGGTACTGGAACAGGGACCATCCCAATACAGTTACCCCGCCATGATTGTGGACTCCAACGGCGACCTGCAGATCACTTACACCTGGCGCCGCCTCACGATTCGTTACATGAAGGTTCCGGCAAGCGAGATCCCGAAGGAATAGGTGGGGTATCGATAAATTCGTTTGTATTTTGGTAGGAATTTAGGGTAATCCCCCGCCCACCCTAGCGTTGCGAGCGTTCACCCCAGAGAACAAGTTCTCTGGGGACCCCGAGATGGGGCATCCGGCGAAGAAAAATGAGAGAAGCAGATTTCTCCGCTTCGCTGCGAAATGACAAACAAAAAAGCGCTACGCCGTGCGGCGCACACGCTTCACAGCGTCGGCCGAAGGCCGGCCAAGCTCCAGCACGGATTCCCTGAAGCACTCTTCCGCGATGCGGCAGAGCAGCAGCGATTGCTGCCAGCGATCGAACTCCTCACGTGCCTCTGCAACAATGCCTCGCGGAGGCAGCAATTCCGGCGCAAAGGTCAGGAAGGGCTGACGTGTTGTCTCTGATGTCAGGAACCCTCGAAACACGCGTCTCCAGAGAGCGCGGAAGTGTGCGATGCCGGGATGAATATCGATGTCGCCGCTTCCGAGGTTGACCTGCATCGTCTCAGAATCGCCGATACGGCCATGAAGAAAACGCACACTGCCGAGAAGATGCTGCAGAAACGCGACCTTCTCTTCAAAACCGCCAAAGACCATCTCCTGGCCGGTGTACCAGTGCGAGAAGTCTCCGTTGAACTCCAGCATCGGAAAGCGGCGGTGAAATGTCACGGCTCGCCACATATCCTGAAAGAGCGTTGCGCGCCGCGTCTCCACATAGAGCGGCACACTGTACTTGACGGAGGCGTTCAGCACAGCTTCAATCAGGCGCACAGCCACATCATCCTCTTCCAAACCTGTGCCGAGACCGACCGTAACACTTTCCAGACCGGCCAGCCGCGCCTCTGAGGCGAGACGAATGGCGTCGTGCGCACTTTTGATGTGGCCGGTACCGGCTGCTCCGAGACCAAGATTCAGCGCCTGTTCGAGCTCAGGCCCCTGCAGCGGATCGTGAAACTGCACGCCTTCGTAGCCCGCATCGCGAATAGCCTGCATGGCTCCATAGGGGAAGGGACCCATGCCGGGAAGTGCATAGACGGGGAAGTAGCAGCGGAGATGGCGTTGCGGGGTCAAAAGCGCATCCCTCCGGGAAGCGGTTGAGCGGGAATAGTACATCAGCCCGGTGACGGTTGCCTACGGAGAAGGGAGGAATTTTTCCTCATCGGAAAAAGAAAAAGGTGCGCCGGAAAGGCGCACCTTTTTTGATGATTCCGGCCTAATAAATTTTGTTATTGCACATTGAGGGTTACAACGACCGAGTGTGAAAGCGAGCCACTGGTTGAAGTCACCGTATAGGTGTAAGCCCCTGCGGGTGTTCCGAGAGGGTTGGCAGATGGCTTGTTGTCACCGCATCCGATCGCTGCGAAGGTTACGCCGAGCAGTACCAGCAACAGACCAGCCTGCCGCGCGAAGCGGCGTGTGCGTCCAGCAAACACCATCACGATGGCGCCAAATGTGATGCTCAGTGCTATGCCGATCCCAGAGCGGGAGCCAATCGCCACACCGCTCGCGACATTGCGCGTCGTCGTGGTGAAGGTCACGTTCTGTGTTGTCGTGCCGGTCAATGGGAAGTTGGCCGGCGTGTTGCACACCACACCCGGAGCGGGCTTCGTCAGCGCACAGCTAATACTGACCGTTCCGCTGAATCCGCCCATCGCTGTAAAGGTCAGCGGCAGCGTCGCCGTATCGCCAGCCGAAACCGTAAGCGAGACCGATGTACCAGAGCTTCCGGTGGAGGTGAAGTCGGTACCCGCGCCGCTGAGCTGGATCGTGAAGGTCTGTCCTCCATTGGTCTTCAACGTCAACGTTCCGGTACGCGTTCCAACTCCAGTCGGTGTAAAGGTCACGTTCACACCGCAGGTGCTGTTGATGGCCGCACCTGTGGTGTTGCAGGTGGTGGAGTAGGCAAAGTCTCCGGTGATGGTTCCGCTGGTCACCAGCAACGCCCCCTCACCGGTGTTGGTAAGAACGAGATTTTGACCAGCCGATGTCGACCCAAGATTGACTGCTCCAAAGCTCACCGAAGCAGGCGTGATGGTACCGCTCAGCACCGCCGATGGAAGCGTGAAGTAGCCGTTGACTGGATCGTGATCCGAGGCGCGGAAGGCAGTGGTCCCGTCCGCATAGTTCACCAGCGGCTGATCGGCATTGATATGAGCTACCTCAACGCGAGCTCCGCCGACCAGGTCCTGCGTTGCAACGATATGATCCAGCACCTGCGCGCTGCCGAACTCACTGTACGTCCAGCGCTCAGAGGCAGGACGCAACGTGATCAGATCCGTAGCAAACGGGTTGGTGATTGCTGTACCGGGCTGTACGACATGGTCCGGGGGAAGGATGCGTCCGGTCACCGTACCCAGCGTGTCCGTGTATGCATCGGAGAACTCGAAGGCGTTGTAGTCGCCCACCGAGATCACGTGCTCTCCGTTGACCTGCGCTGCCTGGATGATCTTCGCCAGCGACTCGGCCTGTAGCTCTTTCTTATAGCGGGTGTAGTTGCTCGCGTCCGAAATGCCAGAGAGCGAACGCAGATGATTGACGATCACCGTCACCGGGTAGTCCTTCACACCCGTGCCACGGCTGATGCCAGCCTTCAGTAGGAATGCAGGACGGTCATTCAGCGTCGTGGTGGAGTTATCGTCCGGGTTCTGGAAGGTCTCGTTCTGGCCCATCTGCTGCGTGCTGGTCACATGGACCTTGCTCGCCTTCACCAGGAAGCCGGTGGAGATGCCACCGATGTCCGAGGTGTAGGTGCTGGCGCTCGCCGAGACACCATAGCCAACATAACCGGGGTCGGCGATATTTAGCGTGGACGCCAGCGTCGAGATCTTCGCCGCGATAGCCTGAGCCACACCCTGGTTTTCGATCTCTTCCAGACCGACGATATCGGGCGTCTTCAGGTTCTGCAGAACACCCATCGCGATCTTGGTAATGCGCTTGTCGAAGGCGGTGGAGCTCAGGTTCACAGCCGATGAGGTCTTCACCGACTGCGAGACCGGATCGTAGTACTTGTTGTCGCTCGCGTCCGTATCGAACATGCGCTCGACGTTGTAGGTGGCCACCGTAAACTCGCTGGAACCCTGCGCGGAGACGGTGTAGGTCTTCGATGGAGCCGTGAGTGAAGGCGTATAGCTCTTGTCGACGAGAATGCGTGCCGGATCGTAGTACGAATCCGAGCTGTACGTCATATCGACAACCCCGGTCACATTGCTAACCACGGTGCCGGTCTCGAGATTGATCGCGCTTCCTCCCAGGAAGGTCGAATCCATCAACAGGCGCTCAGGGTTGTCATCGAAATGCGCAACGTTCGCTGGAGTGTTCGGCACAGCAGCATCGCGAATGTCGATGCCCGGCTCACGGAACGGACGAGGGTAATCCGGAAGAACTGCATAGAATTGGCCATTCGAACTTACCGTCGCTGAAGCCTCGGTAATGCTGCCGTCAGTGCCCGTGATCGCATTCAGCGTTGAGATAGCGATGCGCATGCCCTCATAGCGCGCCATCTGATAGATGCCGCCGCTGGGTGTGAGCATGGAAGCCGTCAGCGTGATCGGAGTCGGCAAAGCCTGTGAGGATGAAACCAGGGTAGCGGTCGATCCAGTAATTTCAGTAGCTGGAGTGTGGCTCGCGGTTGCGGCCGGATAGGTTGCAACTGTGCCCGTCACTGAAACCAGATTGCCGATGACTGCAACGGACGGTACTTTGCCAGAGCCGGTGAAGATGTAAACACCTTCCGGAGTAGATGGATCGTTATCAGCGGAAGAGTCAGGCGCCTGAATGAAGTAGCCTGCCGATCCCACTCCCGTCACAATGCCTGAGAGAATCACCTGCTGTCCGACATACGGTGAGACCGTCGTCGCATTCAGCGGCTTGCTCCCTTGCAGCGTATGAATCGCAACTGAGACAGGCGCCGGAGGTGGCGCGGTATTTCCTGAGTTATGCGGATTCGGCGCGCCGGACTGAAAATCAGCGCCGTTATTATCTGAGTCGTTTCTGATGTCGGTGCGAAGCGCCGCAGACGTATTTGACAGGGTTGGCGCAGCACCGGCGCCCTCATAACACACCGCCAAATTGCCGGTGGTGTTGCCATATCCAACGAGATCCAGAGATGAAGTGGGGCAGGCTCCACGCGCAGGGGCGGAAGCTGTCTTGGGAATAAGGGCGATGATACCTGCGCTGGATCCAAGTGAAGCGGAAGAGGTGGCATCTGGTGTCGGAAGTGAAGCGGTTCCACCGGAGCCCGCAGCGCCCTGAATCAGAAAATAGGAACCTGATGCAACCGTAAGGTTCGATCCTGTGAAGCTATAAACCGTCCACGTCGCGCCGGCTGAACCATAAAGCAGGTTGTAATTCGACAGATCGACACTGTTCGCTGTCGGGTTGAAAAGCTCGACAAAGTCGTTCTTCAACGTTGCGCCCGAATTGCCGCCGCCACCATAGACCTGGGAGATGACAACGTGGTTTGCCTGCGCCAGCAGGCTTGTCGCGGCAAACAAACACACAAAGACAGCGATGAATCGAGACAGAAGTTTCTTCAATGCCATAGACCTCTACGAAAATTGTTGGCAACAGGCGTGGGAAAATCCGGGCCTCCGTACGGCCCGGTAGAGTTTGGGGGAATTTCTTACTTTCGTGAAGTGTCTGTTCTAACGCCGCCCACGCAACTGGGCAAGAGAAATTTCCATAAAACCTGGAGAAGAGTTCTCCACTGTTAGTCAACTTGCCAACAGCCGGGCTGGGCGATAGCATCCAAGAATGAGACCGGCCTGCTAAGCAGGTGCGGCGATCTACGCTGGTTGAACCAACATTCATTGAACCAGGGGTTCGGCTCGTATATATGGCTCGGTGCGCTAAGTCCGCCAGTCCGGAAAGCCTAAAGAGCCACGGCTGATCTCCGAACGTCTTAGGACGGGTTCACCGGCGCCTCGCTGCACGGCCACGTGGGTCGGTTTTCATTTTAAAAGCATTTTTCCTGTTGCTGGGTATCCCGGTAGAGGAGTGCCGCGGCGTTTCATTGCGGAAAAACGCCCATAGATGCTCTCTTTCCTGTCTCTACGAGAAACAGCCATGTTCGCAGTGCATTAAACTGTTAATCATGCACCCGTGGCTGTTTCGGTGGGGAAGATTCGGTCTGCCGACACGCGGCGCGTGCGCGGCCATTGGCATCATTGCCGCCATGGCGCTGGGACATCGTGTCGCGCGCCGCTCAGGTGTCGATCCTGAAAAGTTCTGGGACCTCGGTTTCTTTGCCGTTATCACGGTCTTCGTGCTCTCGCGCCTGGAACTGGTGCTGGTGAACTGGAAGGTCTTTCTGCAATCGCCTGCAATCGTTCTCGCGCTTCCGACGGTCAGCACCCTCGGTCTTCTGCTCACCGCTCTAATCTGCCTGTTGTACATGCGCCGCGACGGCATGCCGGTGCTCAAGACACTCGACGCCGCGGGCATCTGCGCGACATTGCTTCTGGTCTTTGTGCATCTCGGCGACCTGTTCTCCGGTGACGACGTCGGCCTCGCCACCTTGAGCCTTCCCGGCCGCCTGCAGCGCGGTCAGGGCATCTTCGCTCACGTTGGTCTGCATCCGGTCGCGTTGTATGCGGCGCTGGCATCGCTGCTGATCTTTTTCACGCTACTGTGGTTTCTTCCACGGCGCGGACAGGCGGGAGAGGTCTTCGGCCTCGCTCTTGGTCTGGGCGCCATTGCACGCTTCTGGGTGGACTGCTACCGCATGGAGACCATCTTCGAGATCGCAACGCCCTTCGGCCTCGATCCCGACCAGGTTGTCATGATCGTTATCACGGTTGCAGCGGCAGCCTTCTGGCTGAAGTGGCCCACAAAGAAGCAGGAGAACGCGCATGCCCTCTAAACACATGCTGCCCAAAGGTCAGCGCCGCCGGACCGTAAAGCACGACTACCGCATCGCCCGTGATGCCGCCCGTGCTGCCGGCCTGGAAGAGGGCATTGACCCGGAACATGTCATTGCCCCCGAACCAGAGATTCCCGTTGCAGAACGCGTGATTCCGCAACTTGACGAGGAAGACCTCGAAGCCGAGGATGGCGTGCGCAGCTTCGCCGCCGATGCGGCCGCCAACGGCATGCGCCTGGACGCATACCTGGCCAAAGCAATTCCGGATATCTCACGCTCCCGTATTCAGCTTCTTGCCGACAACGGCCAGATTTCCGTCAACGGACAGAAGGCCAAAAGCAGTCTGAAGCTTAAGGGCGGCGATCAGATCTCCATCGAAGGACAGCCTCGGCCGGAGCCGCTGCGCGCCTTCGCGGAAGATATTCCGCTCACCATCGTCTACGAGGACAAAGACATCGCCGTCATCGACAAGCCTGCCGGCATGATGGTGCATGCCGGTGCAGGCGCTACCGATGACGCACGTAACCGCGGCACGCTGGTGAATGCTCTTCTCGCCCACTTCGGTAAGTTGAGCGGTGTTGGCGGTGAGGAGCGGCCTGGCATCGTCCACCGTCTGGATAAGATGACCAGCGGCCTGATCGTCGTAGCGAAGAACGACGCCATGCATCGCAAGCTGGCACAGCTCTTCGTCGACCGCAAACTGGACAAGACCTATCTCGCTCTCGTTCAGGGCTGGCTGAAGAAAGATGCAGTCACCCTCGAACTGCCTATCGCCCGTGACCTGGTACACCGCACCCGCATGACCACGCTACGTGCCGATGGCAGGTCCGCAGTCAGCCACATCAAGGTGGTGGAGCGTATCGAAGGCCGCTTCGGCAAGTTCACTCTGGTCGAGGTCAAGATCGAAACCGGCCGCACCCACCAGATTCGTGTGCACCTGCAGGCCCTGGGACATCCCGTCGTTGGTGACACACTCTACGGCGCTGCCGGCTCATTGCGCGACGGCGAAGAGCGCGTTCCCCTGGAGCGGAACTTCCTGCACGCCTGGAAGCTGCACTTCTCTCATCCCTCCACGAGGAAAAAACTGGAACTCACGGCGGAGTTGCCTGACAAACTGACACAAATCCTGAATATGGTGAAGGAACCGGTAAAAAGACCATAACAGGACCAGAGGGCAGACATATTGGCGTGTTTCAGCGTCCAATCTTGTAGGTCTCCGGTAGAATTTGGGCCAGTGACTCCGACGATGTTCAAAAATATTCAACGCGGTACTTCGATTGCGTTTCTTTTGCTCGCTTGCGGCTCCTTTGTCGCCGCCCAGCAGACTTCTCCTACCCCCGCGCAGCCCCAACAGCAGACGACGCAACCTCAGCAGCAAACGCCGGCCCAGCAGCAGCCTGCGCAGCCGCAACCTGCCGCGCAACAGCAACCTGCGGTGCAACAGCAACCTGCAGTGCCCGGCCAGCCGGGGCAGGAGTCGCCGCTCGATGTAACCACTATCAAGGGTATCGGCGCGCGCGAGGTTAACCAGATCTTTACCGTCACCGACAAGAGAGGGAAGTTCATCACCGGCCTGCGGCAGCAGGACTTCGGTCTTCTTGACGACGGAAAGCGGCCGGAGCGCGTCATCCGCTTCACGCAGCAGACCAACCTTCCGTTGCGCGTCGGCATCATGCTGGACACGTCGAGCTCCATCCGCCAGCGCTTCGAGTTCGAGCAGCAGGCAGCCGTAGAGTTCCTGCTGCAGGTATTGCATCGCCAGGACATGGCCTTCGTGGAAGGTTTCGATGTGCAGCTCGATCTGGAGCAGGGCTTTAGTAACAACGTCGATCTGCTGAACCAGGGCATTCACAAGCTGCGCCCCGGCGGCGGTACCGCGCTGTTCGATGCGCTGTACAGCACCTGCAAGGATCAGATGCTGATGCAGGGCTCTGGATACCGCAAAGCCATCATCATGGTCACTGACGGCGATGATAACTACAGCCATGCCCTCATGACTGACGCCATCAAGATGTGCCAGCGCGCGGAAACTATGGTGTACGGCATCAGCACCAACGTCAGTCCCACCAAGGACAAGGGCGACGACATCCTGAAGGCCATCTGCGAAGCGACCGGCGGGCGAGCCTTCTACCCGACACGCATTGAAGAGGTTTCCAACGGATTCCGCTCCATCGAAGAAGAGCTGCGCAGCCAGTATTCGCTGGAGTACGTGCCTTCGGACTTCAAGGCAGACGGATCGTTTCGTACAATCTATCTACAGGCCCTCGATCCGCGATACAAGGTGCGCGCCCGTAAAGGATACTTCGCTCCGCGTCAGTAGAGCATTTTCGAGGTTCTCAACAAGCTGGAAGGCGATGGGGTTCCGCCTGAACCGCCCCCGGACGATAAGTCCGGCGAGCTGATGACTCCTACGAGATCGACCCGTAGGAGAACGTGTGTCCCGAGCTCGAAAGGCGACCGCCAAAAAACCACTCACCTGGATTTTGTTGTCCGCCGGCATCGGTGTTGTTGCCGGCGCCGCATCGGCTCTTCTGATTGCCGCCCTGAACTGGGCCAATACGACGCGCGAGCATCATCGCTGGCTGCTGGCGTTGCTGCCGCTCTCCGGCTTTGCCGTGGGCTGGGTGTACTGGCGTTATGGCGGCCGCGCTGCCGATGGCAATAACCTCCTGCTCGAAGAGATCCACGACCCTCAAGAGACCGTACCGCTGCGTATGGCTCCGCTGGTCCTGCTCGGTACCGTGTTGACGCATCTCTTCGGCGGCAGCGCAGGCCGCGAAGGCACTGCGGTGCAGATGGGCGCGTCGCTGGCGGAGTGGCTTGCCGAGCTCTTCGCCGAACATCAGATCCGCCGGGCCGTGCTGATGGCTGGTATCGCCGGCGGCTTCGGCGGCGTCTTTGGAACGCCATGGGCAGGCGCTGTCTTCGGCATCGAGGTGTTGGCTGTGGGCTGGGTAGGCTGGTCCTCTGTCCTCGAAGGCATAGGCCCGTGCCTCATTGCTTCCTTTGCAGGCGATCTCACCGTGCGCCTGATCGGCGTGCATCACACGCAATATCCCGTAGGCGCTCAGCCATCGCTCCAACCCATGAACTGGGTATGGGCAGCGCTGGCAGGCGTAGTCTTTGGCTTGATCGCCCGCGTCTTCTCCACGCTCGAACATGGTCTGACGGACTGGTTCAAGCGTATGTTTGCCTATCCACCTCTGCGGCCGCTCGCAGGCGGAGTCCTGGTTGCTTTGCTGACCTGGAGTCTGCATGCATGGCAGTTCGCCGGCCTCGGCGTTCCCGGTATCGTGGCGTCCTTCACCACGCAGCAGTCATGGTGGGTCTGGGCAGCGAAACTTGGCCTGACTGCGTTGACCCTGGGGGCCGGGTTCAAAGGCGGCGAAGTGACACCGCTGTTCTTCATCGGCGCAGCTGCCGGCAGCGCCATGGCCCCGGTGATTCCCCTCAGCACCGGCGTGCTTGCAGCCATGGGATTTGCCGCGGTCTTCGCGGCTGCTGCCAACACTCCGATTGCCGGCCTGATCATGGCGATGGAGCTCTTCGGAACACACGCCGGCCTGCTTGCCGGCGCCGCCTGTGCCGTTGCATACCTCTGTTCAGGCCCTGTCGGTATCTACTCCGCACAGCAGCCAATGGAGATGCGATGGAAGCCTCGTCTCTAGAAGTAGATAGAGCGTATGCACTGGGTGCCCCATGTCCCTCGGGGACATGGGCCCGGCCTTCACTTTCCTGAGCACCTCATATCGAGCTCTTCTTGGATCATCGCCAGGTCGTATCGGCAAATTCGATTTCGCTGCTGAGTTATAGAGCGGGCCTTCAGCCCTTGATCATTCAATATGCCGAAGACCTGGGGCGTTGCCCCAGGCTGGTATAGAACGCGCGTTTCCACCCCAATCAACAAGTTCATTGGGGACCCCGGCCTGCAGCGCTTATCTATGCATGGGCAATCTCGAATTTGTCGGCACAACACCTCTATACCGTAGTCGTCTTGATCTGAACCAGACTGCTTCCCGGCAACGTGTAATCCAGGCGGGCCCACTTGCGTTCCACCTCGACACCTGGCTGGGGCGTACGGTGTCCATGACGGAAGTTTCCAGGCGGCAGCGGATTCGGTCCTTGCTCCCCAAGCTTGGTCAGGCTAACCGCAATCTCCTTGTATGCCGGTGTATGTGTCGCGCGGTCTACATGAGTGCCGGTCAGGCGATTGACCGGCTGGTCGATAGAGTTCAGAGGCATATAGAGCTCATGTCCCTGCACGCGGCTGGTCACCACAACAGGCACTCTTGCCTTCCCATAGGGACTACGCAGCTCCACCAGGGTGCCGTCCGACAATCCATATTCCGCTGCCAGCTCCGGCGAGACCTCCACAAAGTTCGTCGGCGTCAGGGCGCGGATTCCCTCGGACTGATACGTCATCGCTCCCTGTTCAAAGTGTTCCAGCAGCCGTCCATTGTTCAGGTGCAGGGTGAATTCGCCGTTGCGCTGCTCTTCGCTTGGCTCAATCCAATCGACGGGGTGGAAACGCGCTTTGCCGTCGGGAAAGGGGAAGCCGTCCTTGAAGAGGTATGGCGAATCAGTACCGTCCTTGGCCACCGGCCATTGCAACGACTTGTATCCCTCAAGCCGCTCGTAGCTGACACCGGCAAAGAGCGGCGTCAACGCCGCGACTTCATCCATCACCTCCGACGGATGCTTGTACTTCCACTTTCCACCCATGCGGTTCGCAATCAGCTGGATGATCTCCCAATCGGGTTTCGAAAATCCGAGCGGCTTAATCGCACGATACAGGCGCTGGATCCGGCGTTCGGTATTGGTGAAGGTGCCCTCCTTCTCCAGCGAAGGAGATGCCGGCAACACCACGTGCGCGAACTTCGCCGTCTCGGAAAGGGAGATATCCTGGACGATCAGAAAATCAACCTGCTCGAGCGCAACCTTAACATCGTTGGCATTGGCATCGGAGGTGATGGTGTCTTCGCCCTTGAGGTAAAGACACTTCAACGTGCCATCGTGAATGGCGCGGATCATCTCGTGGTTATCCAGGCCGTCCTTCACCGGCAGCGTGCATTGCCAGGCTGCTTCAAACTTGGCACGCACCTGCTCGTCGGCCACCTTCTGATAGCCGGAGTAGACGTTGGGTATGGACCCAAAGTCAGAGGCTCCCTGCACATTGTTATGTCCACGCAATGGATACGCCCCTGTGGCCGGGCGCATATAGTTGCCGGTCAGCAGCAGCAGATTGGAGATAGCGGTCGAAGTATCGGAGCCGCCACAGTGCTGCGTCACGCCCATTGCCCACAGGATGCAGACCGTTTTCGACTGCGCGATCCAGTTAGCAACCTGAATCAGTGTGTCTCGTGAAATCCCCGTGCGCTGTTCGGCAAACTCCAGCGTGTACTGCGCCAGCGACTCACGTTGCGCATCGAAGTTATCGACCCAGCGGTCGATGAACTCCTGCTTGTGCCAACCCTGCTGCAGGATGTAGTTCGCGACAGCGTTGATCCAGATTGGATCGGTCGAAGGCTTCGGATGCAGGAAGAGATCGGCGCGCTCAGCCATCTCGTGTCTGCGAAGGTCAGCGACGATCACCTTCTGTCCGCGATGCTTCTGGCTTCGCTTAATGCGCGTCGCCAACACCGGATGCGATTCGCAGGTATTCGAACCGACGATGATCACAAGCTCAGCCTGCTCGATATCGGCGATCGATCCCGAATCTCCACCGTAGCCGACCGTGCGGCTCAGGCCCATGGTCGCCGGCGTCTGGCAGTAGCGCGAGCAGTTGTCGATGTTGTTCGTGCCGATCACCTGACGCGCCAGCTTCTGCATCAGGTAACTCTCTTCATTGGTGCACTTCGACGACGCAATAAAGGCAAAGGCATCCGGTCCGTGATTCTGCTTGATCTGCTTGAATCTCCGCTCGATCAGGTCCAGCGCCTCTTTCCACGTGGTCTTGCGGAACTCGTTGGTCCTCTCGTCGCGGATCATGGGATGGCGAATACGTTCTTTCGAGTTCACGAAGTCCCAGCCGAACTTGCCCTTCACACATGTCGAGATACCGTTCGCCGGGCCGTCTGCCGGCTCGATCTTCAGGATGTGACGTCCCTGCGTCCAGACATCGAAGCTGCAGCCGACACCGCAGTAGGTGCAGACGGTCTTCGTACGCTTGTTCCGCAGATCGCGCGCGGCGGCCTCTCCATTCGAGATCGCCATAATCGGCGGAAATCCTGTCGCAGGTTCCACAGCCTTGACCGCCGCAATCATGCCATTGAGCACCGGCTGTGGAAGCGCCGTCAGATATCCCGCGCGCCCGAGCATGGACTTCTCCATGAGTGCATTGCAGGGACACACGGTCACGCAATGTCCGCAGGAGACGCAGGACGAACCCGCAATCTGCATTCCCCCGTCCCACAGAACCCGCGGATGTTCCGACTCCCAGTTGATGGTCAGCGTCTCGTTCACCTGCACGTTCTGGCAAGCCTCGACGCAGCGTCCGCAGAGAATGCACTGCGACGGGTCATAGCGATAAAAGGGATTGGAGTGATCCTGCTGATAAGGCTTGGGTGTGAACGGCCGCTCCTGATGCCTCACATCCAGATTCATCGCCGTGTTGTGCACCGTGCAGTTGTGGTTGGAGTTATCGCAGACCGTGCAGTAAAGATCGTGGTTCTTGAGGATACGATCGAAGGCATCGCGTTGCGCCGCATCGGCTCTCGGAGAACGGGTAGCAACTTCCATCCCCGGCGTGACCGGCGTTGCGCAAGCGCGCACCATTCTTCCATTGACTTCGACCATGCAGGTGTCACAGGTCTCGATCGGGCCCATGGAATGGTGATAGCAGACCTGCGCCAGCCTGCGATCTGGGAGCGCATGGTTGATGCGCTCCACCAGTAGCTCGCCTGTGGCAGCGGGAACCTGAGCGCCGTCCAGGTGGATGGTAGTGTCGAGGGGCAGAACGGTTTCGGTATTGAGCAGGCGCTTGTCAGGCATTCTCCTTAGGATGATACCGGCGGCAGGTTGGTGGCTCTCATGCGCAAGAGAGAAGCAGCCCCTTGCGTCAATTCCTGCATCTAGAGCATTTCTCCTGTTGCTGGGTAGCCCGGAAGGGGAGTGCAGCGGCGTTTTCATTGCGGAAAACGCCCATAGATACGGAATCCCTACACTACACCTACAGGAGAAAATGCTCTAGCGTCCCGGAGGATCAAGATGGCAGGCGATATACGAATCGGCATCTCCGGTTGGAGATACGCCGGCTGGCGCGGCGTCTTCTATCCGCCGAAGCTGCCGCAGCGGCGCGAGCTGGAGTTCGCCGCCGGGCGCTTTCGTTCCATCGAAATCAACGGCACCCACTACTCGCTACAGCGCCCAAAGAGCTTCCTGCAGTGGGCCTCCGAGACTCCAGACGACTTTATCTTCTCCATCAAAGGGTCACGCTTCATCACCCATATGAAGAAGCTGCGCGATATTGAAGATGCGATGGCAAACTTCTTCGCGCAAGGAATGCTGGCGTTTGGTCCCAAGCTCGGGCCTATTCTTTGGCAATTTCCTCCGCAATTCCAATTCGATCCCGCTCGTTTCGAAAGCTTCTTCAGGGTTCTGCCGCGCACCCTTGGACAGGCCGCAAAGCTGGCCTGCTTCCATGGACCCCGGCTTCAGGGCCGTGCCATCACCCAAGCGCCACGGGGAACGACAAGGATGCCGCTTCGCCACTGCGTCGAAATTCGCCATGAAAGCTTTGCCGTACCTGCGTTCGTCGATCTGCTCCGCAGACACAAAATCGGTCTGGTCGTTGCCGACACGGTCGAGTGGCCGCTGTTGATGGACGTCACCAGTGACTTCGTCTACTGCCGCCTGCATGGCGCAGAACAGTTGTACGCCAGCGGCTATGAAGAGAAAGCCATCGCGCAATGGGCCGACCGGGTGGTGCGCTGGGCTACGGGACAGGAATCCCACAACGGCCGCTTTGCCTGCACGGACCGTGCGCCGAAGCTGCCGCAGCGGGATGTCTACGTCTACTTCGACAATGACATGAAAGTGCGCGCCCCATTCGATGCCATGGCGCTTCAGGAGCGCGTCAACCACCTACTGCCGGAGTGCCTCCATCGCAATGACGCTCAGCAACAGGTGGCCTAGATAACGTCGCGACGATCCTCAAGTACCTGCTGTGCCGCACGCAGACCGCTACGGATTGCAGCATGGACCGTACCCCAATGACCGGTGGTGTCTGTATGCTCACCTGCGAAGAAGAGCGTGCCCAGCGCCGGTTCACTCATCCGCCGGGAAGATTCAACTCCGCCCACAGCGACATAGCTGTACGCTCCTAACGCGCACGAATCCTTCTGCCAGTTATGGGTCAGGCACTGCAGCAGTTGCGAGCGAATCTCTTCAACCGGCCRAGAGAAGATCGTGGCGAGCTCCACACAGGCGAGCTCAGCGATGTTGGCCGCAGTCAATCCGGCCAGATGCTCGGCGCGAGGGCCACCGATCCAGCCGGTCAGAGTATGCATCGATGCCGGATGCGGTGTCCACCATACCGGCGGTATGGCTTCAAAAGCAAAAAGAAAGCTCAGTTTTTCCAACTCAGCATCGCTCGCCCAGAAACGATCTCGAAAAATAAGGGTGAAGCGACGCGCCTGCCCCATGCAAAGACCTTGTGCGTATCGCAATGCTGGAGGCTGTGGCGAGAAAACGATGCGTCCCGTCTGCAGCACTCCTAATGGAACCGCCACGATGACACGCCGGGCGACGAACTGCACAGGCCGGCCATCCTGCTGTGCTTGCACGCGAACCTGGTGGCTACTCCAATCTACATTCTCGACCAGGGTATTGAGGAAGAGATGGGCTCCCGCGGACCGGGCACGGGCGAGTTGATGTTGCGGCAACAGGTCGTATCCAGCGCGAACCCGGAAGGCGCGATCGCCTTCGATCTCTTCTTCTGCTTTCTGCTGGATCCCCAGCGATGCCACCGAGATCTTCTGGTGATCGGCGGCATTGAAACCCTCTACAAAATTGACGAGATGTCCGCGTGCTTCCCGGCTAAGCTCAGGATGCTGTTCGAGCAATGAGGCAAAGGAGATATCGGGCTGCTGCCACCCTTCACACTTCTCCAGGAAAGCGAACCCTTCGCCCGGCTCATCACTCTTGCGAAGATGTTTGTCCTCGAAGGTGTAGTTGTCACCGTCAATCTCGTAGGTCGCCAGGCCGGCCTCTTCGATCAGATGCCAGAGCTCGGGCGCCTTACCGTGGATGAACTCCGCCCCCAGCTCCACGATCTCGTCACCTTCGCGAACAGTCAGCATACGGCCGCCGACACGGGACGCAGCTTCCAGCAACGTAACCTGTACGCCGGCCTCCGCCAGGGTGCGGGCTGCGGTTAGCCCAGCCATTCCGGCGCCCAGGATTAGCACATCAGTCTCCACAGCAGATGGTGGATGTTGCCGATCGCCTAATGGTTTGCCCGCGGCATTAGGTGTTTTTGCTTCCATGATGCAAAGGCTACCAGCGTCTGGTTGGCAGCGGTGTTGTACCAGCCATATCCGTTCCGTCGCTCGTCGGAAATCTCGGACAACTCATCGTGGATGGTGCGGTCACGGTCGCCGAAGATCGGCTTCTCCCCATTCGGAGGCAAGCCGAGAGAATAGTAGCGGGACCACACCGGCGGCGCCCCCGGCTTTTCGAAGAGACGACGGCCACCGGGAGTCTCCTTGCCGCCGGTATAGATGAAGCCGGAGATCGCGTGCTGCTGAAACCAGGCAGCGGCAGCATAGACAGACCGTACCACCGCGGGCGAGGGTGATGGCAGAGTCATCAGGTAATTCACCAGAGCCGCTGACTCCGAGCTCGAAAGCGAGATCATCTCGTAGTTGCGTGCACCCGCCGGGGCCAGTGTCAGTGCATCGACCTGCTGCGGCCAGATGGTGAGCCGGCCGCCGATCGTTACCTGCGACTTCAAAATGCACTCCAATCCGTGAGCGATCGCCTGCGCTGCGTGTTGCCTGAGCGCCGACGGAAGAAAGCTGTAGTTCTGGTTGGTTACGGCGAGGTTCAACGTCTCGATGGCGTTGATCATCGCGTTGTCGTTGAAGGTGATGGCATCGTGATATCCACCTTCCAGCGGCCAGACCTGCGGCCAACCGCCATTCGGATATTGCGCACTCAGGATGTAACGGATGCCGCGCTCCATAGACTGCTGATAGCGCGTACGATCGGCGGCCGATGCATGTGGCAGCACCAGAGCGAGAAAACGGATCTCAGTGGTGGTGGCGTCATTGTCCAGCGTACCGACATAGTTCCATGTCGGCTCCATCGGCCTGTCTGCGTCATCGGGAGCAAGGTGCTGCGAGGTATTATCCGGAGCGTAGTCTTCACCCGGCTGGCGGTGATGTTTATCGATCTCGATGTTCTTGCTCCATCCACCGGCCGGAGTCTGAAAGCTGACGATGTTTTCGGCGGTGGTGTGCGCCTCGGCCGAGGCGTAAAAACCTGCCTCACGATTCAATGGCATGGAGTTCGCGCCGTGGCCGGTCTTGGAGTGAATCGACTCCGTCCGTCCCGCCGCCTTCAACTCCGCCGCCAGGGCGGCCTTGTCTGCCAGGCGCTGTTTCTGTGAACGGGCAAGATAATCCAGCCACACCGGCTGCTCCGCGACGGGAAGCGTGTGTATGCGAGCCTCCGTCAAAGGTTCGGCCGGCTGCATGTGGCCAAGCACAGCGGCATGAAGCGTGACAGCAAAGGCGGGGGCAAGCAGAAGGCGACGCATGATGTGATGGAAGGCTACATCGGGAAAGACACCTGAACACTGCGCGCGGTTGCGGAGGAAAGTTAACAAACAAGAGAGGTCGGATCGACTCCACGATCGCTTTTCTGCTTCTGCTTCTGCTTCTGCTTTTGTCTTCGTCTTTCGTCTTTCGTCTTGCTTAAGGGCACGGCTTCAGCCGTGCCGAAATAGCTGCAAAAATATCGCGGCTTTAGCCGCTGAGGTACCTGTGATAGCAATGCCCTCAGGGGCTAAAAAGCCCTGCCCTTAAGCAAACCCTGACGAAACAACCACGCCATTTACGTATCGTCCTAGCCCCAGATGCGGATTGTTCTCCTACTCCGGCAAGCCGAACTCTTCCGCAACCAATGTCAGACCTTCTTCCGTGGAATGAATCTGCCCTTCGAGCTGTGCATCTTCCGCCGCGCGCAACATCTCCGTAAATTTCGGCCCGGGTTTGTAGCCGGCGTCGATCAGTGTTCTGCCGTTCACCAGCAGCTCCGGCTTGATCGCGTCTTCAGGAGTCTCTTCGTAGTGCTTCTTCGTAAACTCATAGAGCTCCAAATTTCCGCTCGCCGACGACGCGTCCAGATAGTGAAGTTCCAGATGCTCCTCAAAGCGAGGCATGCGCAGAAAACGCTTCAGCGTCGACTGCTTCATATGCATCACATCCGCAAACTTCATGTGGTTATGAATCAGCGCCAGAATCTGTTCTTTGTCTTCGTTAGAAAAGCGAAGGCGGTTCAGGATCTCTACGGCGATCCGTTCGCCCACTTCCACATGACCATCGAAGCGGATACGATCGGGCGCGCGGCGAAAGGTCGCGGGCTTGCCGATGTCATGCAGCAGCGCTCCCCACGCCAGGGTCGCCGGCGGCCTGGGTGGAAGCTTCTTGAGTAGCAGCAGTGTGTGAACCCACACATCGCCCTCGGGGTGATACTGTGGTGGCTGCTCCACGCCCTGCAGCTTCTTCGCCTCCGGCAATACCTCGGCAAGCAGACCGGTCTCGTCCAACAATTTCAATGCCACGTGGGCGTTCCCCTCCGTCAGCATGCGCGTCAACTCATCACGCACCCGCTCCGGAGAAACCTGGTGGATCTGCGAAGCCAGCTCACGGATGGCTGCATGTGTCGATGGCTCGATGTTGTATCCGAGCCGTGCCGCGAAACGCACCGCCCGCAGCATGCGCAGCTTGTCTTCCGTAAAGCGCAGCCGCGCGTCGCCAATAGCACGCACCAGCTGCGCACGCAGATCCTCGCGGCCGCCGACGAAGTCGAGTGTTGCCGCTTCGGCTGTAGCTCCACCTGCGAACCTCGCCGGATCAAGCAGCATGCCGTTGATGGTGAAGTCGCGGCGCCGGACATCCTCCTGCGGCGAGGTCGAGAAGGTCACCTGGTCGGGCCGGCGTCCATCGGAGTACGAGCCGTCGTTGCGGAAGGTCGCCACCTCGGTGGCGATATCCGCCGCCTCAGGCCCGGGATACTCCGGTCCCGGCGTCATCACGAGGATCACGCCGAAGTGCGCCCCTACCGCCGCGGTCTTCGGAAAGATAGCCTGCACCTGCTGCGGCGTCGCTGAGGTGGCCACGTCATAATCCTTCGGGGTGAGCCCCAGCAGCAGATCACGCACGCACCCTCCAGCAAAGTACGCCTGGTGCCCCGCGGCATGAAGAGCCTGGGCAATCTGAAGAGCGGCCTGAAGCTTCGCGTCTTGCATCGTCTTCGATGGTAGATGGTGGAGCGAGGTCTGCGTGTCTCCCAGAGAAGGCGATACTTGTAAAGGATGTCTGGAGACAAGTTGTAAAGGATCTCATGAGAACGGAACACCTGAAGCCGTCCCCTTAAGCACGACGAGGGATAGAACCCTCAGTCCACGAGCTATCTACAATAAAGAGATGGCTTCGGGTTTGATTCTTGGCATTGAGAGCTCCTGTGACGAGACGGCAGCCGCTGTCGTCCGCAGTGGCCGCGAAGTGCTCTCCAATGTCGTCGCCTCACAGATCGCCACCCACGCCCTTTACGGCGGTGTGGTGCCGGAGCTGGCCTCGCGCGAACACCTGACCAACATCGTCCCGGTAGTCCGCACAGCCGTCGCCGAAGCCGGCATCACGCTCGCCGATGTCGATGCTGTCGCCGTCACCGAAGGCCCCGGACTCGCCGGAGCGCTCCTGGTCGGCATCACCTACGCCAAAGCGCTGGCCTACGGTCTCGGCAAGCCGCTCATTGCGGTCAACCACCTGGAAGGCCACATTCACGCCGTCCTGATGGAGGCGAAAGAGACCCTTTCGCTCACCTCCGGCGATCCTGTCCTGGCCCTGGTCGTCTCCGGCGGACACACTCATCTCTACCTTGCCGAAGAACGGGCTGGCCTGTGGAGCTATCGCAACGTAGGCCGCACCATCGATGACGCCGCCGGCGAGGCCTACGACAAGAGCGCCAAACTGCTCGGTCTGGGCTATCCCGGGGGTCCGTTGATGGACTTCCTCGCCGGCCACGGCGATCCCAATGCCGTGGAGTTCAAGCTGGGCGGCATCAAGCCCAAGCTGCACCGCGACGGAGCCTCTCGCGGCGGTGAATTCGACTTCTCCTTCAGCGGCATCAAGACCGCCGTCCTCCGCTATACCGAGCTGCACAACATGCGTGAGCGTGCTGCCGTCCGCCACGATGCCCTGATGCAGGTGGAGGGCAACCGCCGCGAAGCCGCCCTTGCTCTCTGCGATCGCGAGACCCTGGACTTGATCGCCTCATTCCAGAAGGCGGTCGTCGGCTACCTGGTCAAACAGACCATGCGCGCGGCCGAGGAGTTCGGGGCCTGCAGCATCGTCGTCTCCGGCGGCGTTGCCGCCAATCGGGCCCTGCGTGAGCGGATGTCCGCCGAAGCCGCCGCCCGCCACCTCCAGATTGCCTTCCCCTCGCTGGCGCTGGCCACGGACAACGCCGCCATGATCGCCGCCGCTGCCTGGCCAAAGTTCGCTGCCGGGATCTTCGCCTCGGACGAACTGAACGCCGTACCCCAGTTGCGGCTGGGGTAGGACATCCGTTGGCCGGACGGGTAGAATCTACAAGGAAAGTGCCCTCCGGAATGCCTGAGATCAAGCTCTTTAATACCCTGACCACCACTGTTGAACCCCTGACGCCCCAGCGGGACAACACCCTGCGGATGTATGCCTGCGGACCCACGGTGTATGACTACGGGCACATCGGCAACTTCCGCACCTTCCTGCATGTCGACGCGCTGCGCCGCTTTGCCCGCCAATCGGGCATGAAGGTGGAACATGTCATGAACGTGACGGACGTGGACGACAAGATCATCCGCAACGCCGCGGCTGCGCAGATGCCCATCCAGGACTACACCGCCAAGTTCACCCAGGCCTTCTTTGAAGATCTGGAGGCGCTGGGTATCGAGAAGCCGGAGTTCGTCGCCAAAGCAACCGAGAACATTCCGGAGATGGTGTCGCTGATCGAGAAGCTGGCCAGCGAAGACATCGCCTACAAGGCCGAGGACGGAAGCTGGTACTTCCGCATCGCCCGCTTCCCGGCCTACGGCAAGCTGTCGAAAAAAGACTTTGACGGCATTGAAGACGGAGCCCGTGTCGACGTCGACGAGTATGAGAAGGACGCTGCCCGCGACTTCGCTCTCTGGAAGGCTCCAAAACCGGGCGAAGCGCAGTGGAATACAGCGATCGGCTGCGGCCGTCCCGGCTGGCACATTGAGTGTTCGGCCATGGCGATGAAGTACCTTGGCGAGACCCTCGACCTGCACGCCGGCGGCGAAGATCTGATGTTCCCCCACCACGAAAATGAAATAGCTCAGAGCGAAGCTGCCACCGGCAAGCCGTTCGCCCAGCACTGGATGCACGTCCGCTTCCTTCTGGTGGAAGGCAAGAAGATGTCCAAGAGTGAAGGAAACTTCTTCACCCTGCGCGACCTCTTGCTGAAGGGCTACCGCGCCTCGGCCATCCGCTTCCTGCTGCTCAGCGTCCCCTACCGCAACCAGATGAACTTCACCTTCGATGGCTTGACGGAGTCGACCAACGCCATCGACCGCCTGCGCACCTTCGTCGATCGCCTGCGCAAAGGAAGCTTCGCTGAAGGCGTCAACGAAGAGATCTCTGCTGCTACGAAGAAGGCCGCTGAAGGTTTTACCGCAGCCATGGCCGACGATCTGAACACTGCCGTAGCCCGTGCCGCTGTCTTTGACCTGATCCGCGCCACCAACTCCGCCATGGATAGCGGCAAGCTGCTCGCAGGCAACGTTCCGGAGATCGAAGCCGTCCTCGCCTCCTTCGACAGCATCTTCGCCGTCCTCACCGACCGTGATGCCGAGCTCACCAAGGCCGCGCTCGCCTGGGCAGAAAAAGAAGGCAAGCTCGATCAGGCCTCTCCCGAGCTGCTCGCCACCATGTCTCTCAGCGATGAGGTGGTGGACAAACTCGTCGCAGAACGCACACTGGCCAAGAAACAACGCAACTTCGCCCGCGCCGACGCCATCCGCAATGAGCTCCTGGAGAAGGGCATCATCATCGAAGATTCAAAAGAAGGCGTCCGCTGGAAGCGTAAGTAGAGCTAGAGCGCGCGACGAGAGTGGTGATTCGCGAACTACGTGAGTCAGCTTAGTGACCTGCTTGCTGCCAGGCGGGTTGGTAGTACTCGCGGATGTCGATGACTTTGGCGCCGGCGGCGCGGCCGGCTGCCAGGCCGGTCTCTGAGTCTTCGAAGACGAGGCAGCGATTGGGAGCGGCTTTGAGGCGGCGGGCGGCTTCAAGATAGACGTCGGGTTCGGGCTTGCCGTGAAGGACATCTTCCCTGGCGACGACCGCATCGAAATATTGCAGGAGGTCTACAGCTTCGAGGCTGACCTCAACGTTCACACGATTTCCATTCGAGGCGACGGCCATGGGGAGTTTCCCCTTGTACTCGCGGGCAATCGACGCGATGACCGATACCTCTTCGAGCATGTGCAGGCTCTCGCGAAAGAGAATGTCATGCTTCGCCAGAACTGCCTTGGGATCCTCAATCTGTCCAAGACCGTCATCCTGGAACTTCTGCAGCAGTGCATCCGCTGTAAGCGAGTGGTTCTGATGAAACCATTCGGCGGGGAACGTGAGGCCGATGCGTTCAAACCCAACCTGGAGTGCATGCAGGTGAGCCGGGATGGTATCGACCAGCGTTCCATCGCAGTCGAAGATCAGTGCATCGGCTTGCAGTGCGGCTTCAGAGAGTGTGTTCAAAGAGCGCATGAAGACAAGTATAGGAGTGGCTCTGGATTCCGTTGGAGAACTGAATTCAAAGGAGGAACTTCAACGGAAACGTCTCGCTTGGATCTGCCGGGTCTCGCTTGGATCTGCCGGGAAGAGGTGTGCGGTGCTATTCTTGAGCCGCATCAGAGAACGGCTTTCTTCTGATGGGAAAAAGCAATGCGTATAGGCATCGTAACTGCGGGTGGTGATTGTCCCGGTCTGAATGCAGTGATCCGGGCAGCGGTGAGGAAGGGCGTTCTGCACTATGGGAACGAGTTTGTCGGCTTCACTGAAGGCTGGCGTGGACTGATCGAAGACCTTTCGATGCCGCTGAATCTTCAGACAACCGACGAGATTCTTTCACGCGGAGGAACCATTCTGCGCTCCTCGCGTCTTGATATCCGGCAGGTGCATGGTGGGTATGTGAAATGCATGCAGACCATGGCTCGTCATGGTGTTGAAGCCCTGATTGCGATCGGTGGTAACGGAACACAGGCTGCCAGCCTGTCCCTGACCGAGGTAGGTGTGAACGTCGTCGGTGTTCCGAAGACGATCGATAACGATCTCAGCGGAACGGATATGTGTTTCGGATTCGATACCGCAGTAAACGTAGCCACCGAAGCGATTGACCGCCTGCATACGACGGCTGAGGCTCACAATCGCGTCATCATATGCGAGGTGATGGGGCGGCATACGGGCTGGATCGCTGCCTGTGCCGGGCTTGCCGGTGGCGCTCACGTCATCGTGATTCCTGAGAGACCGATTGACCTGGACGAGATCTGCGCACAGGTGCAGTACGAGTGGCAGGAAGGACGGCAGTACGCCATCATCGTTGCAGCAGAAGGTGCGCACTTGCCGAACACAGAGTGGACCTCTCCGGCCAGAAAGCTGGGCGGCATTGGTGTTGCGCTGGCCAAGGTGATTGAAGAGCGGACCGGGTATGAGACGCGCAGCATCAGCCTTGGCCATGTGCAGCGTGGCGGCACGCCGACTGCCTATGACCGCCAGCTCGCAACGCGTTATGGCGTCGCGGCTGTCGATGTCGTGAATGAGCGCCGGTACGGCAGGATGGTGGCGCTGAAGAACTCCGTGATCGTCGATATCCCGTTGGAAGAGGCCGTGGCTCCGCCGCGCGGTGTCGATGCCCAGTTGATGGGAGTGATTACGGCACTGCGTCCGCCGGCCCTCAAATTCTCGAGCCTCAGCGCAGAGTCCAGCGGCTGATACACAAAGTACACGGCGGCGTCCGGGTTGAAGACGAGCACTTGTCCTTGGGGCCTTATAAGAAGGTCTAGGGTGTATCGAAAAATTCGCCTTGACTGAAGAACTATAGGGCGGGCCTTCAGCCCTTTATCTTCAATGTGCCGGAGACCTGGGGCGTTGCCCCAGGCTGGTATAGAACGCGCCTTCAGCGCTTATTGCCACTGCACCTTTGTTTGTCATTTCGGAGCGCAGCGGAGAAATCTGCTTGTCATATCTGCCCGGCTGCCCCACCCTAGCGCAACGCTAGGGTGGGTTAGGAATACCCTAGCTCCTGACAAACACAAAGCGAATTTATCCATAACTGTCCAGGTAAGGAGATGCTGCTTTTAGAGCGTTTACTCCACAATGGCGTGCTCTGTCGGTATGGGTGCTTCAGCGCTTCGAACCTCTGCCTTGAGCGGGAGGATGAGCAGACCCGCGAGAGTAAGAGCGATCGACATCAGCAGATAGCCCGCTTTGGAGCTGCCGGTGTATCCCTGCAGCCACCCGACCAGGTAGCTGCCGGTGAAAGAGCCTAGAGCGCCAAGGCTGTTGACCAGAGCCGTAACCTCTCCTGAGACGTTGCTTGGCAGCATCTCTGGAATGATGGCGAAGAACGGGCCGTATGGAGCGTACATGGCTCCGCCGGCGACGATGAGGAAGGCGAAGGAGGCCCAGAAGCTCTGGCCGGCGGTGAGGTATGAGCCGAAGAAGGCAGCACCGGCGAGGATGAGGAAGGGCCATACATACCGCGTGCGTTTGGCAGTGCGATCAGAGAAGTAGCTGACCAGCAGCATAAGGATGATGGCGCAGGCGTATGGGATGGCGCTCATCAGGCCGGTCATGCCGATTCCCTGCGAGGAGCCGCCCTTGATCATGACCGGCAGCCAGAGGACGAAGCCATACACACCAACGCTCCAGAGGAAGTACTGGATGCAGAGCAGAATGACGTTGGGATTGCGATAGGCGCTGGTCAGGCTTGCGACTTTGGGAAGTGTGGCTTGTTCCTTCGCCAGCACCTCGCTGAGTTTCGTAGTGCTTTCCGTTGAGACCCAGGAGGTCTTCTCGGGGCTGTCGCGGATGACGAGGAACCAGATGATCCCCCAGAGGACGGAGGGAAGGCCCTCGATCACGAAGGTCATCTGCCAGCCGAAGGCGTTGATGATGTAGCCGGTAACGGCCGACATCCAGAGGACGGTGACCGGGTTGCCGAGGATCAGCAGGGTGTTGGTGCGGGATCGTTCCGACTTGCTGAACCACTTGGTCAGCAGGATGAGCATGCCCGGCAGGATGAAGCTCTCGGCTGCTCCCAGCAGAAAGCGGTCGATGGCCAGAACCCAGTATTGAGTGATGACACCGGTCAGCGAGGCGAGGATGCCCCAGCTTGCCAGGGCAAGACCGATGAGCAGCCGGGCGGAGCGTTTGCGGGCATAGGCCGCGCCGGGAATCTGAAAGACGAAGTAACCGAGAAAGAAGAGCGACCCCAGCAGAGCAGACTGGGCGGAGCTGATCTTCAAGGAGTCTGCCAGGCCCGCGGCGGCGCCGAATCCATAGTTCGCCCGGTCGACATAGGCCAGGCTATAGGTAACGAAGACGACCGGCATGATGTAGAGCCAGCGCTTCTTCAAGTCCGGGTAACCGGAAAACTGGTCCGCTGTGGAGCGGGACCCGGAATCAGAGGGTTCAAAGGCCATACGGAGTCCTGTAAGTTGGTGCGCGCAGTTCGAGGGAACAGACGTTTTTACTATTTTCGGATGGAGGAGAGACTAACACCTCGGGCTAATGTCCTGCTTTTTCCTCGGGCAAGCGACAGAAGTTCACCTGAGGTTGAAATTAACGGCGTGTTAACCGTTATCCCCTGCCCTCCGAGACGAGATCCTGTACGTCTGCGCAGAAGAGCGGAAAGCATCTGCGCGAGACGAATATCAGCGCATGGCGCAGAACGGTTTCGGGCGATCTGTCATCGGTCTTCCGGCCATAAACGGCGAGAAGGTCGATCTGACGTTTCTGCAGCGCAATAAGGTGCTTGAGAAGATCCAGTCGGCGAAGTTCAAAGAGATTCCATCGAACTTCAAAAAGCTCAGTTCGGAAGAGATTGTGAGTGAGGGGCGTGCATGGGCGTTTTCATTGCGGAAAACGCCCGCAGATACGAAATCCCTACACTACACCTACAGGGAAAAGGCTCTAGAGCATTTCTCCTGTTGCTGGGTAGCCCGGAAGTGGAGTGCAGCGGCGCTTTCATTATGGAAAACGCCCATAGATAACGAATCCCTACACTACACCTACAGGAGAAAGGCTCTAGCGCTCGAATTTCCCACTCATGCTTTCGCATGAATGGGGCACCCAGATCTTACTTGCCCCAAAATTGGGTGCCCCATCCATCGCATCGCGATGGGTGGGATGGGCACTCCCGGATGTCAGCACTCCTGGATGTCAATAGTTCCGATAAAAGCTGAGGATCGAAATGCGAACAAAGGTGCGGAGGTCACGGAACCGGTGTGACAGTGGTGAAAATCGGTGCGACGTGAAAATCGTCTTTGTAAATTGTGACCAGGTACAAAGACGACAATTTTCTTGCGGGGCCTGAAACTCCTGCACGCGGTCGCCGCATCCTAAGGTGCCATGAAAGCGACGGCCATGGTCTGCGACCGCCTGGAATGCGTCCGCGTCACAGTAGTCAGTATCGATCTGCCTTTGAACTGTTGGCTATGCGAGTTTGAGACCGCTGAGGATGCCTGTGTGGTCCTTGAGGAGGTTGGCATTCTCCCGGTCGGCGAGACGTCGTATGCCGTTAGAAACAACTTCGACAACGGTGTTCTTCTTGCGCAAGGTGAGTTGCAGCATGAAGATACGCTTCTGGCGGCCGGTTTCTGGTCTGAAGAATTGTGGGTTGTGAATTAGGGCGTGAATCTAAAGTTCATGCCAAATCCTGAGGTGCGTTTGCGTCCGAAGCAGGATGGCAGTATTTCTGATACGAACTCCAGACTCATCACATCAAGGCGTACCGATAATTTAATGAAGAGTTATAGAGCGGGCCTTCAGCCCTTTATTCTCAATGGGCAGGAAACCTGGGGCGCTGCCCCAGGCTGGTATAGAACGCGCCTTCAGCGCTCTGGTTTCTATCGAGCTGCTGCGGCTATTTTGTAAGTGGATCAGCGCTTTTGGGGGAACTGGCGGAGAGAGGGGGATTCGAACCCCCGATAGAGCTTTTGGCCCTATAACGGTTTAGCAAACCGCCGCCTTCAGCCACTCGGCCATCTCTCCAGCGCACGATGTAGATCAGTATACCGGAACGCCGCAAATTCCCGTACATTCAAAGCCATCGCTGCAATGCAAAAATCTGTCCGCAAGCTTCGTCTGCTGCCGTTGCTGGCAGGCGCCTATTACATGGTCTCGGGCGGGCCGTATGGCCTGGAGGACATTATCGGCATGGCCGGTTACGGCCGTGCCCTGTTGTTACTGGTGCTTTTGCCCTTTGTTTGGAGCCTGCCAACGGCGCTGATGATCGGCGAACTGGCCTCGGCCATTCCGCTTGAGGGCGGGTTTTACGCCTGGGTACGGCGAGCTCTGGGGCCCTTCTGGGGGTTCCAGGAGGCATGGCTTTCTCTGGCCGCGTCGGTCTTCGATATGGCCATCTACCCCACGATCTTTACCGAGTACCTGGGCCGAGTGGCTCCGTTTATGACCGCAGGGCATCGCGGAACCATGCTGCAGTTGCTGGTGATTCTGCTGGCAGTGCTGTGGAATCTGCGTGGCGCGGCGGCAGTGGGCGAAGGCTCGGTCTGGATGATGATCGTCTCGCTCTCGCCGTTTGCGATTCTGGTGCTGATCGCGCTTGGCTACGCCGTGCGGCATCCGGCGGCGCATGCGTATGCAGGCTTGCCGGTGCAGCACACGCTGTCCGGAGCGTTGCTGGTCGCCATGTGGAACTACATGGGATGGGATAACGCCACCACCATTGCGGCGGAGGTGGAAGAGCCGCAGCGCAACTATCCGCGCGCGATGATCCGGGCAGCGGTGATGGTGATGTTTGTTTATTGTCTGCCGCTGTTGGCGGTGTGGCTGGGCGGCCTTTCGCCGGATCGCTTCACGACCGGCGCCTGGGTGGACGCGGCGAAGGTCTTCGGTGGTCCGTTGCTGGCGGCGTCGATTGTCTTTGTCGGATCGATCGACGGCGTGGGAACCTTCACGGCGTTGACAATGTCGTACACGCGGCTTCCCTTCGCTATGGCAATGGATGGTCTGCTGCCGAAGGTCTTTACCCGCGTAAATCGTGCGGGCGTGCCGTGGGTTTGCATCGTAACTTGTGCAACTGCGTGGGCTTTGGCGCTGGGACTGACCTTTGAGCGGCTGATCTCGATCGATCTTGTGCTCTACGGAGCGTCGCTGATGCTGGAGGATGTGGCGCTGGTGGTGCTGCGGCTGCGCGAGCCGGAGATGAAGCGTCCCTTCCGCATTCCGGGTGGACTGTTCACGGCGATTGCGGTTGGAATTGGGCCGGCGGTGCTGATCTTCTTTGCGCTGTGGGCATCGCGCGAGGAGCGTACGTATGGCATGTCGGCGATGCTGTTTTCTTTGTTGATCGCGGCGGTGGGGCCGGTGTTGTACCTGTTCTGCCGGAATTGCTCGCCGGTCGCCGCCCGGGAGGGAGTTGCCGCGGATGAGTCTTAGGCGTTGACCGCGACGTCCTATGACAAGCAGCATTGAATCCTGCTCATGTAGACGACAGCCACACGTTCTCTCAGCAATCCTGCAATTCAAGAAAAGGAGTGCCAGTCATGTGCGATGAACATATTCATCAGGGACTGATTCACGATCCCACGCTTACCCGCCGGGCCTTTGGCCTGGGTGCTGCTGCAACCGTTGTGCTTACCTCCGCGGCTGCCGGGGCGCAGTCGAAGGTTGTTGAAAAAGATGTGAATGTGCCGATGGCCTCGGGAGTCTCCGATTCGGCGCTGTTCTATCCCGAGGGCAAAGGCCCCTGGCCTGCGGTATTGGTCTGGACCGATATCCTGGGCCTGCGCCCGGTCTTCCGGGATATGGGGCGTCGTCTTGCCGCCGAGGGCTACGTGGTGCTGGTGCCCAATCCGTTTTATCGGAACGCCAAGGCTCCGGTGGTCGATGGCTCGTTCGATTTCAGCAAGCCTGAAGACCGCGCCAAGGTGATGCCGCTGGCGGCGGCTTTGACGGCCGATGCCAACATCAGCGACGCCAAGGCTTACATGGCGTTTCTGGATGCGCAGCCGCAGACTGACAAGAAGAAAAAGATGGGTGTGCAGGGCTACTGCATGGGCGGTCCGCTGACCTACCGCACGGCGGCGACGGTGGCGGATCGTGTGGGAGCGGCCGCGACCTTCCATGGTGGAGGTCTGGTGACTGACAAGCCGGACAGCCCGCATCTGATGATTTCGAAGATGAAGGCCGAGGTGTACTCCGCTGTGGCTGATAACGACGATCAGCGCGATCCGGCGGCTAAGGACAAGCTCAAGGAGGCTTTTGCCGCAGCCAAGGTGCCGGCGAAGGTGGAGGTGTATCCGGGGTGTGCTCACGGCTGGACGGTGAAGGGCAGCCAGGTCTACAACGAGCCCGGGGCTGAGAAGGCCTGGGCGGAGTTGCTTGGGTTGTATAAGCGGCGGCTGGCGTAACGCTTTCTCTCGATCGCGATAGGGGCGAAGGACGACAAACAGAAAAGCGGTTCGCGCGTAGCGCGAATGCCCAGGTCCCCGAGGGACCCGGGGCACCCGGTGTATCGACTACGGAAATAACAAGGCCGTCCCTTGGGACGGCCTTTGTTCTTGTGCGGTGCGTGCGGTTTACTTCTTGCCGGTCTTGAAGGCTTCGGCGGCTTCCAGGATCTTCTTCCTGGCGTCGGCGGCGCCCTTCCATCCCTTGATCTCAACGCGCTTGCCTTCCAGATCCTTGTAGATGGAGAAGAAGTGCGTGATCTCTTTCAGGATGTGGGGATAGATCTGCGAGAAGTCGGAGACATCGGTGTAGCGCGGATTTCCCTCGCCCACGGCGAGGATCTTCTCATCGCCTTCGCCGCCGTCAATCATCTCGAGCATGCCGATCGGGCGAGCGTCCATGACGCAGCCGGGGAAGCTGGGAGTATCGACCAGCACCAGGATGTCCAGCGCATCGCCATCGTCGCCCAGCGTGCTGGGGATGAACCCGTAGTCTCCCGGATAGTGCACGGGCGAGTACAGATTGCGGTCCAGACGGAAGACGTGCAGCTTCTTGTCGTACTCGTACTTCTTGATTCCTTCGAGGGGAATCTCAATGACAGCCGTCACACTCTCAGGCGACTTGTCGCCAATGGGCAAGCCAAGATAATCAACCATTGCGGAGTTATTAATCCTCGTGATGGGAATGGGTACTGCGGAACCTTATCACAGTTATGCCGGTCACTGCCCTCAGGCGGTCCGGCCCTGCCACTATAATCAAGCAGATGAAGGCGCATGTCTACGTTACGCTGAAAACCACTGTCCTGGACGCCCAGGGCCAGACCATTGCAAACGCCTTGCGCCGTCTTTCCCTGACCGGCGTAACGGCCGTCCGGCAGGGCAAATATTTCGTTCTGACGCTTGATCCGAGCCTGGATAAGGCGGCCGCCGAGGCCCAGGTGGACAAGATCGCCCGTGAGGTGTTGACCAATCCGGTGATCGAAGAATACAGCTTCCGCATAGAGGAGTAACCGGGCGCGCCAATCATGGCATAATCCCATTGGCACGCCTCCCGGCCATGAAAAATTTCCGTATCTTCCTCGGCGCCATTGCCGGCTCGTTGTTCGCGCTGGCCGGATATCTCGTCTGGTTCTTCTCCATCACCAAGCATGATCCCTGGCTGCCGGCCTCGACCGGCTACATGGTGGAAACTGCGCTGGCGGGAATTCTGGTTGCCCTGATCGGCGGCCTGCTGGCGACGCTGATCGCGGCCAACACCTCAGCTGGATCGGCAGCTTCGGCGATCATCTTCATTCTTTCCGCCTGGAATATCTGGCAGACCTGGCGCCAGTTCTCTACCTTCTGGGCTCCGATTATCGCCATCCTGGTGATGACGCCGGCAGCGTATATTGGTGGCCACCTGCCGCGGAAGCATCACGTCTAGCCGGTAGAAATTCGTCGCGTAATGGCGTGGGGACAGCTATGCTGTGCTCATCCATGGACCGCCGCCGCTTCCTTGTGAGCTCTGCTGCTGTTGTGTCTAGAGCATTTTCCCTGTTGCTGGGTGTCCCGGCAGAGGAGTGCAGCGGCGTTTTCATTGCGGAAAACGCCCATCGATTCGGGAGCTCTACTTTACACCTACAGGAAAAATACTCTACTGCCTCTGCGCACCGCATTGCGTTTGCGGCTGCGCCGACATCGGCAATGCTGATTGTTGCGCCGGAGAAGGTGGGGCCGACGGTTCCCGCCGATTTTCTCGGGCTGTCGTACGAAAAAATGCAGCTTGCCGATCCCGCGTTCTTTTCTCCAAACAACAAGGGACTGGTGGGGCTGTTTAAGACGCTCGCGCCAGCAAGTCTCCGTCTGGGAGGCCGGACGAGCGAGTTCTCATGGTGGAAGGCGACAGCGGAGACAGCGCAGCCGGCGCGTCCGATAACACCGCGTTCCGCCACGAGTGAGCCTGTCCCGGAGCTTCAGTATGCCGTAACACCACAGGCCATTCAGTCTTTGGCCGGATTTCTGGACGCGACACGATGGAGCTGTATCTACGGTTTGAATCTGGGGACGGGGACCGTAGAGGAGAACGTGGCAGAGGCGGAGTATGTGGCGTTCAAGCTCGGGAAGCATCTGGATTTCTTCCAGCTTGGCAATGAAGTGGATCTGTACGGCCGTCACTTGCGTGACGGGAATGCATGGACGGTGGAGGCGTTTGTCGAGGAGTGGATACAGCAGGCGCGGGCGATCCATCGGCGTGTGCCGGCGGCACGGTTCGGGCTCCCGGATATTGCGTGGAACCCAGAGTGGTTTCACCGGATTGCGGAGTTGCTCTCTGCGGAGAAAGACCTCCCGAAGATTGCCGCTCTTACGCATCACTACTACTTTGTCGGCCCGCCTTCTAATCCGAACGCAACCATCCCACAGATGCTTAGTCCGGATCTGAGAATCGAGACGACAGCGGAGGCAGTGCATGATGCCGCGATGTCGTTAAAAACTCGCTATCGCATGACCGAGGGAAACAGTTGTTACGACGGCGGCAAGCCCGGCCTTTCTGACACCTTCGCCTCGGCGTTGTGGGTGGCGGACTATCTGTTGAAGCTA
Source organism: Terriglobus sp. 2YAB30_2 (assembly GCF_052114765.1). Lineage (NCBI taxonomy): Bacteria > Pseudomonadati > Acidobacteriota > Terriglobia > Terriglobales > Acidobacteriaceae > Terriglobus > Terriglobus sp. 2YAB30_2. The sequence continues at coordinate 118,019 of NZ_JBFRFJ010000011.1, forward strand.
GCGTTGCTGGGATATAGCGGAGCAAATATTCACGGTGGCAACAGCTCAGCGATTGCCGTCGCGCTCGGCGGCAAACTTCCGGGAGAGGAGCTTGTTTCAGAGAACGAGCCTCACCCGCGGCCGTTCTACACGCCGATTGCCGAGAACAATGGGACATATGCAGCGCAGCCGGTCTTCGATGGCATGCTGTTGGCCGCTACATTGACCAACTGCACGTTGTGCGAGTGCCACTTCGATATCGACCTGCCGGAGTGTTCGGCGTATGCCGCATTTGGGTCGTGGAATTCGGTGCGGGTTGTGCTGATTAACAAGAGTGACCGGGACCTGAGTCTTCGCATCAAGGGATGCAGCGGCGTATATGTTTTTCGCCTGACTGGTGCTTCCTTATCGGCAACCGCAACTCAGCGCAAAAAGCCGTGGGAGCCCGGGCTCGCTGAGCATTACACGACGTCCAATGGAATTCCACCGACCTTTCTTCTTCCACGTCACAGCGCTGTATTTGTAAATACCAATCTTGTCGGACCGTTCAAAGCGACCGCGGGCTGACAATGCCGTCTGCCGACGCATATGCTGAGAAAGTCATGGACCGCCGTCGATTTCTTCGCACCTCTGCAGCTACGCTTGCTGCCACATCGTTATCGCACCCTATCTTTGCCCAGGCCGGAGAGGCTGCTGTTGCCGTCGGCATCGATGCGGAGCACCCGATCCACACGATTCCTCTGAACTTCATCGGACTGTCGTATGAGCGTCAGCAGCTCAGCAAGCCGGAGGTCTTTACCGCAGCGAACAAAAATCTGATTGCTGAGTTCAAGGCGCTGTCGCCGCACGGTGTTCTGCGCCTGGGTGGCAACACAGGCGAGTTTTCCTGGTGGCAGGCAAAGCCGGGAACGAAGCCTCCGGAGAGGCCGCACACGGAGACGGTGGTTGGCGAGCCGAATGCCAACCTGAGTTACATCATCTCGTCCGAGCGTGTGCGGAATCTTGCGGCGTTCCTGAAGGCCACGGGATGGACCTGTATTTATGGTCTGAACCTGGGCACAGCGCGTCCTGAGGACAACGCCGATGAGGCAGCCTTCGTCATTAAGACACTCGGCGATCGCCTGGAGTATCTGCAGGTCGGCAATGAGGTCGATATCTTCGGACGCCATCTGCGCGACTCGAAGACGTGGGGTGTGGAGGCCTATCTGAAGGATTGGCTGACGCATGCCAACGCTATTCGCGCCAAGGCGCCGAGTGCGAAGTTCGGCATTCCGGATGTCGCCGCCGATGTGACCTGGCTGCCGAAGATTGCGGCTCTTTGGCCTGCGGTGGAGAACAAGCCGCAGCTGGTCTCGCTGTCGCACCACTACTATTTCACCGGTCCGCCGTCGAATCCGAAGGCTACGATCGAGCGCCTGCTGATGACGGATCCGGCGGCAGTCTCGAAGGCGAAGCTGGCGCGCGAGGCGGGTGAGGCGTTGAAGCTTCCCTATCGTATGACCGAGGGCAATACGTGCTATCGCGGCGGCAAGCCGGGCTTCTCGGATGTCTTTGCGGCTTCGTTGTGGGCAGCAGATTATTTGCTGACATTGGCGAGCTATGGCTACTCGGGTGTGAATCTGCATGGCGGCGGAGGTAAGGAAGTGGCTGACTCGCTTGGCGGAACGCTGCCCGGCGAAGAGCTTATGCCTGACCGCACCGTGCCGCATCCGCGGCCGTTCTATACGCCGATCAATGAAGAGCCGAATGGCCGTTACACCGCAGAGCCGGTGAACTTCGGTATGCGCTTTGCTGGTCTGCTGGCGGGGGCTACGTTGCTGCCGGTGAAGGCAGAGCCGGGTAACGTGGATGTCAGCATCTATGCGGCGAAGCTGCCGAGCGGCAAGCTTGCTGTGGCGGTGATCAATAAGGATGCGACGCAATCCATTACGGTGAATGTGACGGCGAAAGGGATTACGGATATCCGCACGCTGACCGCATCATCGCTTGAGGCGCATGAGGCGAAGTTGGGCAGTGAGATGCACACGATGATGATCCGCGAGACGCCTGGGCCGATTCCGGTGACCGTGCCGGCAGCTTCGGCGAAGCTGGTCACGTTTGTTTAGACGAAGTCTCGTTGCCCATTCTTCGCGGTTTCATCGCGAAGAATGGGGCAATGCACGTCCGGTGAAGTAGGAGAAAACGTTGTACCTCAGCGGCTGAAGCCGCGTCTCATCCAGAGCTAGAGCATTTCTCCTGTAGGTGTAGTGCAGGGTGTCTGCATCTATGGGCGTTTTCCGCAATGAAAACGCCCCTGCACGCCTCTCCCGGGATACCCAGCAACAGGAGAAATGCTCTAATACGGCACAGCTAAAGCTGTGCCCTTAAGCAAGGCATTCGCGCTCTGCGCGAACAAGTGGCAAGGCTGAAACGCAGAGGATGCGCGCTTTTGTTTTGCTTAAGGGCATGGCTTCAGCCATGCCGCACTGTCGCCGGACTAAATGCGGCTTCAGCCGCAGAGGTACATTTCGCGATGGGGCTGACTTTCAGTCCTCCTTTTCGTAACCTGCTAACGTCTCTCTTCTACACTGACTTCATGAGTTCCAAGCCTAGTCTCTTTCTCGTCCGCCATGGTGAAACTGAGTGGTCGCTTTCCGGCCAGCACACTGGCGTTACCGATATTCCTCTCACGGAGAATGGCCGGGAGAAGGCCCGTACTGTTGGAACTCTACTGAACCAGCGGCACTTCGCCCTGGTGCAGACCAGCCCTATGCAGCGCGCGCGAGAGACCTGCACGCTGCTTGGCTATGGGCCATACGCGGTGGTGAATCCTGATCTGTGCGAGTGGAATTACGGCATCTTCGAAGGGCTGACGACGCCGCAGATTCGTGAACAGCGCAACGATCCGCACTGGAATATCTTCGACTCCGAGATTCCGAATGGCGAGACGATCGAAGAAGTCGCTGTCCGTGCCCAGCGAGTGATTGACACCGCGCTTGCGGCCGCACCTGAGGGTGACATTTTGCTGGTGGCTCACGGTCATATTCTGCGCATCCTGGCGGCTACATGGCTGGGACTGCCGCCGCGTGGTGCACGCCTGCTTTCACTGGTCCCGGCATCGCTGTCGATTCTTGGCTATGAGCACGACCAGCAGGTGCTGCAGACGTGGAACCGCACGCCGGGCGACAAGATTTAGTCTGCATGGAATAAGAAAGCCCGGGCGATTGCCCGGGCTTTTTGTTGTTGTGTTGCTCACGTTAGAACTCCAGCCGCAAAGCGAACTGTGCAACGCGGTAGGAGGTTTGATTCCAAGCCTGCATTGAGGTGAGCGTACCAAACGTGGAGGCGAAGATGTTCTGGTTGGCTGCTGTCGGAGCAGAGAAGTTGGGGTGATTGAAGACGTTGAAGGCATCGGCCCGGAACTTCATGCTGACCTTGTCCGGAACAATCTTGAACGTTTTGGCAAGGCCGGCATCGAAGCCCCAGACATGCGGCATACGTAGAACATTACGATCGCCAATCCTCAGGCCGATTGGGCCGACGAAAGAGTTCTGTGCCTTGACGGGGTCGTCGAAGAGGGTGACTGAACCGTTGCTGGCCTTGTGTAAGCGAGGGCGAATTGCGGCCCTATCTCCATTGAAGATCGCCGGGGAGTTATTGGCGTAGCCGGCCACAAAGGCGTTCGTGTTGGTGTTGAGGGCCTGGCCAGAGCGCCACCCAGGAATTCCCGAAAGCGTCCATCCACCGATGAGCTCGTCAAGCCAGATCGGAGTGTTCGCACCGAAGGCACGTCCACGGCCGAAAGGTAGATCGAAGATGAAGTTCGACGTGATCACATGCGTGATGTCGAAATCGGAGTTGGCACGGCATGCGCGGGGTTGGGTTGCGTCGCAGATGAAGCCATAACCCTGACTGGAAGCGATAAAGTTCGCCACGGCCGAGGTGTTATCGATCGAGTGAGACCATGTGTAATTGAGGTCAAAACGAACGGTCTTAGCATTGCCCTTCGAAAGAGTGGCCAGGAAGCCGTTGTAGCTGGAGAAGCCCTTGTTGGTCATGAAAGTATTGCCGGCGAACTGCGTTGGCATACCAACGTTAGGAGCGACAAGGCCGTTGGCGGCCAGGGCCTGCATGAAGTCGGCGAAGTCGCCCGCCAGCACCAGAGATCCCAAGGCGCTGTAAAGGCACTGTGTTCTGCATGAAGACTGGTTTTCAAACCACGGCTGATTGGTGACGGTGCCGCTCGCGCGGCTCTGGATCACCATGTTGGAGAACGCCTGATTGAGCGTTTGTCCAGAACGGCTATCTGGAAAATCGATAACTTGCGAGGCATCTGCCTGAGCAAGCAGGCGACGTCCTTGACGGCCTACGTAGTTCAACCGCATGACGAAGTTCGCGGGGAACTCATGCTGGATACCGAAGTTGTACATGATCGAGTACGGATCTTTCAGCTTCGGATCGATGATGGTGTTGAATTGGTTGTCCGCCAAACCGCTTCCGACACCGCCGGTCACATAGGGAGTGTAGGGCTTTGAGAGGGCGGGTGCAGTGGGGGCCGCTGGGACGGAGAGGTTGCTACCGATGCGAGGATCATTGAGCAACGCCGAGTTCGCATTCGAGCTTCCATACTGACGGTTGGCAGTGTTCTGGAAGAGATATGAGCTCTGGTCCTGGACGAAGTTCACCGCGTTGATGACGGTACGATCAAAGACGATCCCGATGGAGCCGTTGAAGACCGTTTTTGGGTCGAAGCCGGGGTTGTAGGCGAAGGCAAAACGAGGAGCGAAGTCCTTATAGTTGGGCGAGTAGAGCGCCGGCCCATTATTCGCTTTGCCGCCAAGCTGATAGGTAATGAACGGGACTGCCCCGTCGCCAAAGACGCCGCTGCGGCTCTGTGCCACGCGTGCGCCGAAGTAGCTGTCGAAGTTGGTGTTCTGCACTGACTGGAAACCATTCGCCTCGAACGGAACCGAGTAGAGCTGGTAACGAACACCGTAATCAAGCGTCAGGTGCGGCGTGACCTTCCAGATGTCGCCGAAATAGAGCTCGGTCTGGTAGTAGCGGTAACGGCGGACGGCACCGTTGCCTTGAGGAGTGACATTACCACTAGCAGTGTAGTTATAGTTGCTGCTGATGGCGCCGACACGTCCAAGAGACAGTGCAAACGCGCTGTCATACGTGGTGGCGGCGGTTGTGCCTCCGCGGATATCTGAAGGGCGCAGGCTCGAGTTGAGCGTTAGTGTGTTGCCGCCAAGGCCAAGCGTATAGGTGTTGAAGTCGCCTACCAGCAGGCTGTTGGTTTTGATGAACTTGAAGGTTCCACCAAAGGAGAGGCTGTGCCTTCCGATGGTCCAGTTGAAGTCATCGCGAACGACAGGAATCGGAATGCGGCGTCGCTGGGAGCTGGGCGATGCGTATGCTCCATTGAGGAAGGTGGTCGTGCCTCCTCCAAATGTGAAGGTGTTGATTCCGGTCGGGTTGAAGTTGGTTGGGAAGTTATAGACGGTGATGTTATCGCCGTACTCGAACGAGTTGACCTTGTTGCTGCCGATGATCCAGTTGTGGCCGATAACGTAGCCGTAGGAACGGTCCTGGAAGGGGAAGGTCAGCGGGTCTGTCGGGTACTGCGGTGCAGCGTATACGCGGTCTTCGCGGGTCACGGTGGCGCGTGCCCAGATACGCTGCGATTGTGTCAGATTGAAGTCGATCTTGCCGACATAGATGTTGTGGTTATCCGGTTGAGGGAAGGTAAAGCGGTAGACGCCTGTATTTACACCGTCACCCTGCGTCAGCAGGTTGGCACGCGGATAGCGATTGGCAATGACGGCGAGCATGTTGGAATTGAAGCCCTGGCCCTGGGGATCCAGCGACTTAGCGTTGGCGACCCCGATGCACTGCGGGGTGGTGTTCTGGCGGCTGGTTGAGGCGCAGGCCGTGCCGCCGCTGCTTGCCTTGATATAGGAGACGTTCCCGGCGCGATAAGAGTCCAGCGGAACGATGCGATTCTGGGTTCCGGACTGAACAATACGCGAACCGGAATAGTTGAAAAAGAAGAAGAGGCGATCCTTTAGGATGGGGCCGCCGATGTTGCCGCCAAACTGATTACGGATATAGTTTGGGCGTCGAACTCCAGCCTGATTGTTGAACCAGTCGTTGGCCACCGTGGAGACATCGCGATGGTATTCGTTGATATTTCCATGGAAGTTATTCGTGCCGCTCTTGGTGATGAGTTGGAACTGACCACCGCCTCCGGTACCGCTACCGGCCATGTTGCCGGCTACGGTGCCACGGAACTCCTGGATGGAGTCGACCGGCGCGTTACCGACGATGGTAGTGCTGCCGCCGGCTGCAATGTCATTGACGTCCAGACCGTCAATGGTCATGGTGTTCTGGTCGGTGCGGGCACCCGCAGCCGAGATGGTCAAACCGTTGACGCTGCTCACTCCTGGCTGGAGCGTGAATAAGCTGGCGGGTGAGAGGCGACTCAGAGTCGGGAGTTCGTCAACTGCCCGAATGTCGAGGTTATTGCCGATGGTGGCATCGATGGTATTGATGGTGTTCCGTTGGCCCTCGACTGAAACCTCAATGGCGACGGCTTCGCCGGCCTTCAACTGGGCGTTCTGGGTGCGCGAGGAGGCGACCAGAAGCGGTACGTTGGTGAAACGCGCATCGGAGAAGCCGGTGGCGGTGAAGGTTACCTCATAGGTCTGGGCGGGGACTACGGCCGGAATGCGGTAGAAGCCTTCCTTATTGGTGGTTGCCGTATAGACAACTCCAGTGAGTGGGTTCTTCAGCGTCACGGCGACTCCGGGGATGACGGCGCCGGAAGCGTCAGTGACTACGCCGGCCAGAGAGGCCAGATCCTGACCCTGCTGGGCGCGGAGGCCTCCGCAGATAAATGAAACCAAGGCTAAAAGCACGAGGCATCGTGTGATTCGCAACATAGATGGACTCCTTAAAAACGAAAGGGGACGGCTCCCGGGTGAGAGCCAAAGGGGATACGGATATGGAAGGCGTATTGTTCGCCTGATCCAGAGGATATTTTCTCAGGTGAGGAAGAGGTTCTCGCGGGTTATTAGCTGAAATGGTTCCAGCCTGGACATCTGGAAATCCGTGCATAGAGGGAAATCTCAGGGCGGTACTTGTTCTTGATCTTCAACCGGAGCGTCCCATCTTACACTGGTGGACATGTGTGGCATCGTTGGATACATCGGACCCAAGCCTGTTGTTCCCGTCATCATTGAAGGTCTTCGCCGCCTGGAGTACCGCGGCTATGACTCAGCCGGAATCGCTGTTGCCGGTTCCGCCTCCGGGTTGGAGCTTCGCCGGGCTCCGGGGAAGCTGCGCAATCTGGAGTCGGTGATCGCCGGCCAGCCGCTGCACGGCAACTACGGTATTGGCCACACGCGCTGGGCGACTCATGGGCGCCCCACGGAGGAGAATGCCCATCCTCACCGCGACTGCAGCGGAACGCTGGTGGTGGTGCACAACGGCATCGTTGAGAACTACCTGCAGCTCAAGCAGGAGCTCACGGCCAAAGGGCACGGCTTTGTCACCGAGACCGATACCGAGATCATCGCCCACCTGATCGAAGAGGAACTGAAGGCTGGATCGGATACGGGTGCCGAGGCGCTGGAGGCTGCCGTGCGGCGGGCGGTGAAGCGCCTGACCGGAGCCTTTGCTATCGGCGTGCTCTCGGCTAATGCTCCGAACACGCTGATTGCGGCGCGCAACGGACCTCCGGCAGTGATCGGTATTGGCGATGGGGAGTACTTCCTCGCCTCGGATGTGCCCGGCATTCTGCATCACACGCGTGACATTGTGTATCTGGCTGATGGTGACCTGGCGGTGCTTACGCCCGCTGGCGCGCGGTTTACCGACTTTGACGGCAACCTGGTGCATCGCACGCCGCAGCGCATTCTGTGGGACCCCATCCAGGCAGAGAAGGGTGGCTACAAGCACTTCATGCTGAAGGAGATCAACGAGCAGCCGCGCGCCATCCGTGACACCACGCTGGGGCGCGTCTCGCTCGACAGCGGACAGGTCTTCCTGCCCGATCTAAAGCTGGGGCCGGAGGAGTTCCGCCGGGCGACTCAGCTTACGATCGCGGCCTGCGGAACCTCGTGGCATGCGGCGCTTGCGGGTAAGTTCATGATCGAGCGGCTGGCGCGTCTGCCAGTCGAGGTGGATTACGCCAGCGAGTATCGCTACCGCTCGCCGATCGCCAGCCCGAATGAGATCGGTCTGCTGATCACGCAGTCGGGCGAGACGGCCGATACCATTGCGGCACAGCGCGAGATGATGTCACTTGGAATCCCGACGCTGGCTATCTGCAATGTGGTGGGCGCGGCGATTACGCGCGAGGCGCATGGGACGATCTCGACGAATGCGGGGCCGGAGATTGGTGTGGCGTCCACGAAGGCCTTCACCGCGCAGCTCACTGCCTTGTTCACGCTGGCTCTATACCTGGCGCAACAGCGCGGCACGGCGGCGGCGGAGCAGAGTTTGCACCTGGTGACGGAGCTCTCGAAGATTCCGGGCAAGGTAGAGGAGGTGCTGCGCTCGGTGGATGACGCGTGCGCGAACCTGGCGAAGTCATTCTCCAATGCCCGCGACTTCCTCTTCCTTGGCCGCGGCATTCATTACCCCATCGCTCTCGAAGGCGCTCTGAAGCTGAAAGAGATCTCTTACATCCACGCCGAGGGCTATCCGGCGGGTGAGATGAAGCATGGGCCCAATGCGTTGATCGATGAGAGCCTGCCGGTGGTGGTGATTGCAACACAGGATCCGACGGACCCGCAGTCGGTACTGAAGTATGAGAAGACGCTCTCGAATATTCAGGAGGTCACGGCACGCTCAGGCCGCGTGATTGCGATTGCGACGGAAGGTGACCACGAGATCAGCAAGCTGGTGGAACATACGCTGCATGTTCCCGCGGCTCCGGAGCTGTTGTTGCCGATTCTGGAGACAGTGCCACTGCAGTTGCTGGCGTATCACATTGCTGTCAGGAGAGGATGCGATGTGGATCAGCCGAGGAATCTGGCGAAGAGTGTGACGGTGGAGTAGTTGAGTCTTGACAAACTTTCTTATAGCGTTAAAATGCATCTAGATATAGTTTCTAGACGGATATGCCTTTCAGCAGGCTGGAGACTAGTCTCCAGCCTGCTGAAAGGCATATCCATCAATGAACTACAGAGAGGGACTACGATGCCGCCTAAGAAAATTTCCAATTTGGTTTTAAGCACCCTCTCTTCTGATAAGGAGTACAGTTCGGCCGAGTTCTTGGAGAAGATGAGGAAACAGGGCGTTAATGATGCCGATGCTCGAGAGGCAGTGGCATTCTTGCTCTCCGATCATCAAATAAAAATGACCTCCAAACGAAAGCTGACTAAAATGACTGCGTAGCAGAAGGTTGTTTGTTACGCTTGGTGGCGTGCCAAAGAAACCGTCCAGATTAGATAGAGAGTTTCAATCGCAGTCTTCTCCAAATGATGGCCGATCTCCTGCTCAGCACGACAGGGATCGGCTTCTCTATTCTTCGGCGTTTCGCCGCCTTGCCGAGGTTACCCAAGTTGTTACCGCTAATAGCGGCTATGTCTTCCACAACCGCTTAACTCACTCTCTGCAAGTGGCTCAAGTCGGGAGACGAATGGCGGAAAATTTGATTCGCCAATATGACAAACATCTCGATATATCGAAACACCTCGACCCAGACGTAGTTGAGGCGGCAGCTCTTGCACATGACTTAGGTCATCCCCCTTTCGGTCACGTAATAGAGGAAGAGCTGAATGACCTCGCGAAAGATATTGGGGGATTTGAAGGCAATGCCCAAAGTTTCCGGGTGATAACCAAACTGGCCTTCCATTCACCTAAATATGATGGTTTGAACCTCACGCGCGCTACGCTTGCGGGAACCATCAAATACCCATGGGCTGAGGGGAAGAATGCAGAGAAACCTAAAAAATGGGGCTATTATTCATCGGAGAGAAAAAGATTCCAATTTGCGAGGCCAGATGCTGCCCGCAACCCTATTGAGCCAACCATAGAAGCCAGGCTGATGGATTGGGCCGACGATATTACATATTGCGTGCACGATCTCGAAGATTTCTATCGGGCAGGAAGAATTCCTTTGCATCTAATGGTTTCTCAGCAAGATGGAGCAGAAAGAAACTATTTTTTTGAAAGCGTACAGCGACGGAACAAATCCCTAAAAAATAATAAGGTGCTGAAGCGTAGAAAGGAGCTCGAGACGGCTTTTACTGAGCTGTTGTCGCAAATATTGTCTCCAACTCAGCCATATAAAGGGACACAAAAGCAGAGGGGTAGCCTAAGATCTTTTACGTCCGCTCTCATCGGGCGATACGCTTCGGCTATCTCGATCGAATTGTCCAAGGGGAAACCAGTTTTGCAGATAGACCCAGACTTAAAGGACGAGGTCTTTATGCTTAAGGAATTGACATGGACATACGTCATTGAAGATCCGAGTTTGGCTACTGAACAAGCTGGCCAAAGAAATATGGTTCGAAAACTCTTTCAGATTTATGTGGACGAAGCGCTTACTCGGAAGCGCACCACGATGTTGCCCGTATATTTTCAAGAACGTTTAGATGAAGCATCCAATGATTCTGCGCGTAAGCGAATTTGCGTTGATTTGATAGCAAGCATGACTGAACTCCAGGTACAAAGGACTTATTCACGGCTTATGGGTTTTGCCACCGACGGAAGTCTGCTTGACCCTCTCCGTTAGAAAATATTTCTACTGACCTGGAAAACGCGTACGTACCTGGTATTGCGGGCCATTGTCCCCTGACACGCTTTCATAGAGACAAAAATTCTCTGCGAGATACGCAGAGGAGTTTGACCTCATGAGCTGTTGGGGCGGAATTCTCGTTCCTCTCGGTGTTCGCGCCAGTGTGATGTGCGGATGATAGGGCCGGTCATCAGAGGCGAAGCCGCAGGTAGCTGTTTCCCTTACGATTTGATGTTGAAGTCTGGCGAGGTTTTCATCCAATCGCACTCCTGCAAACAGGACCCCGGCGCGTTCGAAGGTGTCCAGGCCATCGACTGCGACCTGAAAAGGATGCATCGGTACGAAACGTAGTGCCCGTACCAGGCAGTCGCACTGCTGCTCATTGCAGTTGCCAAGGAACTGTAGAGTGATGTGCCAGCCTTCGGGATCGGTCCAGCGGATCTTTCCTATCCGCGGATCAATCGTTGCGCGTAGCCTGTCAACCACCGAGCGCAGTGCTTCCCTGGTCTCGTCTGCAACGGGTAGGCCGATGAACAGGCGCATTGCAGTTATGGCAGAGCGGCCACGACTCGCCGGGCGGCGAGTGAGAGCAGCAGGCGGGAGAAGCCGCTGAAGAGGATGGCGATGCCCACCAGCGTTCCCGGAACCCAGGCGGCTGCGCTGGGCAGATGCGCCCAGATCATCAGTGCCACCACGATCGAGAAGACGCCGTCGAGCAGCATCCAGCCGCTGCCCGGCATGCCGCGCAGGCCGAAGCCTCCGACAAGCTCCACGATGCCTTTGATCAACAGATAGGCGGAGAGGATCAGTGTCAGGCTGACGAGGCCGGCGAGCGGATGGAGCAGCAGGTAGATGCCGCCGAAGAAGTAGGCCAGCGCCACGAGTGCTTCCCATACGACGGCTCCGGCGCTGCGCACATGCCAGGCAAACCAGACATGCGTGGCTCCGCTGAGCAGCAGAAGCCAGCCGATAACGGTGGTGACGGCCACGCCCGCAGCCAGCGGGGCGATGATGGCGAAGAGGCCGACGAGGATCATCAGGACGCTCAGGGCGATCGACCAGCCGATGGACTCCCGGGCAATGCTGCGAACGGACAGGGTCATGCGGTTCACCTCGATTGCGATGTTAGGGCTCGGGCGGAATGAAGATTAGTGTCCGCCGTCACATCAGTAGCGTTTGATGACCTCGCGATGGCGTTCGATCCACCAGCAGGCGCCTTCGCCGGCCTGCGGGAAGATGGACCGGCTGCAGGCGGCCATCCATTGGCCGCCATAGTAGTACTCCAGTTTGTTGCCCTTTAAGGAAGCGATCTGAACTTCGGTGCGCTGCACCTGGTCCATCCCACCGCCTCGTACAACGCGGATACGCCACACGGCCCAGTCACCCATATACAACGCCATGGTGGCGACGGCTCCGATGCCCAACGCCCAGGCCAGTTTGTGCAGCAGCCACGCACCCATGCAGACGAGCCTAGCAGAGGCGTCGATTCGGTAGGGGACAGCTGCTCTCGTGTTCTTTTAGAGCTTTTCCAGTAAAAAGTGCTTAAAAAGATTAGTAAGGAAACAAAAAAAATAATTAAACCAGTTGCTTAAAAAGTTCAGCGCAATCAGTTCACCAGTCAGATTGGAACCTTCAATGCGTATGAAGTCGCCAAGCCCAGGAATATTACCTTCCAGGAAGCATTCGTTTTCTGGATTGTGAATCTGAAGCTAGGCGGCGCGTTTCTTGCGGGCTTCGACGACCTTTTCGTGCAGCAGCTCCTTGGCATGTTCCAGCACTTTGCGGCGTGTGGGTGAGAGGGATTTGCCGGCGCGGTTTTCGAAGAAGACCAGCATGCGCATGCCGGAGGCCGGGCCCTTGGGCGAGACCTTCTTTGAGGCCAGCTGCCGCGCGATGGTGGCGGCACCCTGTTTGAAGAGCCCCTCTTCAGGGTAGGTGGATTCGGTGTTCACCTTGGCCGACCACCGGCGGGATGTGCCCTTTGCGTGCGAGCCGTTAGCGTGCGAGCCGTTTGCATGAGAGCCGCTGGCGCTCATCTTTGCCTGTTTTTTTGTTGTGGCCATAGCGGGAACCTCCTTCGGTAGCAAGGTCTGATGCACAGTCAGCAAAGAAGGTCGCCGATCGTGGTGAAACGCGGCGCCCGTAGTATGACCCCGCGGCAGTTCAGGAAGCGCTAGAAGATTCGCAGCGAGTTATGTTACCGTGGGTCCCTCCCTCGGGAGCTTGATCACGATGAAGAAGCTTCTACGGCTGAGCATCGCTGCTTTAATACTGGCGATTGGCGTTGCATTCCTCTCCTTCGCCATGTCGTCGGGCAATGCGGCTAATAAAGACTTCATCTCCTATTGGGCTGCGGGTAAGCAGCTGCTGCATAAGCAAAATCCTTATGGTCCGGGGATCCTGGCTGTCGAGAAGCAGGCCGGTTTCATCGACAATCGTCCGTTCTACATGCGCAACCCGCCGACGGCGTTTCCGCTGGCTGTGCTTGCGGCATTGTTCAGCCACAAGGTGTCTGCCATCCTCTGGTCGCTGGGCCTGGTGCTCTCATTGATGGCCTCTGTCCGGATCATCTGGGAGATGCATGGGAGACCACCTGACCGGCTGCATCTTATCGGTTACTTGTTTCCGCCCGCCCTGGCCTGTCTGACGGCGGGGCAGATGGGGATCTTCCTGCTGCTCGGCGTCGTTGTGTTCCTGCGCTGGAAAGACTCGAGGCCTTTCCTCGCCGGGATGGCTCTGGTGGTCTGCGGCATTAAGCCGCATCTCTTCCTGCCCTTTGTCGTTCTGCTGCTGTTTCACCGCCGTGCTCTGCTCGGGGCCGCGACAGCGGTTGGGGCGACGGTTCTGTTCTCCCTCGTCGTGGATCCGCAAGCCTGGCAGCAATACCTGCAGATGGTGAGGAGTTCAGAACTTCAGAATGAGTTCATTCCCACCCTGAGCCTGGTGTTGCGCATGGTTCATCGCTCCTGGCCCTGGCTCCAGCTTGTGCCTGCCGCCATTGCTTGTGTCTGGGTTTACTTCAAACGTCCCGAATGGAACCTTGTGCTGCTCGTCTCCGTGTTGGTCGCACCCTATGCGTGGGTGACAGATGAGTGCATCGTGTTGCCGGCATTTATGGCTGCACTCTATCAAGCGAAGTCGTTGACGCCCTTCGCCTGCGTGCTGGTGGTCGGGTTGCTGGAAGTCCTGGTCGGCGCCGGGATGACGTCGCCGTTTTACCTGTGGACTCCGCTGGCCTGGTTGGGCCTTTATCTGTATGGCACACGTTCCGTGAAGGTTGCCGTGCCTGTTCCTATGGGCTCGTAAGCGGGGCCTTCAATCCCCGTCCGAAACTTGCAGTAAACTGCCAAGAGCGGTGCTTCCACCCACCTTCCATCTGGGCCTGTAGCTCAACGGTTAGAGCAGGGGACTCATAATCCCTTGGCTGCAGGTTCGAATCCTGCCGGGCCCACCACACTGAAATGCCTTCGAAGTAAAAAATGGAAAGGCGCGCTCCGTCTGCAGGAGAGCGTTCGCCACTCTCCTGCAGACGGAGCGGTACGGTTCTCTGAACTCATGTCGTTAAATGGGCTCTCACTTGCGAGAGTGTCACCTTGACAACACGGTGTTCGGGATCCTGCTGGGTAAGGTTGACTTCCAGAACGACAATTCAGAATCAGCCGCGCCTAGAGCATTTCTCCCGTTGCTGGGTATCCCGAGAGTAGCTAGCAGTGGCGTTTTCATTGAGGAAAACGCCCATAGATGCACAAGCCCTGCACTACACCTACAGGAGAAATGCTCTAGCAGGAGGAGTTGGGGCGAGTCGCGGTGCCGGATTCCTGGGTGGGAAGGGTTTGCGGGTTGGGGATCGGGTAGGGTGTGGTACCGGTGAGGGCGGAGATGCAGCCGTTGATGAGAGTGGTATCGGCGGCATTAAGCGTGGGGAGCACGGGCACGGAAAGGTCGGGTTTGGAGAAGTTGAAGGCGGAGGTCATGTCGCCCACGGTGGCCCGACGCCACGCGGAGAGATTAGGAACTTCGGCGCCGAAGCGGGTTTCGAGAAAGCGCAGCACGGAGGTGTGGTCGAAGGTGTCGGATGAGATGAAGCCACCGCGGGTGAACGGCGAAATCACAAGCATAGGCACACGAAAGCCGAGTCCGATCGGCCCGCTTATGCCGCGGAGTACTGATGCGTCCGGAACGGGTGCGACGGTGATGTATTCGCCAGGCGTGCCCGGAGGCGCTGTAGGCGGCGCAACATGGTCGAAGAAGCCACCGTTTTCGTCGTAGGTCACGAAGAGAACGGTCTTGGCCCACTGCGCTGAATTGGCAGTGAGAGCGTTGATGATAGTCGCAAGCGTGAGTTCACCCAAAAGAGATGGTGAAGGTGGATGGTCTGACTCGACCACAGAGGGAATGATCCAGGAAACCTGCGGCAGATTGCCGGAGGCGGCGTCAGCGACGAAGTCTGTGGGGAACTGTGGGCCAAAAGCGTTCTTATACAGCGGGGTCGTGGAGTCCTGATAGTTCTTGAAAAAGGGAAGAACGTTGTCGGACGATAGAAGGCCATTGCCGATACTGCTGTCGGCTGAGCTGTAGATCTTCCACGAGATCCCGCGCGACTGGAGCTGCTCCGGCATAGTCGTGTAAGTGAGCTTCCCGTACATGCTGCTCTGATTTGTGATGAGAGTCTGGATGAGTGGACCACCATTCTTCCCATCGGGGTCGATCGAGGCGGCCATCGTGTAAAGGCGATTGGGATGGGTGGGGCCGATCACGGAACAGTAGTAGTTATCGCAGAGCGTGAAGGCGTCAGCCAAGGCGTAGTAGTAGGGCAGGTCAGCGCGCGTGTAATAGCCCATGGTGAGGATTGCATCGTTCGCGTTGATGGGAATATGCGAGGTGACGAAACCATCGTTGGCGCCGTTGTTCCAACTCTGATGCTGCGCGAGCCAGCTGTGGTCAATGTCGTGGGTGCAGGCCGCGTTCCACTTCGAGGTGTCGAGGTGGAAGGGATAGAGCAGGCCGGTGGGAGTGGCGGTGGCATTGCTGGGAAAGGGCTGTTTGTATGCGTTGGAAATTTCGGAGAAGCCGCGTGCGCCTTTATAGCTGCCGAAGTAGTGGTCGAAGGAGCGATTCTCCTGGATGACGATGACGACATTCTCGATATCGGTGAGCTTGGCGCAGGTTGACGCGCCAGTCCCTCCGCCAGACACGGTGGAAGCAGCTTTATTGATCGCGCCGCAGCCCGGGATGAGCGAGGACGCACCGGCAGCAGCAGCAATTTTCAGGAGGTCACGGCGCGAGATGTACTTGGGGCCCATCTTCGGTTGAGCGACACCTCTCAACCTCTTAGATGCGCGATCTGCACGAAACATTTCGGCCTGGGTCCCACGAAACTTGCTGATTGCCGGTGACATGACTACATCGAAAGGTTAGTGTCGGAAAATTGGCAATCTTACCGGTGGCTTTCATGTTCAAGTAGATAGAAAAGGTGATTTTCGAGTTACAGCAGCGGTACACACATCAGCTTGGGTCACGTACCATAAATTGCCCTAAATTGGGGTCGAGCAACTACTTAGGACTACCTTCAACTGCTTTCCGATTTCCTGTATTATCATTGACTTACAAAGATATCCGGAAACTCATAATCCCTTGGCTGCAGGTTCGAACCCTGGCGGGCCCACCACACTGAAATGCCTTCGAAGTAAAAATTGAAAGGCGCGTTCTGTCAGCAGTAGAGTGCTTGTCACTCTACTGCCTGACAGAACGGTACGGTTCTCTGAATCCCTCAAATCAAGGGAAAATGCTCTAAGTCGATGCCGACGGTCTGGCCGTTACAGACTATCGAAAGTGAAGGTCTCCCATTGGCCGCGCTCGGTTCGATTGGTGGCGATCGGCTGCCCAGCACCATCCTGCATACCTCCACCATTAATGGCGG
Organism: Terriglobus sp. 2YAB30_2; assembly: GCF_052114765.1. NCBI lineage: Bacteria > Pseudomonadati > Acidobacteriota > Terriglobia > Terriglobales > Acidobacteriaceae > Terriglobus > Terriglobus sp. 2YAB30_2. The sequence continues at coordinate 134,647 of NZ_JBFRFJ010000011.1, forward strand.
TAAGGAAAAAGCGCGATGTCGTGGCTATCGCATACGTGCCGTCTGTCTGTTGGATGAGCACCAGGCTTTCCCAGCTACCTACTTGTGTGCGATTGGTCGCGATCGGCTGCCCAGGAGGATTTTGGACACCGCCGCCATTGACCGCGGTTACATAATTGCCGGTCATAGTTTGCAGAGCAAAGGTCTTGTTCGATACGTCGAGCGGGACCAGCGTGTACTTTTCCCAAGAACCGACCTGCGTTCGATTGGTTGCCATTACATCCCCTGAGGTGCCTGGCATTCCTCCGTTATTAACCGCGGTTATGTAATTGCCACTGTAGGTGCGGATCGCGATGCTCGGCAAGTAGGGTTCGCCAGGTTGCGGAGTCGGTCCGGATGGCGGCGTTGTCGGAGTCAACCCGCAGGCGTTGATCGCTGCGATTGTATCGCTCGCCAGAAAACCGGCGGTAGCCAGCAAGATTACTATCTCCGCGGCCAACGCGAGTCCATCGGTCGCGAATGCGGCTGTAATTGTTGCTATGCCGGTGACTCCATAAAGAATCATGTTCCACCAGGTGAGGCTGCCGGTGAAGGCATTGAACACTGCCCCCAGCGAGCCACCCGTATATATCGTTTTGAGGATTTGGAAGACTCCCCATGCGCGGTCAGTCACGCTTGCAGTCGATGCGCCCATTTGGGCGATGATCGTTTCGATCTTCGACAAGGACGGGGCAGCGGCGGCGGCCACTGCCTCGATCGTCGATGCCCTCACCGTGGTTCGTAATCCAACCGCGCCGACAGCGAGACAAATCACGTCGAAGATCACGAAACCGACTGCTTTCTGACATGCCGTGATTGCGGCCGTTGAGATCGGCGCAAAATCCGCCGGCGTGACGGAGTTCCAATCGACTGGCTTGCCACCGGCGATTCTTGTTGCGTCGTCCAGTGTCAAAGCCTGGACATGCTCAATGTTGGGATAGTAGCTCTTAAACGTTGCTAACTGCTCTGCTGCGGTCGCCATCGCTCATCCTCGTGATTTAGATTTGGGTAACTAAGTATGATCAGCCGGTTGCAATATCGCGAGCTACAATCGTGCCGATCGCCACAACTATAAAGACTTAAACATCAGGAATTGGTGAATGGATCTTCTGTAGGTCTCAAAGAGGATCTTGGGGTTGCGCGCTGAAGACGGTCAGGGGTTCGCTCCCAGACCATACTTATCCGACTATCCAGGGCGATGGTTGATTGGGATTGGAAGATACATGGTCGATCCAGTCACAAAGGCTCTGCGCAAGCTGCGAGCCTTGAGGGAGACTGGAAATAGAAGCCTGCTGTTTTTCAGATGTCGTTGCAAAGGTTCCTCTCGTTGAATGGGACATGGAGTTCCTGAATTCAGCCGAGACCTAAGCGAAGAAGTTTGTAGGTAGAAAGAAGGCAGATGGGGTACTTCAAGAGGGTCCAGATGTAGTTGCTCCGCTGGATCTCGGAGCTCCGTAGCCATACATGCAGATGTGGCTATGGAGGTGCATCCGACAGCTTCGGCCTTTTTTCAGGCGCTGTCAAGACTAGTGAAAGTTCTGTTGTTACTTCGCTGCTGCGGCCGCTCCAATGAGGGCTCCCAATACCCCTACCAAGACCAGGGCGATCATGAGGCCTTTGGATCGATCGGTATGTCTGCCCTGGATGGAGTTGTATCCTCCATATCCGTCTTTGATCTTCTTTACTTCGTCGTACCTGAGCGTCACGTCCTGCTTCTGGTCGACATCGTAAAACGTAAAACCATCCTGGCTATGTGAGATGAAGTCGCCAAACTCTTCAGGAGCACCTGTGCGTATTACGGTGATGTGTGCCTGAGCAGTGAGGCCTTCGACCTTTTCTTTTACAGCGGTAGCGGTCTTCGAGGTAGCCGGAGCGTGCTGAGCGACGCTCGTTAAGGTCATGCCAGTGATGAGGATGCAGACAATGAGGGTACGGCCGAAATCGCACATAATTCTCCTCCGCTAGTACCATCTTCCACATCAGAGGTGAAGATGAAGAGGCTGTTCGTTGGAACGGTTGTCAGCAGTCTTATCAGACTGCGGGGATGACTTCTACACAGACGGCCAAGTATAAGGGCTTAGAGTGGAACTCAGGCCTGACCCTCTACTTGTTTTCACACAGCGCCTCATAAAGAGCAGTTGCGCCTTTTATAGGGTCTCGGTCAATGATAGAAATCAACCCAAAGGATCGCGGCATGCAGACCGGCCTGGAAGGCAAGACCGTACTCATTACCGGAGCAGCAAATGGAATTGGTAGAGCTGCGGCAGTTGCGTTTGCGAGTGAGGGGGCGCACGTCGCGGCAGTGGATCACGACAAAACCGGGCTCGAGCATACGCTTGAGCTGGTTCGTGCACAGGGCGTGAAGGCCTATGCTTCTGTCGCGGATCTGAGCACGGGCGCAGGCATGAAGAGCGGTCTAGATGCACTGGTGAGCCAGATCAGCGGCCTCGATGTGTTAATCAACAATGTTGGCTATGCCGATCCGAAGCCGTTTATGGAGACGACGGACGAGCAATGGGAGCGGACGTTCCAGTTGAACTTCATGTCGGCCGTGCGCGCGACCCGGCAACTGCTGCCTCTGCTGCGAGAGAGAGAGGGCGCTTCGATTGTGAACAATGCGTCCGATCTCGCGCGGCAGCCTGAAGCGGTTCCGGCCGACTATGGTGCGCTCAAAGCCGCAATGCTTTCCCTCACCAAAAGTCTTGCGCGCGCGGAGGCGCCCCGGGTTCGCATCAATGCGGTTGCCCCGGGACCAATCTGGAGCACCTTCTGGTCTCGCCCTGGTGGGTTTGCCGACGGCATGGCGGCGATCCACAATATGCCCCCGCGGGAGGCCGTCGACCACGAGATGAAGCTGCGGCAGCTTCCGCTGGAGCGGCTCGGCGAGCCAGAAGAGGTCGCGAACATCATGGTGTTTCTGGCCAGCAATCGCGCTTCTTACGTCACCGGCGCAGTTTGGGGTGTGGATGGTGGCAGCATCCGCAGCCTTATCTGAGTCAGTAGCCCATATATTTGCGCAAAAATAAAGGCCGGGTCCATATCCCCGAGGGCTATCTGCTGAGTTTCCGGCCCAATTCCCCGGACCCAGGCCCTCATGTGCTTTCCCTGAAATCGGGACGGCCAAGTCGCCATATGTGATCTCATTTCGCAGGTTTTTATTGGGTTCGATGATTGAGGTGTAGCAGCAGCAAGGGAGTTGTTCTGCATCTAACTCCCCGCGACATACGACAGGCAGCCATCCAAGTTCTTGGCTCGGCTGAGCTGACTCACCGCTTCACGGGCCGTTGGTTGGTATGTAGGGGCTGCCGAAGTATCGTTCTGACGAATCGGGAGGTTCAACATGAAGCAACTTCGACTCTTACTGTTTATCTTTGGTTTCATTGCCGTCGGCACAGCGTCTCTCAAGGCGCAGAGTGGAACGACGGATCGTGAAGGCGCGAAACTTACCTGCGCCTCCGATGATGGCAAGCGGCACTACTGCCAGGCAGACACGTCGCGTGGAGTCAGGATGCTGAATCAGCGTAGTGGGTCACCCTGCATACAGGGCGACACCTGGGGATATGATCGTCGCGGTGTCTGGGTGGATCGTGGCTGCCGTGCCGATTTCCTGGTGAGAGCAGACGCATTCCAGGGCGGCGGTGGTCCGGGCGTTCCGCCGTATCCGGGCGATAACAGACCTCCGGATACAAGGCCCTCGGATAATGGGTGGTCCGGTCCATCGAACGGTGTCATCCGGTGTGAGTCCAACGACATGGGAAGGAACTTCTGCCGCGTGGCCATCAGGAGAGGTGTGCGGCTAATCAAGCAGCGCAGTGGGTCGCCCTGCAGGGAAGGCGAAACCTGGGGATATGACCGCGGTGGCATCTGGGTGGACCGGGGATGCCGTGCTGACTTTGCTGTTCGTTGAGTTTGTGTTGCAGAGTCGAAAATAGAGCGGCCTCCCGTGATGGGAGGCCGTTCTGTTGTGATCGGTGAACGACGTTCGGCGATCACAACATGACGAGAACGTCAGGGATTAGGGAGCGTCATCCAACTTCCAGGCTGGTATAGAGGGCGCCTTCAGCGCTTGCACTAGTCATCTGCATCGCGGCGACGTGGTTTGGTTGATTTCCTATGGATCTCTCTGTCCAGTTCTACCGGGTCGTCGCAGTCGAGCAGCTCGGCCTTTTCCGCGGCGGTCTTTGGGTGTGCGGTGCGTGCGCGGCGAGGATCGAAGATGTGTGTATTCGATGGGACGAACGTGTACGGCGTCAGGTCGGGAGTGCTGGTGAAGCTGTCGCTTAAGTCGGCGGAGAGCGCGTCTTCAAGGTTGAGCGGCCCGAGGTTCAGCAGCTCATAGATCGTCTTCTGCACACTGGCCATGCTGGTGTGGCGATGTGAGATGTAGCCGCGTTTTGTATAAGGGCTGATGACGAGCACAGGACTGCGATGCGCGTCCACGTGGTCCACGCCGCCCTGTGCGTCGTCTTCGACGACAAAGATCGCGGTGTCTTTCCAGATGGCGCTGTGCGAGATGGTGTCTACGATCTTGCCGAGGGCGAGGTCGTTGTCGGCGACGAAGGAGCTGCGATAGGGATAGCCGTCTGCCGGACGCGGCTTGGACATATGGTCATTGGGCAAGCGGATCACAGTCAGTGCAGGTTGATATCCGGTCTTGCTGCGCGCGGTGAAGTCGCGCTGAAACTCGTTGTAGCGGTACTGATCGGGAATGCCCATGTTGAAGGTTGGGAATTGGCGATCGCTTGAGACGAAGACAGGTTGGGGTACGGGCGAGTTGAGATAGAGGCGCTGCCCTTCGGGTTCCGTGCCTTCGCGCTCATCGCCACCTTCCAGTTCGAGGCCCTCGCCGTAGTTGAGCAGCGGCAGCTTTGCGCCGGCAACGTGCTCCCAGAGCGAGCCGAACTCCGGCTCATCTTCCGGCATGGGCGCATCGGCGCCGCCACTCAGAGCTCGCCTGCCTGGAGCTTCGCTGGCAACATTTCCCTTACGACGGCCGCCGTAGCCCGTGGACCAGGCAACATCCATCCAGGGAGCAGGCGCGATGCCGACGACCCAGCGATGGCCGTCAGCGGAGGCTTCGCTGTTGACGTAGAAGTTGTCGCTGGTGGCGAAGCGTCCGGCCAGAGCATGGGCATTCGGTGTGACAGGTATGTCATGGAAACCGTGGTTCTCCTCCGCTTCCCATCCATGCATGCCAAGGCGCGCCAGCTTCGGCTCTCCGTTGGAGTTGGGGAGATCGCCAAAGACCTCATCGTAGGTCCGGTTTTCGCGAATGATGAAGAACACATGACGCAGGTGAGGAAGGGGAGAGGATTCCTTGAGGGCCGCCTCGTTCGCTTTCACGACGGCAGCGGTCAAACGTGGGAACTGGTCTTCCGCGATCGGCAGTGGAATGGTGGAGATGCTGCCGAACTCCAGCTCATGAATGGAGTGGCGGCTTTCGGCCGAGAGGTCGGCCGCAATGCTTGGTCCGGTTCCCTGCCCCCTGTTGTTGGCAACGTAGAGCGTCTTCTGGTCCGGTGAGAATGCTACGGCGGCGGGATACCAACCCACGGGGATGTGCGTGAGGACCTGGTTTGTATTGGTATCGATGACGGCGATGGAGTTTGTCCCTGCCTCAGCGACAAAGAGCTGTCCGCCGGAGAGACCTACACCGAAGGGCATGACTCCACGCAACGGACGCCCGGTTTTGTCGTTGTACTCAGCACCACTGAAGGGCGTAAGGGGAATCTCGCGCTCGAGTTTCGCTCCGTCCGGCGAAACGACGGCGATCGAGTCCTCGTGCGCCAGCGAGACATAGATGCGTTCTTTGCCGGCGACTACACCGGAGGGCGATGCGCCTCCTACGACAGTGTTGTGGCCTTCGGTGATGCGGTGGCCGAGGCGAAGCTTCGACAAAAGATGTGTGGCGCCAGCCGAGGAGACATCGTAGGTCCACAAGGAGCTGCCGCGAGGACTGTTTTCATCACCGAGTCCGGGCACGTCATGCCCTTCCGCGTTCACTCCTTTGCGCGCAGCCGCAGACGGATATCCGAAGGGAGAAAAGTGCAGACCGGTGTGCAGAGGGTCCGCCAGCTTTACGCCCGGAACGAGTTGATATTCGAAGAGACCGGAGTTGGTGACGTAGAGGCGGTTGCCGTCCGGCGAAAGCGCCATGGCGAGCGGGTTTGAGCCGGTGGGTAGGCCTGCAATCAGTTGCTTGGTGCTTAGATCTACGATCACAACGCGCCAGTTTCCCTGGTCCAGAACGTACAGCGTTCTGCCATCCGGAGAGAGTAGAGCAACTGCCGCAAAGCTCTCCTTGTAGGTCTTGCCGTTCAGCTTGCCGTCGAGTTCAATACGACCCACATGCTGCCAGGTTTTGCTGTCGTAGATGTCGACCGCGCCGGAGTCGCCTGTGGGGTCATACAACAGCGAGCCGTCGGGCGAATAGGCGACGCCCATATGGACCTGGGTGTTGGGGTCGTTCGTCGAGGAGACGCGCAGGTGCGGATCGTTCGACGGCAGAATTGTGGTTCCACTCTCTGCCTTGATCTCCGGAAAGCGACGGTACCGTGGCGAGCTGCCGCCGAGATCGTCGATGATGTTCAGTGCAAATGGCCAGCCGATCGAGGGCGCGACGAGGTGTTTGCCGTCAGGGCTGACAGCAAGGGCGAATGGCATGGGAGCGATCGGTGTCCATGTACCCGCCGGATCAATGGCGCGGCCATTGGGCAGGATGGCGCCTTTGGGTGGATCGCTGACCACGACCTGTGCCTGGCCGGCGCAGAGGGAAAAGGCAATGGAGAGTGAAACCAGAGGAGCGGTGTACGTCTTGCGGATCACGGATCTTTCCTCCCTGCCCATCTGCAGAGTTTGATTGTTTGGATTTGTGTTTGGGGTCGACAGGCCGCAGATCGATTGCGTACAAATCGTAACAAGTAAAGGTTGCTGCAGGGTTACGTCTTTGAGTGCGAATGGATGCGATACGGTGAGCGAAGCGTCCGGCGTTCGACATGGATCATTCCAACAGCCCAGACATTGGTGGTTAGACGTGCCATCAAACCCGCCCCTTCACGGCGAGCTATGGAGCGGGCCTTCAGCCCTTTAATCTCTATAGGGCCGGATACCTGGGGCGTTGCCCCAGGCTGGTATAGAACGCGCCTTCAGCGCTTATCTTGCCTGGGTGCCCCACCCTCGCAACGCTAGGGTGGGCAAGGAGATACCCGAAACTCACGCTCGAGTTACCTGGTGCTCTGTTGAGCGTGGGAATTCTCTGGTAGCTACGAGCGCTTTGTTTTGCGGGTGCGTTTGTGGTGGGCGTGCGCAGTGTAGGTCCACTGGCGCGTGGGGCCCACGTCGACGTGCACGAACTGGGAGCGGGGGTAGTAGCCAACGCCACCGGCTTCGAGCGACAGCGCTGCATCACGGAGCTGCTTTGCGGAGACACCGGAGACGCGAAGGTCGATCGCCTTAGCTTCGATGTGCTGCGAGTGCTCGGCGGCGTTGGTGGTGCCGCTGGCGCGCAGTGCGTCGTTGGTCTCTTTCGAGCGGTAGCCGGAGAGGATGTCGATGACGCCATCGGGCTTGTTCAGCTTGGCCAGCATGGTGTGCAGCACGTCGAAGGTGCGCGGATCGATGGGCGTGACCTGCTGATTGTGGCTGTCGCACAGGAAGTGGTTCAGCTGGTCGAGCGCCTCGGGAATGTAGGTGTCGCCGATGCGATAGACCACGTTGATCATCTCGCCGGTATAGGGATGGGCGAGCTTCAACTCATACTTCTGGCCGTCAGTGGGAACATTGTCTTCTTCGTCCGGAAGAAGGCCGACTCCCGGCAGGGCCACATTGGCAAAGGCGTGGGCCAGGGCATGAAGGCGCGGATGCCGGTGGGATGACGACGCCTTGCCTGCGTTTGCAAATGGAGTCGAGATGCCCAGAAGGGTGATGGCGGCGAGGGCTGTCAGTTTGCGAGCCGAGACGAGGAACTGAAGAGGCGCAGGCATGTACAGGGGCAAATTAACTGATCTCCAACTGTAGGTTGCGCGGTACTGAGTCGGAAGCCAGGGACTCAGAGACCCAAATGCGGCTTGCCAATCGTCATTCGCTGTCGTCAATTGTAATTGCCAGGAGGGGTGTGTCCAGAGGGGAAGCGGGGGAAAAGTTCGGAGTGTGGAAAAAGGGTTCCGAATGAGGGGCTCTTTCGCCCAACGAAACAAGTTCGTTGGGGACCCAGTACGCTTCGAAATGACAAACAAAAAGCGGTTCGAGCTTCGCTCGAATGCCCACATAAGCTTCGCGTATGTGGGGCACCCGGTGCATGGGTAATTTCAGATTGTGCGCTAGTACTGGATGATGTGTGGGGTTGGGTAGGTCAAGGTGCCGTCGCTGCGTTGGACCCAGAGGAAGAGGCGCTTCTTGCCGTTGATGGTCGAGCCGACGATGGTGCCCGATCCCCAGAAGCCTTCTCCATCGGTGCGCGAGATGTCGACGTGATGGCTATGGATTTCGCCCACGGGTGAGAACTGCGTCCAGTCTTCGGTGAACCGCTTCACGGGATAGCCGGTGTACTTGCCGGGATTCGCCTTCCAGTTGTCGTCGTTGACGTAGACGCCGTAGGCGGTGTCGAAGTCTTTCTTCTCAATCGCGGTCAAAAAGCGGTCGACCTTGTGCTCGGCGGGGAGATTGGTGAAGAACCAGCCGTGTCCGGCGATGAAGCCGGCGACGAAGAGGATGGCCAGCAGCACTACCAGCACACCCGCCGCGATCAGCAGGGCTGTCTTGCGCCTTTCTCTCTGCTCATCGTAGACCGGTGCATCCATCAATCCGCTCATGCTCAAATCCCTTTCGCTCTCACTAGATTAGACACCCGCAGCGGTAAATTTGTTCACTCTGGAAGAATCTGCAGGAGATGGTGGCCCATGTGAGCGATGTAGTCCTCGATCAGGAAGCCGAGGGTCCAGGCCCGGTCCGGCGTGATCCACTCATGGGCGAGGTGAGGCTTCTGGGTATGCGCGATAACGTGCACGAGATGCCGGTTGAGTCCCTCCCAGAGGTTCAGAAGATCCTTCCACGGGCGGTCCGCATAGTGCTGCACGGCGACCCATTCCACCTGCTTGTAGCCGGGCAGATGGATCTCGCGCTCGATCTGCAGGCGGACGAAGCGCTGGTGGTTGTTGCAGGCGGAGTCGATCAGGTGTCCGATGATCTGGCGCGGCGACCATTTACCTGACTCACGCGGACGCTGCGACTCCAGGTCAGTTATCTGGCGCAGACGCGGCAGGGCGCTGTCGAGAACCTGGGCAAGATCGTCGGCCAGCCTTTCGGGCTGCAGCAGCATGACGTCGGTGGGTTGCGTGTAGGTGGACATGGGTCAGAAGGCTCCTTCCATCAGCTCGCAGGCGGTTTCGTTAAGGTACACCGAGACGACGTCGAAGCGGATGACGATGCTGTCGCGTACTTTGTCCGGGAAATGCCGTACGTAGGCCGATGCCAGGCGGCGCAGCATTCGTTGCTTGGTGTCATCGACTGCGAACTCCGCAGGTACCAGGTCGCGCTTGCTGCGTGTCTTCACCTCGATGAAGCAGAGTGTTGGACCATGCCAGGCGATGAGGTCGACGTCGCCGCCGGGAACACCGGCCCAGCGCCATCGCCGGGCGACGACCGTGTAGCCATGCCGCCGCAGATGCCAGAAGGCAGCGTCTTCGCCGCGCTCACCAACACGCAGATGCTTCGGCTGGGAGGGCCGCCGTCCCAGCATCGAGGCAAGCTGTTCCAGCCAGAGCAACGTATGTTCCTGAAGTCCGGGCATCGTGTGAAATCATAAGGGATCGCCGATGCATACCTCCCGGAAATTCATGGCACAGATCATCCTGTGTTTTGCGTGCATTTATCTGATCTGGGGATCGACGTTTCTGGCCATTCACTACGCGGTGATCGATCTGGCTCCGCCGATCATCAGCGGCCTGCGGTACTTCCTGTCGGCTCCGTTCATCTTTCTGCTGTGCTTCTTCAACCGGCAATCGATCCGGATCACCTCGGGCGAGATCTGGCGCTGCGCGATTCTGGGCGCGTTCATGCTGGTGGGCAATAACTGTCTGCTGGTGTGGGCAGAGAAGACGGTGGACTCCGGCTTTGCGGCTATGGTGCTGGCTGCGATTCCGATCTTTATCGCATTGCTGGATTCTCTGGTCCCCGGCGGTGACGGACTTACCAGGCGTGGCTGGGCGGGGCTCTTGCTTGGATTCGGCGGTTTGATGACGCTGCTGTGGCCGACGGTCCGTCACATCTCGTTCAGCGGTACGGGTAAGGTCTTCGGCAGTGTCCTGCTGCTGGGTGCGGCGTTGAGCTGGGCGATTGGCTCGGTGATGTCGAAGCGGTTCAAGATGCAGCGCGATCCTATGGTGCTGGCCGGCTGGCAGTTGTTGCTTGGCGGCGGATTGAACCTGCTGATCGCTACGGCGATGGGCTCATGGGCAGAGGCTCGGTGGACGCGGCCCGCAGTATTGGGGCTGGCGTATCTGACGGTCTTCGGTGCGTTGATCGGGTTTACGGCGTATGTGTGGTTGCTGCATCACGTCTCGGTGACGAAGGTGGCGACGTATGCGTATGTGAATCCGATTGTGGCGTCGATCCTTGGGATCTGGCTGCTGCATGAGGGGATGGGCGTGTATGAGTGGACGGGCATGTTTGTGATTCTGGCTGCGGTGTCGCTGGTGAATCTGTCGAAGGTGAAGCAGGCGGGATAGGCGGCTGTGGATGATAGGTTCTGTTGCGCGTAGAGCATTTTCCCCGTTGCTGGGTATCCCGGGGAGAGGCGTGCAGCGGCGTTTTCATTGCGGAAAACGCCCATAGATACGGAAGCCCTACACTCCACCTGCAGGGAAAATGCTCTATTGGAGCTCCGCCTGCGACGGAGCTGCCTTTGCGTCAATCATTGCAGTGCTATCAGTCAGTCCAGCGCTCGCAGCGGTCAGCTTGATGGCTCCTGCTTTCCTGGAGGTGCGAATCACTACCAGAGCCCGGCCCTGGTACAGCTTTCTCCGCTCAGCGTGATATGAGTCCGCATCCTGTCCGTCTCCGTTTCCAACGGCGGCAATGGCGCCTGGGCCGCTGATAGAGAACTGGACTTCCTGTTCGGCATGGGGCTGAAAACGTCCTTGATCGTCAACCGCTTCTACTGTCACAAACGAAAGGTCTTCTCCATCGGCCTGTAGTATCGCCCGGTCTGCTGTGAGCCGTAGTTTGGTTGCATTGCCTGCGGTGGTGAGGATGCTTTGGGCGACTTCGCGGTCACCCCGCACACCCACGGCCTTCAGCGTTCCCGGGGCATAGGGTACGGAGAAGACAGCTTTGAACTCCTGTTCGCGCCCCGTCGGTTTTTCTCCGATCAGCTTGTCGTTCAGGAACAGCCGCACCTTCTCTGCGCCGGAGTAGACCTCAACCTGCATCTCTTTGCCTTCCTGGCCCGGCCAGCTCCAGGTGGGAAGTGTAGGATAGGTCGCCCACATGATGGCGATGATCTTTTTGCCTTCCGGCTCAGGCAGGCGGACGGTCGCGTAGACACGATCGCCGCCGTTCCAAAGAATGTCGCGATAGTAGGACTGCGGCTTACGGAAGCCGGTCATGTCGAGATCGCCGCAGACTGCGGCGTGCCATGGGTACGGGTGGAAGAAGAACTGCATGGCTGCTTTTGCCATTGGGTCGGACGAACCTTTAGCCATCTCAGCCATAACGTCGACACCCTTCGCCATCCCTGCGAAGAGTTGGTCGACCATGCTGGTGTTCGCCATCATGCCGCCCGCCTGCTCGGCCATCTTGGCCTGTTCGGGAGTGCCATACTGCCACGCACCGATGCCCGACTCGCCAAGGTAGTCCATGGCGGTCCAGGTGAGGTCGCCGAGAACGTAGGGATTGTCGTGTGTGATTGCCCATAGCGGAAAGGCCTTCGCCGGCCACGATTCGGTGGTCAGCATGAGACGCGAGGGCAACTGTTCGTGGTCTTTGGCGTAGGTAGGGATCAGGTTGTAGTTGTAGCCGGTGATGTCGAGCTGCGAGAAGACCGCCTGGGCGGTGGGCATGGTGGTTGTTCCAGGAAATGCGAGTGTGAGCGGGCGGGTGTTATCGAGCGCACGGACCTGGTCCGCAAGCTGTTTAGCGAGCGGAGCGCCTCGATCGACTTCGAGCTCGGGAATCTCATTGCCGATGCCCCAGATCACGATCGAGGGATGATTGCGGTCGCGAAGCACCATGGACGAGATGTCCTGCTTCCACCACTCATCGAAGTTGCTGCCGTAGTCGAACTTCACCTTATGCGCCTGCCACACATCGAAGGGCTCATCCAGCACCAGGAGGCCGAGGCGGTCGCACGCATCGAGAAACGCAGGCGACGGAGGGTTATGGGCGGTGCGCACCGCATTCATCCCTGCGGCCTTCATGAGTTGAACCCTGCGCTCCTCCGCACGATCGAAGGCAGCCGCGCCTAGCGGACCGTTGTCATGATGCACACTGCCGCCGGTAAGTTTGATGGATCTGCCGTTGAGCAGCAGGCCCTTCTCTGCTGACCACGTGAGGGAGCGGATGCCGAAGGAGGTCGTGACCTGATCGACGACCTTGCCATCTTTGCGAATTGTGGAAACGGCCCGGTACAGCGTCGGTGTCTCGGGTGTCCATAACGCAGGATTGGCTACGGCAACCTCCTGCGCTGTCTCGTCCTCTTTGCCGGAGGCAAGGTTCAGATTGGAGTGCGCCGTGCCAATGGTTTTGCCGGTCTTGTCGAGCAGCGTGGTCTCGACGGTGGCTCCGGCTGTCTGTGCGGATTCATTCGTGACGCGCGTCCTGATGGAGACCTTGGCAGAGGTGGTCGATACCTCTGGCGTCGTCACGAAGACACCCCAGTGCGCCACATGCGTCGGTTCGGTCGCGATGACATGAACATGCCGGTAGATTCCCGATCCGCTGTACCACCGGCTGTTTGGCTGCGCTGAGTTGTCGACGCGCACGGCCAGTACGTTCGTCCCGGAGAGCTTCAGGTCGGGGGTGAGGTCGAAGGTGAAGGAGGTGTAGCCGTAGGGATGTATCCCCAGCTTGTGGCCGTTCAGATAGACCGTGGCGTCGCGGTAGACGCCGTCGAACTGAACCGTTACCCGTTTGCCATTCCACTCGCGAGGTGCGGTGAAGGTCTTGCGATACCAGCCGATTCCGTTGGGGAAAAAGCCGCCGCCTGTACCGCTGAGGTTGTCCTTGTCCGGCTTGCTCTCGATGCTCCAGTCATGGGGTAGATCGACGGTGCGCCAAGATGAGTCGGCAAAGGATGGATTCTCCGCGCCGGCGGCGTCGCCAAGCTGGAACTTCCACCCCGCGTCGGCAGCGAGATCCTGACGCGGCGTCTTTGGAGTTGCGGCGGCGGCTGCCGCAGGAACGAGGACAGCAAGGATAGCCGCGAGACCGATCTGACAGCGTGACAGGTGATTCATGACGACCTCTTTCTGGCGGTGCGTTTCCGTGTATTCGAGGAACTTGTGACTGGAGCTTCCGGGGCGCGCAAACCGAGCAGGAGAATGCGGAGCGTCTCCCGGAAGAGACGATCGATCGGCTGGCCGTACTCGATCTCGACCTTTCTGCCGAGCGAAGCCAGCCTGCGCTGCGCTCCGATGACCGCGTTCATCACGGCGTGCATGGTCAGCTCCGGATCGAGATCGGCGCGCAGTGAGCCGTCGGCGATCCCGCTACGAATGAGGTCCGTGAAGAACCGGAATGGCTGGGGAGCGATCTGCGACTCAAGCGTAAGCAGCCGGTCCACCGGCCAGTCATGCGCATACCGGGCATCGAACTCCGCCAGAAAGCGAACCGCCGCCTGGTTGCCGGAGAGCTCATCGGCCATGAACTCCAGAAACGCGGTGATCACGGCAAGTGCATTCGGAGCGCCTTCGATGCGCTGCTTCACCTGGATGGCCGCTCCTGCCAGCAATTCGCTGACGAGCTCCCAGGCGATGTCGTCCTTGCTGGAGAAGTACTGATACATGGTTGAAGGCTGCAGACCGCTGGCCAACGTGATCTCGGCCATGGTGACCCGCTCGATGCCCTGTTCAATAAACAGGGACTGGGCCGCATCCAGAATCCGGCGGCGCTGACGCTCACGATGAGCGTGGTAGGTGCGGGGTTTTGCCTTCTTTTGCATCGTCTCCCTGAGGTTTTAAATTCGAACATATATTTCGAATTTCAAGTAGGGCTACGAATTTATAGGAGAGGAAGGTCTGGAGGCAAGATCGGATTTAAGGGGCGGATCGACCGATCCGAGAGCCCATACCATGGGAATGTTCATACGGGACAATGTTCGCTGTGAAATGACAAACGAAAAACGGTTCGAGCTTTGCTCGAATTTCCCACCCATCGCTTCGCGATAGATGGGGCACCCAGTTTCGTGAGGTTCCTCAGATCTTGATAAAGATCCGTTTCCGATAGAGCAGCAGCATGGGCAGGTAGCAGACGCCGACGAACAGAAGAGCGTACGCCAGCGCCGCGACATAGAGGTTCGGGAAGACCAGAGTGAGCGGGTGGAAGAGCCACTGTTGCACGGTCCGATGGCTGGGCAGGCGGATGGAATCCAGGGTTCCGGCGAAGAACTCTGAGAAGGCGTACACCGCCAAAGAGTTGGTGCCGAAGACCAGCGCCGGTTCGAGGAAGCGTTTCTTTCCGGGCCGGAGATCGATCAGCCAGAAGAAGAACCACAACGCCAGCAAGCCGAGACCGGCGTTGAAGAGCACGAAGGAGCTGGTCCAGAGCCGTTTGTTCAGCGGGAACCAGATGCTCCACAAGCCGCTCAGCGCCAGAAACGAAACTGCGGCGGTCAGCAGGCCGCGGGCGGTGGCGGAGGTCACTCCGTGACGGGTGATCCAGATGCCGGTCAGTACGCCGAGCAGGGCGGTAGCGAGCGAGGGAACCGAGCTGAGCAGTCCTTCTGGGTCGTAGAAGCCTGCGCGGTAAAGGTGGCTGGCGGGCAACAGGTGGCGGTCCAGCCATGCCGGGAAGTTGCCGACCGGGTCGAGGAAGGGCACATCGACGCCCGGCATGCCGAAGCCGGGAACGGGAACCCAGCGCAGCAGGATCCAGTAGCCAAGCAGGATCGAGACCGTTACGACGATCAATGTCTTTGGCTTCGCCTTGAGATAGAGAAGCGTGGCGACGAAGAAGCAGATGGCGATTCGCTGCAGCACACCGAAGACCCGGAAGGTATGCAAGGTGTAGTGCGGGAACGAGCTCACCGCCAACCCGATGGCAAACAGAACCAGCGTTCGCTTCGCGGCCTGCAGGAGGATCGTCGAGGAGGGGACGCCCTTCCGCAGCTTGCCGCGAAGGGAAAAGACGATGGAGATGCCCACCATGAACAGAAAGCAGGGGAAGACGACGTCTGCCAGGGTGCAACCGTTCCAGGGGGCATGGGAGAGGAAGGGGAAGGTGTGAGCTCCGTCGCCGCTGGTGTTCACCATGATCATCAGGGCGATGGTGAGTCCGCGCAGTACATCAAGGGAGGCGAGCCGGGGAGAGGAAGAGGGCGCCTGGCTCTCACCGCTGACTTCGGGACGGGGTATCGAGGAGGAAAGCGTCATCCGTAACTCTTCCGACGGGATTTTCTGTAACGGACCGTACCGTGCCGTGTACACAAGCGTCGCCAGCACCCGTCAATCTCGTTACAATGTATCTGTCGCCTCTTGCCTTTGGCCAAACGCGTTCACGGATGTCCGTTAATTTCACGGTGAATTGCAGGTGAATAAGGCATTGAGGGGAGTAGGTATGTCTACCGCGAAGCCTGTTACCGACCCTCCATCGATAGAACAGCAGCGGCTTCTTGTCTCCCGTATCCTCTCTTCCGCCCTCTTTCGCAAGTCGCGCAAGCTCGCGACCTTCCTCCAGTTCATCTGCGAGCAGCAGCAGATGGGGAAGGCTGATTCGATTAATGAGCAGCGTATCGGCACGGAGGTCTTCGGCCGGAACGAGGGATACCACATGGGAGAGGACTCGATCGTCCGCTCCCAGGCGCGCTTCCTGCGGCTTCGCCTGCAGGAGTACTTTGCGACCGAGGGCAAGGATGAGCCGATCGTCCTGACGATTCCCAAAGGGAGCTATGTGCCCGAGTTTCACCATCGGGAGCTTCCCATGGGAACGGTACAGGAGACGGTTAACTCGGTTCCCCCGGCTCCTTCTTCGGCCGGCTATCCGCCGTCAGCCGTTGGCGACGGAGATGCGGCGGATGCTCCCCCGAAGATGTCCTTCTTCTGGATCTATGTTGCGGTGGGTATCGGCGTCGTCGTATGCCTGGCTCTGGGCATCGGCTGGTGGCTTCGGGGAGAGGAGCACCGGCACGCCGGGGTTCCAGTGGAGGTGCGTTTCTGGGCCAGCATCTTCGATTCGCAGCGGACGACCATCCTTGTTCCTGCCGATAGCAGCCTGGTGCTGATGGATGAGTTGATCGGCAACGAGATTACGTTGTCGGACTACATGAACCGGAAGTACCGCAACACCATTCCCCCGCCGGAAACGAGCCGGATCTGGAACCAACTGCTGACGAGTCAATATACGAACGTGGTGGACCTGAGATTGGTCTCGGCACTGGAGCGTCTGCCTCAGGTTGACCACAGCAAAACGCAGGTCCGTTTTGCGCGGGACGTCAGCCTAAGCGAGCTGAAGCAGAATAACGTCATCCTGATTGGCAGCACACGCGCCAACCCATGGGTCGACCTCTTCTCTTCCGCAGGGCGCTTCCGCGTGGGCTACGATTCGAAGACCCACACCAACCTGGTGGAGAACCGCAATCCTGGAAAGGGTGAGCAAGCGCGTTACGACGAGGCTGCCAACAGCGCTGACCACCTGGCCTATGGCGTGATCTCCTATCTTCCGAGCCTGGATGGAGAGAGTTCTTCGCTTCTGATTGGCGGAACCAGCAAGGCGGGGACGGAAACAGCCTCGGAGTTTCTGCTGAGCCCGCGGTTTATTGCCTTCCTTCGCACTCTGGATACTAAGGGTGGAGCGTTGCCTCACTTCGAGATCCTGCTCTCGGCGCAGAACCTGAACGGTAATTCCTATCAGCGTAGTGTCGTCTGCTACCACGTTTTGTAGGGTGGGAGCAGCGGGCTTCAGCCCGCTGAATAGAGCGTAAAAGTAAATGGGCTTTAAGCCGCTGATAAAAGCGCGCCTTCAGCGCTTATCGTGCCTGCCCGAAAGACCGCTGAACACCCAGCCAGCAAAGGTGGCCGGGACCCTGCTGCACCCACCCCATTGGAGCTTGGCTCGGACATCCCACCCATCGCTTTGCGATGGATGGGGCACCCAGTTCATGGTTATCTCGAATTTCTGCCTGCCTTTTGAGCCTTTCACGCACGCCATGTTTCGCGGACTTCACGTGAAACCTAAGTGGTTTTATTTGAATGACTTGTGGCTTATTCACGGTGAAACAGGGCTATCACAGTGAAATACTTTGCCAATCATTTTTCGCGCCTTCGATACTCCCGACACTCGTCTGCTGTAGTTTGCGGCAGACATGGAGGCCGTAATCAATGAACGAAAAAAAGATAAATCTGATGAAGCAGATCTTCGGGCGCATGACACATGCCTCGTTGAGTCTGTGTTTTGTGCTGAGTCTGGCATTTTTGAGCGGAGAGCGTTTGCTTGCGCAAGGTATTACCGGCACGATCGCCGGAAATGTGACGGACGCCAGTGGGGCAACCATTGCAGACGCGACTGTAACCGTCACACAGACCGAGACCAACACGATCCGCAAAGTCACCACTTCCGATACCGGAAGCTTCACCGTCACCCAGCTCGCTCCCGGGCACTACACCGTCCAGGTTGACCACGCCGGATTCCAGACCTTCCGCCAGGTCGGAATTACGCTGGTGATCGACCAGACGATTCAGCTGAATCCCGTTCTCCCCAATGGAGAGGTCACGCAGACGGTCGAGGTGACCGGCGCGGGCAACACTATCCAGACACAGGACTCGTCGATCGGAACTGTGGTGGAGAGCCAGGCAATCCAGAACACGCCACTCAACGGCCGCCTTGGCCTGATGGGACTGATCTCGCTTGCGCCTGGTATTCAGGGCGTGGGAGCGCAGGATCAGCTTGCGACCCGCGGCATTACATTTGCAGCCGGTACCGGCTCTCGTAGCTCCTACGGTGGACTCACGTCCACTCTGGACGGCGTTACCAATCAGGAGGTGACGCTGCAGCGCGCCGAACCTGAGGTACCGTCGCTCGACGCAATCTCGCAGTTCAAGGTGCTCTCGAACGGCGCGCCGGCTGAGTTCGGCCAGCCCGCTGCTCTGATCGTGGTTTCCGCCAGCGGCACCAACCAGTTCCATGGCGGTGCGCTCGAGTACAACCGCTCCAAAGGTATGGGCGCCAAGGCGTACTTCAGCGGGGCGAATCCGCGGCCGCCGTATCAGCGCAACGAGTTCGGTGCAAACCTTTCGGGTCCGATCCTGATTCCTCATGTCTATAACGGCCGCAACAAGAGTTTCTTCTTTGTGGCATATGAGGGCTTCCGCCTGACGCAGTCGTACGCTGACAATACACAACAGCCCACAGCGCTGATGCGGCAGGGTGTCTTTACGGAGTTCTCTGGCAACATCACCAATCCGTCGACCGGAACGGCCTTTGCGAATAAGACCATTCCTACGGCGAATCAGAATGCTGTCTCGCTGAAGCTGCTGAGCCTTCTCTATCCCAATCCGACGACCTCGGGTACGGGTGTCAACACCTACGAGCAGGTGCAGACAACCTCCACCGCGAGCCGTGTCTCGGTACGTCTGGATCACCAGCTCACCGCGAACGACCAGCTGCGCTTTACTTTCCTGCGTGCGTTCTACGGCCCCAGCCCGACGAATGGCACTACCAGCCTGCAGGGTGGTAATGCACAGGATGGCGAGCACAACATGAACATCATCCTGGGATGGACGCACGTGTTCTCTCCCAACCTGCTGCTCGACACCTACGGTTCGTTCTTCCACCTTCCGATCTATCGCACACCGCAGAACTACAAGACTGATTTCTCCAGCATCATTCCTGGCCTGGGAACGGGTTTGATTCAGGGTGCGCCGCAGATCACGATCACGAACATCGCGAATGTCGCGGAGTCCGGATCGAAGGATCTGGAGCAGGTCGGCCAGATCGGTACATCGCTGACCAAGATCGCGGGGAGCCACACCATCAAGGGCGGTTTCTCGTATCTATATGACAACCACTGGAACATCTCGGCGACGAGCCCGCAGCGCGGTTCCTTCCGGTTCACTGGCCAGTACTCCGGCAATGCCTTTGCAGACTTCCTGCTCGGCTATCCGGTTACGGCAGTCAAGCCGGTGCCGAACGACTATGTGAAGCGCGATATCTCCGCCCAGTACGCGGCTTATATCCAGGACGACTGGAAGATCCTGCGGAACCTCACCATCAACGCCGGTCTGCGCTATGACCTGCAGTTGTTCAGCGACAACCTCTATCGCAATACCGCTCTCTATATTCCCAACCTGAAGCAGGTCGTAGTCTTCGGCAATTCGTATCCGTCGGCGGCTATCCCCAGCTTCCTGAGCTCTATTCCGATCACGCTGTCGAGCACGGCCAATCTGCCGAACAACGTCTTCAGCTATCTGGGCCAGAACAAGAAGAACTTCGCTCCACGTCTCGGCTTTGCGTATGAGGTAAAGCCGAATACAGTGCTGCGCGGCGCCTTCGGTATCTACTACAACCTGCTGCCGGCCTCGTATATCACCACGGCGCCGTTTGCCAATCTGCCGTTCTCGGGCTCGCAGACCTTCAACAACTCTTCGGGTTCCACACCGTCGTTCTCGATGTCGAATGCGTTCTCGGGAACCGGAAGCTTCGCGGCGAATCCGTCTGTGCTGGCGCAGGCTTCGACGACGACACCCTACACCGAACAGTACAACCTCGCCCTGGAACATCAGTTCGCCGGTAACTGGACGGTCCGCGTCGGTTATGCCGGACAGCACAATCTCAAGCAGAACAACTATGGCGGATCGGGTAACTACGCTCCGAATATCAACCTGCCGTCTAACCCGGTGCTGATCAAGAACGGTTCGGTGACGGCGCAGAGCCTGAACCTGGTGCAGCCGTTCTCGACCATCAGTCTGAACATGGCCCCCATCTTCCACAGCACGATGAATGCGTTGCAGGTTGGTGCTCATCGTCAGTATCACAATGGCGTCTCCTTCGGTGCTGAGTATCAGTGGACTCGCGTGATCGGTACGGAGAACCTCGAGAACCCATCAGGAGCGACACCGAACGACTCCTACGGCAACGTCGGCGGCATTACGCCGCAGGCGCTGACGGTCAACTACTCTTACCTGCTGCCCTTCGGCAAAGGAAAGGCGTTCCTGGGAACAGCCGGTAATGTCATGGATAAGATCGTGAGCGGATGGCAGGTCTCCGGTATCTCGGTCTTCCAGACGGGACAGCCCTTCTCGGTCACGTATACGGCGCCGGGCACCTACACCGATGGCAGCGGCACCAAGTGGACGAATCTTGTCAGCGGACGTGCCAGCCGGGTTGCAGGCGCTTCTCTGTATCCCACAACGAAAAACAAAACACAGTGGTTCAATCCAGCGGCCTTTACTGCACCGACGGATGCAAACGGCATCCCCGGTGGAGCTTACGGCAACTCCGGCTACAACATGCTGCGGGGACCCCGGTATCAGAACTGGGATATCAATCTGCAGAAGAACATCGTCTTCAAGGAACGGTATCGCGTGCAGTTGCGTGCCGATTCCTTCAACGTCTTCAACCATCCCAACTTTGGAACTCCCAACGCGAACATCAGCAACACGTCTACGATTGGGACCATTACATCCACGAGCAGCACGCCCACGTACCAACAGCGTACGGTGGAGTTCGCGGCTAAGTTCAACTTCTAAAAAACAAGTTAGAGGTTGAGTTCTTACCGGGCGGTGTTCTCTTATGAGGACACCGCCCGTACGGATGCATGGAGGTGTTTGTGGTACGCAAGCTTGTCGCAGTGATGGCGCTTTGTGGAGCAATGTCGTTTCTCTATGGCCAGAGCCTGCCACAACATGCCCGGCATGTCTCTCCCGCTTCTCTCAATCGAAATACAGGTGAGCTCTTCCAGGAGTCCATGCACTGGAATGAGTACTTCTATGACGATGCGGTTTCCCTGGTGAAAAGCCCGTCGGGCGGCTCTGCGCACGGAACCCAGGGTGAGGGTGGACGGTACATGGTTCGTGAATCAAGCTGGTATGCGCTGGGTCTGCTCTTTCGCGATCAGTCCGGCGATCGCGAACGCGCCGCCAAAATTCTGAATGCCGTGCTGAAGCAGCAGTACACCGATCCCAGTGTTCGCTGGTACGGAACCTACAAACGCACCCCCGCTGAGCCGACGCCGCCCAGCAAGAGTGAGCTGTGGCGTGACTATGACCCGAACTGGCGCGTCTTTATCGGGACGACCTTTGCGATGATCCTGATTGAGTATCCTGATCGTATTCCGGCCGAGTTGCGGCAACGGATGTACAAGGCGATCGACCTGGGCATTCTTGGAGAGATGCGTGAGGGCCGCCTGGCTCCGGCGTATACCAACATTGCCCTGATGTACGGCTTCCTGTGGGACTTCGCCGCCATTCACGATCACAATGCGGCTTGGAAGAAAAAGTCGGTGGTGTGGAATGAGGAGGTCTATCGGCTGTTTGAGAAATACGGCACCTTCCCGGAGTACAACTCACCCACCTATAGCGGTGTCGATATCTACGGCCTGGCGCTGTGGCGCGATTATGGTTCCTCGGCGCATATGCGTGAGTTGGGTGCGGTGATGGAAACCAGCCTGTGGCGCGAGCTTGCCAACTACTACCAGCCTGACCTGAGAAACCTCAGCGGTCCCTTTGACCGTGCCTACGGCATGGATATGACGCACTACGTCAGCGTGGTGGGTGTGTGGATGAGGACTGTGCTGGATGCATCGTCTGCTCCGTTGCCGCCGATCTCCGCGACGACCGATCATCTGGCGGATATTTGGTTTGCCTCGCATATCGCCGTCCTGGGGACTGCGATCCCGCCGGATGCGCTTGCGAAGATGCAGCACTTCGCCGGAGCCCATGCCATCCGCCAGAACATCAGCGCGGAACGGACCGCAACGGCGTGGATCGGCGACCACGTGCTCCTCGGCGGAGAGCTGACCACGAAGACTAAAGACGCCGGTGGACCGAGTTCGCAGTTTCATCCGGCGACCGTTCACTGGCGCACACCTTCGGGCGAGATCGGATGGGTGCAACTGGTGGCGTGTCCTCTGGTCGATGCCAGTGCCGATCAAAATGGACTGGATATCGACACGAAAGGCGCCATCCGCTTGCGGGTTCATGCCGCCGGTTTGAAGAAGGAGCAGATCAAAGAGCAGATTAAGGCAGCGGCCTGGCGGCTGCCGGGATTACAAGTAGGTATCACGACGGATGCTTCCGGGTTTAGTATCGACGACGGAGCAGATTCGGTGGATCTGGTCTATTCCGGTTTGAGTCACATGCGACTCGATATCAAGCCAGCGGAATGATGCCGAAACAGAGCCCGTACCGGCATCGTCGCCGGTCTTCCTGTGCCGTTGACTGTGCAGGGGTTCTGTACAGATTTTGATGCAACGTCGGAAGGACCTAAACGAATGCCCTTGATGCGAACCGCGAAAGCCATCGTCACCGATATTCACTTCCTGATCCCGCTCATTGTTCTTTGCCTGGGGATCATTCTGCTGATTCAAATTCACTAATTGAGAAAAGTATTCTGCCGATGGCATCTCACGACAAACCACATGCTCTGGAAGAAGCCAGCCGTCTGCACTGGGCCGGCGTAATCTGCGGTCTTAGCGCCGGTGTCTGGCTGGGCGCGGCTGAGGCTCCTACGAAACTTGTCAACGCCGGGCTGTCACCGTTTGCGGTGTCGCTCTGCATGGTCTCGGGTGTCTTTGCTGCGCGGTGGACCGTTCCCACGCTGCTGAAGGGCACAACCCAGGTCACCAAAGACCTGATGCGGAAGAAGTACCTGATCCTTTGGGCACTGCTTGCCGGCATGCTGTGGGCGGTTGCCAATACGCTGACCGTCTTTGCTATCCGCGATGTTGGACTGACCATCGCCTTTCCTCTCTGGAATACGAACTCGCTGATCGGTCTTCTATGGGGACGGCTGCTCTTTGGTGAACTGAATAACGCCAGCCGGTCGAACATTCTCAAGGTGGTAGTGGGCACTATCGCTATCGTCTCGGCCGCGACTCTGCTTGGCTTTAGCACGATGCATGCCGATGGGGGACACAGTCCTCGTGCGGTGCAGGGCATTCTGGCAGCGCTCGGCGCCAGCCTGCTGTGGGGCACGATGTATATCCCCTACCGTAAGGCTTACATCAGTGGTATGAATCCGCTGTCGTTCGTTACGGCGTTTACCTTCGGTGAGCTCGGCACTGTCTTTGCGCTGGTTTGGTACTTCGACGGTGGAGCGCAGGCGCCGATCTTCCACAAGGAAGGTCTGAGCCACCTGCTCTTCTGGCTCTTCCTGGGCGGGTTCGTCTGGGTGATCGGCGATATCTTCCAGCAGTTTGCGACTAAGTATCTGGGTATCGGCCGCGGCATTCCGCTCTCCAACACGAATCAGTTGTGGGGGCTGGCATGGGGTGCGTTGGTCTTTGGCGAGCTGGCGAATGCCACCTCCAGCCAGCGCGTGATGGTTATTACCGGATCGCTGATCATGATCGGCGGAGCGATTGCTATCAGCAGCGCGGTTGCAACACAGCGCGAGCATATTTCCATGAACGATGCGCTGCAGCGTGAATGCGATCGATATGATCTCGATATCTCAGAGGTGCTGCGCGACTATGCGACTCCGGAGATTGACCGTACAAACCCGCGGAATTGGTGGGATTATGCGATCATCGCCGCTGCCGTTGGGGTCTTTGTCTATCTGGGATGGAAGGCTAGAGTGCCGCAGCTTGTTATGAACCTGGAGTGGGCTGGGCTGCTGGTGTGTCTGATGATCGCGGCTGCGGTGGGGGGGCTGTTCGCGCTGCGTCGATTGTCGAAGACGTAGATCCTTCGGGTCCCTGGCGAATGTTCGCTGGGGACCTGAATGCTTCCACTATGACTCCGTTCGCACCTACGGTGCGAATGTTTTGCTTAAGGGCATGGCTTCAGCCATGCCGTGTAATGCTCGCATAGTTTGCGGCTTTAGCCGCTGAGGTCATATCGAATCTCAATATCCCACCCGAATTTTTTTGTAGCAAAGCGAAGAAATCTGCTTCTTACACATTGCCCTCAGCGGCTGAAGCCGCTTTCTATGCGGCGTGCAACGGGACGGCTGAAGCCGTCCCCTTAACAAGACATTCGCACTGCGTGCGAAATGGCTTCGCGGGGCGGATCCCCCTTTTCATTCAGCCGTCAGACCCCTCCAGCATTCCAATCTCAAGCTGCCGCAGCCGTTCCGGATCTGCAATCACGTCGAGGTGCGTGATTCTGCCGTCTGTAAAGGTAAATCGCAGCACTCGGGTCAGACGGCCTCGCGGGGCCAGAAGAATGCCGACTGTTCCATCCACCAGCGCCGGCTGAAAGAAACGCATGTGCCGAGCGAAGGCAACGGCATTACCTGCCCAGTTGCGTGCTCCGTGGATCTCGGCCGGAACTCCGGTGGCTGCTGCACTCTTGTCGATGTGGACGACAAGATCGGGATCGAGCACCTGAACCAGACCTTCGATGTCACCGGCACGTAAGGCAGTGAGAAAGCTGCTTACGATCTCTCGCTGTTGTGCAAACTCCGCACCTGCCTCATGGCTGATGCCACGGACCTGGCGACGGGCACGGCTTGCAAGCTGCCGTGTGGCGGTGGAGGTGCGTCCGAGAATCGGCGCGATCTCATCGAAAGGGAGATCCATCAGGTCGTGCAGCACAAAGGCAAAGCGTTCTGCGGGGTTGAGCCGGTTCAATAGCACCATCAGCGCAATGCCGACAGACTCCGCCAGAATCGCTTCCTGTTCCGGGTCAATGCTGGTGTCGTCTTTTGCCGGGATCTCGATGGGATTGTCTTCGATGGAGTCTTCCCGCCGTGAACTGCGGGAGCGCAGCATATCCAGGCAGACGCGCGACACAACGGTGGTGAGCCAGCCGCCAAGATTATCGATGCTGTTGGCATCGGAGCGGTTGAGACGCACCCACGTTTCCTGAACAGCATCTTCGGCCTCGCTCAGTGAGCCCAGCATCCGGTAGGCGACGCCACGCAGATGCCCGCGGTTCTGCTCGAACTGTTTTGCCAGCCAATCTTTTTCCACCACCTCTGTCACATTCCTCCTGTTGCTTCCGTCATGGTTGTGACGAGCGAAACCCAGGCAATGTGACAAGGGTACTCGTCGGGCAGCACACCCGCAGACAGCGGGAAAGGAAAAGGAGAAACACGATGCAGGCAAGAATGATGAATCCGGCGATGGTTGTTCCCGAAGCCATGCAGGCGCTGATGGCGCTTGGCGCAGCCACCAAGAATGGAGCGGTCCCGGAGAAGACGCTGGGCCTGATGCATCTGCGCGCCAGCCAGATTAACGGCTGCGGCGTCTGCCTCGACATGCATGCCCGCATGGCCAGGCACGAGGGCGAGACGGACGAGCGCATGTTCGCCGTGGCGGCATGGAGAGAAGCTCCGTACTTTACCGACGCCGAGCGCGCGGCACTGGCGCTGACGGAAGCGGCGACTCGTCTGAGCGACCGTTCCGATCCGGTTCCAGATGATGTTTGGAATGAGGCAGCGAAGCACTATGACGAGAAGGCACTGGCGGTCCTGGTCCTCCAGATCGCTCTGATCAATGTGTGGAACCGGGTGAACGTCACCACCAAACAGATTGCCGGCGAGTGGATGAGGTCGGAAGAGGCGAAGAAGTGGGTGCCGGAAGTGGTGCAGAAGGCCTCGTAGACCAAAAGATCCAGCCGCCTGCTTCTAGCGGCTGGATCTTTGTTTTCTAGAGCCTGGGATCGATGGGTTCACTCTCCAACGCCAGGACACCAAAAACGCATTCGTGTGTGCGGCGAAGCGGTTCGTATCGCACGAAACGATCCAGGGCCTCAACGCCCAGGGCGAACTCACGGGTGGCCAGAGAGCGTTTTGCGCCGACTGCTCTTGAACGCAAACGCTCAAGATTGTCCGGCAGCAGATACTCTGGCCCATAGATGATGCGCAAGTACTCCGGGCCGCGGCATTTGATGGCTGGTTGTACCATTCCCCGTCGCCCCTTGCTGATGAAATCCAGCGGTTTGACGACCATGCCTTCGCGCCCTGTGTTCGTGAGATCCGTCCACCACGCAATGGCAGCATCGCAGCTTGTGCTGTCATTCAGGTCTACA
Source organism: Terriglobus sp. 2YAB30_2 (assembly GCF_052114765.1). Lineage (NCBI taxonomy): Bacteria > Pseudomonadati > Acidobacteriota > Terriglobia > Terriglobales > Acidobacteriaceae > Terriglobus > Terriglobus sp. 2YAB30_2. The sequence continues at coordinate 161,004 of NZ_JBFRFJ010000011.1, forward strand.
ACCTGAAAGGGCGTGGCGACCAGCAGATGGTTATCGGCTTCGCAGAGCCTGGCGATCAACTCCATATGCCAGGTGTGCCGCTTATTGGTGTGCACGTTCCCTTCGCTGGCAAGTATGTGGAATGGGGCCAGGCGATAGTCGTCCAGAGATGTGGCAGGCCAGCAGTATTGCCGATACTCGCGGACATATTGCTGCAATGCATTGAGGCGTTGTGATGTACGTGTTGCCAGTTCCTCAAGCTCGGGTAAGCGAGCCTGAGCCTGGGCAAGAGCGTGCTGTTCCGCGGTCAATGTGCGGATCCCGGCGTTGCCCGCTGGAGCATACTGCTGGCGAAGAAGCTCCTGCGCCTTGGCCGACCATGGCATCAGTTCACAGTCGAGGCAGATCCAATCAGTACCAAGTTCTGTCCACAGACCCGCTTTTCCCGCCGCATCGCGTAGACGAGTAAGAAATGCAGCCTCAAGCGCCTCATTGCTGAAGAAACGGCGTCCGGTACGTGTATAGACCATGCCGAGTGCTGGTGTTGTTACACCGAAGCGCTGCTCCGCTGTCTCTTTTTCGCGGCAAAGAATGACAACGGCACGAGAGCCCATGTGCTTCTGCTCGCAGACAACGGCCGGAATACCTTCATTGCGGTAGTAGGCGAAGGCCTCTTGCGGGTGCTCCAGAAGAGCCGGGTGCTGGCTCGTCTCCGACGGAGACATGGTTGGAGGAAGATAGATGAGCCATTTGGGATCGACGGCGAAACGGCTCATTACCTCCAGTGCGGCAATGGCATTCTCCTCGCGGATGGTGATGCGGGGGACAAGCCGAGTGTCAATCAGGCGCTTACCGATGACGTCTTCGAGATCGAGTGTGTCATCGAGCGCCTGTTGCATGCTCCGTGCAGATACCTGGTCTCCTGCGAGGAATGGGCGTTTCGGTTCCGCGTAGGTTGCATGGGCGCGAACTGAAACGATCTCTCGTTCCGGATAGCGGAGGGCAGAAAGGCTGCCACCGAAGACACAACCGGTGTCGATGTTGGCGGTGTTATTGAGCCAGAGAGGTTCCGGCACAGGAGTGTGGCCGTAGACCACCAGTGCTTTGCCGCGGTACTCCGCTGCCCAGTTATGACGTACGGGCAGGCCGAATTCATCGGTCTCTCCGGTGGTCTCGCCATAAAGAGCAAACTCGCGGACGGCGCCGGAGCCACGCCCCTGCATCGACTCCTTCAAGCCTGCGTGAGCGACCACCAGATTGCCGTCGTCGAAGACATAGTGACTGACAAGCCCATCGATAAAGTCAGCCATCTGCCGCCGGAACTCCGGTGTTTCTTTTCCGAGCTGCTCCAGCGATGTGTCGAGTCCGTGCGTGATCTGTACGTTGCGTCCGCGCAATGCCTTGACCAGCTTGATATCGTGATTCCCGGGAACACAGATGGCGTGTCCCGCCTGGACCATGCCATGAACCAGGTGCAAGACCTGAGGAGTGCCGGGGCCACGATCGACAAGGTCACCGACGAAAACAAGCTTCCGACCTTCCGGCGGTGTGACGACGTACGACGCCGCCTCTGCGGAAACGGAGTAACCGAGCTGCTGCAGTAGCTCCAGTAGTTCGTCGAGACAGCCGTGGACATCACCCACGATGTCAAAGGGGCCGTGGTCTGTCCTCCTGTTATTCCAGAGCGGTTGCCGTTCGATGTTGGCCGCCTCGACCTCTTCCGATGAAGAGAACTTAAAGACGTACCGGACACCTTCACGCTCCAGGCCTCGAAGGCTGCGGCGAAGCTGCTGACACTGGTTCCTGACAACATGGGGTCCAAACTGGCGATCAGGACGCAACGAGTTGCGCTCCTGGCAGAGCTTTTCCGGGAGATCGAAGACGATTGCAACCGTCATGACGTGGTACTCGCGGGCAAGCTCGATCAGCGACTTGCGCGATTCCGGCTGAACATTGGTCGCGTCAATTACTGTCAGTTTGCCGCGCGCGAGGCGTTTCCGAACGATGGTGCGGAGAACATCAAAGGCGTCCGAGGTCGATACCTGATCGTTCTCGTCGTCGGATACAAGTCCGCGGCAGAAATCGGATGAGACCACCTCTGTGGGAAGGAAATGTTTCCGCCCGAAGGACGACTTTCCTGACCCTGATGGGCCGACGAGAAGGACAAGCGAGAGTTCGGGAAAGGCGAGTTTCATGCCGCACCTCCCACGCGCGAGAAGATTCCCATCTGTGTCGGTGCGCCGAGCATCTGGTCCTGCGGCCCCACGGCTTGAAAGCGAACCTCATAGCCATACTGGTCCGCGATGCGTTTTGCCCAGGTCTCGAACTCCGCCCGGCTCCATTCGAAGCGATGATCGCGATGGCGCAACTGCCCGGCAGGCAGAGTCTCGAAGACTGAGTTGTACTCTACGTTCGGTGTGGTGAGAACCACGTGGGTGGGGCGTGCAAACGCAAAGAGAACACGCTCGAAGGCTTCCAGACGCGGAGCATCGAGATGCTCGATCACCTCAACAACCGTGGCGGCATCGAATCCCGAGAGTCGTTGGTCGCGATACATCAGCGAGCCCTGCACAAGCTGGATACGGGTTTTCTGCCGTTCTGGAAGGCGATCCAGGTGAAGCCGTTCTTTAGCGACTTCAAGCGACTTCCACGAGACATCCATACCAAGCATGAACTCGAACTGAGGATCAGCCAGAAGGTAACGAAGCAGCTTGCCTTCGCCACATCCGAGGTCGACGACCCGTCTCGCACCGAGGCTCCGAAGTACAGACAATACTGTGCCCATACGCTGTTCATGCAGCCCGAGAGGGCGCTCCACTTTCTGTTCTTCTTCGTTCCTAACCTCTTCCTCGTCCTCTTTTGTATCGGGCGCCTCTTCGGCGAGGCGATCGAGGGCCTCGCGCGTCAGACCATGCTGGCGCTTGAGGTAGCGTGAGACGATCAGATCTTTTTCCGGGTGTGTGGCAAGCCATCCCTCGCCACGTTTCAGCAGCTTTTCGACTTCGTCGTCGCCGACCCAGTAATGTTTCTCGTTGTCCAGAACCGGAATCAGCACATAGAGGTGAGTTAACAGATCCCGCAACCGCGTCGTGGCGGCGATCTCTACAGAGGCATATCTTGACTCTCCCCAATCCGGGAAGTTGGCGTCCAGCAGGCCGCTTTCGGTCGAGATGCGATATCCGAGCGGCTCGAAGAGTCGCCGCACCAGCTCTGACCTAGCACCTGCCGCAATGGCCGGCAGCTTTACGCTCAGGGGGAGAGGTGTATCCACGAGTTCCTGACGTTCTTTGCTTCGGCCACTGAGGGCGGTCCCAAACAGTCTGCCCAGCGCGACACTCATAAAGGAGTTGGCTGCATATGGCCGGTCGTTCACGTATTGCTGTAACTGTCCGCCTTCCCCGGCAGGACCACCGCGTCCACGCACAAGTCCGATGGGATCGACCTCCAGCAGGACCGCTACAGTGCAGCGATCGACGTCGGCCTCTGGATAAAACACATGTGCCTTGCCAAACGAAAGTTCTTCGGTCTGAAGGCGGGCTGGATTCTTGTGAAGGAGATATCCCAGATCCGTTGCAGGAACGTGGGTGGTGGAGATGGTCAGCAGCATGGAGGTTTTAGTCTACGCGACCGCATTTATTTTGCGTATTGACAGCCCCTCGGGAAAGGATTACTTTGCAATGTAAAGTGAAGCGATGAGCGACCTGCACAAAGCGCTTGGCGATATCAGCAGCATTCGTAAGCAGCTGGCGAATACCACGGAGTTTCGTGGCTATGGTCCGGCGACGCTGGCTGCCACCGGGGGTTTTGCGGTCCTTGCTGCTGTTGCGCAGGCGTATTGGGTGCCCGATCCTGTGCATCATCTGCCGGCGTATCTGGCGGTATGGGTTGCGACGGCGATGGTTTGTGCTGCGCTTACTGGAGTCCAAATGTATACGCGGACACGCCGCATGCACTCCGGCCTGTCGGACGAGATGCTTCGCATGGCGGTGGTGCAGTTCCTGCCTTCGGCCGGTGCGGGTCTGTTGCTGACCGGCGTGCTGGTGTACTTCGCACCTACGGTCACGTGGATGCTTCCCGGGCTGTGGCAGGTGATCTTCAGCATCGGTATCTTCTCTTCCTGCCGGTTTCTACCGCGTGCGATGAGCGCGGCGGGCGCCTGGTATCTCGCCACTGGACTTGGCTGCCTTTCCCTGGCAGGAAGCCGTGCGTTGTCGCCGTGGACGATGGGCGTCGCCTATGGAGTCGGCCAGTTCCTTGTCGCCGGTGTCCTGTTTCTGAATGCGGAAGGAGAGGGAGATGAAGTCTAAGTCTGTCTCTGACGGAGGCCGCTTTGCCTATGAGGGGTTGGACCGCGTGATTCACGAGCGGGCACGTCTCAGCATTCTTACGTCGCTGGTGACGAATCCCAAGGGGCTGACCTTCAACGACCTCAAGCAGATGTGCGCTCTGACTGACGGCAATCTGAGCCGGCACTTGAGTGTGCTGGAGAAGGAGAAGATGGTCGAGATCCTGAAAGGACACGATCAGAACCGCCCGCTTACCGTGTGCCGTATGACACCTTCGGGGCGAAAGCGCTATCTCGAATATCTCTCCACGCTGGAGCAGGTGATTCGCGATGCTGCCGAAGACACAAAGCCCGTGGGAGCCCAGGTGCGTGGCTTGACACCGTCACGTGCCTAAAAAATTTGTTCAATAACTTTGCAATACAAAGTTCTTTGCGGTGGAGAAAAAGGAGAGAAATCGATGGCTGAATACTCAATCTTGCAGGTACCCGTGCGAGGGATCTTTCGCTCGTTATCGATGGGCGTAAAGCTGATCCTGATCTGTTTTCTGGCGTTGTTTATGACCATACCTTCGTTCTTTGTCTATGGGCTTGTAAACGAACGGACGAATCGTGCGAAGGAGGTGGCCAACGAGATCGGCAGAGGCGTTGGTGGCCCGCAGACTTTCCTCGGACCGACGCTTGCGATTCCTTATAGTGCTCCAGGTTCGTCGCCATCGGCTCCGCTGGAGCGAGGGACGTACTTTGTTTTCCCCGCGGATGGAAACGCGGCGATTAAGACGGCAACCGAGGAGCGTCATCGTTCTTTGTTCCGGGTGCCGGTCTTTCAGGCGGACCTGGTCTTCGACGCGAACTTCGATCTGACTGGCATTCCGGCGGCTTTGCCGAAAGATGCCACGCTGAACTGGGACCGCGCAGAGATCCTTGTCGGTGTAAGCGATGCGCGTGGGGCGTTGGCTGACGCAGTGCTTACCTCTGACGCCGGAACCGTGACGCTCACGCCTGCAAAGGCGATCGATAGTGCCGTCATCGGGGAGCAGAAACTGCAACAGAGACTCTCGCTCATTGGGGCGCAGGTCAGCGAGGCGAAGCCTGGAAACAAGTTCCATGTGAAATCTGTACTTCGATTCTCCGGCGCAAACCGGATTGCCGTTCTCGCTTATGGCAAGACAACTCACCTCACAGCGCAGGGCGATTGGCGTACTCCTGGCTTCGACGGTGGTATTCCGCCAGCCACCAGAAACCTTAACGAGCAGGGATACACCGCTACCTGGACTGTCCCTTTCATCGCCCGCAATGTCCGTTCTGAGGGCGCAGGAAGCATCCTGACTTCGCTCGATACGACGAGCCTGGGAATCTCGTTTGTGGAAGTTGCGGACCCGTATCAGTCGGTTGAACGATCACTGAAATACGCGCTTCTTTTCCTTGGCATGGTCTTTCTCTCCTACTTCGTCTTTGAAGCAACGACTCGAAAGAGTGTGCACCCGGCGCAATATGTGCTGGTTGGCATCGCACAGCTCATCTTCTACCTGCTTCTGCTCTCGTTCGCGGAACGTATCGGCTTCAACTACGGATTCCTGATTGCGGGCGGCGCAACGGTGGGGCTGTTGTCCATCAATGCCGCATGGATCTTCGAAAGCCGGATGCAGGGGGTGCGAGCCTTCGCGATCTTCTCGTTGTTGTACACGATGATCTATCTGCTGCTTACGCTGGAGGACAATGCGCTCCTGGTCGGCTCGGTCGCCAGCTTCCTCGTCGTAGCCGCTGCAATGTACTTCACGCGGACGATTGACTGGTCTGGATCGGTATCCGGTACATCGAGCCCCGTAGCGGCCAATCAGGAAGGCATGCGATGACACATAGGGGACTGCATGTAGCCATCATTATGGATGGCAACGGCCGGTGGGCGACGCGGCGCGGGTTACCCCGCGCTGCCGGCCACCGCGCCGGGGTGGCATCGATCCGCCGTATTGTCGATCGCGCTCTGGATCATGGGATTGGACGCCTTACGCTGTATGCCTTCTCGTCAGATAACTGGCGCCGGCCAACTGCGGAGGTGCAGGGTATCTTCTGGCTGTTGCGTGCGTTTCTGCGGCTCGAAACTAACCGGCTCCGCCATCGAAGTGTGCGGTTGCAGGCAATTGGCCGGAGAGACCGTTTAGCTCCGGCGGTTCGCAATGCGATCGAAAAGGCCGAGCTGTTGACGGCAGCAGGAGAGCGCCTCGACCTCTGTGTCGCGATCGATTACTCCTCCAGGGAGACGATCGCGCGAGCTGCGGCAGGGATGGCTTTGTCTGCGGGCGAAACCTTGTGCCAGCCGATACTGTTGCAGCGCTTCATGGGCAACAACAGCGACGTGGATCTGCTGATTCGTACCGGAGGCGAAAAGCGCCTCTCCGATTTTCTGCTGTGGGAGTCTGCCTATGCGGAGCTGTACTTTACCGACTGCATGTGGCCTGACTTCGACGAGGTCGAATTTGATGCTGCTCTGGAGGAGTTCTATGGCAGGGAGCGCCGCTTTGGCGGCCTGTCTGCGCCGGCGCCGGAGGCAGCACTATCGACGGTTTAGATCTCTGCCCTTAGTCTGGACAGGAGTTTATGACGCACGCTGACGCTCTTCGCCGCATCCGATTCTGGATCGTTCTCTTCATCATTGGATTGGTTCTCAGCGGAGTGACTGCCTTCCCACTGAAGACCGAGCTGGACTGGCTAGCTGCTGGCCTGCATCATTCGTGGATGCAACCAGCTGCGACATCCGCGCATTTGTTGCCCTGGATCGAGCGTGTGCAGCAGGCATTGACGGTCACAAGTGTCAGCTATCCGTTCCTGGCCTACGGTACGGACTGGTTGGCATTCGCGCACCTCGTCATCGCCATTGCCTTTGTCGGTCCGTACGTCGATCCCGTCCGCAACAAATGGGTCGTCACCTTCGGCCTGATCGCCTGCGTGGCAGTGATTCCTCTCGCGCTGATCGCCGGACAGGTGCGAGATATTCCTTTTGGCTGGAGGATGATCGACTGCAGCTTCGGCGTCGTTGGGGCAATCCCACTCCTGCGCTGCAAACAACTCATCGAAGTTATTGAGCGTCCGCAGTAGTGTCTCCCGCCCGACGACGATCGCGGTACTATCGATCAGTGCGGAGGGGGACGGTCGCGAAATTCTCCTGGAGGCCGTTACACTTCTTCTTTCAACCTCCATCATGGCTCGCGAAATCACTGCCTTTCAGTTCGGACCTTTTGTCCTGGACCTCAAACGACATGAATTGATGCGAGGGGCAGCCCGTGTTCATCTCTCTGTCTCGCAGATGAAGCTGCTGGAGCTCTTCGTGGAGCGTGCCGGAGAGCTGGTTACGAGAAATGACATTGCGGTGGTCCTTTGGGAGGAGCCGGAGGCGGTCGATGTAGCCAACGGCATCAACACAGCGTTGAACCGGCTCCGTGCGCAGCTCGGTGACGACCGTACATCGCCGATGTATATCGAGACCGTCATCGGCCTGGGTTATCGATTCATTGCCAAAGTTGAATCGATTCAAGCTGTGCGGGAGACCTCTACGGCCGCAGAGGCAGAGAATGGGCCTGAGCTCGCCATTGCGGTATCGGCGACGATCCTGGAACCTCATCAGGAGCAGGTTTTGCCGACCGTACTGAGCGTTCCGCGCCGGTGGTCTTCTCTGCGGATTGTTCTCCTGATCATTGCCGGCGCCATTCTCGCGGGGACTTGTCTCGTTCTCTGGAAACATCAGAGAATCGCGGCTCGTGTGTCGTCCACATCGGTCGTCATGCCCGTCATGGATGGTCCCCTAAGGCCTGTGACTTTTAATGATGACGACAATGCGGTAACCACCGAAGCGGTGTCGCCGAGTGGAAAGATGATGGCTTACAGCGATCTCTCCGGCGTCTCTGTTCGCTGGCTGGCTTCCGGCGCGGAGCGGCTCCTGCTCGCGTCCACGACATTTCATGGAACCCGGATTGCGTGGGCCCCGGACGAGCAGAGCCTTCTATTGAGCGGCAGCCGGCTGGACACCCGAACCTCAGAGGTCTGGTCGATTTCACTGCAGCGGGTTGCTCCTCAAAAACTTGTTGACGATGCCGATCTCGCGGTGATCAGCCCGGATGGCCGCCGCGTCGCATTCGTCAGAGATCGGAAGGAGATATGGATCGCCGCAGCCGATGGACAGGCCGCACGAAAGCTGGTGTCAGTCGATGAACATGAGAGCATTCCATTCGTCTTCTGGCTTCCGGGTGGCCGGGGTGTCGCGTACGAGCGCTATAGTCTCAACCGGGTCTCGCCGTCTGCTTCAACTCAGGAGGAAGATCAGTGGACCTATGAAGTCGTGGACGCCGATACCGGCCGGCAACTCGCCAAAGAAGAGGATGTCCGCTTCGAGTCTGCTTATATGCTGCGGGACGGCAGGCTTTTCTTTCCCATCAATGAACGTATCGGCGCGCCGCGGCGAACGAGACTCATGATTGCTGCCACGGACCCGCAGACGGGGAGGTTTCTGACTGCGCCGCAGAAGGTCTTTACCCTGGACGGTGACTTCGCGACATGTCTCACCRCATCCTTGAGCGGAATGGAGATGGGTGTGGTCTTGCAGAGCCACAAGTCCGATGTCTTTGTCGGGGATCTGAACCTCGCGGGCTCCACGCTGCAAAACGTTATCCGGATTACCCATCATTCCGCGAACAACTATCCGCACGCATGGCTGCCGGACGGCAGCGCGGTCTTGATGGAGAGCAATATGATCGGGCGGGATGCGATCTACCAACAGCGGCTTGCCCGACAGACGCCTGAACTGCTGGCGCAGGTGCCGGGCCGGGCGGTGATGGAGGAAGTCACGCCGGATGGAAAGTGGATTCTCTTTGTCGAGTTCTCCGGAGCGCCGGCGAAGGCGATCGCAATCTACAGAGTTCCGTTGCGAGGAGGTAAACCGGAAGAGGTGTTGACGACCGGTCCGCTAGGCGAGTTCCATTGCCCGTTACACAACGGAGGCTGTATCCTGCGCGAGCACGTCGGCAACCAGCTAATCTATTTCGCGCTCGATCCCATCGCAGGCATGGGGAAGGAACTCGGAAGAACGGCGTGGGAGCGCGATCTGCTGGGAGACTGGTCCGTCTCTCCTGACGGAACCACCATCGCCGCCGCGAATCACGATGTCGTTCATCCCGGTGTTCGGTTCATCACCTTTTCATCATCTGGACCGCGCATTCGGGAGTTACCGATCGAGGGCTTCGGCACCATCCTTGGGTCTGTCTGGGCCGCCGATGGGAAAGGCGTCTTTGTAGAGGCCAAGAACGAGTCTGCCTATGACCTGCTATTCGCAGACATGTCGGGTCATATCAAGGTCTTGCGGGAAGCTATCCATCCTATCTGGGCTTCCCCTTCGCGAGACGGCAAAAAGATCGCTTTTCCATCCCTAATCATTAACAACAATGTCTGGCTCGGAAGCGTCGCCCATATGTAGGGAACGCCGTAGCGAGAGATTGCAAGGCTGCCTTAGATAGGGATGCATCATGCTGGCGGCGGCTAAGTGACACAGCAGTAAGGGGTTCCGCCGTTAGGTGGATTTTAGATCGATTTTAGGCCAATTCCATGGCCTTCCATAGCTCTCTCGCCTAGGGTGATCGAAAAACAAGAGCAGTATCCCCTTCTGTGCCTCTTCCCACTCCTGTGTGCATGTAGTCGATGGTTCACCCCCATACGCTTTTTTGCCATTTCAAGAAAGTGCGCTTCTTGCGCTGGAGTTCTTTATGAAGCCTTGCCGTTTCCACCGTTCCATCCTGCTGTCAATCGCATTCCTATCCTCTGCCGGAGCCATTGTTTCTGTTGATGCTCATGGTCAAGGTATCCACTATCCCATCAACCAGCCCTTACGTCATAGCTCCGGAGCCGAGATCGATTCCGTGGATCTAGAGGGCGCGGATAAGGACAACTCGGCCGTGCAGGCATCGCTTGATAACGTCCTGCGTAATCTCGGCCGCGGCTATAACAGCTTCACCAAACGTTTCACTGGAGACTGCGTTACCGGTACCATTGTCGGTCCCAAGCCGACGTCGTTTGCACCCAGTTACAGTATTCAGGTCATTCGTTCCTACGAACAGTTCGCCTCTGAGATGTCCGTCGAGGCCAGCCTCTCCTCTGACTTCGCCAGCTTCAGCGGGAAGGTTCATAGCAAGTTCACGCAATCTGGTTCCTCAAATGCGACCAGGGAGTTTCTCCTGGTGCGGGAGAGAATTGTGGCCGCGCCTGACATTAATGTCCATGGGGCCAAGCTTGCTGTGGCCGCGCCAGTTGCCGGGAATGCGGCCTCGCAGCGCGCCTTTTATCTTCGTTGTGGCGATCAGTTCGTCTCACAGATGCAGATGGGCGGAGAGTTCATTGCCATGCTCTCGTTCAGCAAGAGCGAATCGGAGTTAAAGAGCGAACTCGAAGTTGACGCCAGCGCCAGCGGATGGGGCGTGAGTGCGTCGGCCGAGTTCAATTCCAAGATGAGCTCACTCAAGCAGGAGAGCTCCCTACAGATCGATGCCACGCAGATCGGAGGCAAGGTAAGCTCCCTGCCCGAATTCGACCTGGACTCTCTGATTAAGTACACGCGTGAGTTCCCCGGCCAGATTACCGCGGAGACGGTTGCGCCCATCGGTGTTGGCGCACCTGAGCCATATACCAATCTTGGTATAGACACGATCGACCTAGCCAGCGCACATGAGAACTTCGATACGGTCACCGCTTCTTCGATGCGCGCGGCCGCACGGATCGGGCAGGCGAAAGATCTAAAACTTCTGCTTGCCCGATACACGGTTCCTGCAGCGCGGTCCAATGGCGACATTATCGACCGCACCGACACGCAAATGCGATCGGCTCAGGATGATCTGGCTAAAATGAACGCCGCTCTCAAAAACTGTGCCACGTACTTCTGGCAGGACGCCGACTGCAAGTTTGATCCCCGTTTCCTCGACTACAAGCCTGCAATCCCAGGCCCGATCCGCGTCGCGAAGATCGACACAACTCATCCTAATTCGCCGACGAATCTCGATATTCCTCAGAACATGACACTGGAGCTTCGCGGCCAGTACTGCTGGAGAGGTGACGATAACTGCGACGCCGACGGCAGGTGGTCCGGAGATCAAATCGGCTATGTCCGTGTTCAATCGTCTACTGTGAATACTCCCTATCGAGGGTTGATGCCTGTTGCGAAGGGGCGTGTGCTCGTCCAGGCGATGGATACCGAGTACGGAGATAACAAGGGCGATCTCTACGTCATCGTCTACTAGCAGCAACTCAGCAGTGACAACAGGCAGAAAGCATGATGACTCCGGCACCGGAGTCATCATGCACACGAACGCGTGTATCCCAAGCACGGAATGGAGACTCTCGATGTGCGATCACTTACAGGATGTTGGTAATGACCTTACGCTGCTCGACAAGAAGTCGCGGCGCGAATTTATACGGCTTTCCACTGCAGCTGGACTTGGTGTGGCTGCCGGTCCGGCATTCTTTCCGCGGAGAGGATATGGAGAGCCGGTCGGCTCTTCATTCCGCACAACCCGCGGAATCGTCAGCGATACCGCTGATTCCGACCCAGGCAAAGAGGCGGACGTCATGATGACGGCCGTGACTCTGGGTCTTGCGGCCTCTTACATCGCGGAGACCGGCAAAGGGATGCGATTCGATGCGGAGCCGAAGGCCGATAACTCGGATCTCAATGCGCTCAATGCGACAGTGACAAAGATGGATAGGGCCATCAAGGCCTATTTCCTTAAGAAAGGAAAGATCGCTTCTCAAACCGTAGCAGGGGAAGCCCCGCGCTATGACAAAGGCGCGGTCATCATGGGTGTTTACAAGATGGCGGGCCAGACCGCTCCGAACCAGGTGTTTGCGCCGGTGCTTTCTGACCAAGGAAAGAGGCTCTGGCAGCGCATCTACGCAAAAAAGGTGGACTACCTGTATGTCGGCCGCGGCGCCTATACGGGGTTTGTCGATAATCCAGCGGGTGATCCCATCGGTCCACTTTCGACCGTTCGCACCAGCGTCCAGACGGCATCGTATGGCGTACCGCCAACGGTGGCGCCGATGTCACGCTGGAAGCCTCCGATGACAGTAAAAGACCGCGGAGGAAAAGATACGATGAATCCGTTGTGGCAAAGCCGCCTTATCACGACGGGTAAATATGTCCCATGGGGCATGATCATGCCAAAGGGAAGTACCGCGGCTGCCGACTGGTCCAATTTTTCAGTTGCTATGCAGGTGGCAGGCATGAGGTTTGTCCCCTCGGTGGTCAACTCCGACGATATTGCGATGTATACGCACGGGATGATCCAGGCGATCTACAAGGCCTATAACCTCGGACCGAAATGTGAGCCATACGAGATAGCAACGGGTGATGAAACAACGAAGATGGCCTCCTGTCTGACGTGCACGTTGTTTATGTATGCGAATGGCTATCCGCCAAACTCGATTCACCTTGGACGAGGGGAATCGTGGGCTCCGCTGTATGCAGCGTACAGTCCCGATATGAGCAAGCCTGCGCGTGGGGAGGATGCAACGGTACGAGACCTGAATCATCAGTGGTATCGGAAGTGTACCGAGTGGATGACGCTTGGTCTGGAGATTCTTGAAGATTCCCAGATCGTTCCCGAATACAAGAAGAGCCGGGATGCGGTAAAAGTCTTTCTCGCTGCCAATCGCAATAACCCGACGGTTGGAGGGGGTCTCGTGCTGGATGCGGTGACGATCCACGAAAGTGAAACTGTCCGCATCGGGCGCACCTTGAAGCAGACCACTTGAGGATTCCCGAAGGTGGCCGGTTTCAAAGTGACGGCCAACACCGCTGGCGCAACGATGAACCTGTTCAACAGCAGTGCCTTCGGCAATACCGTAGCCGGAATACAGGTAACGGGTACGGGGTCGGTAACAGCGACTGCTCGGATTAGCGGTGTTTCTGCGGCCTCGAATGGCGTAGCGATCTCCACGTCAGGACCGTCGGCTGTGGTGAGCTTCCAGAACAATCCGATCGTTGGAGCTGGTGTCCCGACAGGAACTATCTCACTCCAGTAGCTGTTTTCGTGGCCGCGCGTCTTGCTGCTCTCAGATGAGAGAGGGGTCAGGCGCGCGGCTTTTTGCGCGATTCAGCGAAGGGTGTGTCCCGGGCGCAATATCCGTATTAATACGGATATTGCGCCCGGGCATGGGTCCATTTATAGTTGGCCACACACTGTCCATAAGGGCTGCGACAAAGTCTTTTGTCCGCTTTTGCTGTTGTACGTCCCATCTCCCTGGCAGGCTTTATATCCTCGCCTGCTCAGGTTTGCGGCATTTTCCAGGAAGTTCTCAGGTCAAAGCGTTGTCGTGGTCTTCCACGGTATTGGAGGAATGTTGTCTTCTGTGGCATATGTATCGCGCCAATCCGGCATTGCAGTTGCGTTTGCATTATGCGCAACGGCGGCCTTGTCGCAGCAATCTGTATCCGCCCCCGATTCCCCGCCGGCGATCGTTCAGCCGGGAGCTCCGGGTTCTGCGAACAAAACCCTGTCCACGGCTACTGCAACTGCCAGCGAGGCGCCGAAGCCGCCCTCCAAGCCGGATGTGGAGTTCATGCAGGGCATGATCATGCATCACAACCAGGCGGTCGAGATGACTGAACTGCTCAAGAGCCGTACCAAGGATCCGGCGATCCGGGAGCTGGGCAACAAGATCGATGTCTCGCAGACCGATGAGATGCGTTGGATGAAACAGTGGCTTACGGAGCGTGGCCTTCCCACCACGATGGATTCGATGGACGGCATGGATATGTCGGGCATGGATGCCAAAGAGAAGGAAGAGCACATGAAGATGATGGCGATGAGCATGCCGGCTATGCCCGGTATGCTGACGCCGGCGCAGATGGACGAGCTGCGCAAGGCCAGTGGAGCTAAGTTCGACCATCTGTTTCTGACGGGGATGATCCAGCACCACACGGGCGCCCTGCAGATGGTGAAAGAGCTGTTTGCAAATCCGGGAGCCGGCCAGGACCCGCAGTTGTTTGACTTCGCCAATGATGTCGACAACACCCAACAGGCCGAGATCGACATCATGCGTCACATGTTGAAGGAGAGAGAATGAGCTGGAAGAATTCCCTGCGCGTTATGCCCAAGACTTTGGCACTGACGGTTGCGTTGTACGCAACCGGTCTGGCTGTTGCCCAAACCACCACCGCGTCGTCAGCTACTCCCACCAAAACGCCGCCGAAGCCGCCCAGCGTCTTCGTCAATCAGCGGGCTACCGATGATCCGCGTATCGGCCTCAAGGGCGGGCTCTACGATGCGGGCCAGGCAGCCAGTGGTCTGCAACTGCTGAACTCAACGCCAAAGCCTGCGGGCTTTGCTCCGGATCTTGACTCCATCAAGGCTATCGATGCGACGCCGCCTCCGCCTCCCGTTGATCCTGATGCGCCACGCCAGCCTGGCGCTGCTCGTCCTACAGGTCCGCGTGCGAACTACGGAGGAACGAACTCTGACCTCGCCTTCAATTCGAAGTACCTGTTCAACGGCAACTACAACGGCATCAACATCTATGACATTGCCGATCCGGCGCACCTGAAGCTGGTGACGTCGATCGTCTGCCCCGGTGGCCAGGGTGATGTATCGGTTTATGGACATCTGATGTTCATGTCAGTGGAGGCGGCGAACGGCCGCATGGACTGCGGAACGCAGGGCTTCGCCACTGCAGGCCCTGAGCCTACCCCGCCTGCACCTACGGGGGATGCGGAGAAGGATGCCGCCGCGATGCGTACCTTCCGCATGCGTCAGCCGCCCCCGAGTGCTGATCGTGTGAAGGGCGTTCGTATCTTCGACATCTCTGACATCCGCAGCCCGAAGCAGATCGTCGACGTACAGACCTGCCGTGGATCGCATACGCATACGCTGGTTGTCGATCCGAAGGACAAGGACAATGTCTACGTCTATGTCTCCGGTTCGGCCGGCGTTCGTCCTTCGGAAGAGCTCTCCGGCTGCTCCGGCGGTGATCCCGATAAGGATCCGACTACAGCGGTCTTCACCATCGTCGTCATCAAGGTTCCGCTGGCGCATCCTGAGCTGGCCAAGGTCATCAACAGCCCTCGCATCTTCTCTGACCCGCAGAGCGGTAAGCTCGATGCCCTATGGCACGGCGGCAACCATGGCGATGGCACGCAGACAACCTCTGCGACGCGCGGCTGCCATGACATCACCGTTTACTCGTGGCTTGGTCTCGCGGGCGGCGCCTGCTCGGGCAACGGCATCCTGATTGACATCAAGGATCCTGCCAATCCCAAGCGCATCGATGCCGTCACTGATCCGAACTATGCCTTCTGGCACTCGGCTAACTTCTCGAACGACGGTAAGACGGTGCTCTTTACCGATGAGTGGGGCGGTGGCGGACAGCCACGCTGCCGCGCTACTGACCCCATGGCGTGGGGCGCCGATGCTATCTTCACCATCACTCCGGACAAGAAGCTGAAGCTTGCTTCGTACTACAAGATGCCTGCTGCGCAGACCGATAAGGAGAACTGCGTCGCGCACAACGGCTCTATGATTCCGGTGCCTGGACGCAACATCGAGGTTCAGTCCTGGTATCAGGGCGGTATCTCGATTGTGGACTACACCGATCCCACGCACCCCTTCGAGATCGGCTACTTCGATCGCGGTCCGGTCGATGACAGTCGTCCGGCGATGGGTGGCCAGTGGTCAACCTACTACTACAACGGCTATATCTACGGATCTGAGATCGCTCGCGGCACCGATGTTCTAAAGCTGCTTCCAACCAAATACCTGACGCAGAATGAAATCGATGCAGCAGCGCAGATCAATCTGCCTGAATTGAATGTGCAGGACCAGCCCCATATCGACTATCCGATGACGTTTGTCACGGCGAAGGCCTACCTCGATCAGCTTGCACGCGGAACCAGCCTGCCTGCTGAAAGGATCAAGGCGATCGCCGCCGACATCGACGCGAAGAATGCGAAGAAGCTGGCAGCTGATGCCAAGGCAGCGGAGAAGGCTGCGGCGGCTGCGAAGACATCGGCAGATGCGGACCGTTTGCATGGATTGGCAAAGATCCTTGCGGGTGGCGGGTCTGCTACAGACAAAGCGGGAATGTAGTTGATTCGGAGATACAAGCGAAAGGGCGAGCCGCAAGGCTCGCCCTTTGTGTTTATTGGGCGTCTTTGTGGCTTATCAGGAACTATCGGTATCCCTCGCCCACCCTAACTCCGTGAGGGTGGGGCACCCGGCGGGGGAAGCGCCAGGGGGCATTCTGTGCCTGCTACATTGCATTCTTCTTTGGATCGTAGCGGGGAAATCTGTTTTCCTCTCCTTTGCCCGGGTGCCCACCCTCGCAACGCTAGGGTGGGCTGGATCACCACAATCTCGACCTAATAGCCGATGTTGTGTAGAGCCTGTGCTCCCAGGCGTTGTTTCAGTTGTTCGAGATAGAGGCTTTCAGGTGCTACAGGTGTTTCCTGGGAATCGATGATTCCCTGCGGCAGCATGGGAAGTTCAGGGCCGGGATCGAAGGTTGGCAGCTTACCGAGAATCTGTTCGCCACGATTGCCGATGGCCCAGTTCGCTGCGCCCGGAGGCATCTGGACAAGGTAGGACTTGGCAACGTTATTCCAAAGCACACCCCAGCCCATCGTCCAGCCATGTCCGGAGCCCATTGCGCCGCGGTTCATCAGGTCGATGCCGCCTTCCGGGACCTGGCAGCTGTCGATCAATATTCCGGTAGACCAGCGTTGGTGCGGCTGGATGTGCCCGTTTCCGTGAAAGACGCAGTGCAGCACAACATTCGGGCCTTGCATGCCAGGACCGACGGCGATGTAGAAGACGCTGTCGCCAGTGGCACTGCATCGATCGAAGAGGACCTGCGTTCCATTGGCAGAGAAGTCCGCAGGTTTTGCATTGCCGACGATTGGCTTGCTCTGCGTGACGTCTACCTGTTGCACGGTGATCCGGCGTGCATCCTTGCCGATGCCAACCGCCTCAGTCGTATCGAAGATGCGCAGATTACGGACCCAGCCGTCGACCACGTTGTTCATCTGCAGGCCGTTGAAGTGCTTGTCGTTGAGCGTCACGCTGCGTGCAGGAGCGACCAGCCGCAGGTTTTCCACGCCGACCTGTGAGATCTGCCCGGTGTGTTCCACCCTGGTGATGCTTGCCCCATTGGGGCCAAGATAGTGCACGTCATAGGAGTCGGCCAGAGGAACATCGAAGGTGAGCTTCTTGCCGCTGATTGCGGCGATGGTGCGTTCTGTCTTGAGGTCGCCGGCGATCCATGTCTGCTTTTTGCCGTTGCGGACCAGCGTGTCCATGCCCATCTGGTGCAGCCATTCGGGTGTAACCGGGCGTGTAATCTGCACCCTGTCACCGACATGGAAGAGCGTGGCGTCACGAACGCTCAGTGAGGCGGAGCCGGATGGCACATAGGCATCAGAGATGGTCGTGGAAGGGCCGTCAGCCTTGATGCTATTTTGTCCCGCAACGGAGATCGCAAGATGAGGATCGCCAGTCATCTCAATCACGGTACCGCCTTCGTCCATTCCGCTTCCGCGAAAGACCACCCCGTCGGCCTGAATGTTCAATGTAGCCTGGCAATGGAAGTGTCCCTTTGCGAGAACCACCGCTCCGCGTACACCATGCGCCAGAGGCAGCTTCGATACGGTGTCGATTGCTGCTTGAATCGCAGGAGTGTCGTCCTCTCCAGAAGGAGCAACGGTCGCCTTCACGGGTAACGAGGGAATGGCAACGCCGCCGCCACCATAGCCGGCATAGGAGAAGTCGAGGATTCGGTCGCCGGATTCAAGCGTTCGATAGATCAGTTTTCCGGAGGTATCCGGATAGACCCACTGACTGTGTGGCGCGGATGGCGGCGCCGCATTCGTCGAAGCAGTCAGAGCCAGGGCAGCGATGCCCAGGCGCCGGGAAAATTGTGTATACCGCAGTGAGATCAAGGGCCCTGTTCCTCGTTTCCGTCAGCCTTTGCCTGTTTCTACGCTTACCGTTCCTCCAGCCCCGACGGTGACACGAACCGAAGAGAGGGAGCGCCCACGATCATCGGCCTCAACGGCAGCCTTAACCGGCTGCCCATTTACCAGTAGCGATTGGTGTTGTCCATCGAAGAAGGCTCGCCAGATCAGGGCAGGGCCACGTTGGTTCGTAAAGGTAGTGCGGCTGTTGCCATCATGGCGGATGCTGACCTCGCAGGCGCGGATGGGAAGGTTGCGTATCTCGGCCCAGTCAATGGTGCTTCCCAGGCCAGAGAGTGTCTTCACCGTCACTTCCACCCAGTTGCCTTCTACGGAAGAGAGTAGCGGCGAAGTGAACTGCAGGTTGACTCCGATGATGTCGCTGACTATATCGCCGACCCTGGCGAACGAGATCTCGGGATACTCCAGGCGGGCATGACTCAGATCGAGCAGGCGGGAGACGACAGCATTCGTGTCGTCAGCGCGTGGGAAGCCCGCTGTGTCGGAGGTTCCCTCTGCATTCCAGTCCAGGGTCTGGGTTGCGCCGGAGCCACGTCCACTGCGGCCTTCGAGCTGATGATCCTTGTTGAGCCGCGCATAGAAACACTGGTCGGTCTTGTTCCACCATGTCTCTCGCAGCAGCTTTTCAACGGCCGCGGCTTTGCCTAGGAATGTTGCTGCCAGTGTGGCGTTCTGACGCACTTGCTGGATATGCGCATAGGCAAGATAGGCGGCGCGCTGCGAGGCAAGCACGTCGAAGCCAAGTACATAGCTGTGGTCGCCCTCGTTATAGCCAGGGATACCGCGGTTCTTCGGAAACTTCTTCTTCGTATCGAAGATGCCCCGGACGTTCAGCAAACGCGGCCGCGTCATGATGTGGTCGATATCCAGGCCCCAGCGCTCGACGTAGTCGTTCACGGTGCGGTCGTAGAGGTTGAGAAGCATCGGATCTTCGATGTAAGCCGGATCGCCGGTCCAGACATACATGCGGTAGCAGCAGTCGACGAGATCGAAGTTCGAGGGCAGGTTGTACCAGAACTCCGCGTCGTCCTTGTAGTCCACGGGAGCCGGCCGGTTGAAGCGATCAATCTCCCAGTAGCTGCACCAGTCTTTGGAGTCGGAGAGGTGCTCGGCGAATCTGCGCAGCATGTTGAGATTGCATCGCGCCAGCCCGAGCATGTGTGCTCCAAGCGTCTGGTGGCAGGTATCGCGAATACAGAAAGCCTCGCGCCCGGGCTCAACGGCCTCATACCAGGGGCCGACAGGATCATTCTGGTCAAAGGTGTAGGCCATGGCCTGCGTCCTGGCCCACTCAAAGACTTCGACGAGCTTTGCGTTGGAGGAGGTGATCTCAAGTTTCGACTGTAGTTGCCCAGCGCCGGCTTTTACTTTGCTCGCTCCCGTCACTAACTGGGCGAGGGCGGAGTGCGAGGCGGGACCAAGCAGGCCTATCGCGGTAAGCATTCGACCCAGCTCGCGGCGCGTGAGGCGTTTGTGATCGGAAATCGGTTCTTTTGGCATGGATGACACTGGAAATCTCGCAGTTTGGAGAGCGCGATCATCATACATGTATCCGTATACATTCAGCATGCAGGCACGCGGGAAATGCCCCGCATGGGTATATTTTTTGCGGAGCATTCAAAGGCGGTGTGTCAGGAAATTTTGTATAAAGGCAGTGCTAGAGCATTTTCCCTGTTGCTGGGTATCCCGGCAAGGGAGTGCAGCGGCGTTTTCACTGAGGAAAACGCCCATAGATGCAAACGCCCTGTACTGCACCTACAGGAGAAATTCTCTATCGAGACGGCGACAGCGCCACCGCCGCTTCCGTGGTGAGCACGCGGAAGACGAAGGTCTCCTGAAGGTACAGCTTGACCGTGGACTCGGTGTGGCTGAGATAGCCGATCGAGACATCCTGTCCGATGGTGAGTTCGAAGTCGCCGCCGCGTGTCGTCATAACAAAGGCGCCTTCGATCGCCGGAGCCCAGATCAGGTTGCCGTCCACGATGCGCTTCACATGTTCGAGGACGGGATATCCGTGATCGCGAGTCTCGGCTAGCGCGGTGTATTCGTTTGCTCCCAGCAGGACGGAGTAGGGTCCGTTGACACCGACCAGCCGCAACTGGCTTAGCGCGCGCGCCACTGCATCCGGATAATCCCGAACATCGGCGGGCAGTATATCGATGGGATTGCTGGTAGCTTCGCGAACGCCCTGAATGCCCGCATCTTGATAGCCGTTGAAGATGGCGCGATCTTCGGCGAATGCCAGCTTCTTCGCGGCGTCCTTCGCGGGCTGCCAGTCGGAGTTGTTGGAGCCGCGCTCCACATCGTCGATGTCCTGACGCGATAGTTCAAAGGGGACCCGCAGCTCGACCAGCGGCTTCACTTCGCGCTGGTTTGCGAAGATACCTTCCGCGGGAGCAGAGATCTGCTTCAGGTGTCCTGTTCCTACACCGGGGAAAGCGATTCCTCCTGAACCTGGAACATCCACAACCCGCCGGCCGGCCAGATAGCGCTTCAGCGTTCTTGTCGTCTCTTCTTCAATCTGATCCCATGCTGCCTCGGAGATGGGTGCAAGTTCGCGGTGAAGGTTATTCATTTCGTTCTCCCTTCAGTGATCCTATCTTGAGTGAGGTGTCGTTTATGGCAATGGAAGCAGGCGCCGGCACGGGCACGGGCGGTTCGCTAACCGGCGCCGCTGTGTTCTCTGCCGCTGCTGGTGCGTCGGCCGTGACATCGTCGAGGAACGACATTGTCGGAACGAAGAACAGGCTGCCCGTTGCAGGCTGGCTGAAGTCGAGCAGCCGGTCGTAATTTCCAGGTGGGCGGCCGATGAACATGTTCTCCAGCATCATTTCGGTGATGCGCGGCGTGCGGCTGTAGCCGATAAAGTATGTCCCGAATTCACCGTGCCCCGGACGTCCGAATGGCATGTTGTCTCGCAGAATCTGTAACTGGCGGCCGTTCTCTTCAATATTGGTAAGCGCATTGTGCGCATAGGCGGGCTTGTCGGTGTCGCTTAGCTCTATATCGGAGAGCTTGCGGCGGCCGATGATGCGTTCCTGCATCTCGGTCGGAAGAGCGTTCCATGCCTTCATGTCGTGAAGGTACTTCTGCACGATCACGTAGCTTCCGCCTGTAAATGCCGGATCTTCGCTGCCGATGATCGCCGCATCGCGTGCGGTGTCCCCACGGGGATTTTCCGTGCCGTCAACAAAGCCCATCACGTCGCGATYGTCGAGGTAGCGGAAGCCGTGTACTTCATCGGCGACAGAAACCACATCCCCAATGCTCTCCATGATCTGCGTTGCCAGCTCGAAGCACAGGTCCATACGCCTGGCGCGGATATGGAACAGCAGGTCGCCCGGTGTGGAGACGGCGTGACGGTTGCCCGAGCGGATCTCGCGAAAGGGGTGCAGCTCGGCTGGACGGGGCGCTCCGAAGAGCTTGTCCCAGGCATCGGAACCGAATCCGGCGACGCAGGTCAGGCCTGCCTCGACATCGCGAAACTCCACCGCGCGAACCAGGCCGGAGAGACCGGCACAGAACTCGCGAATACGGGTGTAAGCGTCGTCATCCTGGTGGATACACAACACTAGAAAGATCGCCGATCGCGTCAGCGGGCCAACTACGTTTTGGGGGAGAACAACCTCGTTCAGCTCGCTGGGGGTATTCATTGTCGATCTCGATCTGCTTTTTGCAGTATCGCATTTTTGCGGTGGGGCCTCATGTGGAACGACGCTGAGAGGGTTGGATGGGGGGCATCAATAATGGGGCCTATGCTCTGGGTGCCCCATCCATTGCGCCCAGCAATGGGTGGGATATTCGAGCGAAGCTCGAATCGGCGGGAGCCGTGGCCTTCAGGCCACGGTCTATAGGCTCAACATGGAAATGGGCTTTAGCCTTGGGCCTTTTCTTGTCAGACAAAGAAGGCCCAAGGCTAAAGCCCATTTACTTTTAAACCTTTACCAGCGGGCTGAAGCCCGCTGCTCCCACCGCTTAACTACTCTATGTGTTTCGTGCCGTAGGAGCATTGCTCAAGGTATGATTCCCCTTGTTTCAAGGTGCGCGCCGTGTGTAGCAATGCCTTTGCGGGTTGTATCTACGGCAATCGACCTAAGGAGAACTGCCCTGCTGTCCCGACGCCAGTTTCTGAAGTCTGCCTCGCTTGCCTCTCTTACCGGCAGTGCGATGACATGGGCCGAGCCGCTCACGGAGCGCGCGAGAGCGATGCATCAGCAGATGCTGATCTTCGATGGTCACGTCCACGCGCTCGACCGCGAGTTCTATCACGGTGGCAGTATGGGAGAGCGTTCGAACGAGGGGCAGTGGGACCTTGTCCGTGCCAAGGAAGGCGGAGAGAAGGCCTTCTTCCTCTCTATCTTTGTGCCGGAGGAGTACTATCCCGGCCGCTTCGAGACCAAGCAGACGCTGCGGCGTATCGATCACGCATACCGCCAACTGGCGCTGAATCGAGACAAGGTCGTGCTGGCGCGCAAAGCCTCCGAGGTTCAAGCCGCAGCGGCATCGGGCAGGCTGGCGGCGGTCCTTGATATTGAGGGCAGTTACGATCTCGACGGTGACCTTGGCGTGCTTCGTGAGCTGCATGCCAGGGGGCTGAGCTCGGCACAGCTCTCTGCTCATAACTGGAACCAGCATTACGCGGATGCCTGCTGTTCTCCGGCAAAGGCGAATGGACTTACAGACAACGGGCGCAAGCTGATCCGGGAGATGAACCGGTTGGGCATGGTCATCAATGTCTCGCACTCGGCGGATACGACGATGCAGCAGGCCATCGAGGTGAGCGATCATCCGGTGGTCGCTACGCATCACGGGCTGCGCAGCGTGAATGATATTCCCAGAAATATCCCGGACAGCCTGTTGCAGAAGCTGACGGCGAAGGGTGGCGTGCTCGGCATTCAGATCGGCAGCGAGTTCGCCTATCCAAAGGAGTATGCATGGATCACGGAGCATCGCCGCAAGACCTTCTGGGACACCACCGATGTTCCGACGCGCGTTCGGGGGAAGTCGATCTACGAGGTCGATGAACTTGTGGCGCCGGGATATCCCATGCTGGGCGCTGAAGTTCCCGCAGAAGTCCAGATGAGCGTGGACAACTGGGTCGATGTGGTTGACCGCGTGATCCGGCTGGTGGGAGAAGATCACGTCGCGCTAGGCAGCGATTTCGATGGTGGGCCAACGCTGGCGCGCGGCATGCGGGACGTCCGCGATCTGCCGATGATTACGGAGAGTATGTTGCGGCGAGGCTATTCGGAAGAGCGCATCAGGAAGTTCTGGGGTGGGAATTTGTTGAGAGTCTTTGGCCAGATTGCTGGAGGTTGAGTTTTTTTGTCATTTCGTAGCGAAGGAATTTGGGTGTTCCCACCTAGGGCGTGTCGACATATAGGGTGTATTTTTTTGTCATTTCGCAGCGATAGCGGAGAATCTGCTGTTCGACCGATTCTTCCCAGCCCGGGTGCCCCACCCTCACAAAGTTAGGGTGGGCAGGAAGCCACCGAACTATAGAGCGGGCCTTCAGCCCTTTACATTTCTTTGGGTCGGATACCTGGGGCGTTGCCCCAGGCTGGTATAGAGCGCGCCTTCAGCGCTTACCCTACCGAGGGATGGGACACCTGGACAGGGGATCTATAGAAGCCGACCTACAGATTCGTACTAGAGATTCATGCCATCTTCAAAGATAGATTCTTGCCATAGTCGCGGAATTTTCCGGTTGCTATGATCACCGCACTATGCTCCGTCAGGCGATTCGCAAAATCCCGGGCGTGCCGCAGCTGATCAAACTCAACACTGATTTTGAGGACTGGTGGTTTGACTGGCGTCATGGCACGGATACTTCGGCTGACCGTGCCGACCAGGCTCGCAAGGGCTGGGAAACCGATACCACCAACCATACCTATGTCCCGATCCGTCCCAAATGTGCGCGGCGTGTGCTGCAGGCTCTGCCGGTGACGAATCCTCAGGAGTACACCTTCATCGACGTCGGTTGCGGCAAAGGACGCATGCTTCTTATGGCTCTGGAGGAGTATTCCTTCCGTACCGCCATCGGGGTGGAGTTGCGCAAGGAGCTGAGCGATCTCGCGAAGTTGAATCTTCACAACGACGATCGCGCACGCCTGTGCTCCGCAACGTGCATGAACGTGAATGCGATGGAATTCCGGTTTCCAGACGAAAAGCTGGTCGTGTACCTGTTCAATCCGTTCGGCGAAGAGGTGATGCGGACTGTTCTGGAGAACCTGGGACGGTCTCTGGAGTCGTCCTTCCGCGATGTCTGGGTCATTATGGATTTCCCCGTCTATGCAAACGTCGCGGACAGTATGCCGTATCTTTCCTTCGTCACAGAGGGTTACGACTATCGCATCTATCGTTCTAAGAATCCACAGTCTGTGGCTGTTGCGGCCTAGGACACACCCTAGCGTTCACCGAAGAGGGCGGCAGCCGAATTATGGCTGCCGCTTCTCTTTAAGCGGTTCGAATCAGTCCGAGTTGCGTGAGCGCGGTGACGCCATCGTCCAGACCAACCTCCTCGGCGATCTTTCCATCCTTGATGCGGAGAACGGTGGTCCCGGTGAAGTGCATCTTGCGGCCGCTGTTCATGGGCAATGATCCGGCCAGGAAATCGCTGAAGGCCGGTCCGGTGTGTGTACCGCCACCCTCCCAGCGTCCGACGACGTAGTCACCTTCAGCGATGAGATCCGCCGCTCCCCAGAAGTTGAGGTTGGGGAAGGCCTGGCGGAATCCCGTCATAAATGCCTTGATATCTTCGTGGCCGCGGCGTGGCTCGTGCAGTGAATACTGCAGCAACATGTCCGGGGCCGCAAGTTCATCAACGACGTTGAGGTTGACCGTTGGTCCCCAGAACTCGGTGAACCAGCGTCCGACGAGAGCCTTGTTCTGTGCTTCCTTCGACATACTTGTGTTCCTTTGGGTTGAGATAGCAGAGACAAGATGTCGCTCTGCAGGTCAAAACCTAACCGGACAGAGTGCCGATCACATCCCGGATCTTGCCGCCAAAGTGCTTTGCCCCACGCATCGCAGACGGCCCAAGTTTGAAAGCAAGAATCGGAGTGTCCTATTCCACACATCTCAATAACGTTGGTTCTGGAAGAGAGACACATATGAAAGCGGAGATCGAAAACGTAGAGCTTGCCTCACAGCAGGGCGGCTTGCCACTGTCACACGCAACACGCGCGGTATCGCGCATCGCGTCGCTGGACTGGAAGCTCATTGCAGACGAGCTCAACGACGCAGGCAATGCTCTGCTGAAGAACATCTTCACAGCGCAGGAGTGCCAAGCCCTGGCAAGTCAGTACGGGAGCGATGAGTTGTTTCGCAGCCGTGTCGTTATGTCGCGGCATGGTTTCGGCCGCGGCGAGTACAAGTACTTCCGTTATCCGCTGCCTGCGTTGCTGCAGGGGCTGCGCACGTCGCTTTACGAGAGACTGGCTCCGATTGCGAATCGTTGGAACGAACAGATGGGCATCGACATCCGCTATCCGGCCGAACACGCTGCGTTCATCGAGCGCTGTCATCAGGCAGGGCAATTGAGGCCTACACCGCTGCTGTTGCAGTATGGCGCTGGAGACTATAACTGCCTGCACCAGGACCTCTATGGCGAGCATGTCTTTCCCGTTCAGGTAGCGTTTCTTCTGTCGGAGCCGGGGAAGGATTTTACCGGCGGCGAGTTTGTCCTGACTGAACAGCGCCCAAGAATGCAGAGCCGGGCTGAAGTTGTGCCGCTGCGCCAGGGAGATGCTGTCGCTTTTGCGGTTCACCACCGCCCGGTGCAAGGCGCGCGCGGCAGTTATCGGGTGAATCTTCGTCATGGCGTCAGTCGTCTGCGGTCGGGACAACGTTATACCGTTGGCGTTATCTTTCATGACGCCACATAGTGGAGAACTATGACCCAGCGGCTCTTCCAAACTCAGGCGCCGTCACCGCTACCAAAGGATCTTCTCGGTCCAGGCACGGCAGTTCTCGCCGGCTTCGCGCTTGCTGTGGAGCACGATTTACTTTCCGCTCTGAAGCGCGTCACCGAACAGTCGCCATTTCGCAATATGGTGACGCCGAGCGGATTCCGTATGTCAGTCGCGATGTCGAACTGCGGCGAGCTGGGATGGGTGACAGATCGAACCGGTTATCGCTATGACCACATCGATCCGCAGACGAATGAGCCCTGGCCCGAGATGCCGGCGGCGTTCAAAGAGCTGGCGACTGGCGCTGCGAAACAGGCAGGCTTCCTAGGGTTCGCCCCGGACGCATGCCTCATCAACCGGTACGAACCGGGCTCGAAACTGTCATTGCATCAGGACAAGGATGAGCGTGACTATACGCAGCCGATCGTCTCGGTCTCGTTAGGCCTGCCTGCGACCTTTCTCTTTGGTGGACTGAAGCGAACAGACCCGATTCAACGCATCCAGGTAATCCATGGCGACGTGCTTGTGTGGGGAGGGCCTGCGCGGTTGCGTTATCACGGCATTGCGCCACTGCGAGACGGCATGCATTCGCAGCTTGGAGCCGTTCGCTACAACCTCACCTTTCGGAAGGCCGGCTGAAGAGGCTGTATCGACAACTTCGCACCTCACTGCAGAGTTATAGAGCGGGCCTTCGGCTCTCGATCATTCAATGTGCCGAAGACCTGGAGCGTTGCCCCAGGCCGGTATAGAACACGCTTTTCCACCCCAATGAACGCGTTCATTGGGGACCCCGGCCTTCAGCGCTCAGAGCTCTAGTAGATGTAAAACGGATTGCTCCGGCCCGAGTAGAGCAATCTGGTACGCTTTCGGATTGAATGTGACATGGAAGGGACCGAATGGTGAGAAGGATTGCAATAGTTTGTCTCCTGCTTACTCTGAGTTCTGAAGCTCAAACAACTGAATCCTGCAGAGTGATTCACGGCCGTGCACACGAGTATTGTGGGGATGGCCAGCTTCGCATCTGGCACATCGGAACACACCGCGACTTCGAGCCGGACGAGTCCTCCTGGCAGAGGGTTGAAGCATGGCTCCGGGCTGGAGCGAAGCCAACTGGTGCTTGTCAGCTTAACGCTGATCTTTTTGCCGACTTTCTGATTTGTCCAACGGAACCCTATAAGAAAGGGGCGGTGCAGGAAGCAAAGGTAAAAGCCGCCTATCATCGGCGTTATGTCCTGTGGAATTAGTCGATCATAGCGATATTGCCGGGTTTCTGGGTGTTTTGTCAGTAATCCGGCAGTTTTATCCCAGGCGCGGGCTGCCGATTTCAAGTCCTTACAAGAGGGGTCTATAATCCCGGCCCAGAAAGGGGACTGCGATGGCCACAGATACCAAGCAAATCGCACGTAGGTTCATGGACGAGTGTTGGAGCCAGGGGAAGCTGGAATCGATCGGTGAACTGGTTTCGGATAACTGTCGTATCCATGATCCTGTCTTTCCCGCCCTCACCTCGGGAGCGGACAACCTCAAACGTCATATAGGTATGTGCAAGAAGGGCTTTCCTGACCTCAAGTTTTCGATCGACGATACCATCGCCGAACGCAATGAAGTCGTGCACCACTGGACAGCCCAGGGCACTCACAAAGCCGAATTTCTCGGCATGCAACCCACCAACCGCAAGGCAACGGTCACAGGGACATCGATCTACCGTATCGAAGGCGGCAAGATCGTTGAACAATGGGCCGATTGGAACCTTATGTCGCTGATGGAACAACTCGGAGTCAGTAAGGCTCCCTCGATGGAAGGGCAAGCACGCGACTCAGCCGTTAAACAATCACGAGCCTGACGAGCACTTCCACGCCCGTGTTTTAGTTCCTACTGAAAACCGAGAACACATTCGCGCTGCCTTCAGCGATGGGGGCAGCGCCTTTAGTGCGGTCTTCTGACTTGGCAGGTTCTGGGAAATGGTTGATTTCGATGGTCGGGGCGGCATCACACTTGACCTGATCACGCCTACTCCACCTCCGGCATCTTGCGATGTCTTCACAGTGCAGCATGGAGAACAACAGTGTGCAACGGTAATCGATCGCGGTATAGCATCACCCTCTGCCTAGCGTTCGTCTTCACATCATGCGGCGCCCATGCACAGCTTTCGGTTCCCGGAAGCTCACCGGACCTGGATACAAAGCTGGCCTCTTACTTCAACGATTTCTCCAGCCGATTGACGTTCAAGCAGCGAATAGAAGAATTCGCTGCGAAGAACCAGGGCCATACTCCGACCGAGCTGGTCATTGAAGAGCACAACGTTGAGGCGTTTGTTGATCACGGCGTTCACCCTCCTCAGGGCGTCTCTCCTTTGGTGGTGTCGGCTCTCGCGAATTCTGATGTAGTAGTGCAGGGAATTCCGTACATCTCGCGTTCGCTGCCGGTTCAGGATGAAACATTTTTGTTTACTCAATATGCGGTTCGCGTGCAGCGGGTGTTTTCCGACCCTTCAGGTCGCGTGCGCCCCGGCGACACTATTATTGTTTCTCGTCAAGGTGGAGTCCTTGTTGTTCAGGGCATACCTGTCAGGGCAGTCGAGACCGCATTCGATCAGTTCACCCTGAATGTGCCCTATGTTTTTGCCCTCAAAAGGGTGCCACACACCGAGACATATCTCGCCATCGCATCCTGGACCTTTGTCCTATCCAACGGAGTTGTCACTTCGGCTTCAAAACTCGATGCAAAGACGCTACGCGCGAAATCATCGGAACAATTCGTCAATGATCTTCAAGAAGTCCTGAAGTCGAGAAGGTAGGAGGGGCTGGCGTGAAGAGATTCCTAAGCATACTTGTGTGTTTTCGGGAATGCGCCAATTAGCACTAAATGGTTGATTCGATGGTCGGGGCGGAGGGATTCGAACCCCCGACCCTCTGCTCCCAAAGCAGATGCGCTACCAGACTGCGCTACGCCCCGACTTGATAATTTCTGCGAGCCAGCCGGAGAGGTCTCCGACGCGCCGCGCTGTTTGATTTTACCTTAGCTGGCCGGGGTAGGGTCTGGCGCGTCGATGAATTGGGTTGCTCTGATAGCGCCCAGGGCTCCCTAAGTTGAGAACTATAGAGCGGGCCTTCAGCCCTTGGTTTCTCAATATGCCCAAGACCTGGGGCGTTGCCCCAGGCTGATATAGGGCGCGCCTTTCCACCCCAATGAACAAGTTCATTGGGGACCCCGGCCTTCAGCGCTTATATCGTCTGGTCCTCGGATTTCTGCATCACCCTGATTCTGAGTTTCCCGGATTTGTCGATACTGCTCTCTAACGCTGCCAGACCGGGTGCATCGGGATGCCGAGGAGCCAGCCCAGCAGCCAGATGGTCACCATGACCGGAACCGCAAGCAACGCCAGGAACATAGCTCCCAGAAGGAACAGGAAGATCCAGTCCTTCCAGGTATGCCGGCGAGGCTCGGTAATGTGGCGGGTTAGCAGCTCATAATTGCGGCGGTTGGCCTTCCAGGCGATATCGAAGGCGTCGCCGACGAATGGAATTGCACCGACCACTACGTCGATGCCGATGTTGGCCATCATGCGCAGCAGGCCCGCAATGGGCACGCCGCGAGCCCAGGCGGCGATGACGATGACGGAGCTGGCGAGGCCGCTCAACAGGTCTCCGATGCCGGGGACTAGGCCGATGATGCCGTCGATGCCAAAGCGGATTGAGGTGCCGGGAATGCGGAACCAGTCGTCGAGCACCCGGGCGAGGAACTCCAGGTTCTCATCCGAGAACGCACCCGAGCGGCCGATGCCGCGCGGGCGAAGCACTTCTCCGTAGGTTGTGGGACGCGAGTTCATTGCTTCGGGGGATTGGATGCCGGCGGAGGCGTCTTCTGCTGCTCCTCCTGCTTGCGCTTGTCGGCTCCCTCGGTCACGTCCTGACCTTCATAGATCAGGCGGATCGTCGAGCGGAAGCGCTTGTAGTTGGTGTAGCGCACATACGAGCGGACATGCACGTCCTCGCCGATAGAACCGTCCTGCGCGGCAAAGTGCAGAATGCCCTCGCCCTTGGTGTAGGTGGGGAACCAGTACTTGCCGTCGATCTGCTCGTAATAGGTGGTGTAGGGAATGTGCAAATCTTCGTGTCCGCGACGCAGGTCATCGGGAACGGTCTTGCCGTTTACCAGCACGATCTGGAAGTCCTGCTGATCGACGTAGACCTTGCCCTGGAAGTAGCGCTGGTTCTTCTCGATCGTCTTCGGCTCGGCGGAGAGCACGTAGGTGTCAAGCTCGTCGATCTTCTGCTTGCCGATGTATTTGATGTTGTACTGCGGCAGATCTTCGGCGGTGAGCACAAAGGGCAGCTTGCGTTCGATGTCCTGCACGTCCGAGGGGGACATGATGATGCGCTCCAGCGTGTTCTGCGGAGCGAAGACGACGTTCTCTACCTGCCGGCCCTCTTTGCTGAAGGTGATGTCGGCCACCATCTGGTACTCGCCGTCGATCTTGTTCACATCGTTCAGGGTCTGGATCTTCACCGTGCGCCGGAAGCCGTAGTCTTCACGCACCTTGGCGAACTCACTCTCGCGGGCGCCCATCTTCTTGACGATGTCGTCGGGCGTCAGGCCGGCGGGAGCCGTGGTGTCTAGCGGGCCAAAGCCTGAGTTCTGCGCAAAGGCGGCCGAAGCGCAGAGAAGAACGAGGGCGGGGAGAAGGCGTTTCATAGGGACTATAAGGATAGACGCTAAAGGCAGTTCCTAGTTGCTGGTTCCTGGTTGCTGGTTCCTGGTTGCTGGATAGTTGGAAGTTGAAAGTTCACCCCAACGAACAAGTTCGTTGGGGACCCGTTGAAACCGTACTGTGTAGGCAGTTTGTGCCTATGCGACCCGGCTGGCGCTTAAAAAGCATGGGTGGGGCTCCGTTCGTTGCCCCACCCACGCCGTACGTCTTCAACTTTCAACCTACAACTTTCAACGAAAATGCGCAGCTATCGCTGCGCATTTTCAACGGCTTGCGCGACGCGCAACGCCATGCCTTCGTCGAAGTGTTTGCCCAGGATCTGGACACCGATCGGCAGGCCGTCCTTCGTGTTTCCGCAGGGGACGGAGACGCCGCAGATACCCGCCAGCGATGCCGCGACCGTGTAGACGTCGGCCAGGTACATGGCGACCGGGTCGTCTGTCTTCTCGCCCAGCTTGAAGGCCGGGGTCGGCGTCATGGGAGTGACGATGGCGTCCACGTCGGCGAAGGCTGACAGAAAGTCGCGGGTCAGCAGGGTGCGGACCTGTTGGGCCTTCTTGTAGTACGCGTCGTAGTATCCGGCGGAAAGAGCGTAGGTTCCCAGCAGGATACGGCGCTTGACCTCGGCGCCGAAGCCGGCGTCGCGGGTCTGGCGATACATTCCGGTCAGCGTGGGCGCGGACTTGTCGCGCAGGCCGAAGCGTACACCGTCGAAGCGCGAGAGATTGCTCGAAGCCTCTGCCGTGGCGATGACGTAGTAGGTCGGAATCGCGTAGCGGGTGTGCGGCAGGCTGATCTTCCTGATCTCGCAGCCGGCGGCCTTGAGGTCGGCGATGGACTTCTCGACTGCCGCACGGATCTCGGGATCCAGACCCTCGCCGAAGTACTCCTCCGGAACGCCGATCTTCAGGCCGGCGACCGGTTTCTGGCTCTCCGCGACGTAGTCGTTGACCGGAGTGTGCGATGCGGTCGCGTCCATCACGTCTGAACCTGCCATCACGCCGAGCAGTGTGGCGGCGTCCTTCACATTCCTGGTGAACGGTCCGATACGGTCGAGCGAGGAGGCAAAGGCAATCAGACCGTATCGGGAGACGCGGCCCCAGGTGGGCAGCAGACCGGTCACGCCGCAGAAAGCTGCGGGCTGGCGGATCGATCCCCCGGTATCGGTACCCAGGCTGGCGACACAGAAGCCTGCGGCAACCGCTGCGGCCGAGCCACCCGAGCTGCCGCCGGGAACACGGTCCAGAGCGCGGGGATTATGTACCGGGCCGTACGCGGAGTTCTCGTTCGAGCTGCCCATGGCGAACTCGTCGCAGTTCAGCTTGCCCAGCAGCACAGCGCCAGCAGCTTCCAGCTTCGCGACGGCGGTGCAGTCATAGGGCGGATGGTAGCCTTCGAGGATCTTCGATCCGGCGGTCGCGGGCGAGCCGACCATGGTCAGCACGTCTTTGATCCCGAGCGGGATACCGGCCAGCGGCGGCAGTGGATCGCCGGCCTTGGCCAGAGCGTCGATCTTTGATGCTTGAGCGAGGGCGCGATCCTTCGCCAGCGAGAGATAGCTGTTGATCTTGCCGTCCTCTTGCGCGATACGCGCATAGTGGGCTTCGGCGAGAGCGGTGGCGGTGGTCTCACCGCTGGTCAGCGCAACGCGCGCCTGGTCAATGCTCAGGGTCTCAAGATTCATTAGCGTTCAATCACCTTCAGCGTTCAATCACCTTCGGGACCTTGAAGAAGCGGTGGTCCGCTTCGGGTGCTTCCCGCAGCACCGCGGTCCGGTCAATCGAGGGGCGCACGACGTCTTCCCGCAGCGCCTCGGCGGAGGCTTCGATCTGTCCGCCAAGAATCTCGCTGACCTGCGCCATCGGCGGAACTCCAGCCGTATCCAGCTCATTCAACTGGTCGATGTGGCCAAGAATGGCGTTCAGGTCTTTTTGCATGCGGGCGACTTCGTCGTCTTTCAGCTCGAGCAGGGCCAGCTCGGCCACGCGGCGTACGACGTCAAGGGTTACCGTCTCACTCATCACTTCTGAGTATAGCGAGGCCGCTCCTGGCCCGACACAAAGCGCAGCCCGGTCACGGAGACACCGGCGACTTTCTTCAGGTCGCCCACCAGGCGTCCGCACATGGCCTCAAGCTGAGGCCGCCATGCTGGGTCGTCCACGTAGAGGATGACGGTGCCTTCTTCGAACGCAGTCACCTGGCTGTGCGCGGCAATGGCAGAGCCGGCGACGACCGGCCATGCGGCCGCCAGCCGGTCGGTCTCGCTGAGCGTGCGTAGCGACTTACTCAGCGTGTTGCGCAGCACATCCCTCATCCGTTCCATTGGTTACACCTTCTGATAGCGCTCTGCGATCCAGCGTTCGACTTCGGCCAGCGACTCGATGGCCGTGTGCGGTTCGCCGCAGCCGGCCTCTTCCGTTCCCCGAATGAGGAAGACCTGTTCTATGCCTGCAGCATGACCGGCGGCAAGGTCGGAGCAGCGGTCGCCCACCAGAATACTGGTAGCAAGGTCGATGCCGAGCTCGCGCTCGCCCTTCAGCAGCATGCCGGGGCCGGGCTTGCGTTCTTCGCACTCACGCTTGTATTCGCCGACACCATGCACCGGGTGATGGCAGCAGTAGTAGACCGCATCGACGTCGGCCTGCTCGCGGTCGAGTTCGGCACGCATCCAGACCATCAGCTCATGGAACTGCTCTTCGGTGTACATGCCGCGGGCGATGCCGGCCTGGTTGGTAACGATGGCCACCTTCATGCCGTGCGCGCGGGCTGTGCGGATGAGCGACATAATGCCGGGCATCCACTGGACATCTGGAATCTTATGCAGGTAGCCAATTTCGACGTTTACTACGCCGTCACGATCAAGAAATAAACAGGGAGGAGCCACACGTTAAGGATACAAGGCATCCGCGGTCGCGCTTGTGCACTCTTACCCGCGCATGGCGACGACACAACAACACGAACGCGATGCGAAGGTAACTCCCTCGGGCCCGAAGGGTGACAACCCGGCAACCGCCGGTCCGGGACAGACGAAGGTGAACTCCCGCACGCCGGAGAACAAGGCCGGAGAGATCGATCCGGCAGCGCCGGGGCAGACTGGAACGACACCGGGGTCGACGAGGGTGCCTGGAGAGTAGTTGTCTTCGGAAGCGTTGAAAAGCAGGTCCTTCACTAATCACCGCAGCGAATAAGTTCGCCGGGGACCCCGACCGTTCAGGAACATTTATAAAGAAAACTTGAGACCCCCCAACGAAAAGCCCCGGCGGGCCGGGGCTTTTTCGTGAGTCGTAGAGGTATTTAGAACGGGTTGATCTTGCCCAGACCCTTCTTCTTCTTGTTCTTGGAGGAGCTCTCCTCGCTCTTATCGATCGAAGGCTTCGGAGCTTTCTTGCCGTTGGCGGGTGCCTGCTGGGCTGCAGGAGTCTTCTGACCAGGGGCGATATCGTTCACGGTGTCTTCCGCCGCGGCGGGCTTTTCAACCGGGGGGACTGCCTGATTGTTCTCAGCGCCACCGACGGCCTTCAGACCGAACGTCCGTGGCGTCTCGCCAGCCTTGGGTGTCACGATCTCGATACCGACGCCGTTTCCGCCCGCCGGCGCGGCTGCCGGAGCCGTCATATTGACCGCTCCCGCGTTCGGAGCCGAGCCATCCGCCGGGTTGTTGATGTCGTTGAAGCCGAGCGGAGTCGCGGGCGCCGCCGGGGCACCAGGCTGTGCTGCCGCCGGCGTTTCAGAGGCTGCGGCTGCGGGAGCTGCCTTGACTGCCTTGGGAGCGGCCGCGGCCGAAGTGCCGGGGTTGAGCGCCTCTCGGAAGGAGTCTTCGACAAACTTTGCTACTTCGGGCGCCAGGGTCGGACGCGGATCAGCCATGGTGGGCTCACCAACCGTGGCGGTCTGGACGACGTCCGGGTGGCGCAGGAACATGATCTTGGCGATATCGAGCAGCTTGTACTGCGAGCGGCTGTTTTCCAGCGCCTGGCTGGCTGCGGTCTGTTCCTGGCTGGCCTCAGGCTGCGGGCGGTTCAGAGCAGCGATACGGTCGCGGGCATCCTCAACATGGTTGGAAGCAGAGTGCTCGGTCACAGCCCTGGTATAGGCGGCCATCGCACGGTCATCGAACTCCTGCTCCAGCTTGGCCTTCGGACCTTCGGGAAGATTGGTTCCACGTACGAAACGCGCCTGCGCGGCATAACCGTCACCGATACCAATTAGCACCTGGTCCATGCCGCTGTAGAGCGGATAGGTGTCGGCCACTGTCTGATAGCGGGCGATGGCGGCGGCCCAGTTCTCGTGGGAGGCGTAGAACGAAGCGACCTCGGCTTCACGGGTGGCCAGTACTTCCTGCACCTCACGCAGACGCTGCTTGGCCTGCGGCACCAGCGTGGACTGCGGGAACTGCTGAATCATGTTCCGGTACTCTTCCTGCGCGTGCATCGCCTTGGTGTAGTCGCGGTCAGGCTTATCCATCTGGCGGAAGTAGATGTCGCCGACGCGCATCTGAGCTTCGGCAGCTTCGGGCACGTTGGGGAAGAAGGTGATGAAGTCCTTGTACTCGGCCTCGGCCTGGGCCAGGGCGGCGGAGCCGCCTTCCTTGTACCAGCTATCGGCGACGGCCAGCTTGGCGCGCATCTGGTACTGCGAGTCCGGATAGGTATTGAGCATGGTCTGCAGGTCCAGACGGGCGACGTCGAAGTGGCCCTTGTTCAAGGCCTCGAGCGCCTTGTCGTAGAGCTGCTTGTCGGGCAGGTTCTTGTCCACGTCGGCCAGTGGGTTCCGCTTCAGGCGCTTCTTCTCGGCGGCCTTGGTGTCTTTGGACTGCTGAACCTTCTGGTCCTTCTTGGATTCCTTGGGTTCCTTCGGTTCATCCCCTTTGCGCTTCTTTGCCTGCTTGCCCGTGGAGAGCGTGACGCTCTCAGACTGCGAACCGTCAGGATTCGTGCCGGCCGTCTGTGCGTGCAGGCTCAGTGAACCAGCCAGAAGGGCCGCAGCCACGGCGGCGGAAAGCGGTGCGAAACGGGTCGAGAAAACAAAACGGCGCATGCAACCTCACTGCTCTCTGGATGAGAGAGCGCAACCTTCCCCCGGCTTAGCGGGCACGGCAGGAAGGTGTGTTTATTTTAGACGGTCAGATGGCGAGATGGGGTATGGTCCCGATGCTTTTACAGGCACCCCGAATTATCTCCCTGATGTGGCTAGTTCAGTCTTTCGCGCCAGTTCAGCCTTCCGTGCCAGATCCAGCAGGCTGCGGGCATCTTCGACTGCCTGTCCGCGGCCAAAGACCGAGGTACCGGCGACCAGCAGCTCGGCTCCGGCCTTCACCACGCTCTCCACTGTCGTGTGGTCGATGCCGCCGTCGACCTGAATGCGAAAGTCCAGGTCGCGCTCCTGCCGCATCTGGGCAAGGCGCTCGATCTTTTTCAGGGTGCTGGGAATGAACGCCTGCCCCCCGAAGCCGGGGTTTACGGTCATCACCAGTACGTGATCCACAATGTCCAACACATCGGTGAGAAACTCCACCGGAGTCGCCGGATTAATGACCACACCGGGCTTCATGCCGTGGCTCCGGATCAGCTCCAGCGTGCGGTTCAGGTGACGGCACGCCTCCCACTGCACGCTCACCCAGTCGGCGCCGTTGTCGGCAAAGGCGGGGATGTAGGCATCGGGGTTGGCGATCATCAGGTGGCAGTCGATGGGCAGCGTCGTCGCCTTGCGCAGACTATTCAGTACCGGCGGCCCGATGCTGATGTTGGGTACAAACACGCCATCCATCACATCGAAATGGACCACCGTGCCACCGCCTTCGGTAGCTTTAGCGACGTCCTCAGCGAGGTGGGCAAAGTCGGCCGCGAGGATGGAAAAGCAGAGCTCGGTCACAGGTTCGAGTGTACCAAGCGTCGGCCCTATATCTGTGCACGTTTTATGCCCGCAGTGCACGTTTACGCCTGTGCGCGGGCAGATGGAGTAAGCTGCGTCTACCCACTTCAAACGGAATGGCTCCGGCCAAAACCAAGTGGCTTCGGCCAAAACCAAGTGGCTTCGGCCAAGGAGATCGATCCCCCCTATGCCTCTTCCGAACGATGAACGCGTCGTCGACCTCGCCAACCGTATTCTTGCCCAGTTTGACACGCTCTTCGGTCTTCATCCGGGTTTCCGCGCTGCTCATGCCAAGGGGCTGATGCTGACCGGCACCTTTACAGCGGCGTCTGAGGCTCTGTCCCTGACCAGCGCGCCGCATGTCTCCCGTCCGTCGACGCCGATAACGGCTCGTTTCTCGAACTCCACCGGTCTGCCGATGATGCCGGATAGCGTGGCGGATGCTAATCCGCGCGGCCTGGCGATCCGTTTCAACCTGGCCGAGCACGTCCATACCGACATCGTCAGCCATTCCATCGATGCCTTCCCGACGCGTACCGGCGATGAATTTATCGAGCTGCTGAAAGCCATCGGCGCCAGCGGGCCGGATGTCCCTTCGCCTAAGCCGGTTGAGGTCTTTCTCGGCTCGCATCCGGCGGCGCTGGCGTTTGTCCAGGCTCCCAAGCCCTTCCCGATCAGCCTGGCGACCGAAAGCTACTTCGGCGTCACCGCGTTTGCGTTTACCAATGCGCAGGGCGAGACAAAGTTTGGCCGCTATCGCATCGTTCCGGAGGCGGGCAAGCAGTTCTTCACCGACGAGGAAGGGGCGAAGCTTGCCCAGAACTACCACTACGACGAGATCGCCGAGCGCGTCGCCAAGGCGCCGATCAGGTTCCGGATTCTGGTACAGGTTGCCGGCTCGGAGGACACAGTCGATGACGCCACGGTGCACTGGCCGGAGTCGCGGCCGCTGGTGGAGCTGGGTGTGGTGGAGTTGAACGCTGTCATGCCGGACTCCCTGGCACAGCAGAAGCACATCATCTTCGATCCCATTCCGCGCTGCGAAGGGATTGAAGCGTCTGCCGATCCGTTGCTGGAGCTGCGGGCGGCCATCTATCTGTTGAGCGGCCGCCGCCGCCGTGCGGCGCAGCCGGCGTAGAGCATTTTTCCTGTGGGCGTAGTGGAGGGGCTTGTGCATCTGTGGGCGTTTTCCTCAATGAAAACGCCGCTGCACGCTCCTCGCGGGATACAGCAATAGGAAAATGCTCTAGAAAAAAAGCTTTGCGCTCGCCTGGGGCTTACTAAAGATACGCTTGCAACCCGTCCGGAAGCTGGTTATGGTGTTTGTCGCTGTTTGTACAACGCAATTACTTGCGCCATTCTCAAACTAAGTTTGGGTTTTGAAACGAGGCAGCGGGAGACTCTCCCGCTGCCTCAGGACAAGACGGCCGGGAGGTCTTTGATGCGCTGCCCCTCCACCATGGTCGACGAGTCTGGACGATTGCGGGCGCTGGAGGAGTACGCTCTGAGCGAGCGGCTCGGCCTTCCTGCGCTGGCGCCGGTTGTCCGGCTCGCGGCTGAGATGTTCCAGATGCCGATGTCGGCGGTCAATTTGATCGGCGAACAGCACGTCTTCTTCGCCGCCCGTTACGGCATTGATGGTTGTGACATGTCGCGCGATGTATCGTTTTGCGCGCATGCCATCCTGCAAAACGATGTCATGGTGGTGCCTGACGCTACTCATGACGTCCGCTTCCACGACAATCCGCTGGTGACCGGTGAGCCGGGAATCCGGTTCTACGCCGGGATGCCTCTGCGTTCTCCTTCCGGACATGCCATCGGCGCGCTCTCTGTCATTGACCGGTCGCCGCATGCGACCTTCTCGGAACGTGACCAGGAACGGCTTCGCGACTTTGCAGCACTGGTCAGCGACAAGCTGGAGTTGCGCAGGCTGGAGGTGGCGCAACAGATGAGCCGGTTCCAGCAGATCGCGGCGACATCTCCGGGGCCTTTGCTTGGCTTCAATCGAAAACTTGAGCTGACCTTCTGTAATGGTGCCGCGGCAGCTGTCCTGGGAGCTTCGCGTGAGACGTTACTCGGTCGCCTTATTGGCGAGATTCTGCCGCGTCTGGACGAGCGGCGGATTCTGGAGTTCATCGGCAATGTTATTGCCACCGGAGTCTCGCAGCATGTCCCCATCGAAACCCTTGCCTTGCGTTCTGAAGGCGCAATGCTGCCGGTCGAGGTCGTGTTCTTCACCTGGAAGGAAGAGGGAGAAGATCGTTACGGCCTGATGCTGACCGATATTACCGAGCGGCGGAACCATGAGCAGGAGCTCTTCCGGCTGGAGAACTTCGACAAGCTGACCGGCCTGGCTAATCGCAAGGTTCTGCGCCATGAGGTTGCCGGGGCGTTGGAAGAGCACGTTGCCCTGGCGCTGCTAGTGATCGATCTGGACAGCTTCAAAGACATGAACGACACGCTCGGATACAAGGCGGGCGATGAACTGCTGCATGCGTTGTCAGAGCGGATGAACTGCCTGCTGAAGCCGGGCGACATGCTGGCCCGCATGGGGGGCGATGAGTTTGCCGTGCTTCTACGCGGGTGCGAGCTTCCGGCCGTCCGTGCCTTTGCGAACACGCTGTTGACCAATATCGGCAAGCAGCTCGACGTTGCTGACCATAGCATCCGTGTAACGGCGAGTTGCGGCATCGCGCTCGCTACAGAGCAGCAGAGCGACGCGGAAGAGTTGTTGGGAAATGCGGACCTTGCCCTGTACCAGGCCAAAAGTCTCGGCCGTGGTCATGTGTCGGTCTATCTGCCGGCGCTTCGCCAGGAGGCCATCGAGCGGCGGCAGTTCGATGCCGAGCTCCATCATGCCGTCGAGAATGAGGAGTTCGAGCTCTTCTATCAGCCACAGATCCACCTGCAGAGCGGCACCCTGGTGGGAGCCGAGGCGTTGATTCGCTGGAGGCATCCCCAGAAGGGATACCTGGCTCCGGCGGCGTTTCTTCCCTTGTTGGAGGTTAGCTCCCTGGCGGGAACCGTCGGGACATGGGTGTTACGGAAGGCGTGTGAACAGGCGGCTCTCTGGCGCCAGAGGGACGAAGGCCGCTTCCGCATGGGAATCAATCTCTTTGCCGCCCAGTTCCTTACCGGCGATCTGGTGGAACAGGTGCTGCAGAGTCTCGACGACTATCGTCTGCTGCCGCGGAACGTGGAGCTGGAGATCACCGAAAACATCATTCTGCACCAGGATGCCGTGATTCTGGACACATTGAGGCAGTTGCGGGAGGCCGGAGTCTGCATCGCCTTCGACGACTTCGGCACCGGCTTTGCTTCGTTGAGCCTGCTTCGCGATTACCCCGTCACGCAGATCAAGATCGATCGGAGCTTTACCAGCAACATGTGCTGCTCCACGCGGGACGAGGCAACGGTTGCGGCGACGATTGGCCTGGCACGGAACTATGACCTGGATGTCATTGCCGAGGGCATCGAGACCGAAGAGCAGTTACAGAAGCTCAAGCGGATCGGATGTGATGAGGGCCAGGGATATCTCTTCGGGAAACCGATGCCTGCGGCGGAGTTTGAGAAGAAGTTCTTGGCGTCGTAGAGGTGTGGCAACAAATTTGATTAACCCATACACCGGGTGCCTGTAGGAGGTCAAGAGGTTGTTGACATCTGGAGCCTGCTGATGGGCGGGCGTAGGTTGAGGCTAGCATGAGGTCTTTGTTGGTTGTAGAAGTCTGTCCAAGGGGCGAGTTGGGTGTCTCTTTGTTCTGAGTTTTCCCAGT